>NZ_JCAXDP010000020.1:0-424 GCF_059759315.1 Achromobacter sp. GQ309
AGTGCTCGCAAGAGAACCGGAACACAGGTGCTGCATGGCTGTCGTCAGCTCGTGTCGTGAGATGTTGGGTTAAGTCCCGCAACGAGCGCAACCCTTGTCATTAGTTGCTACGAAAGGGCACTCTAATGAGACTGCCGGTGACAAACCGGAGGAAGGTGGGGATGACGTCAAGTCCTCATGGCCCTTATGGGTAGGGCTTCACACGTCATACAATGGTCGGGACAGAGGGTCGCCAACCCGCGAGGGGGAGCCAATCCCAGAAACCCGATCGTAGTCCGGATCGCAGTCTGCAACTCGACTGCGTGAAGTCGGAATCGCTAGTAATCGCGGATCAGCATGTCGCGGTGAATACGTTCCCGGGTCTTGTACACACCGCCCGTCACACCATGGGAGTGGGTTTTACCAGAAGTAGTTAGCCTAACCG
>NZ_JCAXDP010000021.1:0-421 GCF_059759315.1 Achromobacter sp. GQ309
GTTGTTAAAGAGCGGTACTGCTAAATTCTGTACTACTGGTTTCTGCCTTCAACTTCGGCCAACTTCGCTTTCGCGTCGTCGCCGTCGTTGCAGCAGAGAAACGAGATTATGAAGAAGTTTTTATCGCTTGTCAAGTCAGCTTCGCATTTTGCTTTGCTTTCTTGCTGCGACCTCTTCAGGTCTCGCCAGGACTTTTGCCCTGCCCTAGCAGCTATCGAAACGTCAGGGTAAACCCTAGATTTTTCGGTAGCAGCCAAGCCCGAAACTATATCACCATTTTTGCAGTGAATGCAACCGGCTTCTGCCTGACTTGCACTCTGTTCTGCACTGTCGCCGAGCTGGAGAATCTCCGTTTCAGCAGACATGGAACATAGGTTCTCACTAAAAACAAACCCCCACAGGCTTACCTGTGGGGGTTTGC
>NZ_JCAXDP010000022.1:0-414 GCF_059759315.1 Achromobacter sp. GQ309
GGCGTGGAAATGTTCCGCAAGCTGCTGGACCAAGGTCAAGCCGGCGACAACGTGGGCATCCTGCTGCGCGGCACCAAGCGTGAAGACGTCCAGCGCGGCCAAGTTCTGGCCAAGCCGGGCTCGATCACCCCGCACACGGACTTCACGTCCGAGGTGTACATCCTGTCCAAGGAAGAAGGCGGCCGCCACACCCCGTTCTTCAACGGCTATCGTCCCCAGTTCTACTTCCGCACGACGGACGTGACCGGCACGATCGACCTGCCGGCCGACAAGGAAATGGTTCTGCCGGGCGACAACGTGACGATGACCGTCAAGCTGCTGGCCCCGATCGCCATGGAAGAAGGTCTGCGTTTCGCCATCCGTGAAGGCGGTCGTACCGTCGGCGCCGGCGTCGTCGCCAAGATCCTGAAGTAA
>NZ_JCAXDP010000023.1:0-400 GCF_059759315.1 Achromobacter sp. GQ309
TGTCTGCAGCGTTGTGGCCGGGAACACCGCGTTCAGCGCCTGCTCCATGCCCTTTAGACCGTCAGTGACAGCGATCAGGATGTCCTGCGTGCCGCGGGTCTTGAGCTCGTTGAACACCTTCATCCAGAACTTGGCGCCCTCGGTCTGCTCGATCCACAGGCCCAGGATGTCGCGCGTGCCGTCCGGCAACACCGCCAGCGCCAAGTACACGGCCTTGTTGCGCACCACGCCGTCCTCGCGGATCTTGACCCGCAGCGCGTCGAAGAACACCACCGGATACATCGTCTCCAGAGGCCGCGTTTGCCAGGCCGTGACCTCGTCCATCACCGCGTCGGTCACCGAGCTGACGAACTCCGGCGAGACTTCCGTGCCGTACTGCTCGAGCAGAAACCCTTGGATC
>NZ_JCAXDP010000024.1:0-400 GCF_059759315.1 Achromobacter sp. GQ309
AGTCTGCAGCGTCGTGGCCGGGAACACCGCGTTCAGCGCCTGCTCCATGCCTTTCAGACCGTCAGTGACAGCGATCAGGATGTCCTGCGTGCCGCGGGTCTTGAGCTCGTTGAACACCTTCATCCAGAACTTGGCGCCTTCGGTCTGCTCGATCCACAGGCCCAGGATGTCGCGCGTGCCGTCTGGCAACACCGCCAGCGCCAAGTAAACGGCCTTGTTGCGCACCACGCCGTCCTCACGGATCTTGACCCGCAGCGCGTCGAAGAACACCACCGGATACATCGTCTCCAGAGGCCGCGTTTGCCAGGCCGTGACCTCGTCCATCACCGCGTCGGTCACCGAGCTGACGAACTCCGGCGAGACCTCCGTGCCGTACTGCTCGAGCAGAAACCCTTGGATT
>NZ_JCAXDP010000025.1:0-350 GCF_059759315.1 Achromobacter sp. GQ309
GTGCAGGTCGTCTTGACCGTCGGAACGATACCGACGATTTCGATTTCTTCGCCGACCTTGATGATGCCGCGTTCGATACGGCCGGTCACCACGGTGCCGCGACCCGAGATCGAGAACACGTCTTCAACGGGCATCAGGAACGCGCCGTCGATGGCACGCTCAGGCGTCGGGATGTACGAATCCAGCGCAGCAGCCAGCGACAGGATGGCCTGTTCGCCCAGTTCGCCCTTGTCGCCTTCCAGCGCCAGCTTGGCCGAACCCTTGACGATCGGGGTGTCGTCGCCCGGGAAGTCGTACTTGGACAGCAGTTCGCGAACTTCCATTTCCACCAGCTCGAGCAGCTCGGCGTC
>NZ_JCAXDP010000026.1:0-232 GCF_059759315.1 Achromobacter sp. GQ309
CGATCCCCTGCTTTCCCCCGTAGGGCGTATGCGGTATTAGCTACGCTTTCGCGTAGTTATCCCCCGCTACTAGGCACGTTCCGATACATTACTCACCCGTTCGCCACTCGCCACCAGACCGAAGTCCGTGCTGCCGTTCGACTTGCATGTGTAAGGCATCCCGCTAGCGTTCAATCTGAGCCAGGATCAAACTCTTCAGTTTAATCTCTGTATTTGTTTCGTATTCTTGGTC
>NZ_JCAXDP010000003.1:0-860641 GCF_059759315.1 Achromobacter sp. GQ309
CCACGCCGGGCTCGGGTGGTTTCAGCTTGGCGGGCGCTGGGGCGGGTTGAGTTCTTAAGGTTCTTGGCTGCGCTTGCGCGGGTTTGCCGCGTCTTGCGGGGCCCGCGCCCGGTTGGCCGCGCGGGCGGCCTCCGGGCGCTTACGCGGTTTCTTGCGTCGGAGGATGACGCTTCGCGCTTGCGGTGGGCGGCGGTACCGTCCGTTTCTGACAGCCTGTCTGTGGGTTCCTCTGGGATCTGGACTGGCGGCGAAAAGTGCGCCGGTGTCTGACACCCTTGAGGCACATCCGCGGCATGACTGCAGTCTCCGCAGGGTGTCAGACACCTTGTCCGCGTGACTTGGGCGGGTAGGCTGGCGGCCGCTGCCATAAAATGCGCTCCATGAACTCGCCCGAACTCATTCCCGAACCCGCCGATCTCGACCGTCGTTTCGGCGCGCTGTCGCGCCTTTATGGTCCTGACGCGCCCTCCCGCATCCGCAATGCCCACGTTGCCGTCGCCGGCCTGGGCGGCGTGGGGTCGTGGACCGTCGAGGCGCTGGCGCGGTGCGGGGTGGGGGCGTTGACGTTGATCGATCTGGATCACATTGCCGAGTCCAACGTCAATCGGCAGATCCATGCGTTGAGTTCGACGCTGGGGCAGTCCAAGGTGGATGCGATGGCTGAGCGGGTGTTGGCGATCAATCCGGAATGCCGGATCACGCGGGTGGATGACTTTGTGTCGCCGGAGAACGTGGGCGAGGTGTTGCCGGGGCCTTATACGGTCATCATCGACTGCACCGATCAGGCGGCCGCGAAGATCGCGATGATTCTGCATGCGCGTGCGCTTGGGGTGCCGATGCTCCTTTGTGGCGGCGCGGGTGGGAAGACGGATCCGTTGGCGTTGCGGGCGGGGGATCTGTCGGGGGCGGTCAATGATGCGTTGCTGTCCAAGCTGCGCAACAAGTTGCGGCGCGAGCATGGGTTTCCGCGGGCGTCGGACAAGAACGGCAAGGCGCTCAAGCGGGTGCCGAAGATGGGCGTGCATGCGTTGTGGTTTGACCAGCCGGCCGTTTTGCCGGATGCGTGGACCAGGCCGCTTGAAGGTGAAGATGATATGGGCGCGTCGGGTCTGAACCTGGCGCCGCAGGGCTTGTCGTGCGCGGGCTATGGGTCGGTGGTTACCGTGACGGCTGCCATGGGCATGGCGGCGGCGAACGAGGCGTTGCGGCTGGCGGTTTGAGGGCCGCCGGGGCGGCGGCGCCTCAATTTCTGAGCGCTGCGGTGCGTCAACGGACTGGCGTCTTGTGGTCGCCGTGCCCAGCGTCAGTAAATCAAAGCGCCACGAACACGACGCCATCCTCAATACGCACCGGATAGGTCGCGATGTTCTCCCGCAGTGGCGAGCACAGCGCGCGGCCGTCGCGCACGTCGAAGCGGCCCTGGTGCAGCGGGCATTCGATTTCGTGGCCGGTCAGGAAGCCGTCGCACAGCCTGGCATTGCCGTGCGTACAGAGGTTGTCGGTGGCGTAGACCTGGCCTTCGACGCCGTATAGCGCGATTTCTTTTCCGCCTGCCTCTACGGCGATGACGTCTTCTTCGGGGACTTCATCGCGTTCAATCGCCTTTGTCCATTGCACAGTCATTGTTCGTCTCCGGGTCAGATGGGATAGATCAGCGAGTTGGGGATCAGCTCGCTGTCGAAGATGCACAGCCGCGATTCGAATTTGAGACCGTCGGGGGTCTGGCGGATCACGTCGAGGTAGCGGCCTACGTTGAAGACGGTGGTGAGCTGGCTGGGCTTGGTGCGGAAGATGGCGTAGTTGGCTTCGGACTCGATGCGGTCGTCCTGCGCCAGCAGCACGCGCGGGGCGCCGACGACGTGGCGTTGGTAGTAGGGGTCATGGAAGATGGTTTCGGTGGCGCCGTAGATGCGGTCCTTGAGCATGCCGCGGCTCTCGAACGCCATGGTCGCCAGCGGAAATCCGCGTTCGTAGTTTTCGCGCGGCAGCACTTTGTAGATGCAGTCTTCCGTGAAGAAGTCGGGCCACTTTTCCCATTCGCCGGCGTCCAGGGCGGCGGCGTAGTCGGTGTACAGGCGGGTGAGTTGGTAGTAGCGCGGAAAGTCCAGCATGTCACGCCTCCATCACGCGGCGCCAGTACGCGTACATGCCGCGTATCAGCGTTTCGGTGACCATGTGATCGGTGTTTTCGGCGGTTTTTCCGCCGAGTTCGGCGACGCTGCGGTGCCAGGGCTTTTGTTCGAAGCCGGATTGCGAGAATTCGATGACTTCGCCGTCGTCGGCGGACACGAAGCCGGCGGGGCCGAAGAGGTTGGCCTGGCGCAGGCGGCGCTGGGTCATTTCGGGGGTGTCGTCGGCAAAGCCGAAGTGGGTCCAGACGAAGTCGAAGGCGTCGTGGCCGACGGGCTGGATGTGGCGGGTAGACAGCGAGTTCACCTGCTGCTGGATGATGACGCTGGGGAACAGGGTCATGAGCACGGCGGTGGGGCCGTTCCACCAGGGTTCCTGCACGATGTCCAGAAAGCGGTCGTCGTTCAGCGACATCTGTTCCTTGAAGCTGGACACGCCGCTGGTAACAGTGCTTTTGCCGCCCTGGCCGCGTGTGGAGATCATGGCGGCGTGGCGGAAGTGGCGGTCCATTTTCAGTTCGGACCGGTTGTCCGCGCGCCATAGGCCGAAGGTGACGAACCAGGTGTGCAGGAGGCCGGGGTGATAGGGGTCTTTGATGTTCTCCTGCATCAGCTTCCAGTTGCCGGGAATGCGCTGGCGGCTGTAGCCGTGGATCACCAGTTCGCGGCCGTCGAAGACGCGGTCGAAGTAATGCGCGATGTCGGGGCCCAGGTAGTCTTCGAGCGGCTCGACGTCGTGGTCGAAGGACGCAAAGACGACGCCGTTGCGGCAGGCGACCGCCAGTTTTGTCAGGCCGTGGTCCTCGGGCTTGAAGTCGGGCGGCATGCCGCCGTTGACCTTGCCGTCCTGCTTGACCCCGCGGCGGAAGGGCACGCCGATCAGGTTGCCCTGCAGGTCGTAATTCCACTGATGGTACGGACAGACGAACTCAGTACGGTTGCCGGCGCGTTCGCGGCAGAACTGCACGCCGCGATGGGCGCAGACGTTTTCCACGACGCGCACTTCGCCATCGTTGTCGCGCAGCAGGATGACGGACCGCTCGCCCACGACCGTGCGTTTGAAGTCGCCGGGATTCGGGATTTCGGCCTCGAGGCCGACGTAGCTCCAGTGGCCTTGGTAGAAGAAGCGCTCCAGTTCCCGCTGGTGCAGCGCGGCGTCGGTGTAGACGCCGAACGGGATGCGATGGGAACCGTCGCCTTGCCAGGGCGGGACGAATTGGACGGGGTGTTCGGGGGCGTTCATGGACGGCCCCAGCTACAGGACGTGGCGATGCGATGCGTGCGGACGCGCATGATTTGTCTCCATTTTTCAGCTGGCCGCATGGCGGCCGGGCAGCGCCTTGCGCGGCATGGGCGCAGGCAGTTTTTCCGCATCTTCGGGCAGGGCGCCAAATTAATAAATAGAATCTGGCTTATTACATAAATCACCAGAATCAATATTGGTGGAGACAGCCGCATGAACCTGAAAGACGTGGATCTGAATCTGCTCGTCGTCTTCAATGAATTGCACAAGCATGGCCGGGTGTCGGCGGCGGCGGAAAGCCTGGGGATTTCGCAGCCGGGCGTCAGCAATGCGCTGAGCCGGCTGCGCAAGCTGCTGGGCGACGAGTTGTTCCTGCGGACCTCGCGCGGCATGGTGCCGACGCCGTATGCCGAGAGCCTGGCTCAGCCGATCGCCGATGCGCTTTCCGCGCTGCAAGGCACGCTGAACGCGCGCGTGGCGTTCGATCCGGCGCGCAGCGAGCGGTCGTTTGTGATCGGGGTGAACGACGTGGGAGAGACCTACTTTCTGCCACGCCTGATGCGGGCGCTGGATCAGGTGGCGCCGGGCGTGACCATCCGCACGGTGCGCACGACGTCGATCGACGTGCGCGACGAAATGGAGCGGGGCCGCATGGATCTGGCCATGGGCTTTCTGCCGGGGTTGAAAGGCGGGTTCTTTCAGCGCCGGCTGTTTCGCCAGCCCTATGTGTGCATCTTCCGGCAGGACCATCCGCTGGCGCGCTCGGGCGTGTCGGCCAGGCAGTTTCGCGCGGCCGAACACGTGGCGATCGTGTCCGAGGGCACGGGCCACGGCGTGGTGGACGAGGTGATCGCGCGTGCGGGCATCCGCCGCCGGCTGCGGCTGACGGTGCCGCACTTCATGGCGGTGGGGCCGGTGCTGCAGGCCACCGACATGATCGCGGTGGTGCCGCAGCGCTTTGCCGACTGCGCGTGCGGCCCGTTCGGCCTGGCCGCCGCGCCCTGTCCGGTGAAGATTCCGGAGTCGGTCATCAACGTGTTCTGGCACGCCCGCAACCACCGCGAAGCCGCCAACCAGTGGCTTCGTCAGGTGGTGGTGGACGTGTTTGCGGATTGAGTTCGCGTCTTCAGAACTGCATCTGCGCCGACAGCGCGACGCTGCGCGGACTGCCGAGGTAATAGCTGTTCAGCCAATAATCGCGGCCGGTGACGTTGTTGACGTTCAGGCGCAGCGTCAGCGGCCGGCCCGAGACCTGGGCCGCATAGCGCAGACCGACGTCGAACGTGGTGTAGGACGGCAGGCGGCTGACGTTGGTGGCGGAGGACCATTGCTTGCCGACGTGGTAGACGCCGCCCGTGACGCTGAGGCCGGGCGCGAAGGGCAGGGCGTATTCGGAGTAGAGCTTGGCCATGAACTTGGGCACGTTCAAGGGATCCTTGCCGTCGTTGGCGCCGCCTTCGACGCGGGCATGCAGCCAGGTGGCGCCGCCCACGACCGTCCATGCGGGCGTGACCTTCCCGATGGCCGAGACCTCCGCGCCGCGGTGGCGCTGTACGCCGTCCTGGCCGTAGACGTTGGAATCGTTGGTGTATTCGTAGGCCTTCTCGATGTCGAACAGTGCGCCGCTCACAAGCACGCCGCCGACTTCGGCCTTCAGGCCCAATTCCTTCTGCTTGCTGCGCATCGGCGCCATGACCTGCAGCGCATTCGCGGCGTCTTCGGGCGCCACGCCGCCTTGCTCCAGACCTTCGATGTAGGTGGCGTAGGCCGTCATCCACGGCACGGGCGTGAAGATCAGCGACGCGTTGGGCGAGTTTCTGCCGCGGTCATAGTCGGGCTGGCTGAGGCTGCCGTCGGCGTTGCGGTCGGTCGTCTGGATGGTGCTGCGGTTGATGCCGACCAGCGCGGACCATTGATCGTTGAAGCGCACCAGGTCGCCGATCATGAAGTTGTCGTTGCGGATGCGGCTGGAGAAGTACATCGACTTGGCCGGCGTCGTGGCCCAGTCCGGTTCCGGCACGTGCGTGGGCGAATCCAGGCTGTACGGGCCCTGGTAGCCGGTGCTGGGGAACCACGTGTTCTGCCATTGCCGGTCGGTGTAGCCGTAGTACCCCATGGTGATCTTGTGATCGACCGGACCCGTGGCGAACGAGATGTCGGCCAGCGCCTGCCATGCCTCGGATTCCGTGCGCGTGGGGCCGACCTTCTGGCGCAGCTGGAAGTATTCGCCGGCGGAGCGCACGGAATTCATCGTGTGGTACTGCACCGGCCGGTCCTGGTATTCGCGCAGGTGGGCCACGCGCACCGTCAGGTGATCGCTGGCCTCATATGTGGCCCGGGCCATCCACTTGCGCGTTTCGGTTTCGTCGCGGACCCACGGCTGGCTCCAGTTCTTCTTCGTGTCCAGCGTGGGGCGGGACACGCCGTCGCGGAAGAACCAGTACGAGTTGGGCGCGTCCATCTTGTAATCGCCGTAAGACGCGCCCAGCTCCAGCTTGAAGCGGTCGGTGATGTTGAAGTCAAACGCGGCGCTGGCCAGGCTGCGGTCGATCTTCTGATCGTCGACGGCGGTGTCGCCGTCCTGGCGCACCAGGTTGACGCGGTAGCCGACCTTGCCGTTGCTGTCGACCGGGCCGCCGAAGTCGCCGTGCACGTAGTACTGGCCGCCGCCGTAGTTGCCGACGGTGACGCTGTTCAGGCGCTCCTGCGTGGGGCGCTTGTAGACGTAGTTCACCATCCCGCCGGGCGAGGCCGCGCCGAACAGGAAGCCCGACAGGCCGCTCAGGATCTCGACGCGTTCCTTGTCTTCGATGGATGCCGCGAAGCCGAAGGAGCGGCGCAGGCCTTCTTCGGCGCGATCGTAGCTGTTGAAACCTCGGATCTTCACCATGGGCGCCCAGCCGCTGATCTGGGGCGTCTGCGTCATGGCGGATGGGCTGATCTTGTAGACGTCGTCGGGTGACTGCGCCTGCACGTTCTGCAGCAGTTCGCGCGGCACGACGTTGATGGCGAAGGGCGCGCGCTGCAGGTCCATGCCGCCTAGGGCGCCGACCGACTGCACGAGCGAGGCGCGGTAGCCGTCGCTGGCCAAGCCGTCCTGCTGCAGGGCGGCGTTGGTGGAGCCGGTCACCGTGACACCGGGCAGCGTCACCACCCCCGGCGCTGCGGGGCTGGGCCGCAGGGTGTACTCGCCGCCGCCCCGGTGGACTGCCTCGAGGCCGGTGCCGGCGAGCAGGGTGCCAAAGCCGCTCGCCACGGAATGGCGGCCCCGCAGGCCGGGGCTGTCGCGGCCGGCTGTCATGGCGGCGTCGACGGACACCTGGATGCCGGCCTGCGCCGCGAACTGGGTGATGACGCGGCTCAGCGCGCCGGGCGCGATGTCGAAGTCGCGGCTGGCCGAGGCGGCCGGCGCGGACTGCGCGTGCACGGGCGAAATCGTGGAGACGGCAATGCCCAGGAGGGCCGCGGAAATCGCCAGCGACAGCGCGGTGCGGCGGGTAAGGGACGAGGAGTGCATGGAAAGCCTTTCGTGGGGGAAAGAAGAGGGTCTTCACCCCGTATGCCAAACGTGGCATCCGAAAAGGGAACCTCGGTCCTGAAATCTTTTTGCAACGCGTGGCGTCAGCGCGGCACCACCGTCACCCACCACGGCATCGGCGCCTGGATGCGCACGGGCAGCGTGGCGGCCAGCGCGCTCAGCACCCGGTCCGTGTCCGGCAGCGCATAGGCGCCGACGATGCGCAGGTCGGCCACCTCCGGCGCACAGGCCAGATAGCCGCGCCGGTAGCGGGACAGCTCGGCGATGAAGTCCGCCAGGCGCATGTTCTCGGCGATCAGCAGACCGCGCGACCAGGATTCGCGCGCCGGTTCGGCGGGCTCGGGGGGCGCGGCGGCCGCCCGGGTGACGCGGGACTGCTGGCCGGCGTGCACGATCAGGGTCGCGGCGCCGGCGGCTTTGGGGCGCACTTCCACCGCGCCCTCGAAGACGGCGACCCGGCTGGCGTCGTCCTCCTGGTAGACCGCGTAGCGCGTGCCGAGCGCGCGCAGCCGCGCCTCGGCGGTGTCGACCACGAAGGGCCGCGCGGGCGACTGCGTGTCCGGCGCGGTGCTGACCAGGATCTCTCCGGCCACCAGCACCACGCGACGCAACTGCGGTCCGTAGTCCACGTCGACCGCGCTGCCGGTGTTGAGCCACAAGGTGCCGCCGTCGGCCAACTGGATCTGGCGGCGTTCGCCCACGCTGGTGTGATGGGCTGCGGTCCAGGCGCGCCAAGGCGTGGTCTGGGACGCGGTCCAGACGCCCAAGCCGGTGCCGCAGAGCAGCGTCAGCATCTTCAGGGCGCTGCGGCGCTGCGAGCGTTTTGCCGCGGCGGCGTCCAGCATGCGATGCGCGGTGGGCTTGTCCACGCCCGGCAGGTCGTCGAACTTGCCGCTGATGGCCTCCACGCGGTGCCAGGCGGCCTGATGCATGGGATCGGCGTCATGCCACTGGCGCCAGCGCTGGCGCTCGCCGGGCGGCACCGCGGGGGCGCGCAGCACGGCGAACCACTCGGCGGCCTCTTGCAGCACCTTGAAGCTGGGCGCGCTGGGGGCGGGCGTCATGGTGCGGTGGCCGCCAGGCTGAAAGTCAGGCAGTGCAGCATCGCCTGCGCCATGTACTTCTTGACCATGCGCTCGGACACCGCCAGACGCTCGGCGATCTCGACGTAGCCCAGGCCTTCCAGGTGCGCCAGCAGAAAGGCCGTGCGGGCCTTGGGATTGAGCTGGTTCAGCAGGGCGTCCAGTTCGGACAGCGCGTCCATCAGCAGCGCGCGGTCTTCAGGCGAGGGATGGAGCGTGTCGGCGACGGTGGCCAGCGTGTCACGGTAGGCGCGTTCCAGATCCTGCCGCCGCCAGTGGTTGACGACCAGGCCGTGGGCGATGGTGGTCAGGAACGCGCGCGGCTCGCGGATGGGTTCCTGGTTGCGGAACAGGCGCACGAACGTGTCGTGCGCGATGTCGGCGGCGTCGAAGGTGTTGCCCAGGCGGCGCCGCAACCATTCCTGCAGCCAGCCGTGGTGGTCGCAATACAGGGATTCGATGCAGGCGGGCGCCCCGGGGCGGGAGGAAGACACGATGAAGCCGCTGACATGATGCCAATAAGAATCAGTCGCAATTATTCTTCAGCGGCGCGGCTTTTGCAATGCGCGTTCGCCCCGAGCAGATGTCAGGCGTCGCGGAATGTCACCGTGAACCATCCGCGCAGCGCATTCGACAACCGGATTTCGTCGGCTGCATGCAGGTCCGCCAACGTCAGGACGCGTTCCTTCGCCTTGCCGTCGTCGAGCAGTTGCGCGCGCTGCACGCCCGGCAGGCAGCCGCTGTCCACGGGCGGGGTGTACCAGACGTCGCCCAGGCGCAGATAGACGTTGCTGCGGCTGCCTTCGCAGAGTTCGCCGCGTTCGTTCAGGTAGACCAGATCGAAGATGTGCGGATGCGAGGGCAGCCATTCGATCGTCTTGGTGTACCAGGGGCGGTGCGTGGTCTTGTAGCGCAGCAGCGGTTCGGAAGACCGCAGCGCCTCGGGCGCCAGCATGACTTCCTGGTGCGCGGGCAAGGGGGGCAGGACGGCGGTCTGGATGTGACGGCTGCCGTCGCGCGCGACCAGGAGGCGCAGGCGGTGGGGACCGGCGGAGCCCAGGGACATGACGGCGACGAGGATGTCGCCTTCGACATCGCGGCCGCCCCAGACATAGCCCAGGGCCTTGCATGACGCTTCGAGGCGGTGGAGGTGGCGCGCCAGCAGCGGCACGTTGCCCGAGGCTTCAACCAGGATGGTCTCGATCAATTCAGGTTGCATGGGACTCTCCTGGAATAAGGCGCGGGGCCGGCTGAGTGGGGCCGCGCCAGGCCGGGCTGCGCGGGCCGCGCTCTATGCTACTACCGGCCGTGGGGTTTGCGCCGTCAGGCGCGCAGGATGCGGGCCTTCCAGTGGCATTCCTGCCATTCGCCGGCCGGGTCCGAATCGTAGACGATGCCGCCGCCGACGCTGTAGACGCCGTGGCCCCGCCGGTCCAGGACCAGCGTGCGGATCGCGACGTTGAGCGAGAAGTCGCCATCCGGGGCCAGCCAGCCGATGCTGCCGCAATACAGACCGCGCGGGGCGGTTTCCATCTGGCGGATGCGGCGCATGGCCGCGACTTTCGGCGCGCCGGTGATCGACCCGCAGGGAAAGAGGGCTTGCAGCACGTCCGACAGCGTGGCGTGCGGCGCGGTGGCCGACACGGTGGACGTCATGGTCCAGACCGTGGGGTATTGCTCCAACGAAAACAGCGCGTCGACCTTCACCGAACCCGGCTCGGCCAGCCGTCCGAGGTCGTTGCGCAGCAGGTCCACGATCATCAGGTTTTCGGCGCGGTTCTTGTCGCTGGCCAGCAATTCCTGGCCCAGGCGTTCGTCCTCGGCCGGGTCGGCATGTCGCGGTGCGGTGCCTTTCATGGGCCGGGTCGTCAGCCGGGCGCCCTCGCGCCGCACGAACAGCTCGGGCGAAAACGACAGCACCGTGCGATCGCCGTCCTGGATGTAGGCTGCGTGCGCGACCGGATTGCGCGCCGCGATGCGGCGGTACAGCGTGGCCGGATCGCCCTGGAAGCCGACGTCGAGCGGCTGCGTGAAATTGACCTGATACAGCTCGCCGTCCCGGATCAGGCCGCGAATGGCGTCGATCTGGCGCACGTAGGCGGGCTCGGTCATGCGCGGTACGGGCAGGCTGATGGACGCCGTGGGCGCATCGGCGTCCGGCGCGTCCCATGGCGCTTCGTCGATCTTGCGGTCGAACACCAGCGCAGTCAGACGGGGGCGTCCGTCATCGCGCGGCGGCGTCCACGGCCCGGCCGGCGCGGGCCGGGTGGCCTCGGGCAGTAGCCATTCGCCCAGCTCGTAGTCCAGCAGCAGGGCAATCCAGCGGCCTTCGCGCCGCGCGGCGTCGATGGCGGCCAGCGCCGGGGCGACCTCGGCCGCGGCGCGCGCCTCGATCCGGTCGCAAAACCCGTCGAGGCGCAGCGCGCGACCGGCAAGCCGGTCTTCAAAACGGCAATCCATGGTGCGTTACCGCTGTTGTTGCGCAAGGAACTCCGTCAGGACCCGGCCGGTGTGGGAATGATCGGCCAGCGTCATCACGTGCTCGGGCGAGCCTTCGCCCACCAGTTGCCCGCCGCCCGTGCCGCCTTCGGGGCCCAGGTCCAGCAGCCAGTCGGCTTCGGCGATGACGTCCAGGTTGTGTTCGATCACCACCACCGTGTTGCCGGCTTCGACCAGGCGGTGCAGCACGTGGATCAGCTTTTCGACGTCGGCCATCGACAGCCCCACCGTCGGCTCGTCCAGCACGTACAGCGTGTGCGGGATGCGCGAGGCGCGGCCGGTCTTGATCAGGCCGTTGGTCAGGCGGGCCTTGGACAGCTCGGTCACCAGCTTGATGCGCTGCGCCTCGCCGCCCGACAGCGTGGGCGACGGCTGGCCCAGCGTCAGGTATCCCAGCCCCACGTCCTGCATCAATTGCAGCGGACGGTGGATCTTGGGATGGGCGGCGAAGTAGCCGATGGCGTCGTCCACTTCCATGGACAGCAACTCGCCGGCGTTCTTGCCGCGCATCTGCACGCTGAGCGTGTCGTTGTTGAAGCGCGCGCCGTTGCAGGCGTCGCACGGCACCTTCACGTCGGGCAGGAAGTTCATCTCGATGGTGCGCATGCCCTGGCCTTCGCAGATCGGGCAGCGGCCATCGCCGGTATTGAACGAGAAGCGCGCCGCGGTCCAGCCGCGCATGCGGGCCTCGCGGGTGTCGGCGAACTGCTTGCGCACGTCGTCCCAGAAGCCTACATAGGTCGCCGGGCACGAGCGCGGCGTCTTGCCGATGGGCGTCTGGTCCACTTCGAGCACGCGGTCGATGGCTTTCCAGCCCTTGATGCTTTCGCAGCCCGCCCAGCCCGGCGCCTTGCCTTGCGAGACCGCCTGCGTCAGGTTGTCCAGCAGCACTTCGCGCGCCAAGGTCGATTTACCGGATCCGGACACCCCGGTCACCACGCTCAGGCGGCCCACCGGAATGCGCGCGTCGACGCTGCGCAGGTTGTGCAGGCGCGCGCCGCGGATCTCGATCATGGGCGTGTCGGCCTCGACGGGACGGCGGCCTTGCAGCGGATGCGCAAGCGGTGTCTTCAGGTAGCGGCCGGTCACGGACTCGGGCGCGTCGATCACGTCCTGCACCGTGCCTTGCGCCACCACGCGGCCGCCGCGGATGCCCGCGCCCGGGCCGATGTCGATGACGTGCGAGGCGCGGCGGATGGTGTCGTCGTCGTGCTCGACCACCACCAGCGTGTTGCCGTTGCCTTCCAGCCGCGCCAGCGCGTCCAGCAGGATGCGGTTGTCGCGCGGGTGCAGGCCGATGGTGGGTTCGTCCAGCACGTAGCAGACGCCCTGCAGGTTGGAGCCCAGTTGCGCGGCCAGCCGGATGCGCTGCGCCTCGCCGCCGGACAGCGTGGGCGCGGCGCGGTCCAGCGCCAGGTAGTTCAAGCCCACTTCCTGCATGAAGTTCAGGCGGCCGCGGATCTCGGCCAGGATGTCGCGGGCGATCTCGCCTTCGCGGCCGCGCGCCACCAGTCCGGTAAAGAAGGTGTGCGCGTCCGACACCGGCAGCGAGGCCAGTTCGGCAATCGACTTGTCGCGCCAGCGCACGGCGCGCGCCACGCGGTTCAGCCGCTGGCCATCGCATTGCGTGCAGGTCTTGGCCTCGCCTTCGTACCACGCGTTCCAGGCGGTTTCCTCGCCGGTCTGCTCTTCGTCAAAGCCCTGCAATTGCAGGCCCGTGCCGTAGCAGCCTGTGCACCAGCCGTGCTTGGAGTTGTACGAGAACAGGCGCGGATCGGGTTCGGGGAAGCTGGTGCCGCAGGACGGGCACGCGCGCTTGACCGAGAAATGCTGCTGCTGCAGTTCGCTGTTCAGCGCCTCGTGAAGCTTGTTGACGGGCCACACGACCGACATCACGCCCTGGCCGTTTTCCAGCGCGCTCTTGACGGCGGCGCGCAGGTCGGCCTCGTTGGCCGGGTCCACCACCACGTCTGCCACCGGCAGTTCGATGTTGTGTTCCTTGTAGCGGTCCAGGCGCGGCCACGGCGCCACGGGAATGAATTCGCCGTCAACGCGCAGATGGGAATGGCCCTTGGAGCCCGCCCACTTGGCCAGATCCGTGTAATAGCCCTTGCGCGCGGTGACCAGCGGCGCCAGCAGGCCGATGTGCTCGCCCTTGTGCTCGCGCAACAGGCGCGCCACGATCTGGTCGGTGTTCTGGGGTTCGACCGCGACATTGCAGTCCGGGCAGTATTGCGTGCCCAGTTTCACGTACAGCAACCGCAGGAAGTGATGGATTTCCGTCATCGTGGCCACGGTGGACTTGCGGCCGCCGCGGCTGGTGCGCTGTTCGATCGCCACGGTGGGCGGGATGCCGAAGATGGCGTCCACATCCGGCTTGCCGGCCGGCTGCACAATGGCACGCGCGTAGGCGTTCAGCGATTCCAGATAACGGCGCTGGCCCTCGTTGAACAGGATGTCGAAGGCCAGCGTGGACTTGCCCGACCCCGACACGCCCGTGATGACGGTGAACTTGTCGTGCGGAATTTCGACGCTGATGTTCTTCAGGTTGTGTTCGCGCGCGTTGCGGATTTCGATGGCCATGCTGCCCTGGCGGCGTTCGCGCACCAGGGATTGCAGGGGCGAGCCCACGCCCGCGCCGTACTCGGCTTGCGGCTCGGCGATGCGCGCGGTCAGGCCGGCCTGCTCGGCCTCCTGCGCGTCGGCATCGCTGCTGACGATGACGTCGGCCTTGCCGCCCGCGACGGTATCGACGGGCAGGATGCTGACTTCGTAGTCGCGCAGCGCGGCGCCCGTGTGCGACTTGGGGTTGTCCATCAGGTCCTGCGGCGTGCCCGTACCGAGGACCAGGCCGCCGGCGTCGCCGCCTTCCGGACCGAGGTCGATCAGCCAGTCCGCCGCGCGGATCACGTCCAGGTTGTGTTCGATGACGAGCAGCGTGTGGCCGGCGGCCAGCAGCTTGCGGAACGCGCGCATCAGGCGCGCGACGTCGTCGAAGTGCAGGCCGGTGGTGGGTTCGTCGAACAGGAACAGGCTGCCCTTCTTGGCGACCTTGGCGGTGGAGATGCCGCTGCGCGCGGCCTCAGCCAGATGGCCTGCCAGTTTCAGGCGCTGCGCCTCGCCGCCCGACAGGGTCGGCACCGGTTGCCCCAGCCGCACGTATTCCAGGCCCACGTCGGCCAGCGGCGCAAGACCGGTCTGCACGTCGCGCAGCCCCTTGAAGAAGTCCAGCGCCTCGCTGACCGTCATTGCCAGCACCTCGTCGATCGAGGCGCTCTTGCCCAAATGTTCGACGCGCACTTCCAGCACTTCGGGGCGGAATCGCTTGCCGTCGCAATCGGGGCAGCGCAGGTACACGTCGGACAGGAACTGCATTTCGACGTGTTCGAAGCCGGTGCCGCCGCAGGTCGGGCAGCGGCCGTCGCCGCCGTTGAAGCTGAATGTGCCCGCCGTGTAGGCGCGTTCACGCGCCAGCGGGGCTTGGGCAAACAGCTTGCGGATCGCGTCGAACGCGCCGACGTAGCTGGCCGGGTTGGAGCGCGCGGTCTTGCCGATGGGGGTCTGGTCCACCATGACGACGTCGGCGATCTGCTCGGCGCCGAGCAGACGGTCGAAGGCGCCCGGCGCTTCCGACGGCTTGCCCTTCTGCTTGAGCAACGCGGGGTAGAGCACGTCCTGCACCAGCGTGGATTTGCCCGAACCGGACACGCCGGTCACGCAGACCAGGCGGCCCAGCGGCAGCTCGACAGAGACGTTCTTCAGGTTGTGCGCATTGACGCCTTCCAGCAGCAGGCGCGGCGTGTTGGCCGCCACCGGCATCGGACGCGGCGCTTCCACACGCAGTCGGCCGCCGAGATAATCGCCGGTCAGCGAGGGCGCGGCGCGCAGTTGATCAGGCGTGCCGTCGAAGACGATGCGGCCGCCCCGCTCGCCGGGACCGGGGCCGATGTCGATGATGCGGTCCGCGGCCACCATGACCTGCGGATCGTGCTCCACGACCACCAGCGTGTTGCCGGCGTTGCGCAGGCGGTGCATGACTTCGACGACGCGGTGCATGTCGCGCGGGTGCAGGCCGATGGAGGGCTCGTCCAGCACGAACAGCGTGTTCACCAGCGAGGTGCCCAGCGCGGTGGTCAGGTTGATCCGCTGGACCTCGCCGCCCGACAGCGTGCGGCTCTGGCGGTCCAGCGTCAGGTAGCCCAGGCCCACGTCGCACAGGAATTTCAGGCGCGCGCGCACTTCGGTCATCAGCAGGTCGGTGGCGGCGTCCAGCGCGCCCGAGAACGACAGCGTGTCGAAGAATTTACGCACCCGCTCGATCGGCAGCAGCATCACGTCGTGCAGCGACAGGCCGTCCAGGCCGTTGAGCTGCTCGCGGCTCCAGGTGGTGCCGACCGGCATGAAGCGCTTGTAGCGGCCGTCTTCGGGCGGCAGCACGGCGTCGGCTTCATCCTTGTTGCCCAGGCGCCAGAGCAGGGCGTCGGGCTTCAGTCGCGCGCCGTTGCAGCTGGGGCAGGGCGTGTAGCTGCGGTACTTGGACAGCAGCACGCGCACGTGCATCTTGTACGACTTGGTTTCCAGCCAGTCGAAGAAGCGCTGCACGCCGTACCACTGGTGCTTCCAGGCGTCGTTGCCGCCCTTCCAGTCGGGTGTGCCGTACAGCACCCAGCGCTTGTGCTCGTCGCTCATGTCCTTCCAGGGCACGCCCAGCGGCACGCCCGCGCGCGGGGCGTACTTTTGCAGGTCGTCCTGGCATTCCTTGTAGGACGGCGTGGTCCACGGCTTGATGGCGCCTTCGAGCAGGGTCTTTTTCTCGTCGGGGATGACCAGGCCGAAGTCGATGCCGATCACGCGGCCGAAGCCGCGGCAGGCCTCGCAGGCGCCCAGCGGCGAATTGAACGAGAAGCTGCTGGGCAGCGGGTCGGTGTATTCGATGTCGCAATCGGCGCAGTGCAGCCGGTCGCTGTACTTCCAGATGTGCGCGTTGCCGCCGTCGGCGTCCATGGCGTAGACGGCGATGTGGCCGGCGCCCATGCGAAGCGCGGTGTCCAGCGCTTCCATGATGCGTTCGCGCTCGGTGCCGGCGAAGCGGAAGCGATCCTGGATGACGTGCAGGATGCGGCGTTCTTCGGTGGCGGCCTTGGCGGTCTTCGTGGCCTTGGCCTTCTTGGCGCCCTTGGCGGGCGCGGCGGCGCGGGGCACGGCGGTTTCTTCGGCGTGCACGCGGGTGTAGCCCTGCTGCTCAAGGAAGCCGCGCACTTCGTCTTCGGTGAAGTTGGCCGGCACGGCGATCGGGAAGGTCACCACCAGGCGCGGGTCGCCCACGGTCGCAGCGCGCTCGGCCAGCGAGTGATAGACGGATTCCGGCGTGTCGCGCCGCACCAGCTTGCCGCAGCCGCGGCAATAGAGCTTGGCGCCACGCGCGAACAGCAGTTTCAGGTGATCGTTCAGTTCGGTCATCGTGCCGACCGTGCTGCGCGAGCTGCGCACCGGATTGGTCTGGTCGATGGCGATAGCGGGCAGAATGCCCTCGATGCGGTCCACCTGCGGCTTGTCCATGCGGTCCAGGAACTGGCGCGCATAGGGCGAGAAGGTTTCCACGTAGCGCCGTTGGCCCTCGGCGTAAAGGGTGTCGAAGGCCAGCGAACTTTTACCGGACCCCGACACCCCGGTGACGACGACCAGTTCGCCGGTGGCGATGGTCAGATCCAGGTTCTTGAGATTGTTCTGGCGGGCGCCAACGATGCGGATATGGGAGCTCATGGACGGTATCGTAGCCTGACGAAGGGAGCATGCCGGCGCGGCGATCCATCGCTGGTTCCGGGCGCGTCGATATGGAATAATTGACTATATTGTGAGGCGCATGTCCATATTGTGGACAATCGGCGCCTCGGTAGCTGTACAAATAAACAGTATCGCAGATTCGTCTGATATTCGCGCTTGCCGCGTTGCGGATCTGGCCTGGGCTATCGCATGTATTTGGGGACATGAGTGCAGGAATCCAAGGTCGCGGGCGCGGCAGCGTTCGGAAAATTCATGGCGGTATTGCAGGCGGTGGCCGATGCGCCGCAGCCGCCGACGGCCGCCATGCTTGCCCGTGACTGCGGCTATCCCCGTCCTACCGTCTACCGCATCCTGGCGGCGCTGGCCGAACAGGGGATGGTCACAGAATCCAGCGGCGCGTATCGCCTGGGGCCGCGCCTGATGTCGCTGGCCAGCAAGGCATGGTCCCAGTTCGATCTGCGCGCCGCGCTGGCGCCCGAACTGCAGGCGCTGCGCGACCAGACCGGCGAAACCGTCCATCTGGCCGTGCCCGCGGGCCACGAGATGATCTATATCGACAAACTGGAAAGCCCCGGCCCCGTGCGCATGGTGTCGCGCGTGGGGGCGTCCGTCGCGCTGCATTCCAGTGCCGTCGGCAAGGCCTATCTGGCCGCGCTGGACGAGCCCGCGCGCGAGCGCCTGCTGCACGCGCTGCCGATGCCGGCCCGGTTGCCCGCCACGCTGACCACTCTGCCCGCGCTGCGCGAGGCGCTGGGCGTGGCGGCTCGGCAAGGCTACGCTGTCGACAACGAGGAAAACGAACCCGGCATCGTCTGCTACGGCGTCGCGCTGTGCGACGGGGCAGGGCGTCCCGTCGCGGGCGTCAGCGTCAGCACGCTGCTGTTCCGCCGCCGTGGCGATCCGCAGTCCGCCTATATCGAACCCTTGCTGCGGCTGCGTGATGCCGCCGCAGCCAAACTCGCCGTCCTGCCGGTAACGTCCGGCGGCGCCTGATCGTCAGCCCCAGAGGAAATCCATGACCGCAACCGCTGCTCCCACCGCCTCCAAGCTTGCCGCCCTGTTGGCCGCCCGCGTCGTGCCCGTCCTGCGCTACACCGACGCGGCCGCCGCGGCCTATGCCGCCGAAGTCGCGGTGTCGGCCGGCTGCACCACGCTGGAACTGACCTGGACCATTCCGAACGTCACAGATCTGGTGCGCGCGCTGCGCGACAAGCACGGCGCCAGCCTGCTGCTGGGCGTGGGTACAGTGCTGGACGAGTCGCAGGCGCGCGACGCGCTGGTGGCGGGCGCCGACTTCCTGGTGTCGCCCGCGCTGGCGCACGAGATCGTGGATATGGCCCACGCCGCCGACGCGCTGTGCATGCTGGGCGCGTTCACCCCGAGCGAAGTCCTGGCCGCGCGCCGCGCCGGCGTGGACGTGGTGAAGGTGTTCCCGGCGGACACCGGCGGCCCCAAGCACCTGGCCGCGCTGAAGTCGGTGTACCCGGACACGATCTTCTGCCCCACGGGCGGCATCACGCAGGAAAACATGGGTACGTATTTCGCGGCCGGCGCCGGCCTGGTCGGCATCGGCAGCAACCTCTACGACAAGGCCGCCTTCGCGTCGCGCGACACCGCCGCGCTGGTGGCGCAGATCACCCGGACCCGCGAGGCCGCTCATGGCTGACTTCGACATCGTCGCGCTGGGCGAGCCGCTGGTCGAGCTGAACCAGACGCACGACGGCCAACGGCAATACCTGCAGGGATTCGGCGGCGACACCTCCAACGCGGTGATCGCAGCCGCCCGCCAGGGCGCGCGCTGCGCATACCTGACCCGGGTCGGCAATGACGCCTTCGGCAAGCAGTTCCTGGACCTGTGGCAGAACGAGGGCGTCGACACGTCCGGCGTAGAGGTCGACGATGACGCGCACACCGGCCTGTATTTCGTGCAGCACGGACCTGACGGCCATGCTTTCAGCTATCTGCGGCGCGGCTCGGCCGCCAGCCTGATGACGCCGGCCAGCCTGGACGCAGGCCTGATCGAACGCACGCGTTTCCTGCACGTGTCGGGCATCAGCATGGCGATCAGCACCACCGCCTGCGATACGGTCTTCGCCGCCATCGAGCGCGCGCATGCCGCTGGCGCGCAGGTCAGCCTGGATTCCAATCTGCGGTTGCGCCTGTGGCCCGTGGACCGCGCCCGCGCCATCCTGCGCGAAGCCATGCGCACGGCGGACGTGTTTCTGCCCAGCATGGACGACATGCAGCACCTGACCGGCAACGACGACCCGGAGCGCACGCTGGACTGGATCCGCGACGGCGGCGCGCCGGGCGTGGTGGTGCTGAAGCTGGGCAAGGACGGTTCCATCATTGACGACGGCCGCAGCCGCACGGCGATGCCGGCGCTGCGGGTGCAGGCCGTGGACGCGACCGGCGCGGGCGACTGCTTTGCCGGCAGCCTGCTGGCGCGGCGTTGCCAGGGCGATGCCTGGGAAGACGCCGTGCGTTATGCCAATGCCGCGGCGGCGCTGTCCACGCTGGGCTACGGCGCGGTCGATCCGCTGCCGCGGGCGGAGCAGGTGTGGGAACGGCTGAAGGAAACGTCGGGCTGAGCGCGGCAGGGCGGCGGTGCAGCGGGTGAGACGGACGCGGTCCGGCCATATTGCGCCGCGCCTTGGCGCCTTCGCGTATCCGCCGCCGATTTGTCCCTGTTTGTTTCAGGCGGTGCGTAAGCCCCGGTTGGCGCCTTTGAAATCCGCCCATTGGCGTCCGATTCGGATTTCAGGCTAAAATGCCAAGTTATCCGAATTTTTTCCGCCAGTCCGGTTTCCGGTTGTGCGGGCCACTTTCCGCAAATTCAACAGGAGAATCAACATGGCTGAACGCAAACGCGTGCGTCGTAACACCCTGGAACGCCGTTGCCTGGGCAAGGCTTTCAAGCGCTTGTTCGTCAAGTCGCCCAAGGGCGTGTTCAAGATGCTGGAAAAGATCAAGCGCGTCTAAATGATGCGTTCGGCCGGCAGGTCTTCGGACCCGCTTGGCCTGATCAAAGAAAAACCGCAAGGCGCGAGCCCTGCGGTTTTTTTTTCGTCAGGCCTGCGGGGCCCCGAGCTTGGGCCGGATGAAATCCATGAACGCGCGGGTCTTGGCCGGCTGGATGCTGGAAGGGAAAACCACATAGATCGAGATCGGATCCACCGACCAGCCCGGCAACACGCGCCGCAGCGAGTTGCGCTGGATGATCGGTTCCAGCGCCAGGCAATGCGGCATGCGCGTGATGGCCAGGTCCAGGCCGGCCAGCGTGCCCGCGATGCTCATGTTGTTGGCGGCCAGATGTCCGTGCACGGCCACGCGCTGCGAAATCGCGCCGTTATTCAGCGTCCAGTACGAATGGGCTTCGTCGATGGTCGTGCGCAGGCACTGGTGCTGCGACAGATCGGCCGGCGTCTGCGGCTCGCCATGACGCGCGATATAGCTGTCGGACGCGTACAGATGCGTTTCCAGCGAGACCAGCTCATGCACCACGGCGCCCTCGATGGCGCGATGCGGCGTGCCGTTGCCATTGCCGTTGTCGGCGGAGGCGCCCGGATAGTCGGCTTCGCGGCCGAACCGCAGCACGATGTCGAACGGCGTGCCCTGCGCGTCGGAGGCCGTCATCATGCTCAGGTCGAACTCGCATTCCACTTCGGGATAGCGATCGGTGAAATCGCTGATGGTCTCGGGCAGCAGCCAGATGGCCAGGCTGTACGGCATGGAGACGCGCAGATTGCCCGACGGGCCGCCTGACAACGACAGCAGTTGCTCGTGCGCCAGCCGGGCTTCGTCGATGAGGCCCTGGCACCGGCGCATGTAGGCCGCGCCCGCGTCGGTCAGATCCAGCCGGCGCGTGTTGCGGTTGATGAGCCGCAGCCCGATCGCGCGTTCCAGTTCGTTGATCCGGCGCGACAGCGTCGACGTCGGCATGTCCAGCGCGCGCGCGGCCTGGCTGAAGCTCTTGCGCTTGGCAACCTCCACGAACAAGGCGATGTCATTGAGCTGGACGGTCGAGGCTTCCATAGGCGTTCCGAATTGGGCCGCCCGAGTTTACGCCACGATGCCCTGCGGCCAACGTCCGGCGCGGCGCATGGCATCAAAAAAAAACCGCACGGTTTGTCAGATTTGATTGCAAATTCCAAAGCCGTGGAATCGGTTCCCCGAGGCATATCCCCTACACTTCAGGCGAAATCATAAGAACCAAGACCGCAGCGGTTTCTGGAAGATCGCAAGGGGCACAGCAGGCATGACCGATACACCGATTTTTTTCACCGTTCTGACGCCGACCTACAACCGGGCAGGAACCCTGCACCGCGTCTACGAATCGCTCTGCCAGCAGACTTTCCGGGATTTTGAATGGGTGGTGGTGGACGACGGCTCCACCGACAACACGCACGAGTCCATCCTGCATTGGCAATCGCTGGCGGATTTTCCGATCCGCTATGTCTGGCAGAACAATCAGCACAAGAAGACCGCCTTCAATCGTGGCGTGCGCGAGGCGCGCGGCCAGATGATCGTGGGCCTGGATAGCGACGACGAAATGCCGCCGGACGCGCTGGCCATTTTCCATGAGGCCTGGAACGCGATTCCGCCCGCGCGCCGCGACTCGTATTTCGCCATTACCGGGCTGTGCGCGCGGCCCGACGGCACCATCGTCGGCGACCGTTATCCGCAGGACGTGTTCGACAGCACTGCCGTCGACGTGTATTTCCGCTACCGCATCAAGGGCGAGAAATTCGGCTGTATGAGCACGGACATCCTGCGCAAGTACCCGTTTCCCGAGGACGTGGCGGGCTTCGTGCCCGAAAGCCTGGTGTGGTGGGCGGTGGCGCGTGCGGGGTATCTCAGCCGCTTCATCAACCGCGTGGTGCGCACCTATCACGACACGCCCGGTGGCCTGAGCCAGGGCGCGGTGTCCGTCAGCAACAACGCCCAGGGCCTGTACCTGCTGGCGTGGGACATGTTGCAGCATCACCTGGAATTCTTCCGCTACCGCCCGCGCGAATTCATGATGGCGGCGGCGCGCTACACGCGTTTTCGCCTGCACCTGAAGCATTCGGGCGTGCCGACGGCAATGCAGGCCTACCGGCTGACCCATCCGGTCGCGACTTTCCTCGTGGCCGTCATGTACCCGCTGGGGTATGCGCTGTACCGCCGCGATCGGCGTCGCGGCGTGGCCTGACCCAGCCGGCCGACCCGGCAGCCTGCGTCACGCAGGCGCGCCGTGCCCCAGTCCCAGATAGACCTCCACGACGCGCGGATCCTGCGCCACCTCGGCCGCCGGACCTTCCAGCGTCACCGTTCCGGTTTCCAGCACATAGGCGTAATCGGCCACCTGCAGCGCGGCGCGCGCGTTCTGTTCGATCAAGAGGATGGACACGCCCATCTCGCGCAGCCGCGCGACGATGCGGAACACTTCACGCACGATGCGCGGCGCCAGCCCCAGGCTGGGTTCGTCCAGCATCAGCAGGCGGGGTTTGGCCATCAGCGCGCGGCCCACAGCCAGCATCTGGCGCTCGCCGCCGGATAGCGTGCCGGCCAATTGCGCGCGCCGTTCCTGCAGCCGGGGAAACAGTTCAAAGACCTCGGCCAGCGTCTGATCCTGGTCGCGCAGGCTGCGGCGATAGCGGTCGAAGGCGCCCAGCATGAGGTTGTCCTCGACCGTCATTTCCGCGAAAAGCTCGCGCTTTTCGGGCACCAGATTCATGCCCGCGGCGACCATTTCCTCGATTTCGGCGTGCTCCTGCGCCTTGCCGCCGAAGGTGATGCCGCCCTGTGACGGCAGCACGCCCATGATGGCCGACAGCAGCGTGGTCTTGCCCGCGCCGTTGGGACCGATCACGGTCACGATCTGGCCTTCGCCCACTTCCAGGCTGACGCCGGAGACCGCCTCGACCTTGTCGTAGGCCACGCGCAGGTCGCGCACTTGCAGCAGTTTCGCGCTCATTCTTCCACTCCGCCCAGATACGCTTCAAGCACCGCGGGATTCTGCTGGATCTCTGCCGGCAGGCCTTCGGCGATCTTTTCGCCGAAGTCCATGACCACCACGCGATCCACCAGCCCCATCACGAAATCCATGTCGTGTTCGACAAGCAGGATGGCCATGCCTTCGGCGCGCAGGCGCTTGAGCAGCTCGGCCAGCTCGCATTTCTCTTGATAGCGCAGGCCGGCCGCGGGTTCGTCCAGCAGCAGGATGCACGGGTCGGACGCCAGCGCGCGCGCGATCTCCAGGATGCGCTGCTGGCCCAGCGCCAGCGAGCCCGCCTCGTCATGCAGATGCTTGCCCAGCCCCACGCGCTCGACCTGACGCGTGGCTTCGGCCAGCAGGCGCGCCTCTTCGGGCCGGTCCAGCCGCCAGGCGGCCGGCAGCACGCCGCGATGCCCGCGCAGGTGCGCGCCGATGGCCACGTTTTCCAGCACGCTCATGCGGCCCAGCAACCGCACGTGCTGGAACGTGCGCGACAGACCCAGGCGCGCAATCTTGCGTGCGCCCACGCCGGCCACCGGCTGGCCCAGCAGCGTCACCTGTCCCGACGTCGGCGTGTCCACGCCCGAGATCTGATTGAACATCGTGCTCTTGCCCGCGCCATTGGGGCCGATCAGCGCCAGCACTTCGCCCGCGCGGATCTCCAGGTTCATGGCGTTGTTGGCCACCAGGCCGCCGAACTTGCGCGTCACGTCCACGGCTTTCAGCACCACCTCGCCGCGCGGCGGCATGGTGCGCCGGGGCAGCGGTTCGGCCGTCATGTCGACATGGCGCGGCTTGCGCTTGACGGGCACCCAGCGCGTCAGCACCGGCCACAGGCCGCTGCGGGCGCGGTGCAGCAGCAGCACCATGCCGAAGCCGAAGACGATCACTTCGAAGTTGCCGGTCTGGCCCAGCACCTTGGGCAGCAGGTCCTGCAGCCATTGCTTGAGCACCGTGAAGACGCCCGCGCCGACCAGCGCGCCCCACACCTGTCCGGCGCCGCCGATGACGGTCATGAACAGGTATTCGATGCCCATCTGCAGGCCGAAGGGGTTGGGGTTCACGAAGCGCTGCATGTGCGCGTACAGCCACCCCGACGCGCAGGCCTGCAGCGCCGCGATGACGAAGATCACCATGCGCGAGCGCGCCGTGTCCACGCCCATGGATTCGGCCATTACGCGCCCGCCCTTGAGCGCGCGGATGGCGCGGCCTTCGCGCGAGTCCAGCAGGTTCTGCGTAGACCACACGGCGACCAGCAGGAACGCCCAGATCAGGTAATAGATGTTGCCGCCCTGGTTGAGCGTCCAGCCGAACAGGCTGATGGCCGGAATGTCCGGGATACCGGTGTGGCCGCCCAGCCCTTCGACCGAGCCGAAGACGAAGTACAGCGACAGCCCCCAGGCGATGGTGCCCAGCGGCAGGAAGTGGCCGGACAGCTTCAGCGTGATCGCGCCCAGCAGGTAGGCCAGCGCCAGCGTCAGCGCCAGGCCGGCCAGCAGCGTGAGCCAGGGCGATGCGCCCAGCCAGCCGAGCCACGACGGCAGCGTGTCCGCGCGGGTGGTGAGCAGCGCCGTCGTATAGGCGCCCACGCCCACGAAGGCGGCCTGGCCGAAGCTGGTCAGGCCGCCGACGCCGGTCAGCAGCACCAGGCCCAGCGCGACCAGCGCATACAGACCGATGTAGTTCAGCAAGGTCACGTAAAACGGCGGCAGCACCAGGGGGCCGAGCGCCAGCAGAGCCAGGAAGGCGAGGAGGATGTGGCGCGGGGTCATTCGTCTTCTTCCTCGACGTGATGGCTGTTGAGTGAACGCCAGAGCAGCACGGGGATGATCAGCGTGAACACGATGATTTCCTTGTAGGCGCTGGCCCAGAACGACGAGAAGGCTTCGATCAGCCCGACCAGCACGGCGCCCGCGGCCGCCAGCGGATAGCTCACCAGCCCGCCGATGATCGCGCCCACGAAGCCTTTCAGGCTGACCATGAAGCCCGAATCGAAATACATGGTGGTGATGGGTGCGATCAGGATGCCCGACACGGTGCCGATCAACGCGGCCAGAAAGAACGTGGCCTTGCCCGCGAACACGGGCGAGATGCCCATCAGGCGCGCGCCGATGCGGTTGAACGCCGCGGCGCGCAGCGCCTTGCCGTACATCGAGCGTTCAAAGAACTGGTACAGCACGACGATCAGCACCACTGACACCGCCACCACCCACAGCGCCTGGCTGTTCACATTGACCGGGCCGAGCGTCATGCTGGCGTCGCTGAACGGCGCGGTGCGCGCGCCTTCCGCGCCAAACGCCAGCAGGCCCAGGCCGACCAGCGCCAGGTGGACCGCGATGGATACGATCAGCAGCACCAGCGTCGAGGCCGACGCGATCGGCTGATAGAACAGGCGATAGAGCTGCGGACCCATCGGCACCAGCAACAGCAACGTCAGCAGCGCCTGCACCGCCATCGGCAGTTGCGCGAGCGGCAGGCGGTACAGCAGCAGCGCCAGCGCCAGCGGATAGATCACCTTGGCGGCCATGCGCCAGTGGGTGCGGCCGCGCGCGGGGCGCTTGCGGCGCGCCATCAGATCGGCGATGACCTCGGCCAGCGCGAACGCAAGCAGCAGCCACACCAGCAGGATGGGCTTGCCGGCCTGCATGGCGGCCATGGTGAGCGCGCCAAAGGCGACGAACTCGCCCTGCGGGATGAACAGGACGCGGGTGACGGTGAAGACGAGCAGGATGGACAACGCCAAGAGCGCGTAGATGGCGCCATTGGTGATGCCGTCCTGCCCGAGTATCAGAGCAATCTGAGCATTCATGCGAAATTCCGAAAAGCTGATTTCCCCCCCGAAGCGCTGCGCGCTTTCCCCCAGGGGCATGCCTGCGGACCGGCGGAGCCGGATCCGCGGCATCCCGATGGGACGCGCGGAGCCTGCTTCCTGGCGACGCCCCGCAGAGCATGTGAGCGTGGGGCGCTCGTTTTACTTAACTAGGGTCCAGTTGCCGTCCTTGACGGTGATGAGCTCGCGGCCGCGTTCGTCAAAGCCGCTGTGGTCGGCGGCGCTCATGTTGTAGACGCCTTGCGTGCCGACCAGCTCCTTGGTCTGTTCCAGCGCGTCGCGCAGGGCGCTGCGGAACTCCTTGGTGCCCGGCTTGCCGGCCTTCTCGGCGATCGGCACGGCCTTTTCCAGCAGCAGGCCGGCGTCATAGACGTTGGCGCCGAAGGTGGCGGGCTTGGAGCCGTTGAGCTTTTCGTAGGCGGCGATGTACTCGGTGGCCACCTTCTTGGACGGGTTGCTGTCCGGCATTTCCGGCAGCACCAGCATCAGGCTGGCGGCCAGCACCGTGCCTTCGACCTTCTTGCCGCCCAGCTTCAGGAAGTCGGGCAGCGCGGCGCCGTGGGTCTGGTAGAACTTGCCCTTGTAGCCCTGATCGAACAGCGTCGTCTGCGGCAGCACGCTGGCGGCGCCGGGGGCGGCGACCAGCACGGCGTCGGGCTTGGCGGCCAGGATCTTCAGCGCCTGGCCGGTGACCGAGCTGTCAAAGCGCAGGTAGCGTTCGTTGGCGGCGATCTTGATGCCCTTTTCCGCGGCCAGGCCCGAGAACACCTTGTACCAATTCTCGCCGTACGGGTCGTTCAGACCGATGAAGCCGACAGTCTTGATGCCGGTCTTGGCCATGTGGTCCACCAGCGCGCGCGCGATGATGTCGTCGTTCTGCGTGGTCTTGAACACCCACTTCTTCTGATCGTTCATCGGCAGCACCACCGCGGCGGTGCCCACCGGCGCCAGCATCGGCACGCCGGCCTCGGCGGCGAACTGGATCACGCCCATGGCGTTGGGCGAACCCGACGGGCCGATCAGCGCGTCCACGTTCTGCTCCGTGATCAGCTTCTTGAAGGCCGTGACCGAGTTGGTCGAGTCGCTGGCGTCATCCAGCGAGATGTATTCCACGGTCAGGTCGCCGATCTTCTTGGGCAGCAGCGGCACCGTGTTCTTTTGCGGAATCCCGACCAGCGCGGTGGGGCCGGTGGACGAGGTGACCACGCCGACCTTGACTTGGGCCAAGGCGGGCAGGGCGAACAGGGCGGCGACGGCAGCGACGGCGGCCAGGGGGAGTTTCTTCGACAGCATGGCAAAACCTCCGGGGTAGGGAGCAGAGTGGGAGTGCGGCTGGAAAGCGGAGAAAACGGGAACTGCGGGAATACTTGTTGCTTAAAGTTTCTTACCTTCAAGGATCAGCACTGTAGACCCGGGTCCCGGTGCTTACCTATCCGTCAAAACCCGAAGCGACGGTCAGATGGTGATTGAGCTGACGCTCGCGCCGCCGCAGACGAACAGCGTCTGGCCGGTCACGAAGCTGTTGGCGGGATCGGCAAAGAACATGACGGCGCGCGCCACGTCGTCCGAACGGCCCAGCCGCTTGACCGGGATGCCCTCGGCAAGCTGCCTTTCGCGTTCGCTGCCGGCTTCGATCACCTCGTAGAACATGTCGGTCTGGATGGGGCCGGGCGCCACCACGTTGACCGTGATGCCGTATGGCGCCAGTTCCAGCGACCAGGTGCGGGCCATGCCCACCATGCCGGCCTTGGTGGCCGAATAGGCGGTGCGCGTGGGCAGGCCCAGCGCGCCGCGCGACGACATCATCACGATGCGGCCGAACTTGCGTTCCTGCATGCCTGGCAGCGCGGCCTGCACCAGGCTGATGGCGGCGCCCAGATGGATCTGCGTCAGACCATGCAGCTCTTCCTGCGTGACCTGCGGCAGCAGATTCGGCCAGATCACGCCGGCGTTGTGGATAACGTGGCTGATCGGAAATTGGGCGGCGGCTTCGGCGCCCGCCTGCGCGGTCGCGGTGGCGTCAAGCAGGTCGACCTGCACGTTGTGCAGGCGCGGATGCGAGAAGTCCGCGGCGCGGCGTGCCATCGAGATCACCTCGTAGCCCGCATCCAGCATGCTGCGGCAGATTTCCGCCCCGATGCCGGCGCTGCCGCCGGTCACGATGGCCACATGGGTTTGCGTCATGGTTCCCCCTTGATTTATTGGTATGGTCCGGCCGCGATCAGGCCGTGGGCGCCAGCGCCAGCACGCGCAGCGGACTGCCCGAGCCGCTGCGGATCTTGAGCGGCGCCGAGAAGATCACCGCGCCGGTGGCCGGCAGCTGGTCCAGGTTGGTCAGGCACTGCAGGCCGTAGCGGTTGTTGCCGTGCATGTAGTAGTGGCAGGGGTAGGGCGGATCCAGGTGCTGGGCTTGTCCCGCGTCCGTGCCCACCGACTCGGTGCCGAACCCGTGCACGTCGCGCTCCTTGATGAGCCAGGGCACGACCTCGGCATCCGGCCCGGGAGAATGCGCGCCGTCAGCCTGCATGTTCAGGTAGTCGGCGGGTTTGGCGCGCTTGGACCAGTCGGTGCGCATCAGCACCCACGACCTTGCGGGGATGCGGCCGTGCTGTTCTTCCCATTTCTTGACGAAGTCGATGGTCAGCAAAAAGTCCGGATTGCCGGCCGCTTCGGCGGAACAGTCGATCACGCAGGCGCTGGCGATGAAGGCGTCGATGGGAATCGTGTCCACCGTGTTGTCCGGCTGGTCCTTGCCCGTGACCCAGTGCGCGGGGGCGTCGAAGTGCGTGCCGGTGTGTTCCGAGCACGAGAAGTTGTTCCAGTACCAGGCCGGCCCGCGCTCGTCATAGCGCGAGATTTCCTCGATCCGGAACGGCCACGCCTGGCCGAATTCCGGTGGCAGCACGATGGTGGGAAACTCCGGCGTCAGCGTCTCGGTCAGGTCCACCAGGCGGATGCGGCCAGAGACCAGCTCGGTCATGAATTGGGCAAGAATGGGTTGACTCACGGTGCTCTCCTGTTGGTGCTTGTTGGGGGACGACGCGCGGGGCAGGCGGTCAGCCGCCCGCGCCCAGCTCCCGTTCCAGTCCCTTCGGGTTCTCGGCCAGCCGCGCGCGGAATTCCTGCGCAACGTCGCCCACGTACACGTCTTCGATACCGTCCTTCAACGCGCGCACAATCGCGGCGGCGATCGCAGCCGGCGCCACGCGCGGCGGCGGCGTGCGTTGCTCCCATTCGTGATCAACCGGGCCGGGAAACACGTTCACCACCCGCACGCCCGCGCCACGCATTTCGGCGCGCAGGCATTGCGCCAGCGATAGCGCGGCGGCCTTGGACGCCGACCACATGCCGCGCGATGGCAAGTTCATGTGCGCGTAGATCGACAGTACGTTGACCCACGCGGCGGCATTGTTCACGCCGTCGGCGGCGCGGCCGCACAGCGCGGGGCCGAAGCTCTGCGCCAGCCGCATCAGGCCCAGTACGTTGACGTCCATCGCGTCGCGCGCGGTGTTCACGTCCTTGCGGCTAAGCAGTCCGCCTTCGCGCTCCAGGTCCGCCGTGTTCACCAGGATCTCGACCTTGCCGCCGATGGAAGCCGCCACGCGTTCGACGGAATCGGTGTCGGTCACGTCCAGCGTCACCGCCTGCACGCGCGGATCGGCCGCCAGCGCGTCAAACGCGGCGTCACGCTTCCACGCCTGCGGATCGCCCAGAAAGATCATCGGGCTGCCCGCGTCCAGCAGCGCGCGCGCCACGGCCTGACCGACGGCCGACTTGCCGTCCGTGACCAGCACGCGGCGGAATTTCGGATCGCACGAGGTCTCGCGCAGTGTCTTGTCGTCTTCCATGTTCGGCGTATTCCTTTCGGGCAGGGCGATCATCACGGCCTGGCCGCTGCGATCCAGTTTCAACGCGAGGCGCACGCGGCCGCCGTCGGCGCAGTCCTGGTGGACGTGCGCCACGACGGAAGGACCGGCGTCCATCCGCACCGTGCCCACGCGCCAGGGCAGGCGTTCGCGGAAATACAGGTCGTTGCTGTGATGCAGCGTGGTGCTGACCAGCAGCACGCCGTTCGGATCGGCGGGCCGCCACGGCAGGTGTTCGGACAGGCAATGGCCGCAGACCTCGCGCGGCGGATACTGCACCGTGCCGCACTCGGCGCAGGTCTGCAGATCGAAACGCCCTTCGGCGGCGGCAGCGGTCAGCCCCAGCGCGCTGCGGCTGCGCGAGCCCGGCGGCAGCGTGGGCTGCCGGGTGCGCGCGACGGGATTCTTGCGAGGCGGCTTGGTCAGCGGCTCGGTCATGCGTCGCTCCTTGCCAGGATGGCCGCGGCCGTGCACAGCCCGCGGTCGTAATTGATCATGCCGAAGCCGCTCACCATGCCCAGCTTCGCATCGCTGACCTGCGTGCCGCCGGCCGTGCCGGTCAACTGGCGCAGCGCCTCGACCATGCCCAGATAGCCGCCGGCCGCGCCGGCCTGGCCGACCGACAACTGGCCGCCATTGGTGTTGAACGGAAAGCTGCCGTCCACGGTAAAGCTGTTGTCCCGCACGAATTGCGGCGCAGCGCCTTTTTCGCAGAAACCCAGGTCTTCCATCTGCATCAGGTTGATGACGGGATAGTCGTCGTAGGCCTGCAGGAAGTCCATGTCGGCCGGCGCGGCGTTGGCTTGCCCGTACAGCTCGTCCACGTCCATGGTCCAGCCTCCCCGCGTCTGGATCGGATCGTCGATCCAGGCGTTGTGGCGCTCGATGGTCGACAGGATGCGCGCGTAAGGCAGCTTCAGCGCGCGGGCGCGGTCCTCGCTCATGACCAGGAATGCGTCGGCCCCGGCGCACGGCATGACGCAATCGAACAGGTGGATCGGCTCGGTGATGACGCGCGCGTCCAGATACTGCGCCAGCGTCAGCGGCTTTTTCATCAGCGCGTGCGGATAGCGCAGGGCGTTGTCGCGCTGGGCCACGCAGAGCTTGCCGAAGTCTTCGCGCGTGGCGCCCGTCTCGCGCATGTAGTTGGCGGTCAGCAGGGCAAAGCTGGCGTTCGGGCCGCCCGCGCCGTACGGGTAGACGGCGTCCTGCGCAAAGCGCGAGAACTGGCTGACCGTGTTGCGGAACGAGTCCACGTGGTTCGTGTCGCCGGCCAGGCAAGCCACGATGTTGGCGTCGCCCGCCTGCACGGCGCGCGCCGCACGGCGCAGCGCGGCCACGCCGCTCGCGCCGCCCATCGGAATGTGATCGAGCCAGCGCGGCGTCATGCCCAGGTGCTGGACCAGGCCGACCGCGGTATCGGGCGCCAGCGTGAAGCTGGACACGCACAGGCCATCGACGTCGGTCTTGGCCAACCCGGACTGCCGGATCAGCGCGCCCAGTGCGCGGCCCAGCCACCAGTGCGCGGCGTGCGTGGAATAGCGTTCGTACGGAATCGTGACGGGCAGGGCCGCCACCACGCCGTCGTAGCCCAGGCGGCTCATCGGTGGGCCCCTTCGGCCGGACGCTTCTTCAGATGGCAGGTGTCCACGCAGCGCGCCGTGCCCGGCAGGCCGGGCGCCAGCGCCTTCATTTCGCCGCGCTGGATCTTGTTGGTGGTGGTGAGCGGCAGGCTGTCCACGAATGCCACATAGCCGGGCGCCTTGTAATACGCCAGCTGCGACAGCGACCATTGCACGATGCTGCGCGCGGCCTCGGCCATCGCGTCCGCGTCGGCGGGCGTGGACTCGGGCACCACGCACGCCAGCACTTCGTCGCCGCGCACCGGATCCGGCACGGCGGCCACCGCCACCGCCTTGACCAGCGGATGCTGCATCAGCACGCTCTCCACTTCCACGGCCGAGATGTTCTCACCGCTGCGGCGGATCACGTTCTTCTTGCGGTCCACGAAGCGCAGTGCACCGTCCGCCTCGCGGCGCACGATGTCGCCGGTGTGGAACCAGCCGCCTTCCCAGGCTTCGTTGGTGGCGGCCTCGTCCTTCAGGTAGCCGGCAAAAAAGCCATAGCGCGGATCTTCCCCGGCATGGCGCACCAGCAGTTCGCCCGGCTCGCCAATGGCGGCCGGTTCACCCGCGTCGGTCACAATGCGCACCTCGACGTCAGCTTCCTCGCTGCCGAAGCTGCTGGTGCCGACGTGGCGCGGTTCCTGGTTGGCGATGATGACGGCGCCCGCGCCGGTCTCGGTCATGGCCCAGGCTTCCAGCAGCGGAAAGCCGAACCGCGCCTCGAAGGGCGCATGCAGCTTGCGGTCCACGCCCGCGCCGAAGCCGAAGCGGATGGCGGGCTGCAGATCCTGCGGGGTGGGCTCGGCCTTCATCAGAATGGCGGGCATGACGCCCAGATAGTGCAGCACGGTGGCGCGCGATTCGCGCACGCTGTCCCACCACGAGCGCGGGTGGAAGCGGTCCAGCGGAATCAGGCAGCCGCCCGTCAGCACCATCGCCATCGCCGAATACGCCATGGCGTTCATGTGCACCAGCGGCAGCGGCGTCAGCATGCGTTCCTGTCCCGGCCGCAACGCGGCAAGCCCGCCGATGCGTGCGTACCAGCCGCCCGCGTGCAGGAAATAGCGGTTGGGCAGGATGCAGCCTTTCGGCCGGCCGGTCGTGCCGGACGTGTAGAGCAGCGCACACTCGGTCAGTTCCGACAGCGCCGTGGCTTGCAATGGCGCCGGGAACGGCGCGGCGGGCGGCGCATCGTCCGGCCCCATCACACGCAGCTCGCGGCCCGCGCGTTGCGCGGCGGCCAGCAGGTCCGCGTGGCGCCCGGGCAGGGCGACCGCCAGCGCGATCTCGGAGTGGCCGGCCAGGTACTCCAGTTCGGCGGCGCGCAGGTCCGGGTTGATCGGCACAACCGACACGCCCAGCGCATTCAGCGCGAACCAGTGCAGAAAGAAGGCGGGACGGTTCTCCAGCAGCAGCCCCGCGCGGTGGCCATGGCCGTAGCCGGCGGCGGCATACGCGGCGCGCAGCGTCTCGATGGCGTCGGCCGCTGCGGCGTAGGTCAATTCCCCCGCAGCGATGCCATAGGCCTCGGCGGTTTCGGGCAGGATGCACAGGAACGGCTGGCCGCCGTGGCGGGAGGCGGTGTCGGCAAATGCCTGGTGGACGGTGGCGGTCACGGTCCGCTCCTACATGAACAGTTGGATGTTGCCGAACGCAGCGTCGCAGTTGACGAGGTCCACGCGCTTCAAGCGGATGCGCAGCGCGCCGTCCTGCTCCACCAGGTGATGCGTCGCCCAGCCCGCATACAGCGTCTGCGCGTCCTGCCGCGTCTCGACGTAATGGAAGGCGGTGCGCACGACGTGACGCCCCTCGGATGGCGCGGCCTCCGGGTGGTCATGTTCGACCGTGGGCGCCTGCAGCAGATGATGGCAGCGGCTCTTGGGCTGCTGCGAAAACGTGCGCTGGCCCGCCAGCCGCTCCACACGTACGCGCAGCAGCAGCTTGTCTTCATACATCAGCGACGCATGCAGCTTCGCATCGGTCTGGCCGTGCGCCAGCGGCATCCAGTAGTAGCCGTCCTCGGTGTACAGGTCCAGCCAGTCCTCGAAGCGCAGCTCGTCCAGCAGGCGCGCCTCGGCGTAGACAAAATCGATCAACTCGCGGTCGCTTGCGCTCATACCGACTCCGGTCCGGTCATGTAGCGGCCCCATGCGCGGTATTGGTTGCGCATCTGCCATTCGTTGGTGCCATTGGTGACGACGTTCTTCTGGTCCTGCTCGCCAGGCGCGTAGAGCCGTCCCACGTTCACCCAGTCCCGCGCACGCGAATGCAGGCCGTCCTGCGCGCGTTCGTACATTTCCAGGTCGTCGTGGCCGACCACGGACGTCGGCGCGTTGATGAGCCGGTTGTACATGAGGGTGCGTTCCAGCAGCAGGTCCGGCGCGCCCACCAGGCGGAACGTCCACGACTCCACCAGCGTGCGGTCCGCGGCAATCGGCTTGAAGATCCGCAGCGTCTGGATCGGGCCCTTGACCATGATGTTGGGGAAGTAGACGGTGTTGTGGCGCACGTCGCCCAGGATCTGCTTGGCGCGATCCTCGCCGTAGGCTTGCACCATCGACTCCCAGTAGCCCGGAATGCCCGAGTACGACGCGTGGATCGAGTCCGACACGCCCGTATGCCCGTGGCCGTTTTCCCAGACGCGGATCCCCATGTTCTCGAAGAACTCGTACGGCGAGATGAACGGCGCGAACAGTTCCACCGCCATCGGCTTGGGTGTGCCTTCGGGCGCCTGTTCCCAGACCTTGACGGCCGTGCCCGCCGACGATTCGTGCGCGACCATCGGATGGCAGGTGTCGGTCTGGTTGTCGACCAGCATCTTCCAATTGCAGCGGTGCATGTAGCGCAGCACGCCGCCCGCGACTTCCAGGCGGCCTTCGGGAGACCGGTCCACCATGTTGTCCAGCGTGGACAGCGAGTCGCCGAAGAATTCCTCGAACGACTGGCCTTCGGGATTCAAGCGGCAGAACACGAAGCCGCGATGGTTGCGCACGTCTTTCACGGCAGCCATCCCCTGGCTGGCTTCGCAGTTTTCCAGGCCGGTGTTTTCGTAGCCCTTTTTCAGCGGGATCGACAGCAGGCTGCCGTCGGTCTTGAAGGTCCAGGCGTGATACGGGCAGCGAAAGAACTTGCCCGTGTTGCCGCAGGCCTCGCCCGCGACCATGGTGCCCTTGTGCGGGCAGCGGTTGTGCAGCACGCGCACCGTCTTGTCGCTGTGGCGCACCATCACCACGGGCTGGTTGCCGACGGTGGTGGTGACGTAGTCGCCGGCGTTGGGCACCTGGCTGTCGTGCCCGACGAAGACCCAGGTGTTGGCGTACAGGCGCTCCATTTCCAGGTCGAACAGTTCCTGGTCAATGAAAAGGTCCTTGTGCACCTCGGTGTCGCGGAGCAGCGCGCGGATGGCGTCGGGATTGTCGCGGTATTTGGCCATGATGGCTTCCTCGTCGGGCTTACAGGTCCAGCACCAGGCGCGCGGACTTGGCGCGCGAGATGCAGATCTGGATGATCTTGCCGCTGGCCTTCTCGGTATCGGACAGGTAGTAGTCGCGGTGATCGGGCTCGCCTTCCAGCACGGTGGCCTGGCAGACGCCGCATTCGCCGCGCTTGCAGTCGTATATCGGGTCGCAGCCTTCGTCTTCCATGACCTCGACGATGGTCTTGTCGGCGGGAATCGTCAGCACGCGGCCGGACTGGCGCAGTTCGACCTCGAAGGCCTGATCGCCAGCCTGCGCGGCGGCCGTGGTGAAGAGTTCGAAATGGATGTGGGCGTCGGGCCAGTGGCGCGCGTGCGCGCCCTGGATGACGGCGTCGATCAGGCCCTTTGGACCACAGACATACAGGTGCTGGCGCGGGTTGGACGCGGCAAGCAGCGCCTGCAGATCGAACCGGCAGGACGGATCGTCGTCGGCGTGCAGCGTCAGGTCGCCGCCCGCCAGCGCCTGCAGTTCAGGCAGGAACGCAAGCTGGTCCTTGCTGCGGCCGCAGTAGTGCAGATGGAAGGCGCGGCCGTCGGACTTGAGCGCGGCGGCCATGGACGCGATGGGCGTGATGCCGATGCCGCCTGCGATCAGCACGACCGGCTCATCGCCCGCGGGGGATTCATGCAGCGGAAAGTCGTTCTTGGGGCCTTCCACGGTCAGGACGTCGCCCTCGGCCAGCGCGTGCATGTGGCGCGATCCGCCCTGACTGGGGTCTTCCAGCCGCACGCCCAGGCGATATTCCGCCGGCTCGGCAAAGCGGCCGGCTTCGGGCGCCAACTGCACCAGCGAATAGCAGCGCGGATCGCGCAGGCCCGGCACCGTCACCTTCAGGTGCGCGCCGGGGCCAAACGCGGGCAACGTGCCGCCGTCTTCGCGCGCCAGCCGGAACGAGCGGATCAGCGGTGATTCCTGCCGGACTTCCCGGACGATCAGTTTGAGTGTCTGCACGATGTCTGTCTCTTTCTGGTGTCGGCCTCAGGCGGCCAGTTTTTCCGCGATCTGGCGTTCCATGGGCTCGCACTTCACGTTGGCGAGCGCCGTGTCGCGTAGCGCGCGCAGCGCGTCGGCGGCATCGGGGCGGCCAACCAGCTGGTCCGCGGCCGCGATGAGCTGCCGGTACTTGCCGCCGCCGCGCGTGTGGGTGTCGCTATAGCCCTTGACCAGGCGGCGGCAATTGACGGTCTCCACGGCCAGCGCGTAGTCGCGCGGCGCCAGCCGCGCCACCAGCGCCAGCCACGTTTCCAGGGATTCGGCCTCGATCTGGTGGCGCAGCGTGCTGCGGCGGAACCGCCGCATGCCCGCCAGCGTGTACAGCATCAGGAAGCCGCCCAGCGTGCCGCTGCGCAGGCGCCGGCCTTTGCCAAGCCGGCGCTCCACGAAGCCGCCGAAGGCCTTGGAATCTTCCAGCCAGCGGCCCAGCCGCACCGGCAACGTGCCGCAGATTTCTTCCAGCCGGGGATGCATGAATTCGGTCGTGTCGACGAGCTGGCCGGGCCGCGCGCCGACTTCCGTGCGCACGCGGTCAAAGCGCGTGCCGCGGGTCTTGAGGTCCGCCACGCGGATCACGTCGTCGTAGGCCATGGCGGTGGCCACGTAACGCGCCGCCGCACAGGTCAGCGCCCATTGGTGCGTATCGCCGCCGTATTGCGCATCCAGGTCACGAATGGCCTTCATGCGGCGCAGGTAGTCTTCGGCGTAGGCCAGGTCCTGGAACTCGATCTGGCGGCGCACGCCCGCGGTCAGCATGGGCTGCGCACAGGCGGGAAAATCGCGCCGGATGGCGTCCAGCAAGGCCTGCGCGCGCGGGCTGGCCGCACGTTCGGGCACCACCGGCTCGGGCCGCGTGAGGTCGATGGCGGCGGGCTGGACCGGCGCCGTCGCGGCCGAGTCGAAACCCAGCGCGAAGGCGCGCAGGCTGGCGTCCACGCCCAGGCCCGCGCGGCGCACGGTGGCCTCGAAATCGTCGCGGGTGAAGGGCAGGGCGCCGCTGCCGGCCACCGCGCCAAACAGGCTGGCGCTGATGACGCTGCCGGCGCGGTCCGCCAGGTCCTGCAGATCGAAGCACAGGAAGCGCCCGGCGGCTGCGCGGCCCGCTTCCAGCACCTTGTTGGGATCGGCGATGCCGTTGCCGGGCGCGGACTTCTCGCTGACCGCAAAACTGCGGTGCGACGACGCGATCAGGACCGTGCGGTCCGGCGTCACGAGGCCGCGCTGGATGGCCCGGCCGCCTTCCATCAGTTCGGCCGCCACCACCAGGTCCACGTCGCCCGGCGTGGGCATCAGCGCCAGTGCGGGTTGGCGGCCGGCGCGCTGCACATCGGCCTCGGGCAGCAGTTCCAGGTAGTAGATCGTGGCGCCGGTGCGCTGCGCCACGCCGGGCACCGAGGTGGTCTGCGCCCACCAGCCGGCGTGCTCGGCCATGTCGACGATCCAGTCGGCCAGCACGCCGCCGCCTTGGCCGCCCATGGCCAGGATCGCGATCTTGATGGGGTTGCCTTGCTGCATCACCGCCGCGTTCATGTTGCTGGGTTCCTCAAAGCGCGCTTTGCGCCAGACGCGCCGCGCGGCGCCGTTGCAGGAAGCCGATCACCGCGCCGCGCATGCGCGCCAGGAAGCGGTCGGCGCCGGTCGGGTTGTGGATGATGTCGGCACGGTAGAACGACGGACACAGCACGGCCGCGTGCGCGACCTCGCCGCAGTTGCCGCAGCCCACGCAGCTGCTTTCCACGTGCGCAACCGGGTCTTCCTTGAGCGGATCGCCGCTGTCCTTGACCGTCAGCGACGGACACCCGGACAGCCGGATACAGGCGTGATCGCCAGTACAGACATCCGGATCCACGCCAAAGCGTTCCTTCACGACCCGCTTGCCTTCCTTGACCGCCTTGTTGAACAGGGGTTTGACGCGCCGCTGCTTGTTCAGCATGCATTCGGACTGCGCGATGATGACCTTCGGACCCTTGATGTCGGTGGTCAGCGCCTCTTCGATGGTGGCGCGCACCTTGGCCACGTCGTAGGTGCGGTCCAGCGTGCGGACCCACTTCACGCCCACGCCGCGCACGGCCTGGTCGATCGGGTTGTTGGTCGAGCGATCGGGGTTGTCGGCGCGCGAGGACAGGATGTCCTGTCCGCCGGTGGCCGACGCGTAGAAGTTGTCCACGATGACGATGACGCCGTCGTACTTGTTGAACACCGCGTTGCCGATGCCCGACGCCAGCCCGTTATGCCAGAAGCCGCCGTCGCCCATGATCGAGATGGGCCGCTTGGCGGCCGGCACGTTGAAGGCGGCCGCGCTGGAAGCGCCCAGGCCGTAGCCCATCGTCGTGGCGCCCAGGTTGAAGGGCGGCAGGATGGAAAAGAGATGGCAGCCGATGTCGCACGAAATGTGGTGCTGGCCCAGCGTTTCCTGCGCCAGCGTCAGCGCGGAAAAGATGGGCCGCTCCGGACAGCCCGTACAGAAGCCCGCGGGCCGCGGCGGCACAACGGCCGCCAGGCCTTCGACGTGCTTGTGGAAGGTGATGGGCTGCTCGGCGGGGCGTGGCGGCTTGGGCCGCGAGACCTCGGTGATGGTGAGCTGGGGCTCGGGCTGCACTTCTGCCTGCGCATCCACCGCTACCGCCGGATGCGTCTGCAGCGATTCCGGCCGGTTGCGCCTGAGGAATTCGCGCAGGCCATCACGCATGACCTGGGTCGTGTATTCGCCCGCCATCGGCAGCACGTCCTTGCCGGACAACTGCGTGCTCACACCGGCCCGGCGCAGCACCGCGTGCAGGTTCTGCTCGATGTAGTCCGGCTGGCCTTCTTCCAGCAGCAGCACGGCGCGCTTGCCGCGGCAGAAGTCGATGACCTCGTCCTCGATGACGGGGTAGGTCACGTTCATCACGTACAGCGGGATGCGGCTGTTGCCGAAGTTGTCGGCCAGGCCCAGCAACTGCAGCGCGCGGATCACGCCGTTGTACAGGCCGCCCTGCAGGATCAGGCCGATGTCGTCCTGGTCGCCGTCAAAGTGCTCGTTGAGCTGGTTTTCCTTGATGTAGCGGATGGCGGCCGGCCAGCGCTCCTTGATCTTTTCCTGCTCGTGCAGGAACGAGGCCGGCGGCAGCACGATGCGGCTGGTGTCGCGCGCGGGGCTTTCCAGCGCCTCGGCCAGGCTGAACGCCGGACGCTTGTTTTCCTTGGCGATGAAGCGGCCATGCACATGACAGCCGCGGATGCGCAATTGCAGCATCACGGGCGTCTTGCTGGCTTCCGACAGCGCAAAGCCGTCTTCCACCGCCTTGACCATGCTTTCCAGGTTAGGGCGCGGGTCCAGCAGCCAGATCTGCGACTTCATGGCGAACGCGTGCGAGCGTTCCTGCATGATCGACGAGCCTTCGCCGTAGTCTTCGCCCACGATGACGAGCGCGCCGCCGGTCACGCCACCCGAGGCCAGGTTGGCCAGCGCGTCGGAGGCGACGTTGGTGCCCACCGTGGATTTCCACGTCACGGCGCCACGGATCGGGTACATGACGGAGGCGGCCAGCGTGGCTGCGGCGGTGGCTTCCGAGGCGCTTGCCTCGAAGTGCACGCCCAGTTCCTGCAGGATGTCGTTGGCGTCGGCCAGCACGTCCATCAGATGCGAGATCGGCGAGCCCTGATAGCCGGCCACGTAACCCACGCCGGATTGCAGCAGTGCCTTCGTGACGGCAAGAATCCCTTCGCCGCGAAATTCCTCGCCCGCGCCGATGCGCAGTTGCTGGACTTCTTTCTTGAAAGACCTTTCCGCCATCTTGGATCCCTTTCGCGGACCCCATCGGGATCCTTAATCCGTGCTGCCGTGCAGCATCATCTTGCTACGAAAACATCGCCTGAAAAATACTTTAGGAGTCAACGTTTTAGCTGTCAATAAAAAAGATGAAATTTCATGGAAATTAAAAAATATCACGCAAAAACAAGGGTGTATATACTGGTTGTTCTCTAGGTTTTTGACGGATTGAGGGCGCTGCAATGGTGCAAAAACGGGTTGCGATTTGGGGTATACCCTGTGCTGCGCAACAGCATTGCGGTACATCATGGCGCACGGCTGCGCCGTCGTGGTGCAATGCGCCTTTCGGCAACGGGGCAGGCCTTCGAAATGGGTGCGTGGGAGCAAACCAACATGCAGGCAGATAAGCCACGCGGCACGCGCGCCGCCGCAACGGGCCCACGGTTCGTCGACGGCTACCTGGCCTATCTGCTTGCGCAGGCCAGTCAGCGCATCTCGGCGGAATTCCATCAACAGGTCAAAGCCGCCGGCCTGTCCGTGACCGAATGGCGCGTGCTCGCCAGCTTGCAAGGCAGCGCCGGCGAAACCATCGGCAGCCTGGCCGTGCTGGCCATCACCAAGCAGCCCACGCTCAGCAAGGTCGTGCAGCGCATGGAGGCCGACGGTCTGGTGGCCCGCACCGGCGTCCGTGCCGACCGCCGCCAGACGCGGGTTTGCATCACGGCCAAGGGCTCCAACCTCATCGGCGGCCTGTGCGATCAGGCTTTGCAGCACCAGAAGGCGGTGCTGGCGCCCTTCGGCGAAGAAAAGGCCGCGTTGCTGATCGACATGCTGGACGTGCTGATGACCGAACACGTGCCCCTGGAACTGCCCATCGACCCGGACGAATAGGTCCGTCCGTTGCAAGCGCGCACTCGAACGTCGTTTGGTCCGATTTTTTTGTTACATGCTTATGCGTCCCCGGTTGTCGTTCCCCAGAGAAAACGACCGCCGGTACGCGCAAACCCTGAATTGACGCGGGTCTCGTGGGTAGGCACACTCGCGCCGGTATTCAGACTACTGTCAGGAGTTGACACTTATGCGCCGCACTTTGATTGCTATCGCGATCGCCGCCGCCGTGGCAGTGCCCTCGATCGGGCAAGCCAAGACCTTCCGCTGGGCCGCCCAGGGCGACATCCTCACGTTCGATCCGCACTCGCAGAACGAAGGCATGACGATCGCCGCCAACAGCTACATCTACGAGCCGCTGGTCGACTACGACAAGTCCTTCAAGGTATCGCCGCGCCTGGCCACCGAATGGGAGCAGGTGTCGCCCACGCTGTACCGCTTCAAGCTGCGCCCCAACGTCAAGTTCCATGACGGCGCCGCGTTCACGGCGGACGACGTGGTGTTCTCGATCCACCGCGCCATGGCGCCCACGTCGAACTACAAGGCCTACACCACCGGCATCAAGGAAGCGCGCAAGATCGACGACCTGACCGTCGAGATCGAAACCTCGGCGCCCAACCCCGTGCTGCTGCGCCAGCTGACCAACGTGTTCATCATGAACAAGGCCTGGTCCGAAAAGAACAACATCGCCAAGCCGCAGGACTTCGTCAACAAGGAAGAAACCTACGGCGCGCGCAACACTAACGGCACCGGTCCCTACAAACTCAAGAGCCGCGAAGTCGACGTGCGCACGGTCTTCGAGGAAAACAAGGACTGGTGGAACAAGGCCGGCAAGGTCGGCAACGTGACCGAAGTCGTCTTCACGCCGATCAAGCAGAACGCCACGCGCACCGCCGCGCTGTTGTCCGGCGAGATCGACTTCGTGCTGGATCCGGCCGCGCAAGACCTGGACCGCCTGCGCCAGTCGCAGAAGGTCGTCGAGGGCAACGAATACCGCACCATCTACCTGGGCCTGGACCAGAAGCGTCCGGAGCTGCAGTACTCCAACATCAAGGGCAAGAACCCGTTCCAGGACGTGCGCGTGCGCGAAGCGCTGTACCGCGCCATCGACGTGGACGCCATCAAGCGCGCCGTGATGCGCGGCCTGTCGGCGCCCACCGGCACGATGATCGCGCCGCAGGTGCATGGCTGGGCCGAGTCCGTGCACAAGCGCGTGCCCTACGACCCCGAAAAAGCCCGCGCCCTGCTCAAGGAAGCCGGCTACGACGGCACGCTGAACTTCACGCTGGACTGCCCGAACAACCGCTACATCAACGACGAAGCCATCTGTCAGGCCGTCGTGGGCATGTGGGCCAAGGTCGGCGTCAAGGCCACCATGAACGCCATGCCGCGCTCCACGTACTTCCCGAAGGTGCAGTCGTTCGACACCAGCGCCTATCTGTTCGGCTGGGGCGTGCCCACGTTCGACGCCATGTACACGCTGCAGAACCTGATCCGCACCAAGGGTGAGGGCGCCGACGGCATGTACAACCTGGGCAACTACAGCAACAAGGAACTCGACGTCATCATCGATCGGATCAAGACCGAGACCGATGAGAAGAAGCGCGACGCCGACATCATCACCGTGCTGGAAGGGCACGCCAAGGACTTCGGGCATATCCCGCTGCACGACCAGGTCATCCCCTGGGCCATGCGCAAGAACGTCACGGTCATCCACCGTGCCGACAACCGCCTCGTTGCCGATTGGGTCAAGGTTGACTGATCCAGGCTAACCAGACGGCGGGACCTACCCGGTTCCGCCGTCTTGCTTTTTTCCGCCTATGTTCGCTTTCATACTGCGTCGCCTGTTGCAGGCCGTAGCGGTGATGCTCACCGTCGCGCTACTGGCCTTTGTGCTTTTCCAATACGTCGGCGACCCCGTCACCATCATGCTGGGGCAGGACGCCACCGATGCCGAGCGCATCGAACTGCGTGAACGCCTGGGCCTGAACGAGCCCGCCATCGTTCAATTCGGCCATTTTGTGGCCAACGCCGTGCAGGGCAATTTCGGCATCTCCCTGCGCCAGAGCGAACCCGTTTCCACCCTGCTGAAGTCCCGTTTGCCCGCCACCCTCGAGCTGTCCATGGTGGCCGCGTTGCTGGCGCTCGTCGTGGGCGTGCCGCTGGGCGTGTACACGGCGCTCAAGCGCAACAGCCTGGTTTCCCAGATGCTGCTGGCCGGCTCGCTGCTGGGCGTGTCCCTGCCAACCTTCCTGATCGGCATCCTGCTGATCCTGGTGTTCTCGGTGCAACTGGGCTGGCTGCCCAGCTACGGGCGCGGCGATACCGTCAGCCTGGGCTGGTGGACGTCGGGCCTGTTCACCGCCACGGGCTGGAAGCACCTCATCCTGCCGTCCATCACGCTGTCGCTCTTCCAGATGACGCTGGTGCTGCGGCTGGTGCGCTCCGAAATGCTGGAGGTCCTGCGCTCGGACTACATCAAGTTCGCGCGCGCCCGGGGTCTGAAGCGCCGCGCCATCCATTTTGGCCACGCGCTCAAGAACACGATGGTGCCCGTCATCACCATCACCGGCCTGCAGCTGGGCGGCATCATCGCCTTTGCCATCGTGACCGAGACCGTGTTCCAGTGGCCGGGCATGGGCCTGCTCTTCATCCAGGCGGTCCAATTCGCCGACGTGCCGGTGATGGCCGCGTACCTGTGCCTGATCGCGCTGGTGTTCGTGGTTATCAACCTGATCGTCGATCTTCTGTATTTCGTCGTGGACCCGCGGCTGCGTTCCGGGCTGACTCGCGGGGGGGCTCACTGATGCGCGCCGTACTCAAACGCTGGTGGGACAGCGACATTGCCTGGGCCTGGCGCCGGGCGCCCGTGGCCATCGTCGCCACGCTGCTGCTTGCGGCCCTGTTGATCGGTTCCTTCGGAGCCGGCTGGGTCGCGCCGCACAACCCGTTCGACCTGACCAAGGTCGAACTGCTGGACGCGCTGCTGCCGCCGGCCTGGGAACCCAACGGGCAGGCCACGTACCTGCTGGGCACGGACAGTCAGGGCCGCGATCTGTATTCGGCCATCCTGTACGGCACGCGCGTGTCGCTGCTGATCGGCCTGGCCTCGGTGCTGCTGTCGATGGTGATCGGCATCGTGCTGGGCTTGATCTCCGGTTATGCCGGCGGCCGCATCGACGCGTTCATCATGCGCGTCGCCGACGTGCAGCTCTCGTTCCCCGCCATCCTGATCGCGCTCCTGATCGACGGCGTGGCGCGGGCGGCAGTGCCGCGCGAGCTGCACGAGATCATCGCCTTTCCGGTGCTGATCGGCGCTATCGCGCTTGCCGGCTGGCCGCAGTACGCGCGCACGGTGCGCGGCTCGACGCTGGTGGAAAAGAACCGTGAATACGTGCAGGCCGCCCGCGTGATCGGCGTGGCCTCGCCCGTCATCATGTTCCGCCACGTATTGCCCAACGTGCTGGGTCCGGTGCTGGTGCTGGCCACGGTTCATCTGGCCACCGCCATCATCACCGAGGCGACGCTGTCGTTCCTGGGGGTGGGGGTGCCGCCGACCGCGCCGTCGCTGGGCACGCTGATCCGGATCGGCAACGATTTCCTGTTTTCCGGAGAGTGGTGGATCACCATTTTCCCGGGCGCGGCGCTGGTGCTGCTGGTGCTGTCGGTCAACCTGCTGGGTGACTGGCTGCGCGATGCGCTCAATCCGCGACTGAACTGAGGTAACCATGAGCGCATTACTCGAAGTCCGCAACCTGCGCGTGGAATTTCCCACGCGCCGCGGCACGCTACGCGCCCTGGACGACGTGTCCTTTTCCATCCAGGCTGGCGAAGTCCTGGGCGTGGTGGGCGAATCCGGCGCTGGCAAGTCGCTGACCGGCGCCTCCATCATCGGCCTGCTCGAGCCCCCGGGCCGCATCGCGGCCGGCGAGATCCTGCTGGCCGGCCGTCGCATCGACAACCTGCCCGACGAACAGATGCGCCGCGTGCGCGGCCGCGAGATCGGCGCGGTGTTCCAGGACCCGCTGACGTCGCTGAACCCGCTGTACACGGTGGGCCGGCAACTGGCTGAAACCATCGTCACCCACCTGGACATGACCTGGTCGCAGGCGCGCAACCGTGCGGTCGAGCTGCTGGCGTCCACCGGCATTCCCGCCGCGCGCGAGCGCATCGACCACTACCCGCACCAGTTCTCCGGCGGCATGCGCCAGCGCGTCGTGATTGCGCTGGCCCTGGCCGCCGAGCCGAAACTGGTGGTGGCCGACGAACCCACTACCGCGTTGGACGTGTCGATCCAGGCGCAGATCATCGAACTGCTCAAACGTCTGTGCCGCGAAAACGGCACGGCGGTTATGTTGATCACGCACGACATGGGCGTCATCGCCGAGACCGCCGACCGCGTGGCGGTGATGTACGCCGGCCGCGTGGCCGAGATCGGGCCGGTGGCCGACGTGATCCACAAACCGCGCCATCCCTATACGTCAGGACTGATGGGGTCCATTCCCACGCTGGAAGGCCACATCGAGCGGCTGGTGCAGATCGACGGCAGCATGCCGCGCCTGAACGCCATCCCGCCGGGCTGTGCGTTCAATCCCCGCTGCGGCCAGCGCCTGCCGCGCTGCGCGCACGACCGCCCGGAGCTGATGCCCGCGGGCACGTCGCGCGCGGCCTGTTGGCTGCATGACAAAGGCAATACGTTGGAGGTGGCCGCATGAGCACGCCCTTGGTTCAAGTAAAGGACGCGGCGCGCTGGTTTGACGTATCGCCGCCCTGGCTGGAGCGCACGCTGGCGCGCAAGCCCAAAGTGATGCTGCGTGCGGTGGACGGCGTGTCGTTCGACATCGCCCGCGGCGAAACGCTGGCGCTGGTGGGTGAATCCGGCTGTGGAAAATCCACGGTCGCGCGCATGCTGGTCGGGCTGTATGGCCTGACGCGCGGCGACATCCACTTCGACGGCCAGCCGCTGTCGCGCATGTCCGAGCCCGGCGGGCGCGCCTTGCGCAAACGCCTGCAGATGATCTTCCAGGATCCCTATGCCAGCCTGAATCCGCGCTGGCGCGTGGGCCGCATCATCGCCGAGCCGATGCTGACGCACACGCAGATGTCGCCCGCGGACCGCGTGGCGCGCGTGGGCGAACTCCTGCGGCAAGTGGGCCTGGATCCCGCGGACCAGAGCCGCTATCCGCACCAGTTCTCGGGCGGGCAGCGTCAGCGCATCTCGATTGCGCGCGCGCTGGCGGTCAATCCGGAATTCCTGGTGTGCGACGAGCCCACCTCGGCGCTGGATGTGTCCGTGCAGGCGCAGGTGCTGAACCTGATGAAGGACCTGCAGCGCAAGCTGGGGCTGACGTACCTGTTCATCTCGCACAACCTGGCCGTCGTGCACCATGTGGCGGATCGCGTGGGCGTGATGTATCTGGGCCGCATGGTGGAAGTGGCGCCGCGCGACGAACTCTTCGCGCGGCCGCGGCATCCTTACACGCGGATGCTGCTCGAGGCGATTCCGGACATCAACGGCGCGGGCAAGCCGCGCACGGCGGTGGCGGGCGAGGTGCCCAATCCCCTGAATCCCCCGTCCGGCTGCACCTTCCATCCGCGCTGCCCGCACGCCAACGACCGTTGCAAGGCCGAAGCGCCGGTCGCGAAGCTGGCGGGGGTGTCGATCGTGGCCTGCCACGCGGTCGAGGAAGGCCGGATCACCGTGTGATTCTGTAAACGCCGTGGACCGGGCGCCTGCCCGGGCCGCGGCGCGCCGCTCAATGGCGGTGGTTGTGGTTGTGGACGTCGTCGTACGGCGTGTCGTCGTCTTCGTCGTCCGCGCCGTCGTCTTCTTCGTCTTCCTCGTCGGGATCGGGCTGCGGTTCCTCGGTCAGGGCAAAGGGCAGCACGTCTTCCAGGTTGTCGGACCAGGCGGATTCTTCACCGTCGTGGTCCAGCTTGATGAAGCGCTCGCCGTCGTTCAGCGAGATCTGGATCGCCCACAGGTACAGACAGTCGTAGGTGTCGTCATCGGACTGCGGCAAGCCGCCTCGGTTGCCGAGCAGGCGCGCGCCCGGCCCGCCCATCTGCACGTGGGTCTGTTCCTCGTCCGTCTCGGCCTTCTCGTCCATTGGGACGCCGTAGGTCACCCATTCGGTGCCTTCATCGCCCAGCACCACTTCCGCCAGCACGGGTTTGCCCAGATAGGCGCTGAGTGCATCCGCGGTCTTGGCCAGCATGTCCAGTTCGGGTGCGCTGAAATGGGTCAAGGAAGCGGGAGGAGTGGCAGAGGCGGACATGAAGGTTCCTGGGCGCGATGAAGCCGCGACGGCACGGCAGATACGTCAGGCGCTATTGTCGCGCGAACCGCGCTGCGGTGCATCGGGCGCTTGGATTACGAAGAAACGCGGGCGGTCTTCGGATGGCGTGCCGGGGCGCCAACATATCAGTGACGTATACAGCGGGTCGGACGGAGCCTACACTGGCCTGCTTTTCGTCTTTCTGCCTTCCCGTTTCATCCATGCGCTCCGACGCCCCGCAGCTCCCCCTCCGATTTTTCCTGTTTCCGCTTCTGGCCGCCCTGATCTGGTCGGTCAACATGATCGTCACCAAGATGGCCGCGGGCGTTATCGCGCCGGCGGCCATCGGCTTTTATCGCTGGGCGCTGGCGGGCATCGTCCTGACCCCGTTTGCGCTGCCCGGCGTCTGGGCGCAACGCCGCCAGGTGCTGGCGCACCTGCCGAAATTCGCCGTGCTGGGCGGACTGGGCATGGCGCTGTACCAAGGCCTGGCGTACGTGGCGGCCGCGTCCACCACCGCCACCAACATGGGCTTCATCACCGCGATGATCCCGCTCATGACCATCGCCGTCATGGCGGTCATCATGCGCGAGCGCCCCACGGCCATGGCGGTGCTGGGCAGCCTGGTGTCGCTGGCCGGGCTGGCGCTGCTGATCGGCGAGGGCGACCCGGCCCGGCTGCTGTCCGTGGGCGCCAACCACGGCGACGTGCTGATGGGGCTGGGCGCGCTGGCCTATGCGCTCTATGGCGTGCTGCTGCGCCGGTGGGCGCTGCCCGTGGGGCCGTGGCAGTCGCTGTACGTGCAGGTCGCGTTCGGCATTCTGTTCCAGCTTCCCGCCTTTCTGATGGCGGCGCCGTCGCCGCTCAATGCCGCCAACGTGCCGCTGGTGCTGTATGCGGCGGTGTTTCCGTCGCTGTTTGCGCCGTATCTGTGGATGCAGGGCGTGCGCCACCTGGGCCCCAATCGCGCCAGCATCTTCCTGAACGTCATGCCGGTCTTCACCGTGGCCATCGCGGCGCTGTTCCTCGATGAAAAGCCGCATCTGTTTCATATCGCGGGCGGTGCGCTGGCGCTGGCCGGCGTGATGCTGGCGCAAATGCGTACGCCGGGTCTGCCGGGCCGGGCCGAGAAGGCCAACTGAAGGCGGGCAAAGGCCCGGATCAACGCGAGATGGGGCCGGATCACCGCTGCCGCACGCCGGTCAGGGATCCGGCCTACAATCAACGGTTTCTCAGCTATATCTCACCTACGAGCCCATGGCCCAATACGTCTACACCATGAACCGCGTCGGCAAGATCGTGCCGCCCAAGCGGCAGATCCTGCGCGATATCTCCCTTTCGTTTTTTCCTGGCGCCAAGATCGGCGTGCTGGGCCTGAACGGCTCGGGCAAGTCGACGCTGCTGAAGATCATGGCGGGCGTCGACCGCGAGATCGAAGGCGAAGCCGTGCCCATGCCGGGCCTGAACATCGGCTACCTGCCGCAGGAACCGCAGCTCAACCCCGAGCACACGGTCCGCCAGGCGGTTGAAGAAGGCCTGGGCGCCGTCGTCACCGCCAAGAAGCGCCTGGACGAGGTCTACGCCGCGTACGCCGAACCCGACGCCGACTTCGACGCGCTGGCCGCTGAACAGGCCGAACTCGAAGCCATCATCGCCGCCGCCGCCTCCAGCGGCGCGGACGACATCGAACACCAGATGGAAATCGCCGCCGACGCGCTGCGCCTGCCGCCCTGGGATGCCACCGTCGGCAACCTGTCCGGTGGTGAAAAGCGCCGCGTGGCCCTGTGCCGCCTGCTGCTGTCCAAGCCCGACATGCTGCTGCTGGACGAACCCACCAACCACCTGGACGCCGAAAGCGTGGAGTGGCTGGAGCAGTTCCTGCACAAGTTCCCCGGCACCGTCGTTGGCGTGACCCACGATCGCTACTTCCTGGACAACGCGGCCGAATGGATCCTGGAACTGGACCGCGGCTACGGCATTCCCTGGAAGGGCAACTACAGCTCGTGGCTGGAACAGAAGGAAGACCGCCTCAAGCAGGAAGAGTCCTCCGAATCGGCGCGCCAGAAGACCATCAAGAAAGAACTGGAGTGGGTGCGCCAGAATCCGAAGGGCCGCCAAGCCAAGGCCAAGGCGCGTCTTGCCCGTTTCGAGGAACTGTCCTCGTACGAATACCAGAAGCGCAACGAAACCCAGGAAATCTTCATTCCGGTGGGCGAGCGCCTGGGCAACGAGGTCATCGAATTCAACAACGTCAGCAAAGCCTACGGCGACCGTCTGCTGATCGACAACCTCAGCTTCAAGGTGCCGCCGGGCGCCATCGTCGGCATCATCGGCGCGAACGGCGCCGGTAAGTCCACGTTGTTCCGCATGATCGCCGGCCGCGAGCAGCCGGATTCGGGCGAAGTCAAGATCGGCCAGACCGTGAAGCTCGCCTTCGTCGACCAGTCGCGCGACGCGCTGGAAGACAAGAAGACGGTGTTCGACGCCGTGTCCGATGGCGCCGACATCCTGACCGTCGGCAAGTTCGAGATGTCGTCGCGCGCCTACCTGGGCCGCTTCAACTTCAAGGGCGGCGACCAGAACAAGGTCGTGGGCCAGCTCTCGGGCGGCGAACGCGGCCGCCTGCACATGGCCAAGACGCTGATCGCCGGCGGCAACGTCCTGCTGCTTGACGAACCGTCCAACGACCTCGACGTCGAAACGCTCCGTGCGCTTGAAGATGCGCTGCTCGAGTTCCCCGGCAGCGTCATGGTCATCAGCCACGATCGCTGGTTCCTGGACCGTATCGCCACGCACATCATGGCCTTCGAAGGCGATTCGCAGGTCGTGTTCTTCGACGGCAACTATCAGGAATACGAAGCCGACAAGAAGCGCCGCCTGGGCGAAGAGGGCGCCAAGCCCAAGCGCCTGCGGTACAAGGCATTGAAGTAAAAACGACAGGCTCCACCGCCAAGAATCCCGGCCACGCGCCGGGATTTTTTTTCTGGTGTCAGACACAGGCCCAGGGAGACATCACCGCCCCACAGCGTTATGCTGACCCCTTGCCCCCAGGAGTCCTCACCATGCTGCTGTCCGCCTCCGATTCCACCGTGTTGATTGTCGACATGCAGGGCCGCCTGATGCCTGTCATCCACGAAGGCGACGCCGTGCTGAACGCCGCGCACAAGCTGGCGCAGGCGGCGCGGTTGCTCGATGTGCCGGTCGTCGCCACCGAGCACCACAGCAAGATGCTGGGCGTCACCGTGGACCCGGTGCGCGAGCTGGTGCAGGCCACGTTCCAGAAGATGCACTTTTCGTCAGCGCGTGAACCGGGTTTCGACGGCTGGCTGCCCGCCTCGCGCAAGACGGTGCTGGTGGCCGGCTGCGAGGCGCATATCTGCGTGCTGCAAACCGTGATCGGTCTGGTGGACCTTGGCTACAAGACGGTGCTTGTCGCGGATGCGGCCGGATCGCGCAAGCCGTCGGACCACCATGCCGCGCTGCGCCGCGCGCGCGCTCACGGCGCGGAGATCGTCACGACAGAGATGGCGATTTTCGAGTGGATGGAGACGTGCGAGCACCCGCGCTTCCGCGACGTGTTACGTCTGGTCAAATAGCCGCCGGCCCTTGCAACATCGTTCCCAGGGGAGTGCAAAAGTTCGCTCTCCCTTTGACACAATTCCTGGGTAAACCTAACACCGTGTCCCCGGATAATTTGCGATCCTGAAAGCTCTAAACCCCTAAAGGTCCGCTCGCTCGCATTTTGATTCTCCGGTGCGGCCCCGGGTAAAAGAATAGGAGCTACATCATGAAAATCGCATCGCTTTCCAAGATCTGTGCCGCTGTGGCGCTGGCTGCCACCATGGCGGGTTGTTCATCGTGGGATGGCATGAGCCATCGCCAGAAGAGCACCGTGGGGGGCGCCGCACTCGGCGGCGTCGCGGGTGCGGTGATCACTAACGGCGGCGTGCTCGGCACGGTCGGCGGCGCGGCGATCGGCGGTGTGATCGGCGACCAGGTAGGCAAGCGTTAAGCCTTCCTTGTCCCAAAAAGCAACGCCCGGCAATGCCGGGCGTTTTTTATGCGCAACGCGCGCCGGCAAGGCCGGCGCACAGCAGAGACGTCACGTCTCGTTCTGCGGCATTTCGATCTTCACTTCCAACACTTCCAATGTGTCCTGGCGTTCCAGGTGCACCTTGATGTCTTCAGGATTGATCTTCACGTACTTGGAGATGACCGCGATCAGTTCCTGCTGAAGCTGCGGCAGGTAATCGGGCGAATCCCCGCGGCCACGCTCGTGGGCAAGGATGATCTGCAACCGTTCTTTGGCGACGGACGCGGAGGTCTTCTTTTGACCGAGCAGAAACGACAGGAAGGACATCGCTTACTTGCCTCCGAACAGGCGTTTCAGGAAACCCGGCTTTTCGTAGTCGGTAAAGCGCAGGGCCTTGTCTTCGCCAAGGTAACGGCTGACGACGTCCTTGTAGGCTTCCGAGACGTCGGTGTCTTTCAGGTGGATGGCCGGCAGGCCCTGGTTCGACGCCTGCAGCACGGCTTCCGATTCGGGAATCACGCCGATGAGCTTGATGCGCAGGATGTCTTCGATGTCGGTCAGCGACAGCATCTCGCCGTCGGACACGCGCTTGGGGTTGTAGCGGGTCAGCAGCAGGTATTCCTTGACCGGCTCGTCGCCCTCGACCGCGCGCTTGGACTTGGCGGCCAGGATGCCCAGGATGCGGTCCGAGTCACGCACGGACGAGACTTCCGGGTTGGTCACCACCAGCGCGTCATCCGCAAAATACGCGGCCATCAGCGCGCCGGTTTCGATGCCGGCGGGCGAATCGCAGACGATGTAGTCGAAACCCATTTCCTTCAGGTCATTGATGACCTTTTCCACGCCTTCCTGCGTCAGCGCATCCTTGTCGCGCGTTTGCGAGGCGGGCAGGATGAAAAGGTTTTCAAGCTGCTTGTCCTTGATGAGCGCTTGCTTGAGGGTCGCTTCGCCCTGGATCACATTGACGAAGTCATACACCACGCGACGCTCGCAACCCATGATGAGGTCGAGGTTGCGCAGGCCGACGTCGAAGTCGATGACAGCGGTCTTGTGGCCCCGCATCGCGAGGCCCGCGGAAAAACTGGCGCTCGTCGTGGTTTTGCCCACGCCGCCTTTGCCGGAAGTCACCACAACAATGCGTGTCATGACGATCAAACCCTTATGTTCGAATAAATCGCGTTATCGTAAAGCAAAAAGCCCGTGTAAGGCTTCTTACAGGATGTGTTGAGATTTGAGCGGGCCGCGGCCGCGCCGCCGTCTCGCAGGATGCCGCGCCCGGAGCGCGGCATCAGGCCTTCAGCGCTTCGATGCGCAGCGTGTCGCCATCCAGGCGGACCAGCGCAGGCTGGTTCTGCAGCGTGCCATCAAGCTTGTCTTCGACCACGCGGTAGACGCCCGCGACGGCCAGCAATTCCGCATCCAGATGCGTCGTGAAGATGCGTGCCGACGTGTCGCCGCGCGCGCCGGCCATGGCCTTGCCGCGCAACGGACCGTAAACGTGCACGTTGCCGTCGGCGATGACTTCGGCGCCCTGGCTGACCATGCCGATCACCACCAGATCCGTATGCCGTGCGTAAACGCGCTGGCCCGAGCGCAGCGGCCGCGTGACCACCAGCGCCGACGACGAGTGCGGGGCGGCGGCCGTCGGGCTGGGCGCGGACGTGGTGCTGCTGGCCGCGCGGGCGGGCAGGGGACCGGCGTCGGCTGCGGGCTTTTCGGCCTGCGCTTCGGCCTTTGCATCGGCAACGTCAGCGGCCGCCGTCTTGTCCTGCGCCGGGGTGTCGGCGGCAGACGTCTGCGCGGCAAGCGCCGACGTGTCGGTGGGTGCGGGCGCGATCTCGACGGCGGCGGCCGGCACGGACGGCACGGGCGTCGCGACGTCATTCGGCGGCGCGGTGTCCACCACGGGGGCGGGTCGCGCGGCAGGCGTGGACAGTTCGACCGGGGTCAGGCCGGCATCGCGCGCGGCTTGCAGATTGGCGCCTTCGGCCACCACGCCGATCGGAGGCAGGTTGTGGCCGCGCAGCGACGCGACCAGCGCCGGCCAGTCGATCGTTTCCTCGACCCGGCTGGCGTCGATGACGACGGGCTCGTTTTCAAAGAAGCTGCCGGCATCCGCCATACGCTTGGCCAGCGCTGCGTTCAGGCGTTCGGGATCGGCGCTATGCAAAACCACCCGGATGGCATACAGGGTGGCGCTCTTGAAGTCCAGGGCTAGGGATTCAGTGTTCATCTTGATTGTGGCTGGCGGTCCGGGCGGCGGAAAACGGCGCGCGCAACCGGCTGCGGGATGTCGGGGATGATAACCCGCCAGGGGCGGCCTGCGCCGGGCGCAGGGCGAAAGAAAAAGGCGCCACAAGGCGCCTTTTCCCGGTATTGCGCACGCGGGCGCGTCAGCCTTGCACCCACGAATCGCGCAGGGTCACGATGCGGTTCAGCACCGGCGCGTCGGGCGTCGAGTCCTTCAGGTCCGCCGTGAAGTAGCCCAGGCGCTCGAACTGCCAGGTCGCGCCCGGCGTGGCCACCGTGCCCGGTTCCAGCCAGGCCGTGACGGTCTGTTTGGAGTTGGGGTTCAGGCAGGCCAGGAAGTCCTTGTCGCCGCCGTCCGGACGCGGATCCGCGAACAGGCGGTCGTACAGGTGGATCTGCGCGGGCACCGCGTGCGCCGCGCTGACCCAGGTGATGTTGCCCTTGACCTTGACGCTGTCCGCGCCCGGGGTGCCGCTCTTGGTGTCGGGCAGGTATTCGGCCTGCACTTCGACGACCTCGCCGGCCTCGTTCTTGGTGAAGCCGGTGCAGCGCACGACATAGCCGTACTTCAGACGCACCGTGTTGCCCGGGAACAGGCGGAAATACTTCTTGGGCGCTTCCTCGCGGAAGTCGTCGCGTTCGATCCACAGCTCGCGCGACAGCGGGAACTCGCGCACGCCGGCTTCGGGGTCGTGCGGATTGCGCGGCGCGGTGCAGGTCTCGGTCTGGCCTTCCGGGTAGTTGGTGACGACCAGCTTGATCGGGTCCAGCACGGCCACCGAACGGGCGGCGATGGGGTCCAGGTCGTCGCGCACGGCCTGTTCGAGCAGGCTGTAGTCGATGCGCGAATCGGACTTGGAGACGGCGGTGCGGTCGCAGAACAGGCGGATCGACGCGGGCGTGTAGCCGCGGCGGCGCAGGCCGAAAATGGTGGGCATGCGCGGGTCGTCCCAGCCGTCCACATGGCCTTCCTTCACCAGTTGCAGCAGCTTGCGCTTGCTGGTGACGACGTAGCTCAGGTTCAGGCGGGCAAATTCGTACTGGTGCGGCAGCGGCTGGGCCAGCTTGCCCAGTTCGGCCAGGCGCCTCAGGATCCAGTCGTAGAACGGGCGCTGATCTTCGAATTCCAGCGTGCAGACGCTGTGCGTGATGCCTTCCAGCGCGTCTTCCACCGGGTGCGCCCAGCTGTACATCGGGTAGATGCACCATTGGTCGCCGGTGCGATGGTGCGTGGCGTGGCGGACGCGATACATGACCGGGTCGCGCAGGTTGATGTTGGGCGACGCCATGTTGATCTTGGCGCGCAGCACCAGACTGCCATCCGGATGCTTGCCGTCGCGCATTTCGCGCAGCAGCGCGATGGACTCGGCGGCCGGGCGGTTGCGCCAGGGCGAATCCGTGCCGGGTTCGGTCAGCGTGCCGCGGTTGGCGCGGATTTCTTCCGCGCTCTGTTCGTCGACGTAGGCGTGGCCGGCTTCGACCAGGGCTTCGGCAAACTCATACATATAACCGAAGTAGTCGCTGGCGAAGTACAGGTTCTCGCGGCCGTCGGCCTTCCAGTCAAAGCCCAGCCAGTGGACGGCCTCGATGATGGCGTCGACGTATTCCTGGTCTTCTTTCTCGGGGTTGGTGTCGTCAAAGCGCAGGTGACAGACGCCGCCGAAGTCGCGCGCCAGCCCGAAGTTCACGCAGATGCTCTTGGCGTGGCCGATGTGCAGGTAGCCGTTGGGCTCCGGCGGAAAACGCGTGCGGATGCGCGCCGGGTCCGCGTCCCCCTGCTGCTGCATGGCCGCCGGGCCAGGCTTGCCCGCCCAGCGCTTGCCCTGGAAGCGGTTGGCTTCGAGGTCGTCTTGGACGATGTTGAGCAGGAAGTTTGATGCGGCGGGGGTCGGCGTCGGGGCGGTGGTCATTCTTGAAAGAATAGGAAAAAGCAGCGACAAAGCGTCAATTTTGCCACGTTCCGCAGCGCGGCCATTTTTGCCACGCCTTCAACCGGTTTCGATCGACCCCCATAGTCATGTAACTGGCTCTACACTACGGGCCATTATGGATATCTCGACCCTATCCCTGGCCCGGGCGCAGTTTGTGGCCAGCCTTAGCTTCCTGGCGCTTTTCCTAGCCGTCTCTCTGGCGCTGGCCTGGGTGCTGCTGTTCTTCAAGATCCGGGCCCGGTGGTCCAGCCACGGTGGCTGGACGGCGGCCTACCGCTTCTGGGTCCGCATCTTTGCGCTGTCCTTCGTGTTGACGCTGGCCGCCAGCGTGCCCGTCCTGATCCAGATCGGCAGCCTGTGGGCGGGCCTGATGGACAAGATCGGCAACGTGGCCGGTCCGCTGCTGGGTTACGGCATCCTGTCCGTCTTCATCCTCAAGTCCTGTTTCCTGGGCGTCATGCTGTTCGGCCAGCGCCGCGTGTCCGATGGCGCGCACACGCTGGCCGTCCTGATGGTGGCGGCCGGGCAGCTCGTCGCCGTGTTCTGGGTGCTTGCCCTGCAATCGTGGATGCAGACGCCGGACGGCGCGCTGCTGGTCGACGGCCGCTACCAGGTCTATGACTGGCACAAGGTCGTGCTCAATCCCTCGGTCGGCTGGCGCATGGCCGTGGTGATGGTCGGCGCGGCGCTGGCCGCCTCGTTCCTCATGATGGGCGTGACCGCGCTGCAGGCATTGCGGCGGCCGCTGGGCGAGGGCGAGCGCAGCGCGTTCAAGACGGCGCTGGTGATGGCCGTGGTGGCCGCGTTCCTGCAGGTGCCCGTGGCGACCGGCGCGGGTCAGATGATGGCCAAGCTGCAACCGGCCAAGGCCGCGGCCGCGGCGGGCTTCTGGGAAAGCGGCCCCGTGCCGCAACTGGTGCTGTTCGGCTGGCCCGACGCGCGCGGGCACGTCAACGAAGGCGACCTCACGATCAATAACGCCGGCGGCATGTGGCTGCATCGCAATGCGGACGGCACCTACCAGGGCCTGGACAAATATTCGGGCATGCTGCCGCCGGTGGCGCTGACCTTCTGGTCGCTGCGCGTGGCCGTCGGCCTGGGACTGCTGATGCTGGCCGTGGCGTGCGTGACCTTCCTGTGGACGTTCCGGCGCGGCATGGACCCGTCGGTCCTGCCGCCTTGGTGGCAGCGGGTCCTGTGCGGCATGATGTTCTCCGGCGGCATCGCCGTGGTGGCCGGCTGGTGGGTCTCCATCATCGGGCTGCAGCCTTTTATCGTGAACGGCACCGTTACGCAGTCCGAGGTCCTGGGTTCCGTGCCCTCCAGCACCGTGCTGTACGGGCTGGCCGGCTACGGACTGCTGTACGCGCTGCTGCTGGCCGCGTTCGCCGGCATGCTGTTCCATGCGGCGCGCTACGGCGTCGTGCCTGTGCGCAAGCTGAGCGGAGGTGCGCCATGATCGCCATGCTGGCTGCGTCGCAAGGCCTGAGCCCCGACGATCCTTCGTTCTGGATGCCGCTCGCCTTCATGGCGCTGCTGTTTGTCGTGATTGCCGCGGGCATGGTCCTGGACGGCTTCGACCTCGGCGTGGGCATCCTGCTGCAGATCGCGCCGGAACACGAGCGCGGCCGCATGATGAGCCTGCTCAGCCCGTGGCGCGACGCCAACGAGTTCTGGCTGCTGCTGGGCATGGGGCTGTTTGCGGCGGCGTTCCCGTTCGCTTGGGGCGCCGTGCTGGGCAAACTTTATGGGCCGCTGACGTTCATGGTGCTGGGCGTGGTGCTGCGCAGCGTCGCCTTCGAATTCCGCATCCGCGCCCGCAACGAAATGAAGCCGCGCTGGATCTTCGCATTCTGGATCGGCTCGGTCATCACCGCGTTCGGCCAGGGCACGCTGCTTGGCCGCATCGCCACGGGCTACCAGTCCGACGCGGGTTATGGCTGGTTTGCGATGTTCGTGGGCCTGTGTGCGGTGGCCGCGTACGTGCTGCTGGGCGCGTCGTGGCTGGTCATGCGCGTCGAGGGCGACCTGCAGCGCCGCGCGGCCAACTGGGCGCGCCACGCCATCCGCTGGACGGCCGTGGGCATGGTGTCGATCGCGGTCACGCTGGGCCTGGCCAACGCCGGCATCTTCTACAAGTGGAGCAACATTGCCCACCTGAGCCTTGCGGCGTCGGTGTGGGTGCTGATGCTGGCCGGCTTCGTGGCCGCGGAAATGCTGCTGGCGCGGCTGCCGGGCCGCGCCGACCGCTTCAGCTGGCTGCCTTTTGTGCTGACGGTGGCGCTGTTCCTGCTGATGCTGAGCGGGCTGGCGTACAGCCTGTTCCCGTACCTGATCCTGGACGACATGACGCTGTGGGACGGCGCGGGCGCGCTGGGCTCGATGCGGCTGGTGATGGCGGGCGCCGTCGTGGGGATTCCGGTGGTGCTGGTGTTCAACATCCTGGCGTACCGGTCGGTCTTCGGCAAGGAGCGCCGCCCCGTGCCGCTGCTGCCGCCGCCGTCGTACTAAGCGATTCAAGGCGGGGCGGATTGCCGGGCCGGCATTCCGCCCGGGCTTCTGGTGCTGTCCGGGCGCTACAGCACCGGCCGCGCCACCCGCTGCAGGATTTCTTCGCCGTAGGCTTCCAGCTTGCGGGCCCCCACGCCGTTGATGTGGCTCAGTTCGTCCATGGACTCGGGCTGCGCCAGCGCGATCTCGCGCAGCGTGGCGTCGTGGAAGATCACGTAGGCGGGCACGCCGTGGCTCTTGGCGACTTCGCCGCGCCAGGCGCGCAGTGCCTCGAACACCGGCTGCAGTTCGGCCGGCAGGTCGATCGCCGCCGCCTTGGGCCGACCGCTGCCCGTCTTGCCGGAACGCGGCTTCTTTTCGGATTCGCGCCGCAGCATGAGCTGGTGCTCGCCCTTGAGCACCGCGCGGCTGCCTTCGGTCAGGGCCAGCGTGCCGAAGCCTTCGTTGTCCACGGTCAGCAGGCCCTGCGCCAACAACTGGCGCAGCACACCACGCCACGCGGTGTCGGAGAGGTCGGCGCCCACGCCGAACACGCTGAGCGACTCGTGGCCATGCTGCTTGGTGCGGTCGGTGACCTTGCCGCGCAGGATGTCGATAATGTGGCCGGCGCCGTAGCGCTGGCCGCGTTCTTTCCAGAGCCGGTACACGGCTGACAGCACCTTCTGCGCCGCCACCGTGCCGTCCCACGCCTGCGGCGGATCCAGACAGACGTCGCAATTGCCGCAGGCGGTGATCTGCTGCCCAAAGTAAGCCAGCAGCCGCACGCGCCGGCATTCCACCGTTTCGCACAGGCCCAGCATGGCGTCGAGCTGCTGGCCCAGGCGCCGGCGATAGGATTCGTCGCCGGGCGATTCGTCGATCATGCGGCGCTGCTGCACCACGTCTTGCAGGCCATAGGCCAGCCACGCCGTGGCGGGCAGGCCGTCGCGGCCGGCGCGGCCGGTTTCCTGGTAGTAGCCTTCGACGGACTTGGGCAGGTCGATGTGCGCCACGAAGCGCACGTCGGGCTTGTCGATGCCCATGCCGAACGCAATGGTGGCCACCATGACCACGCCGTCCTCGCGCAGGAAGCGCGATTGGTTGGCCGCCCGGATTTGGGGGCTGAGGCCCGCGTGGTACGGCATCGCATCGATGCCCTGATTGCACAGGAATTCGGCCGTTTCTTCGACTCGGGCGCGCGACAGGCAGTACACCACGCCGGATTCGCCTTCGTGCTCGGTGCGGATCATGTCCAGCAACTGCTTGCGCACCTCGTTCTTTTCGACGATGCGGTAGCGGATGTTGGGACGGTCGAAGCTGGAGACGAAATGGCGCGCTTCATCCAGGGACAGGCGCTGCGCGATCTCGGTGCGGGTGACGGCGGTGGCGGTGGCCGTGAGCGCGATGCGCGGCACGTCGGGCCAGCGCTCGTGGAGCATGGACAGGCCCAGGTATTCGGGCCGGAAGTCATGACCCCATTGCGATACGCAGTGTGCTTCGTCGATGGCGAACAGGGCGATGCGGCCGCGGTCCAGCAATTGCAGGCAGCGGTCGGTCAGCAGGCGCTCGGGGGCGACGTAGAGCAGGTCGAGCTCGCCATCCAGAAAAGCCTGTTCAACTTCGCGCGCCACCCGCCAATCCTGCGTGGAATTCAGGAACGCCGCGCGCACGCCCAGTTCGGTCAGCGCGTCGACCTGGTCCTGCATCAGCGCGATCAGGGGCGACACGACGATGCCGGTGCCTTCGCGCACCAACGAGGGGATCTGGTAGCAGAGCGACTTGCCGCCGCCCGTAGGCATGAGAACGAGCGCGTCGCCGCCGCCGATCACCTGTTCGACAATGGCTTGCTGGTCGCCGCGGAAGGATTCGTAACCGAAAACGCGCTGCAACACGCCGAGGGCGCGCGCGTCAGACATGGGGGTAGGCCGGAAGCATCATGGCAGCGATTTTAAGCCCCAAATCCCGGCCGCCCGTTCCGGAGGGAGATTTTGGCCACGCTATCCGGCACTTACCAGCTGAGCCAGGTGCCGCGCATGAAGGTGTCGACCGGCATGCTCAGGTTGGCGCGCCAGCCGTAGTCGCCCGTCACGATGTCGCGGTCGGCGCCGACGGCCAGCTTGACCTTCGGAGCCACGAACATGCTGTGGGACAGGCCCACGCGCTGCTCGGCCAGCACGGAGCCTTCGCGCAGCCCGGAATACGTGCCGCTCAGCGTGCCCCAGCCGGACAACGGGACGCCCGCCGACACGGTATTGCGCGTCTGGGCCGTGGACGCGACGCCGTCGGAATAGGTGGACAGGTCGCCGTAGCCCGCACCGATCTGCTCGTTGGTGTAGCCCAGCGTCACCGTGTCGGCCACGTCGATGCTGTAGCCGAAGCGGTAGCGGTAGCCGCTGGCCGCATCGAAGGTGCTTTGCGTGGCGCCGGCCCGGAAGGTGCCGAATTCGCCGGCGTTGTATGTGGTGCCCACGCCGCGGGTGGTCAGGGATGGGGCGCTCTGCATCTGGCCTTCGACCGTCACCACGGGCGTCAGCCCGTAGCGCACGCTGCCGCTGCCGACGGACGCGCCGTAGTCCACGGCCCCGGACTTGGCGGCCGGGTCCATCAGGTTCAGTTTGCCCACCGATGACGAGTAGCCGAAGCTGCCCTCGGGCAACGTGGCGCCGCTGCCGCCCCAGTTGGCGATCTGCAGCCCGCCCACCGGCGCGCCGCTGCCCCACGCGGGCGCATTCGGATTGACGTTGCCCACGGTGAGGGAAGGGCCGACGGTGTTGTTGTAGACCCAGTTGCGGCTGCCGCCATAGCGCAGGCCATCCAGTCCGCCGACGGACGAGAACCAGGGGCGCGAGGGGCGGGAAACCCCGGAAATCACCACCACGGGTATTTTCGGGAGATCGCCGTCTTCCAGTGCAAACGAGTAGTCCGGGGGGGTGTCGACGGCGGAAGCCGGCGTTGCCAGGGGATCGCAGGACAGCGGGACCGTCGGCGCGTTGCCCGTCAGGCCCATGCCGGTGCCGGGGATGAAGCCTTCGGCCGGGTCGTCAGCGCCATCGCGCACCGTGGTGTCCATGCCGGGTTCCGTCGCGTGCAGGTCGCACGGCGTCGGGTCCAGCGGCACGGCGCGATCTTCCAGCGACGGGGCGGGGCGCACCGGCAGCGATTGAACCGGCGAGAGCACGCCGATGCCGCGCGCCACGCGCGTGACGTCGCCCGCCGGGGGCGGCGTCCAAGTAAAAGGGGACACGTCGGGCTCGTCACCAAAAGCGGGCGCCAGCGGCCAGGCCAGGCCCGCCGTCAGCGCCGCGTGCAACAGCCCTCTGCGCCAGGGGTTAGCTGTGGCGGCCATGGGGACAGTGTAGGGAGCACCCTGCCGGGCATCTGTAAACGATCTTTAGGAAAGTCCACGAAGGGCGGCAGGCGAAGCGACATTCTAGGGCCAGTTCGGGGGCGAGGGGACCCCCGTTGCAAAAAGCCCGACACATCATCCGTACATCGTGCAACGGGTATATTTCAGATGATTTCCCGCCCCTTGCGAGCGACGGCGACGCGCCGCACTATGACGCCCATGGACAATTCCCACACCAAGCTGCTGGTCGTCGACGACGATCCGGCGCTGCGCCAATTGCTGGCCGACTACCTGAACCGGCATGGCTACGACACTTTGCTTGCCCCGGACGCGACCGACCTTTCCTCGCGCATTACCCGTTACGCGCCCGATCTGCTGGTGCTCGACCGCATGCTGCCCGGCGGCGACGGCGCCGATGCCTGCCGCCGCCTGCGCGAGCAGGGCGAGGACATTCCCGTCATCCTGCTGACCGCGCGCGACGAAGCCGTGGACCGCATCATCGGCCTGGAGGCCGGCGCCGACGACTACGTCGGCAAGCCCTTCGACCCCCGCGAACTGCTGGCCCGCATCGAGGCCGTGCTGCGCCGCAAGCGCGGCCCGTCCGCGCTCACCAAGGACGCGCCGGTCTCGTTCGGACCATTCGTGTTCGATCCGTCCACGCGTCAGCTGTCCCGCGACGGCACCGTCGTCAAGCTGACGGGCGGCGAGATCAACCTGCTTGAAGCCCTGGTGCGCAACGCCGGCAAGCCGCTGTCGCGCGAACGCCTGCTGGCGCTGGCCCGCGACGACGACGCCGGCGAACGCAACGACCGCGCGATCGACATCGCAATCCTGCGCCTGCGCCGCGTCATCGAAGACGATCCCAAGCAGCCGCGCTGGATTCAGACCGTCTGGGGCATCGGCTACCGGTTCTCGCCCTGATGCGCTTTTCCCCCAGCATTCTGGTGCCCCGCTCGCTGCGGGCACGGCTGATCCTGCTGATCCTGGGATCCGTCCTGCTGACGCAGGCCGCCACGTTGGTGACCGTGTCCTACTTCCGGCACAAGTTCATGGAAGACGTGGCCATCGGCTACATCGTCACCACCATCCGCACGCTGCGCGCCGCCGTATCCCAGGTGCCGGCCGAAGACCGCGCCGATTTCGTGCGGGCCGCGTCGCAGAACCAGTGGCGGTTGTGGTCGCGTGTGCTGCCCGCCGAAGCCAAGCTGCAGCGCTTCAATGGCCGCCGTCCGCCACCGCCGCGCGCCGCGCCGCGCCCGCCGCCTCCACCGCCGCCGTCCTCCCAGGATTCCCAATTTCACGGGCCGCCGCCGCCCCCGCCGCCCGAAGTCCGCGACGACGAGCGCGACACGCACGCCGCCCAGGCCGACGCGCGCGGCGACGCGCAGCGCACCGGCGACGGGGCGCGCGACCGCGAGGAGTCCAACCGCCGCTACAAGCCCGAGCCCGACGACATCCGCCGCGATCTGCGCGTGCTGGTCCAGCAACTCAACGAACGCCTGAACGACGGCACGCGCGTGGCGTTGTCGCGCGGCCCCACGCCGGAAATCTTCATTTCGCTGGCGCCCAACCCGGCCACCGAAGACGCACCGCGGCTGCGCGAGTGGCTGGTCATTCCGCTGGAACGGCTGGACCCGCCCGTGGCCACGCCCTTCATCGCCGCCTGGCTGGGCGGTCTGGGCCTCCTGCTGCTCCTGGCCGTGGGCTTTTCGTGGCACATCACGCGGCCGATCACGCGCCTTGCCGATGCCGCGGACCAGTTGGCCGCCGGCCAGCCGCAGCGCGTGGAACCCTCGGGGCCACATGAAACCCGCGTGCTGGGCGAACGCTTCAACGCCATGCTGGATGCGTTGTCCGAATCCGACTCGGTGCGGCGCACCCTGCTTTCCGGCCTGCCGCATGACTTGAAGGGGCCGCTGTCGCGCATGTGGCTGCGCGTTGAAATGGCCGACGATTCCACGCTGAAGGAAGGCCTGCGCACCGACCTGCGCGACATGCAGCACATGGTGGATCAGTTCATCGGCTTCGTGCGAGGCACCGATCCGGCGGCCTACCGCTATGCGCCCATCGTGCTGGCCGAATGGCTGACCGAGCGCGTGGGCGCCTGGCAGGGCGCCGGCACCGCCATCGGCCTGGACACTGCCCAGGATGCCAGTGGGGCGGTGGTGCAGGCCGACGCCGTGGCGTTGGGCCGTCTGCTGGACAACCTGATCGGCAACGCGCTGAACCACGGCGCGCCGCCGGTGGACATCGCGCTGCGCCGCGAAGAAGGGCACGCGGTGCTGGACGTGGCCGACCACGGCCCGGGCATCGTACCCGAACGCCGCCTGGAGGCCTTGCGGCCGTTCAGCCGGCTGGACGACGCGCGCACCCGCACGGGCAGCGTGGGCCTGGGCCTGGCCCTGGCCGAGGCCATCGCGCGGGCGCACGGCGGATCGCTCGAACTGCGCGAGGCCGATTCCGGCGGCCTGTGCGTGCGCGTGCGTCTGCCGCTGTCGCAGGCCGCCTGACCGCAGGCCGCCTGATCGCAGGCCGCCTGACTGACGTGTCCTCGGGGCGGCCCCGGGGCGGGCCGGGCTACGGTACGATTCATCCTGCTTCGTCCTTTGCCCGTACCCCGCACCATGGCCATCCAGTCCGATTCGCTTTCCTCCCGTCCCGACGCCCCTCGCATCGTGGCGCCGCAGCCGGTGTCGCCCAACGAGGAGTCGATCGAACGCGCGTTGCGGCCCAAGGCGTTACAGGAGTACGTCGGGCAGCAGCGCGCCCGCGAACAGCTCGAGATCTTCATCGCCGCGGCCAAAAAGCGCGGCGAGGCCCTGGATCACGTCCTGCTCTTCGGCCCGCCGGGCCTGGGCAAGACCACGCTCGCGCACATCATCGCCCACGAAATGGGCGTGCAGTTGCGCCAGACCTCAGGCCCGGTCCTCGAACGCCCGGGCGACCTGGCCGCGCTGCTGACCAACCTGGAAAAGAACGACGTCCTCTTCATCGACGAAATCCATCGCCTGTCGCCCGTCGTCGAGGAAATCCTCTACCCGGCGCTGGAAGACTTCCAGATCGACATCCTGATCGGCGAAGGCCCGGCCGCGCGCAGCGTGAAGCTGGATCTGCAGCCCTTCACGCTGGTAGGCGCCACCACGCGCGCCGGCATGCTGACCAATCCGCTGCGCGACCGCTTCGGCATCGTCTCGCGGCTCGAGTTCTACAACGCTGCCGATCTCGGCCACATCGTGACGCGCAGCGCGGGCTTGTTGAACGCCGTCATCACGCCGGACGGCGCAGCCGAGGTGGCGCGGCGCGCGCGCGGCACGCCGCGTATCGCCAACCGTCTGCTGCGCCGGGTGCGCGACTACGCCGAGGTCAAGGCGGGCGGCACGATCGACGCCGAGGTCGCGGGCCGTGCGCTTGCCATGCTGGAAGTCGATCCGCAAGGGCTGGACCTGATGGACAGGAAGCTGCTCGAAGCCATCGTCCACAAGTTTGATGGCGGCCCGGTCGGCGTGGACAGCCTGGCCGCGGCCATCGGCGAAGAGCGCGACACGATCGAGGACGTCATCGAGCCGTATCTCATCCAGCACGGCTACCTGCAACGCACGCCGCGCGGGCGCACCGCCACGCTGACCACCTGGCGCCACCTTGGCCTGGCGCCGCCTGCGGGCACCGCCACCGGCGGCAGCGGCGACCTCTTCGGCAAATGATCCGCGCCACGCGCCGTCATGCCAACGGGCGGCGCGCAAACCGCGCGACGGGTTTATGATCCGAGGGTTTCGTTTCCCCCTCGCGATCTAAGGACCTTATTCCATGCAGCCCGAATTGCCCTCCTATGATGACGTCGTGCGCGCCAGCGAGCGCCTGGCCGGCAACGCACACCGCACGCCCGTCCTGACCTCGGCCACCGCCGATGCCATCGCCGGCGCGTCGCTGTTCTTCAAGTGCGAGAACTTCCAGCGCATGGGCGCGTTCAAGTTCCGGGGCGGCTACAACGCCATCGCGCGCCTCACGCCCGAGCAGCGTGCCGCCGGCGTGGTGACGTTCTCGTCGGGCAATCACGCGCAGGCCATCGCGCTGGCCTCGAAGCTGCAAGGCGTTCAGGCCACGATCATCATGCCGCTGGACGCGCCCGCGGCCAAGCGCGCGGCCACGGAAGGCTACGGCGGCAAGATCGTCACGTACGACCGCTACACCGAAGACCGCGAGACCATCGCCCGCCGCATCCAGGCCGAAACCGGCGCTACGCTGATCCCGCCGTACGACCACGAGGACGTGATCGCGGGGCAGGGCACCGCCGCCAAGGAGCTGTTCGAGGAAGTCGGCGAACTGGACTACCTGTTCGTGTGCCTGGGCGGCGGCGGCCTGCTGTCGGGCTCGGCCCTGTCCGCCTTCGCGCTCAGCCCGCGCTGCCTGGTGTACGGCGTCGAGCCCGAAGCCGGCAACGACGGGCAGCAGTCCTTGCGCAAGGGTGAAATTGTCCGAATCCCCGCGCCCAAGACGCTGGCCGATGGCGCCGCCACCACGCACCTGGGCAACATCACGTTCCCCCTCATCCAGAAGTACGTGCGCGACATCGTCACGGTGACGGATGAACAGCTCGTCACGACCATGAAGTTCTTTGCCGAGCGCATGAAGATGGTCGTGGAACCCACGGGCTGCCTGGCCGCGGCGGCCGTCATGCAGAACGTGGTGCCGGTGCGCGGGGCCCGGGTTGGCGTCATCATCAGCGGCGGCAACGTCGACCTTCCGGCCTACGCCCGGCTGCTGGCGGGCTGACGCGCATCAAGCGGCGCGCGCGGCGTGCGCCCTGCGCGCGCTTGCGCCTGCCGACCTGGCAAGGCAGAATCGAACCTCGATCCTGACGAACCGGAGGCTACGCCATGCGTATCCTTGTCATTGGCGGCACGGGCTTCATCGGCCGCCACTTGGTAGCACGGCTTTGCGCGGACCCGCATCAGATCGTCGTGCCCACGCGGCTCATTGCACGCGGACGCGACCTGCAATTACTTCCCACCGTCACGCTGCTTCAGGCGGACATCCATGATGACGCCGCGCTCGACGGCATGGTCCGGGGCTGCGACGCCGTCGTGAATCTGGTGGGCATCCTGCATGGCAATCTGGGCCGGTCATATGGGTCGGACTTCGCGCGGGCCCACGTGCATCTGCCGCAGCGCATTGCGCAGGCCTGCGTGCGCCACGGCGTGCGTCGCCTGCTGCACGTCAGCGCGCTGGGCGCCGATTCCAGCGGCGACAGCATGTACCAGCGTTCCAAGGGCGACGGCGAGGCCGCCATCAAGGCGGCCTACCAAGACCGCGGCGATATCGGCTGGACCATCTTCCGCCCGTCGGTGCTTTTCGGCCCCGACGACAACTTCACCAATATGTTCGCGTCGCTGGCGCGCTGGCTGCCGGTATTGCCGCTGGCTGGCGCCAACGCGCGCATGCAGCCCATCTATGTGGGCGACGTGGTGACCGCCATGACGACGGCGCTGGCCGACTCGCATACCTGCGGCAAGACCTACGAACTGGGTGGACCGCAGGTCTACACGCTGGGCGAGATCGCGCGGCTGTGCGCCGCCTGGAGCGGCCATCCGCGTCCCGTCATCAGCATCCCGATGGGGGTGGGTCGCATGCAGGCCCGGCTGTTCGAATGCATGCCGGGCACGCCGCTGATGTCGCGCGACAATCTGGATTCCCTGCGCCGCGACAACGTCTGCGGCGGGCCGATCGCCCCCGAGCTGCATGTGGTGCCCACGGGGCTGGAAGCCGTGGCGCCGCGCTACCTGCAGCACGGCAAGACGGCCTAGCGCGATTACTCAGCGCACCAGCGCCTTCAGCGCCTGCTTGATGCCGTCGGACACGCCCACGCCCTCGGGCAGCGTCTTCAGGGCCGACAGCGATTCCTTCTCGGAGTAGCCCAGCGCCAGCAGGGCATTCAGGATGTCGGACTGGTTGTCGTGCGTGACGTGCGCCGCGGCGCCAATGTCCGCGCCCAGCTTGCCGCGCATCTCCAGCAGCAGGCGTTCCGCGGTCTTCTTGCCGATGCCCGGCACGCGGGTCAGGCGGCCCGACTCCTGCAGCGTGATGGCCTGCGCCAGATCCGCGACCGACAAACCCGACAGCACCGACAGCGCGGTTCGCGCCCCGATCCCGCTGACCTTGATGAGCTCGCGGAACGCGCTGCGTTCGCCGGCCGAGGCAAAGCCATACAGGATGTGCGCGTCTTCGCGCACGGTCAGGTGCGTGTAGAGCGTGACGCGCGCGCCGGTGTCGGGCAGCGAATACAGCGTGCTCATGGGCACGTCGATGTCATACCCGATTCCGCCCACGTCCACGCAGATCGTGGGGGGCAGTTTTTCGATCAGGGTTCCGGTGATTCTTCCGATCATGGTGAGAGGCCTGGCAATGGTGGAGCCGCGCAATGCGCGGCAGATGCGGGGATTCTATACGTGCGGGCGCGCGAGCGGGCGGGGCCGCGTAGGCGTGATGTGACGCAGCGAAAAAGGGAAAGCGGGGATCAGCCGATCAGCCGGCCGTTGCGGATGCGGGTCTTGCCGCCCATGCGCAGCGCGCTGCCCAGGCGTTCCAGCTTGTCCTGCAGCGGACCCACGTGCGCGTGGCAGATCGCGCAGGCCAGCGCGTCGGCCGAGTCGGGGGCGGGTACGCCGTCCAGCGCCAAGAGATGCTGCACCATCATCTGCACCTGCTCTTTCGCCGCGCGGCCGGTGCCGACCACGGCTTTCTTGATCTGCAGGGCGGTGTATTCGTGCACGTCGAGCGAACTGTCGGCCAGCGCGCACAGCGCCGCGCCGCGCGCCTGCCCGAGCAGCAGGGTGGAAGCGGGATTGGTGTTCAGGAAGACGATTTCCAGCGCGGCCACGTCGGGTTGCGTGTCGCGGGCCACCTGGCGCAGATTGTCCAGGATGACCTTCAGGCGTTCGGACAGCGTCAGCGCCGGCGGGACCACGATGGTCCCGCTGGCCACGTAACGCAGCCGCGAGCCTTCGGCATCGATCACACCGAAGCCGGTGCGGCGCAGGCCGGGATCGATGCCGAGGACGCGCATCAGTGGCGGAAGTGGCGGGTGCCGGTCAGCACCATGGCGATGCCGTGCTCGTCGGCGGCGGCGATGACTTCGTCATCGCGCACGCTGCCGCCCGGCTGGATCACGCAGGTCGCGCCCGCCGCCACCACGACGTCCAGGCCGTCGCGGAACGGGAAGAACGCGTCGGACGCCACGGCCGAGCCCTTCAAGGTCAGGCCGGCGTTTTCCGCCTTGATCGAGGCGATGCGGGCCGAGTCGATGCGGCTCATCTGGCCGGCGCCCACGCCCAGCGTCATGCCGCCGCCCACGAACACGATGGCGTTGGACTTGACGTACTTGGCGACCTTCCAGGCGAACGACAGGTCGTTCATTTCCTGTTCGGTAGGCTGGCGCTTGGTGACGACCTTCAGGGCGTCGCGCGGCACGTTGTAGGCGTCTGGCGTCTGCACCAGCCAGCCGCCGCCCACGCGCTTGATGTCGAAGGCGTTCTGGCCCGTGCCCATCGGCACTTCCAGCACGCGCACGTTCTTCTTGGCGGCCAGGATGGCCAGCGCGGCGCCGTCGTAGGCAGGGGCCAGCAGCACTTCCAGGAATTGCGCGCTGACGGCTTCGGCGGTCGCGGCGTCAACCGGGCGGTTGAAGGCGATGATGCCGCCAAAGGCCGACGTCGGATCGGTCTTGAAGGCTTGCTGGTACGCGCCCAGCGTGTCGGTGGCAACGGCCACGCCGCACGGATTGGCGTGCTTGACGATGACGCAGGCGGGCGCCTCGAAGCTGCGCGCGCATTCCCACGCCGCGTCGGCGTCGGCGATGTTGTTGTAGGACAGTTCCTTGCCCTGCAGCTGGCGGTAGTTGCCCAGCAGGCCCGCCGGACGCTGCGCGTCCACGTAGAAAGCGGCGCTTTGATGCGGGTTTTCGCCGTAGCGCAGGGCTTGTTCCTGCTTGACCTGCAGCGTCAGCGTGCCGGGCCATTCGTTACGGGCGGGCACGGCTTCCTGCACGGGTTCGGCTTCGGTCAGGCTGGTCAGGTAGGCGGCGATGGCGCCGTCATACGAGGCCGTGTGGGCGTAGACCTTGGCGGCCAGCGCCAGGCGCAGGCCGTAGGAGGTCGAGCCGCCCTTGTCCATTTCGGCCAGGACACGCGAGTAGTCGACCGGGTCGATCACGACCGTCACGCCGCCGGCTTCGGTGCCGTGGTTCTTGGCGGCAGCGCGCAGCATGGCAGGGCCGCCGATGTCGATGTTCTCGACGGCGTCGGCAAACGTGCAGTCGGGCTTGGCGACCGTCTCGCGGAACGGATACAGGTTGACCACCAGCATGTCGATGCGATCGATGCCAGCCGCCTTGATCGTGTCCATGTGCTCGGCGCTGTCGCGGCGGGCCAGCAGGCCGCCGTGGATCTTCGGGTGCAGCGTCTTCACGCGGCCGTCCAGGATCTCGGGCGAGCCGGTGTGGGCGGCCACTTCGGTGACGGTCAGGCCGGAATCGGCAAGCAGCTTGGCGGTGCCGCCGGTCGACAGCAGGCGCACGCCACGCGCGGCCAGGGCGCGGGCAAATTCAACGATGCCGGTCTTGTCGGACACCGAAAGCAGGGCGGTTTCGATTTTCATGATGGGACGGAGTGGGGCGGAGACGCCTTTCTCGTTCTGGTCGGATGGGAAATCTGGAGGGGGCGGCGGCGCCAAGCATGCGCCGCCCGCGCGGGGGGAAAGCTAAACCTGGATATTGTGCGCCAGCAACTTCTTGCGCAGGGTGTTGCGGGTGATGCCCAGCATCTCGGACGCCCGGGACTGGTTGCCGCCCGACCGCTCCAACGCTACTTCAAGCACCGGGCGCTCCACGCAGCGCATGACCATGTCCCACATATCGTGGGGCTCGGACTCGCCCAAGTCTTCGAAATAGCGCTCCAGGCTGGCGCGCACGCATTCTTCCAGGACATCTTTCTTGCTCATTTGAGTACAGATATTTTTATGTTGGTGTTTAGGCGGTCATGCCGCCAATAGGGCTTCTGCGGCCGGCGCCGGGGTAGGGGCGCCGTCGCGTGAGAGCGTGTCGAACCAGTCCGCCACCGCCCGCCATTGGTCGCGGGTGTTGTCGATCAGGTTCATGCCGGCGCAGAACGAATCCGCGCCCGGCAGGCCGTCCACATACCAGCCTATGTGCTTGCGCGCGGTGCGTACGCCGGTGTGCTCGCCATAGAAACGATAGTGGTCGTCGAGATGTTCGAGCAGCAGCTCGCGCATTTCCCTATAAGAGGGAGGGGCCAGTGATTCGCCCGTGCGCAGGTAGTGGTCGATTTCGCGGAAGATCCACGGACGGCCCTGGGCCGCCCGGCCAATCATGACCGCATCGGCGCCAGTGTAATCCAGGACATGCCGGGCTTTGGCGGGCGAGTCGATATCTCCGTTCGCAATCACGGGGATGCCGATTTCGGCCTTGACGGCGCGGATGGTGTCATATTCCGCCTCGCCCGTATAGAGGTCGGCCCGCGTGCGGCCGTGCAGCGTGAGGGCGGCAATGCCGGCGTTTTCGGCCAGCTTCGCGACGCGCAATGCATTGCGGCTGTTGCGATCCCACCCGGTGCGGGTCTTCAGGGTGACGGGCACGCCAAGTGGCGCGCAGGCGGCGACCACCGCGTCCAGGATGCGGACGATCAGGTCTTCATGGCGCAACAGCGCCGATCCCGACGCCACATTGCACACCTTCTTGACCGGACATCCCATGTTGATGTCGATGATCCGGGCGCCCTTGTTGGCGTTGAAGGCGGCGGCCTCGGCCATCATGGCGGGGTCCGCCCCGGCTATCTGCACCGAAATGGGGGCGATCTCGCCATCGTGGTTCAGGCGGCGCGACGTCTTGACGCTGTCCCAGAGTTTCGGGTTGCTGGCGGCCATCTCGGACACCGCGTAACCCGCCCCCAGCTTCTTGCAAAGCTGGCGGAAAGGACGATCCGTCACGCCCGCCATGGGCGCGACAAGAACGTTGTTGGGAAGGGTCCACTGGCCTATGCGCATGCTCACATTTTAACCGGCTCGATCGAACCCCCATTTTTGGGGCGCGAGGGCCTGGTAACAAACAGGGAATAAAAGAGGGCGATCCCGCCCCTATGCGGGGCCGGATCGAAGGGAGGTCAGGCGCGGAAACCCTGCAGCAGGTGCTGCGCGAGCGGGGCGCGCAGCGGGGAGGCAAGGTCCATTCCCAAGAGCGCGGCGCCGCAGGCGTGTTCGACGGGCGCGAGGCCGGTGGCGAAGATGCGCGGCATGAAATCGGTGAGCCCGGCGGTGATGAAACGATCCAGATGGCGCGCGCTGGCGAATTCGGCGAGCGCGGGGCCGGGGTTTGAGCCGGCGTTGGCAGCGCGACTCGCCAGCCAGCCCGCCAGGGTCTGCGCCAGCCGCGCCGCGTCGCGCAGGCCCAGGTTCAAACCCTGCCCCGCCACCGGGTGCAAGGTCTGGGCCGCGTTGCCGATGGCCGCCACGCGGCCGTGCACCTGTGCGCGGCGGGCGGACAGCGCCAGCGGGAAAACGTGGCGGGGCGCATGGCTGGACAGACGGCCCAGGCGTTCGCCGAAGGCCTGCGTCAGTGCGTGGGAAAACGCGGCGTTATCCAGCGCCGCCAATTCGGCCGCGCGGTCCGGCGCGCTGCACCAGACGACCGAATAGGCGTCCGGCGTCTGCGGGTGCGGCAGCAGCGCCAGCGGGCCCTCGGACGTGAACCGTTCCCAGGCCCAGCCGCGCCGGGGCAGGGTGGCCTGCGCGGTGGTCAGCACGGCGTGCTGGTCGTAGTCGCGCCGCACATCCGTGGCGCCGGCGCCGTCGGATTGCACCGCAACGCCGCAAAGGATTTGTGTTTCGCCCTGCTGGATGCGCACGCCGTCGGCATCCTGGAGGCCGATCTGCGCCGGCGGACCGGCCAGCACGGTGACGCCGGACGCCGCGACGCATTCGTCCAGCTTGGCGTACAGCCCGGAATAGGCCACCACGCTGCCCAGTTGGGGCACGTTGAAATCGGTGTGCTGGATCAGCGTGCGGCCCAACCGGCCGCGCTGCGACACATGGATGTTGCGGATGTCGGCCGAGCGTTCGGGCCAGGCATGCAGCGACTCCAGCAGCACCCGGCTGCCGTGGTTCATGGCGAGCACGCGCGGATCTGCGGCCGGGATGGCCGCGGCCGGCGTGACGGGGACCGGTGCGCTGCCCGCGAGCAGGGCGATGCGCGCCGGATCGGGCGCCACGCGCGCCAGCATCAGGGCCAATACGCGGCCCACGGGGCCGGCGCCAAGAATCGCAATGTCGTAGGCGGAGGAAGTCATGCCCGGATTTTACTCGTCCACTACAATCGCGGCAGCCGCCGCAGCCCGGCGCCACGGCTCCCTTACCGGTTGATTGACATGACGCAGGCTCAGGCTTCCTCTTCGCTTTCCGCCGTATCCGCCCGCCGCCCCCGCAGCAAGGTTGTGGTGGGGCTGCTGGCCTGCCTGCTTGGCGCCTTCGGGGCGCATTGGTGGTATCTGGGCCGGCGCCACGCGTGGCTGGTCACCGCGTTCGCCGCCGTGTGCCTGTTCTGCGCATTCCGCTTCTACCCGGTCTGGTACGACAACCCCGCGTTCTTCCTGCTCTTCATCCCGATGATCGACGGCTTCATCGAAAGCGCCGTCTACTCGCTGATGCCGGACGAGAAATTCGATCGGCTCTGCAATCCGGGCTTGGGCAAGGTGTCGTCGACAGGTTGGGGCCCGGTGCTGGTGGCGATCCTGGCCTGCCTGGTCGGCGCCATCGTCACCATGTTCGCCATCGCCATGGTCGTGGTCTACGTGTGGGTGGCCATGGGCTGGCTCGACGGCTACGTGCTGTAAGTCGCTTGCCCCGCCGCGCTATTCGCGCATCAGCGCCTCGATCTCGGTGGCCTGCACCGGGACGCCTCGGGTAATCAGTTCGCAGCCCTCGTCCGTGACCAGCGCGTCGTCCTCGGTGCGGATGCCGATATTCCAGTAGACCTCGGGCACGTCGTCCGCCGGGCGCACATAGATGCCCGGCTCGATCGTCAGCATCATCCCGGTTTCCAGCGTGCGCCACGGCCGCTCCGCGCCGGTTGCCGTGCCCGGCTGGCGGTAGTCGCCCACGTCGTGGACGTCCAGCCCCAGCCAGTGGCCGGTCCGGTGCATGTAGAAGCGGCTGTAGTCGCCCGATTCCAGCACGCCGTCCAGCGACCCCTTCAACAGTTTCAGATCGAGCATGCCTTGCGCCAGGACGCGCAAGGCGGCCTCGTGCGCGTCGTTGAAGGTGCGGCCCGGCGCGGTGGCCTGGGCCGCAGCATCCTGCGCCGCCACCGTCAGGTCGTACAGCGCGCGCTGCGGGCCGCTGTAGCGGCCGTTCGCCGGAAATGTGCGCGTGATGTCGCTGGCGTAGCTGTCGACCTCGCAGCCCGCATCGACCAGTACCAGATCGCCGTCGCGCAGCACCGCCTCGCCGGCCGGATAGTGCAGCACACAGGCGTTGGCCCCGGCGGCGACGATGCTGTTGTACGCCACCGACTGCGCGCCATGCCGGCGGAATTCATAGAGCAGCTCGGCTTCGATTTCGTATTCGCGCATGCCCGGCCGCGCAACGCGCATGGCCCGCGCATGCGCGCCCGCCGATATCTTGGCCGCGCGCCGCATTGCCGCGATCTCCGAGGCGTCCTTGATCAGCCGCATGTCGGCCAACAGCGGACGCACGTCCTGCTGCCGCGTCGGTGGCGTGTGCCCGCCGCGGCTCTTTTCCTGTGCCGCGGCCAGCCAGCGGCGCAGGCGGCCATCCGTGCGCTTGTCGCCGGCCAGCGGCGCGTACAGCGTGGGGTGGTCCAGCATCAGCGCGGGCACCAGCTCGTCCAGCGCGTCGATGGGGTGGGCGTCGTCAAAGCCGAAGTAGGCCGCGGCAGCCTCGGGGCCGAAGCGCTTGCCTTCCCAGAGTTCATGCTCGACATGGCGCGGCCGGCAGAACAGCACGGCCCGGTCCGTGGCGCCGGCAACCAGGACCAGCCACGCGTCCGGTTCGGTAAAGCCGGTCAGGTAAAAAAAGTCGCTGTCGTGCCGGAAGGGGTATTCCGCGTCGCGGTTGCGGATGGCTTCCTGCGCCGTCGCCAGGATCGCGACGCCGCCACCGTCTGCGCGCATGCGCTCCATCAGGCGCTGGCGCCGCGCGGCGAAAGGGGCGATGTCGTCGGGAGGCAGGCTCATGGCGGGCGGGTCGGGGCGGGCACCCCGGCAAGGGCGAAAGATGGGGCCTACTTTACCCGCCATCCCGCGAATGCAACACCCCGGCGCGCGAATCCGCGAGGACGGCGCGGTGATGACTGGACGGCGCGCGAACCGCTGCTACAATCGCCGCTCTGTCATTGGGGAGTAGCCATCCTTTTCCCCTAAAGGAGTCAGCGTCAACAGACTTGGTGGTTCAGTGCTGCGGAGCAGCCGCTAGAACCCCATGGCGCTGACGGCACCCACGTCCGGCTTGCCGCCGCGTGGATCAGCCAGGCGAGACCTTTGGCCGCGTAGCGTTCACCCTTGGCCGGGCGAGCCGCTGCGTCGCGCCAATGGTATCTGCTCGTCCGGCCGCGTTCCCATGTTGCTCACCCTGTTTCTGTTCTTCCTGTCCGCGGCAGTGATCTACGTCGCGTGCGAGTTCTTCGTCAACGGCGTCGAATGGGTTGGTCACCGCTTCCAGTTGGGCGCGACCGCCACCGGCACTGTGCTGGCGGCCTTCGGCACCGCGCTGCCGGAAAGCGCCGTCACCTTCATGGCCGTTGTCTTCGGCGATACCCCAGAACAAAAGGACATCGGCGTCGGCGCCGCAATGGGCGGTCCTCTCGTGCTGGCCACGCTGGCCTACGCCGTAGTCGGCCTGGCCCTGTGGCGCGCGCGCCGCGGCCAACCCGCGCAGGCAGACTGTATCAACGCGGACCAGCGCCGGCTGGCCCGCGACCAGGCCTGGTTCATGGGCATCTTCATCTTCAAGGTGGGCCTGGGGCTGCTGGCCTTCGCCTGGAAGCCGTGGCTGGGCTTCGTGTTTCTGGCCACCTACGCGCTCTACATCAAGCGCGAGCTGAGCAACGACGAGGAATGCCTGGACTGCGAGGACCTCGAGCCGCTCAAGCTGCGACCCCGCGACGAGAACCCGACCATGTTCTGGGCCGCCGCGCAGACCATCATGGCGCTGGTGGTGATCGCCGGCGCGTCGCACGTCTTCGTGAACCAGATCGAACTGCTCGGCATTGCGATGGGCGCGTCGCCGCACGTGGCCGCGCTGCTGCTGGCGCCGGTGGCTACCGAATTGCCGGAAATCATGAACGCGCTGATCTGGGTGCGCCAGGGCAAGGAGCGTCTGGCGCTCGCCAACATCTCGGGCGCCATGATGATCCAGGCCACCATCCCCAGCGCGCTCGGCATCTTCATGACGCCGTGGGTGCTGGATGCGCCGCTGCTGGCCGCAGGTCTCTTTACCATGGTGTCCATCGGCCTGTTGTGGATGCGCTTCCGCCGCGCCGCCATGAGCGTGCCGGCGCTGTCGGCGGTGGGCGGACTGTATGCGCTGTTCGCCGGCTATCTGGGCTGGCACTTCTACGCCTGAGCGCAGTTGCCGGGCAGGCCGCTCCGTGCCTGTCCGGCTTTGCTTCATTTGTGTGTCAAAAGTGCGTCAGACCCTTGTCCATCAGTACAAACCCGCGTAAACTCGCCGTGTTTTCCATCCCAGGAGTTGTCTTCGTGAATACCGATTCCGGCGAAAGTTGTCGATCTTGCATCGACGTCGCTGTCTGACAGGATCCACGCAGAACTCCGTCTGCCGCATCCTGTCATTCAGGTTGCGGTGTATCCCAAGCGCCAGGCATCAGCCCGGCCCATAGTGCAGGCCTACGGTCTGCCGGAACTCCCCCCGACATAAACCGCCAGAACCGCCGCTAGTCGCAGCGCCAGCGTTCGTGCACGTTCGTCGTGCCCGCCGCAAGGGCGTTGTCCGGCTGCGCTCGTGTTCGCGATCACGCTCCGCCTTCTTGTCATGGAGGTCGTTATGCGTTTCTTCGACTTGTTCCTGCGCCGCGCTGGCGTGGACCGTGCCACCGCCCTGGGCCGCCGTCGCGGCACGTCCCGGCTGACGGTGATCTGTCCTCGCGGCGAGCTCGGCGCCCTGCGCAAGCAGATCTGCCTGGACTTCAGCGCCGCCGGCCTGGATGTCGCGCAAGTGCAGATCGATCAAGGCCGGGAGCCGGATCTCGCATCGGCTTGCATCACCGTCAATTGCCCCCCGGAACTGCGGGCGGAACTGATGACGCAAGCGCGCCGTCTGAGCGCCAACCCTGCTGTCCGTCACGTGCATTTCGGCGCGCAGGCCGCATTGGCCTGATCGCGCCTTTTCTTTCAACCCAGGAGAAATCATGCCTAGCGCCTTAGACCCAGAGCCTCGATTGCGCCCTGTGCGCGGCTCCGGCATGCCTATCTGACCCGTCATCTCCCTGCGAGCCGACTGGCCGGATAGACATCCCGGTCCGTACGGAACCCGCAGCCTGGAATCCCCGGCCCAGCACGCGCCCTGCGCGCCCCGGCGCCCGGTCCTGATTCCACCGCCCGCTCCCTTTCCGTTTTCCGCACCCGGCGCGCCATAGACGCGATCCGGACACCGGCAACATTGCTCCGGCGCCTGCGCACGCCCGTCAGTGGCGGTCTCACGGCATTTCCTCGGAAACGCCGCGGTCCGCTGCTGCCCGCGCGCGGCCGCCGCCGGCAGGGTAGTCCGTGTCTCCCGCAACAACTTTAATAAATGCGGAGCACTCCCATGTTTGCTTTCCTGAAGTCCTTTTTTTCTTCCGCTGCGCGTCTGCGCCGCACCGGCCGGCACTTTCGCCGCGCCCCCATTCTCGAGCAAGGCGGGGATCAGGCCGCGGCATCGTCCGTAGCCGCCCGCCGCGCCAGCCAGCGTATGGTCGAGACGTCCCGGCTCGGTTTCGATTCGCTGTTCGAACAGTTTGGCAGCGGCTGGGGCGGCCTGTCCGACGCCCAGGCGCTGGCCGCGCGCGAACGCCACGGCGCCAACGAGGTCGACCACGAAAAGCCGCTGTCCTGGCCAGCGCACCTGTGGCTGTCGTACCGCAATCCGTTCAATCTGCTGCTGACCGCGCTGGCCGTGCTGTCGTGGCTGACCGACGTGCGCATGGCCGCGCCCGAGGAACAGTCCTGGACGGCGGTTGCGATCATCGGCTCGATGGTGGTGATCTCGACGGTGCTGCGCTTCGTGCAGGAGCAGCGCTCGAACCGCGCCGCCGAGGCCCTGAAGGCGATGGTGCGTAACACCGCGACGGTGCTGCGCAGCGATGCCGGATCGCCGGCCGCCGGATCGCCGGCCGCCGGATCGCCGGCCGCCGGGTCGCCGGACGCGGGCAATGGCCGGCGTTTCTTCGGCGCCGCCCTGCATGCCTCCGGCTCGCAACAGCGCGAAGTGCCGCTGGCCGACCTGGTGCCCGGCGACGTGGTGCTGCTGTCCGCGGGCGACATGGTCCCCGCCGATTGCCGCATCCTCAACGCAAAGGACCTTTTCGTTGCGCAGGCCGCGCTGACGGGCGAATCGCTGCCCGTCGAAAAGCACATGTCCCCGCGTGAGCAATCGGCCAATGCCCTCGAGCTCGAAAACATCGCCTTCATGGGCACCAACGTGGTCAGCGGAGCGGGCAGCGCGCTGGTGGTGGCCACCGGCTCGGACACGTACTTCGGCCAGTTGGCGGGCCGCGTCACGCAGACCTCGCGCGCGCCCACGCAGTTCCAGCAGGGCATCAACCGCGTGAGCTGGATCCTGATCCGCTTCATGCTCGTCATGGCGCCGGTGGTGATGTTGATCAACGGCTTCACTAAGGGCGACTGGCTCGAAGCGCTGCTGTTCGCGCTGGCCATCGCGGTGGGACTGACGCCCGAAATGCTGCCCATGATCGTCACCGCGACGCTCGCCAAGGGCGCCGTGCGCATGTCGCGCCGCAAGGTGGTGGTCAAGCGCCTGGATGCGATTCAGAACCTGGGCGCCATGAACGTGCTGTGCACCGACAAGACCGGCACGCTGACGCAGGATCGCATCGTGCTCGAGCGCCATACCGACGTGTATGGCGCGGCCAGCGACGACGTGCTGGCGTACGCGTATCTGAACAGCTACTACCAGACGGGCCTGAAGAACCTGCTGGACGTGGCGGTGCTGGAGCATGCCGAGGTCGCGCGCAGCCTGGATCTGGCAAGCCGTTACCGCAAGATCGACGAGATCCCGTTTGATTTCTCGCGCCGCCGCATGTCCGTTGTGGTGAACGAGACCGAGAACGGCCGCGACCACCACGAACTGATCTGCAAGGGGGCGCTCGAGGAAATGCTCTCGGCCTGCACGCGGCTGCGCGTGGGCAACGAGGTGCATCCGCTGACCGACGCCCGCCGCGCCGATATCCGCCGCGTGACCGCCGGTCTGAACCGCGACGGCCTGCGCGTCATCGCGGTGGGCGTCAAAGAGTTGCCGCCCACGCAGCAGGCCTATGGCATCGCAGACGAATCCGATCTGGTGCTGGTGGGGTACATCGCCTTCCTGGATCCGCCCAAGGAGTCGACGGGACCCGCGCTGGCCGCGCTGAAGGACTCGGGCATCGAGGTCAAGGTGCTGACCGGCGACGTTGAACTGGTCACGCGCAAGGTCTGCCGCGAAGTGGGACTGGACGTGCGCAAGGTGTACCTGGGCGCCGAGATCGAGGCGATGGACGACGAGGAGCTTGCCGCCGCCGTGCGCGAGGCCAACGTGTTCGCCCGCCTGTCGCCCATCCACAAGGAACGCATCGTGCGCAGCCTGCGCGCGCAGGGCAACACGGTGGGATTCATGGGGGATGGCATCAATGACGCGCCGGCGCTGCGGGCGGCGGACGTGGGCATTTCGGTGGATTCGGCGGTGGATATCTCGAAAGAGGCTGCCGACATCATCCTGCTGGAAAAGAGCCTGATGGTGCTGGAGGACGGCGTGATCGAAGGCCGCAAGACCTTCTGCAACATGCTCAAGTACCTGAAGATGACGGCCAGCTCGAACTTCGGCAACGTGTTTTCAGTGCTGGTCGCAAGCGCCTTCCTGCCGTTTCTGCCGATGCTGCCGATCCACCTGCTGCTGCAGAACCTGATGTACGACATTTCGCAGACGGCGATCCCGTTCGACAACGTCGACGAGGAACTGCTGAAGCAGCCGCAGCGCTGGGACCCGGACGGCCTGGGCCGTTTCATGGTGTTCTTCGGCCCGATCAGCTCGATCTTCGATATCGCCACCTATGCCGTCATGTGGTACGTGTTCCAGGCCAATGCGCCCGAGCACCAGACGCTCTTTCAGTCCGGCTGGTTTGTCGAAGGCCTGTTGTCGCAAACGCTGATCGTGCATATGATCCGCACGCGCCGGATTCCCTTCCTGCAAAGCCGCGCTTCGTGGCCGCTGATGGGTATGACGCTGATGGTGATCGCGCTGGGCCTTGTGCTGCCGTTCTCGCCGTTGGCGGAATACTTCCAGCTGCAGGCGCTGCCCTGGAGCTATTTCCCCTGGCTCGTCGGCATCCTGCTCGGGTATTGCGTGCTGACGCAGGCGCTGAAGGGTTTCTGGGTGCGCCGCTACGGCTGGCAGTAGGCTGATGCAACCGGCGGCGGGCTCAACCCGCCGCCAACGCAAGGAAAGATCATGAGAATTGCATTGTGCGCCGCCTTGTCGGCGGCCGGCCTGATTCCGCCCTGTACCGCGCTGGCCGCGGATGCCGGGGCCGGACTGCAACTATATGGCGTGGTGGACGCGGGCGTTGCCGTGACCCGGGTGTCGGGGCAGGGCAGTCACAGCGGCCTGCTGAACGGCGGGCTGACCGACTCGCTCTGGGGGCTGCAGGGGACGGAAGACCTTGGCGGCGGTTGGGCCGCCAACTTCCAACTGGAAAGCGGCTTTGACCCGTCCAGCGGCACCGCGGCCGACGGCAGCCGCCTCTTCAACTATGGCGCCTGGGTCGGCCTGGCCCATGCGGACTATGGCGACTTGCGGTTCGGCCGCCAGTACACCGTTGGTCAGACCTACGGCGACGCGCTGGAGATCGCCTCCTGGAAAGACATGGGCATGGGCGCCACCTTCAAGGCGTCCGACAACTACCAGTTCAGCAACATGGTGAACTGGTATTCGCCGCAATGGCGCGGGTTTCAGGCCGGGGTCGGATACGCCTTCGACGCGGATGGGCAGGACAACTTCCGCACCAACCAGAACACCCGGGCAATCAGTGTGGGCCTGAAGTATGAGGACGGCCCGCTGCTGGCCGTGGCGACTTGGGAACAACTGCGCCTGGCCGACCCGCCCGCGGCGGCCGAGGGGCGTCCGCAGGCGATACAGCTGGGCGCCTCGTACGACTTTGAGGTGGCCAAGGTGTCGGTGGCCTGGTCGCGCCAGCGCAACGGTTACGTGGGACTGGACGGCGGCGACCCGGATGGCTTGGGCGTCGGGCTGGGCCCGGCGGCCTTCGTGCAGGGCGGCACGGTCGATGCCTGGCTGGTCGGGGTCAGCGTCCCCGCCGGGCCGGGCGCGGTGTTGGTGCAATGGTCCCTGGCCAAACCCGACTGGCGTTGGGCCAATGGCATGACGGCGCGCAATGCGCAGGTCGCGACGCTGGGCTATACCTACGACCTGTCCCCACGCACGACTCTCTACGCCTTCGCCGGCTACGCGTCGAACTACACGCTGGACAACCAGTTCGACCCCGGCAACGCCCACACCACGCGCATCGGCACGGGCGTGTCGCACCGCTTCTGACGCATGCCGCCTGCGGCGGCGCCCGGCAGCGGACAACGGCGGGGTCTACTACAATCGCCTGAGATCGGCGCCCGGCGCGCCGGTCTTCGTCTTCGCGTCGTTTCTCGGATGGCCCGCATGGATAGTCTCGAATGGCTCGTACCCTGGGAGTTCTCTCCCACGCTGGTGGCTTCCTTCCTGGTGGCCATCGTGCTGTTCGTACGCGGCCAGCGGGTCCACCACGTCACGCGTGCGCGCAGCATTCTGTTCTGGACAGGGATGGTCCTGCTGTACCTGTCGCTGCACACCCGCCTCGACTATTACGCCGAGCGCATGTTCTTCATCCATCGCATCCAGCATCTGGTCCTGCATCATCTGGGACCGCTGCTCGTCATGGCGGCCTTCCCCGGACAGGTGATGCGGGCGGGCCTGCCGATGCGGTGGCGCGTGCGGCTGCGCGACTTCCTGCGCACGGGCACGGGCCGCGCCACGGTGGCCGTGCTGACCAACAAGATTTTCGTGCCGGCCCTCTTCGTGTTCCTCGTGCTGGTCTGGCTGATCCCGTCGGTGCAGTTTTATTCGATGCTGGATTGGCGCCTGTACCGGCTCATGAACTGGTCGGTGGTGATCAGCGGCTTCATGTACTGGAACCTGATTCTGGACCGTCGTCCCGCGCCCCCGGCGGCCATGTCGCCCGGCGGTCGGGTGATCTCGCCCGTGGCGACCATGCTGCCGCAGATGGTCGCGGGCGCCGTCATCGCCTTCACGGAAAGCGACATCTACCCGCTCTTCGAGCTGTGCGGCCGTGCCATCGCCATGTCGGCGCAGACTGATCAGACGATCGGCGGGCTGACGATGTGGATCCCCGCCGCGCTGGTGGAAGTGATCGGCCTGATGGTGGCATTGGGAACGCTGATGCGTCTTTCCGCCAAGGGGCGGCTGCGCAAGGCGGATCGGGATGCGCGCGCGCGCGCCAAGTCCGGCGCGGCGCTATCGTCGTAAGCCCGGCCGGGAATGCCGCGCTGATTGGCGCATTCCCGTCAGGCCGTGCGGGTCATTCCGGCAGCAGGCCGTGATACTTCTTGCCCAGCGCCACGGTGGCCTGGAACATGCCCGCCTTGTTGCCGCAGTCGTAGCGCACGCCGTCGAAGCGATGCGCATAGACCTCGCGCTCGCGCATCAGCGAGGCGATGCCGTCGGTCAACTGGATCTCGTTGCCCGCGCCCATCTTGGTTGAGCGCAGATGGTCGAAGATCGCGGCTTCCAGTACATAGCGGCCCACAACAGCCAGCGTCGACGGTGCGGCCTCCGGGTCCGGCTTTTCGACGATGTGCGTGACGCGCTCGGTGCGGCTGTCCGCCGGCGTCTCGCCGGTATGGGTGGCCACGATGCCGTACTTGCGCGTGTCGGCGCGCGGCACGTCCTGCACGCCCAGCACGCTGGCGTTGCGCGCCACGGCCACATCCACCAGTTGCTTCATGGCAGGCGTATTGGCGTCGATCAGGTCGTCGGCCAGCAGAACGGCAAAGGGTTCGTCACCCACGGCGGGCGCGGCCGACAGCACGGCGTGGCCCAGGCCCAATGGGGCCGACTGGCGGATATAGAGGCAATTGACGTGCGCGGGTAGAATGCCCCGCACCATTGCCAGGAGTTCATGCTTGCCCTTGCTTTCCAGGTCGGTTTCCAGCTCGGGTGCAGAATCGAAATGGTCCTCGATGGCGCGCTTGTTGCGGCCGGTCACGAATATGAGATCAGTGATGCCGGCGGCGACGGCCTCTTCCACCGCGTATTGAATCAGGGGCTTGTCGACCACGGGCAGCATTTCCTTGGGCATCGCCTTGGTGGCGGGCAGGAAGCGTGTACCCATGCCGGCGACAGGGAAAACGGCTTTACGGACGGGACGCATTGATACCTCGTTGAGGATTCGATGAAACATTTTAAGCTCATCGCTATCATAGGCTTATGAACCGCAGGAACATGCCATCCATTTGCTCGATTGCGAAACGGGGCGCGATCGCTAGCCTTTGCGCGGCGCTCGCCATTCCCGTTGCTCCCGTCACCGCGTGGGCGCAGCCGGTCGGGTTGCCTTCCATGGGCGCCGCCTCGTCGTCCGACCTGTCGCCCATGCTGGAGCGCACGCTGGGCGAAGCCATCATGTCGCAGGGGCGCCGCGACCCCACTTACATCGACGACTCCGAACTCAGCCAATACCTCACGACGATGGGGCGCAAGCTGGCGCAGTTTGCGCCAGGCGGCGTGCCCGAGGTCGAGATGTTCGGCGTGCGCGATCCCGAAATCAACGCATTCGCGATGCCGGGCGGCTTCATTGGAATCAACACGGGTCTGATCGTGTCGTCGGCCAGCGAGTCCGAACTTGCGGCCGTGGTCGCCCACGAAATCGGCCACGTCGTGCAGCGCCACATTGCGCGCGGCATGACCCAGCAAAATCAGAACGGCATGCTCATGCTGGCCAGCCTGGCGGGCGCGTTGCTTGCGGCGCTGGCGGGCGGCGGCGGCAATCTTTCCATGGGCGTGGCCGCCTTCGGCCAGGCGGCGGCCATCAACCGGCAGTTGGGCTTTTCCCGCGACGCCGAACGCGAGGCCGATCGCGCCGGCCTGCAGATGCTCACCAAGGCCGGCTACGACGCCGCCGGCATGTCGCAGATGTTTGCGCGGCTGATGAACGCTTCGCGCCTGAACGAAGGCGCGGGCGGCGGCTCGTGGGCCAGTACCCACCCGCTGTCGATCGAGCGCATGTCCGACGTGCAGAACCGCACCCGCGCGCTGCCGGCAACGCGCCATCTGGACAGCGACGACTTCTGGTACATCCGCGCCAAGATGCGCGTGGTGCAGGGCCGCGATACCGTGGGCTTGCGCACCGCCGGACAGCAATTGCAGGACGAGGCCCAGGCGCTCTCGGGCGTGCGGCAGTCTGCCGCTTATTACGGACTGTCCCTGCAGAACTATCAGCGCAACAATCTTGCGGAAGCGGAACGCTATTGGAATCTGGCGTCCGCCGATGGGCGCAGTTCGCCCCAGTTGGCGAAGCTGGGCGTGGACATCGCGCTGGCGCGCAAGGATTTCCCGCAGGCGCTGTCACTGGCCCAGGCGGGCACCAAGCGCTATCCGGACCACCGGGCGCTGGGCATCGCGTACGCGCAGGCGCTGCAGGGCAATGGGCGGCACGCCGAGGCGCAGGACTACCTGCGCGCCAAGATCAAGCAGTGGGGCAGCGACGAGCCCAGCCTTTACCAGATGCTGGCGCAAAGCGAAGAGCGCAACGGCAAGCCCGTACAGGCGCGCCGCGACCTGGCGCGTTACTACGTCATGACAGGCGCCTATGCGGCCGCGGAATCGCAACTGCAACAGGCGCGCGGCCTGTCCAAGGACTTCTACGAGCAGTCGCAGATCGACGTGCAGATCAAGGAAGTGAAGGACAAGCTGGCCGAAGAGCGCCAGCTGCTCGAGCGCTTCAAGTCGGGTTGACGGGCGCTTAGAGACCCGTTTCGAAGAACCGCCCCAGCCGCTGCGGCAGCCAGTTCAGATGCCCCGGAAAGCTGCCTGTCGGAAAGCCCGCGTGCCCGCCGTCGGAAGGCTGGTGCAGCAGGATGCCCGGCGCACACTCGTCAGGTTTCGGCAGCGAAGCGGCAGGAATGAAGGGGTCGTTGCGCGCGTTCAGCACCAGCGTCGGCACGGCGATCTTGGGCAGCCACGGCTTGCTGGAGGCGCGCGTCCAGTAGTCCAGCGCATTGCGAAAACCGTGCATCGGCGCGGTATAGGTGTCGTCGAACTCGCGCAGGTCGTGCGCGTGCGCGATCCGCATGACGTCGATGGAACCCGGAAACCGGTGCGCTTTTTCCAGGACCTTGTGCTTGAGCGTCTTCAGAAAGTGCGCCGTATACACGCGCCGGTTGAAGATGCCGGTGGATAGCGTCTTGCCGCAGGCGACCAGATCCAGCGGCGCCGACACGCCGGCGCAGGCGGTCAGCCACGTGGTGTCTTCCTGGTGTTCCCCCAGGTACTTCAGCAGCGCGTTGCCGCCCAGCGATACGCCGACGGCATGCCAGCGCGCGTGGGGAATGCGCTGGCGCACGGTGTTGAGCAGAAACCCGACCTCGGCCGAGTCACCCGAGTAATACGCGCGGGCCAGCCGGTTGGGCACGCCAGAGCAACCCCGGAAATGCGCGATGACCACGATCCACCCGCGCGCCCGGAAATGGTGCGCGACGGACTGCGCATAGCGGCTGTTGCTGCCGCCTTCCAGGCCGTGGAACAGGATCAGGGCAGGGGTGTCGGGCGTTTGCGGCAGCGACTTCCAGTCTGCGTCCGTCATCCAGCGCGCCGCGGCGGTCTTGCCATTGCCGACCGGACGTTGGCCGCTCACCGGCGCGCCATCGGCGGCCTTGTGCGGAAACAGACCAGGGCCTGTCCAGTCGAAGTCGACGAAGTCCGTATCGGGCGTGTCGACGCGATCGCGCACGAACGCGATGCGGTGATACTGCGCGAACAGGGCGGCGTAGACCGTCTGGCTGTCGCCCCCGGGAAGCCAGGGGGGTACAGGGCAGGGCGTTGTATCAAGACGAGCAGCGGCCAACTGGGAATCCACCGCGTTCAATGAAGCATGTCGGGCACGTCGTGCAGGTCGAGCACCCCGGCTTCGGAGGGCGCCTGCGAGGCATGGTGCATGACCATGCGCCAGCCCGTGGGGCCCTTGTGGTAGATGTTGGTGGCATAGCAGTTGGCGAACTGCGTGCCCTCACGCGTGCGCACCGCGACCTGTTCCACCAGGACATGCACCGCGCACATCATGCTGAGCATGACGAGCGGGCGCAGTGGACGCACATGCAACGGACCGTTGGCCAGCACCTGTTGCCAGGACTCGTGCACCGCGGAATGGCCGACGACGCGCAGCCCTCCCGGATGGATGCATACGACTTCCTCGTCGTCGGCCCAGACCTGCATCAGGCGGACGGCGTCCGCCTGCTCAAGGGCTTCGTAGAACGCGTGTTCTGCTTCTTCGGGCGTGGCGAACATGGCTGCTGAAACGGTTAAGCGTGTTATGGGGCGGTGCCGCTCAATGGTGGCCGTGCAACACCGTGCCGGCCTTCAGGCGGTACTCGGCGCCACAGTAGGCGCAGCTTGCGGAACCGGTGCGGGCCACGTCCAGGAAGACGCGGGGGTGCATGCTCCAGAGCGGAGCCTTGGGGCCGGGACAGAACACGGGAAGGTCTTCGGCGCCGACCTCGATGACTTCGTTAGCGCGGGAGCCGGCGGCCGGGGCAGCAGCGGTCATGGATATTCCTGAAAAAAAACCGATAGACGGCAGGTTGAAACAATGATGCGGTCTTGCTGGGCAAAAGCGCGCCAATCAGAATTGAGAATCAGACTTTACTTAGCCAGTGATGGTACTTCGGGTTGCGGCCATTCACCACGTCAAAAAACGCGTTCTGCAATAGTTCGGTGACTGGACCACGCCGGCCCGAGCCGATCTGGCGGTTGTCGACTTCGCGGATGGGCGTGACTTCAGCGGCCGTGCCGGTGAAGAACGCCTCGTCCGCGATGTAGACGTCGTCGCGGGTGAGCCGTTTGGTGACCACACGCAGGCCGAGGTCGGCCGCCAGGGCGTGTATGGTCGAGCGGGTGATGCCGGTCAGGGCGGAAGCGATCTCGGGTTCGCAGAGCACCCCGTCCTTGACCAGAAAAAGATTTTCACCGGAGCCTTCGGCCACGAAGCCGTCGGTGTCCAGCAGCAGGGCTTCGTCGTAGCCGTCCTGCAGGGCTTCGGTATTGGCCAGGATGGAATTGGCGTAGGTGGTGGCGACCTTGGCGCGCGGCATCGTGACATTCACGTGCTGGCGCGCAAACGACGAGACCTTCACGCGGATGCCGCCGGACAGCGCTTCTTCGCCCAGATACGCACCCCAGGGCCATGCCGCGATGGCCACGTGCACCCGGGCGCCCTTGGGCGACACACCCATTTTTTCGGGGCCGTAGAACACGAGGGGGCGCAAGTAGCCGGATTCAAGCTGGTTTTCGCGCACGACCGTCCGCTGTGCCTCGTTGATCGTGTCGCGATCGAACGGCATGGGGATCTGGTAGATGTGCGCCGAATTGAAGAGCCGGTTGGTGTGGTCTTCGAGGCGGAAGATAGCGGTGCCGAGGGTGGAGTTGTAAGCGCGCACGCCTTCGAAGACGGACAGCCCGTAGTGCAGCGAATGCGTCAGGACATGCGTCGTCGCGTCTCGCCATGGGACGAGCTTGCCGTCATACCAGATGAAACCGTCGCGGTCAGCCATCGACATGGTCTTCTCCACACAGTGCGCACCAAACCTGCCGCCGTGCGCCAGGCCATGGGGGCCAAGAATCTCGAGGGCGCTATTGTATCAAGCAGCGAGGTTACAATACGGGCCTATTCGCGCAGTTCATTCCCATCGAGTATCCATGTCGTCCTGCCTGAATCGCCAGGGGCCAGCCGTTGTCCTCTGAAACCGCGCTTCCTGAATCCGAAGACCCAGCCCTGGTCCGCCAGGAACGCGTAACAGCCTTCCGTGCCGGCGTCCACGCCATCGTGCCCGCCCTGATCGCCACCGCGACCTGGGGATTGGTGACCGGTGTGGCGATGGTCAAGTCCGGACTGACGGAATCCATGGCGCTCGCCATGACGCTGCTGCTGTACGCCGGCTCGGCCCAGCTCACCTCATTGCCGCTCATCGCCGCCGGCGCGCCGCTCTGGCTGATCTTCGCGGCCGGCTGCGTCGTGAATCTGCGTTTCATCATCTTCGGCGCCGCCCTGCAGCCCTATTTCCGCCACCTGTCGTGGCCCAAGCGACTGGGACTCGGCTATTTCACTACTGACATGGGCTTCGTGCTGTTCATGCCCCGATTTGGCGACTCGGTCGAACGCGGGACCCGCGAGCAACTCTGGTTCTTCCTGGGTTCCATCGTGCCGGGCTGGCTGGTCTGGCAGTCGTCGTCGATCATCGGTATCTATCTGGGCGCGCAGGTTCCCACCGATTGGTCCCTGGATTTTGCCGCCGTGCTGGCGCTGCTGGCCATCACGGTGCCGCTGGCCAGTTCCAAACCGATGCTGGTGTCGATGCTGGCCGCCGGCGTCGTCGCCTGGGTGGGGCAGGCAATGCCCCTGCGCCTCGGGCTGGCCGCGGCGGTGATCTCCGGCGTCATCGCCGGCATGTGGGCCGAACGCTTCTTCAAGGCGCGTCCATGACAAATTGGTCCTGGGAACTCTATGTCTATTCCGCCATCCTGCTGCTTGCCCTGTGCAGCGTATTGACGCGCGCCGGGTTCATGCTGTTTGGCGATTACATTCCGCTGTCCGACAATGTGCGCCGCGCCTTGCGCTACGCACCCGCCGCGGCGCTGACTGCCATCGTGGTTCCCGATCTGCTGCCCTGGAAGGCCGGGCTGGGCCCTGTGTTCGACTACAAACTGGTCGCCGGGCTGGTCGCCATCCTCGTGTTCCTGCGCACCCGCAGCGCGGTGCTTGTGATCGTGGTCGGCATGCTGGTGCTCTGGGGTTTGCGCTGGCTGGCCAGCTGACGGCCACAAATCCAGGGTCACATCGTCCGTCTGATGGACACTCGAGGCACTTTTTTTGCCTCGGTGGGCCATTGGATCGTGCTGCCGACCGGCCCTCAAACAGACCGTTTGACCGTGTGGTAAGGCGGCTGCGCTAAAATTCATCAATCCACAGCAATCCGGGCCTGGTACTGCCCTCATAAGTATCGAATCCAGCATGGATGCCCCGATGCCTTATGTAGCAGTGCATGCAGCACTCTCGTTTTGTTCTTTTTCACTGGTCCCGGTACTTGCCTAACCCCTGATGACTGAATCCACTCAAACCGCAGCACCCACCGCTGACGCGCCCGCGCCCGCGCCCGCGCCGACGTTCGACGATTTCGGGCTGCACCCCCTGTTGTTGCAGTCCATCGCCGAAACCGGCTACACCACCCCCACGCCCATCCAGGCGCAGGCCATTCCCGTCGTGGTGTCGGGTCGTGACGTCATGGGCGCCGCGCAGACCGGCACCGGCAAGACGGCGGCCTTCACGGTGCCGATCCTGCACCGTCTCATGCCCCTGGCCAACACCAGTGCTTCGCCCGCCCGGCATCCGGTGCGCGCGCTGATCCTGGCGCCCACGCGTGAACTGGCGGACCAGGTCTTCGAGAGCGTCAAGCGCTACAGCAAGAAGACGCCGCTGCGCTCGGCCGTCGTGTTCGGTGGCGTGGATATCGGTCCGCAGAAAGAAGCGCTGCGCCGCGGCTGCGAGGTGCTGGTCGCCACGCCGGGCCGCCTGCTCGACCACGTTGAACAAAAGAACGTGAACCTCAGCCAGGTCGGCATCCTGGTGCTGGACGAAGCAGACCGCATGCTCGACATGGGTTTTCTGCCCGATCTCGAACGCATCATCCGGCTGCTGCCCGCGCAGCGCCAGGGCCTCTTGTTCTCGGCCACGTTCAGCAACGAAATCCGCAAGCTGGGCCGTTCATACCTGAACCAGCCTGTGGAAATCGAAGTGGCGGCGCGCAACGCCACCGCGACGACCATCACCCAGATCGCCTACAAGATGACCAGCGACGCCAAGCGCGCCGCCGTCGTGCATCTGGTGAAGTCCCGCGGCCTGAACCAGGTCATCGTTTTCTCGAACACCAAGATCGGCACGGCGCGCCTGGCGCGCGACCTCGAACGCGACGGCGTCAAGGCTGAATCGATTCACGGCGACAAAACCCAGGCCGACCGCATGAAAGCGCTGGAAGCCTTCAAGGCGGGCGAGCTCGAAGTGCTGGTCGCAACCGACGTGGCCGCGCGCGGCCTGGATGTGGCGGGCGTGCCTTGCGTCATCAACTACGACTTGCCGTACAACGCCGAAGACTACGTGCACCGCATCGGCCGCACGGGCCGCGCGGGTGCGTCGGGCGAAGCCATTGCCCTGTTCACCGCCGATGAAGAGCGTTTCCTGCTCGACATCGAAAAGCTCATCAAGCGCGAAGTGCCTCGTGGCACGCTCGACGTGCCGGCGGATCTGATCGCCCGCAGCCATCGCCGCAGCGACGGTGGTTCGCATTCGCGCGAAGGGCGCGAGAGCAGCCGTGAAAGCCGCGGCGACCGTGGCGATCGCGGCCGTTCTTCGGACCGCCGCTCCAGCCATCATGGCGGCGGCTCGCGCCAACCGGTGGACGACTTCTTCCTGAAGCCTTACGAGCCCTCGACGACTGCCGCGCCGGCCGAAGAACAGGATTCGCGCAGCAATGCCGCGCCGTCGTCGGCGCCCAAGCGCCAGCTTGCCGTCCTGCTCGGCGGCAGCCGCAAGCCCTGATCGCACGCGACACCGGTCGCCGGTCCTCGGACCGCAAAAAAACCCGCAAGGCCTTCAGGCGTTGCGGGTTTTTTGTTGGGCGCGGCGCGATGTCAGGCGGCCAGCATTCGCGGCAGATCGGGCAAGGCGGTGGTCACGGCCGCGCTGTCTTCGTCAAGGCTTTCCAGCAGACGCTCCAGGTGGCCGATATGCGGCAGCATGGGGCCGTAGAACACGACACGACCGCCGATCTGCACCAGCAGCGTAGGGAAGTTCTCGACGTCCACGTCGCCCAGCAATTCAGCGTGATCCTCGATGTCGACCCAGGCAAAGACGTGTTGCGGCAAGGCGCCGGCCAGGGCCTGCAATTTGGGCTTGTATTCTTCGCAGGTGTCGCACCAGGCGGCGCAGAAACAGGCGATGAGCCAGGTGTTGGGCGTGGCGCTCAGCCGCGCGCGCAGCGGGGCAAGATCGGTACCAGGAGTAAGCAGAGACATGTGAGCGGATCGGGGCGGGTTTGACTATCATACCCGGGTTGTTCACCCCTCAATTTGATTGCCATGACCGTCCTGCGTACTGATCCGCCCGCCCCCGGAAACGGCCGCCTGTCCGGCGCCGGCGCGGGGGCCGTAAGCGTGGGGCAGGCGTTCAAGCGCGCGCTCGTGTCGCAGTGCCACCCGACCATGCTGTTCGCGGTGCTGCTGCCTTTCCTGATCGCCCTTGTTGGCGCCATCCTGCTGCTCTGGTTTTTCTGGACGCCCCTGACCGACTGGTTGCGCACCGAGGTGTCGCAATGGGACATCGTCAATCGCGTCGACCAATGGTTAGTCGCGGTCGGCCTGTTCTCGCTCAAGATCTGGCTGATTCCGGTCATCGCCGCGGCCATCCTGTTGCCGGTGTCCGGCATCCTTGGACTGGCCATCGCCGCCGTCTTCGTCATGCCGCTGGTGCTGCGTCACGTCGGTCAGCGCGAATACGCCACGGTGGGCCGCCGCGGCAAGTTCTCCACCGCGGTCAGCGTGTGGAACGCCGTGTGGGTGTCCGCGGCGTTTGCCGCGGGGTGGGTGCTGACGCTGCCGCTCTGGCTCGTGCCGCCCATGGCCATCGTGCTGTCCATCTTCTGGTGGGCCTTCGCGTTCTCGCGGATGATGCGCGTCGACGCGATCGTCGAGCACGCCAGCCCGGATGAACGCAAACTGATCCTCGAACGGAACAACGGCGGCTTCTGGACCATCGGTCTGATTTGCTCGCTACTGAACCTGCTGCCGCCCGCGTGGATTATCCTGCCGGTGTTTTCCGCGCTGGTCTACGCGCACTACGGCCTGGAAGCCCTCAAGCGCCTGCGGCAGGACCGCGTCATCGACGTCTGATCGGCGTCTTTTCTTATCAATGGAATCGGACATGGCTGCAGAACCCACCGCCCGCCGTATCGGCCTCATCATCGTTGGCGATGAAATCCTGTCGGGACGGCGCCAGGACAAGCATTTTTCCAAGATCGTCGAAATGCTGGGCGCGCGCGGCATGCACCTGAGCTGGGCCGAATTCCTGCCTGACGAGCGCGACCGTCTGGTCGACGCCTACAAGCGCAGCTTCGCCAGTGGCGATGTCGTGTTGTCGTGTGGCGGCATCGGCGGCACGCCCGACGACCACACCCGCCAGGCCGCGGCCGCTGCGCTTGGCCTGCCGCTGGCACTGCATCCCGAAGCCGAGGAGGCCATCGCATTGCGCACGCGCGAAATGGCGGAAAAGGGGCAGGGCACTGCCGACATGAGCGCGCCGGAAAACCAGCAGCGGCTGCAGATGGGCATGTTCCCCGAAGGCTGCGAGATCGTCCCCAATCCGTACAACCGGATCCCGGGATTCTTCATCAAGGATCACACCTTCGTGCCGGGCTTTCCCGTCATGGCATGGCCAATGCTGGAATGGACGCTGGATACCCGCTATCGTGCGCTGCAGCATATTCGCGCCCACGTCGAGCATTCCTTCCTGGTTTTCAGCATGCCCGAATCGCGCATCACGCCGTCGATGGTTACTGTGGAAAGTCGTTGGCCCGACGTCCGCGCGTTCAGTCTGCCCAGCGTCGGCGAGGCGGGCGGCACGCCCCACATCGAGCTGGGCGTGAAGGGCGAACCCGAGGCTGCCGCAGCGGCGCTGGAATTCCTGCGCGCCGAAGTCCTGCGCCTGGGCGGCAAGCTGGCGCCCCCGGCGGCGGCCTGATTTGCGCGCCGGCGGGGGACCGCCGGTCGCGCCCGCTGCGCAAATACCATTTGCCAAACCGGCCGGTAAATTTCACAATACGGGATAAGAACTGTTTGCTGCATTGCCGCAACGCGTGTCTTGCGTGGCGGCGCCAGCCCAAAATTCCATGGCCCGTCTTCCCACCCCTCGCAATCCGCTGGACGCCGAAACCGAAGGCGCTTCCGCCCATCCGATCGCCATTCAGGTCATCGAACGCGCAATGCGTCTGCTCGACGCCCTGGCCGCGCAACCGGATCCGGTCACGCTCAAAGAACTGTCGGCCACCACCGGGCTGCACGCCTCCACCGCCCACCGCATCCTGAACGACTTGGTCGTCGGCCGCTATGTCGAGCGGGTCGACAACGGGCTGTATCAGCTGGGCATGCGCCTGCTGGAGCTGGGATCGCTGGTCAAGGGCCGTCTGAACGTGCGCGAGGCGGCCATTCCCGCCATGCGGTCGCTGCACAAGCTGACGGGGCAGACCATCAATCTTTCCGTCCAGCAGGGCGACGAGATCGTCTACATCGACCGCGCCTGGAGCGAACGCTCCGGCATGCAGGTGGTGCGGGCCATCGGCGGCCGCGCGCCGCTGCACCTGACGTCCACCGGCAAACTGTTTCTGTCCACGGGCGACACGCGCCAGGTGCGCGCCTACGCGCTGCGCACGGGGCTGGCCGGCCATACGCGCAACAGCCTGACCGATCTGGACAAACTGGAACGCGAACTGGCCCTGGTGCGCCGCCACGGCTACGCCCGCGATAACGAAGAGCTGGAGTTGGGCGTACGCTGCATCGCCGCCGGCATCTTCGACGACACCGGCAAGCTGGTGGCGGGGCTGTCGATCTCGGCGCCGGCCGAACGGCTGCAGGACGACTGGATCAAGGCGCTGGTCGAAACTGCCGCCAGCATTTCCGAAGCGCTGGGCTACGAACCCTCCGTGTCCTCGGGTTTCAACGGATTGGGTCTGGCGGCCGAAGCCATGCGGCCGTAGCTGCGGCGCACGCCAAAACAGAAAGCCCCCGTGAGGGGGCTTTTTTATGGGCCGTTGCCGCAAGAGGCGCCGCCGAAGCGGGCGGCCTCTTGAAGCGGGCTTATTGCTTTTCGATGCCGGCCTTCTTGAACAGCTCGGCCCATTGCGGGACCTGCTGCTTGACCTTGGCGGTCAGCGCATCGGGGTTGGCTTCCGACGTCAGCACGGTGGCGCCGAGTTGCTTCATGCGCTCCTGGAACTTGGGATCGGCCAGACCGGCCTGCAAGCTCTTGACCAGCTTGTCCACGACAGGCTTGGGCGTGCCCTTCGGCACCCACATGCCATGCCAGATGCCCACTTCAAAGCCCTTGTAGCCGGACTCGTCCATGGTCGGCAGCTTGGGCAGCGTGGGAACGCGCTTCAGGCTGGTCACGGCGTAGGCCTTCACCTTGCCGCCTTCGATCTGCTGCGTGGTGTTGGTGGTCTGGTCGCACATCAGATCGACCTGCTTGCCCAGCAGGTCGTTCATGGCGGGCGCGGTGCCCTTGTACGGGATGGTCAGCAGTTGCACGCCCAGGGCTTCGACCAGCATCGTGCCGCACAGGTGGCTGGCGGCGCCGATGCCCGCGTTGGCGAGCGAGACCTTGTCCTTGTTCTTTTTGACGTAGTCGGCCAGTTCGGCGATGGTGTTGGGCGGGAAGTCCGAGCGGGCGACGATGGTCATGGGCACGTCGACCACCAGGCCGACCGGCTCAAAGCTCGTGAAGGGGTCATACCCCGGATTCTTGTACAGCGACGGGGCGGTCGAGAAGCCGGCGTGCATCAACAGGATGGAATAGCCGTCCGGCTGGGCACGGGCGACCTGAGTGGTGCCGATGGTGCCGCCGGCGCCGCCCTTGTTTTCAACGACGACCGTCTGGCCCAGGCTGGGCCGCATGGCTTCCGCAAGGGAGCGGGCGACGTTGTCCGTCGGGCCGCCTGCCGCGAACGGCACCACCATGTTGATGGGGCGTTCCGGATATTCCGCGTGCGCGGCGCCGGCCGCGAACAGGGCACCGGCCGCGAGCAGGGCCGAAAGCGTGCGGGGAATGAAAGTCATGAGGTCTCCGATTGCAGGGTTTTGCTTGCTGCGATTAGTTATCTTTCGCTGACATATCATTGGTATTTGTCTGTCATCAGCGTGAAAACAGTGTAGAAAAGAATTGATACCGCGTCATGTCCGGTATTTCCCGAGTTCCGGGAATTCGTTGAGCAGAATCAAGCCCCGGCAGGCGGGCGCACCGTTAAAGTGCAAACACTTGTTGCGCCGCACAAAAACTGCTTGACAAGTTTTTTACCCAGTCTAGAATGGCAATTGTGCAGTGCATCAAACGGGCCGGCGGTAGCTTGTAGTACCAGTTTCCGCGCACGTTTCTTATTTCGTCGCAGACAACCATCCTTACTGCCGGACAGCCTCCGGCTACCCTGAGAGGAGCATCCTATGAGCGCAATTCCGCAACAAGTTCTGGACCGTCAAAAGGCCAGCATCAACACCATCGTGGCCGCCCAGACCGCCGTCTTCGCCGGCTTCGAAAAGCTGGTCGAACTGAACCTGAAGGTCGTGAAGGCCACCCTGGACGAAGTCGCCCAGAAGTCGCAGCAAGCCGCTGAAGTCAAGGATCCGCAGGAAGCCGCCGCGTTCGCGACGGGCCTGCTGCAACCGGGCGCCGAAAAGGCTCTGGCCTACACCAAGCACGTGTATGACATCGTTGCCGGCGTGCAAGGCAGCCTGGTCAAGCTGACCGAAGAACAGATCGCCGAAAGCCAGCAACAGCTGAGCGAAGCCGTCGACCAGTTCTCCAAGAACGCCCCGACCGGTTCCGAAAGCGCCGTCGCCCTGATCAAGTCCTCGCTGGCCACCGCGACCAGCGCCTACGATTCGATGACCAAGGCTGCCAAGCAGGCCGCTGAAGTCGCCGAGTCGAACCTGAACGCCGCCGCCAACGCGACCTTCAAGGCCGCCACGGACGCCGCCGACGCCGCGACCAAGGTTGCCGGCCGCAGCCGCCGCAGCGCCTAAGTATTTGGCGCACGGTGCTGCGCAAAGCGCAGTAATGTAGTACTGTTGAGTGACAGAGCAGAGCTGGAATTAGGGCCACCCACAGGGTGGCCCCTTTTTTTGCCTGCGTTTTTTGTCTTTATCGGCCGTCAGCGGGACGCAACGGCGCGTACGCATTCGCCGACCAGCCCGGGGCCACGGTAGATGAGGCCCGTGTAGAGCTGCACCGCGTCGGCGCCGGCTTCCATCTTTTCGCGGGCTTCCCGTCCGGACAGCACGCCGCCCACGCCGATGATGGCCAGGCTATTGCCCAGCCGTTCCTTCAGGCGGCGGATCACCGCCAGCGACAGTTGATGCACGGGCGCGCCGGACAGGCCGCCAGCCTCCTCCGCGTGGGCCTGGCCCTTCACCGCGTCGCGCGACAGCGTGGTGTTGGTGGCGATGACGCCATCGATGCCGTGGCGTGGAAGGATCTCGGCGATGGCGTCGATTTCTTCCTGTGACAGGTCCGGCGCGATCTTCACCGCCATCGGGACCCGGCGCTGGTGCTGGTCTTCCAGCGCGCGGCGCTTGTCGGCCAGCTGCGCGAGCAGCGCAGAAAGCTCGTCGCCGCTTTGCAGCGCACGCAGGTTCTTGGTGTTGGGCGACGAGATATTCACGGTGACGTAGTCGGCATGCGGGTACACGCCGTCCAGGCCGATCAGGTAGTCGTCGGCGGCCCGTTCGATGGGCGTGTCCGCGTTCTTGCCGATGTTCAGCCCCAGGATCCCGCCTTGCTTGCGCCACGTGCTGCGCTGCACGTTGGCAAGAAAGGCGTCGAGCCCCTGATTGTTGAAGCCCAGCCGGTTGATCAGCGCATTGGCGCGCGGCAGGCGGAACATGCGCGGCTTGGGGTTGCCGGGTTGCGCGCGCGGCGTCACCGTGCCGACCTCGATAAAGCCAAAACCCAGGTTGCCCAGCGCGTCGATGTAGGCGCCGTTCTTGTCCAGGCCGGCGGCCAGCCCGATCGGGTTGGCCAGCTGCATCCCCATCAGCGTGCAGGGCGCCTTGGGCTGCGCGTGCATGAGTTTGCGCGTGGCGCCGCATTCATAGGCGCGCTGCAGGCCCGAGAGGGTGACTTCGTGGGCGGTTTCCGCGTCCATGGCGAAGAGCGCCGGGCGGGCCAGGGGATAGGCGTGGAAGAGGATAGACATGGGCCGGGATTGTAGAGCGATTTGCTCCGTCCCCGTCGATTGCAAACGACGCCGCAACAGATTCAGGCGGACGGGCGCTCGGGACTGTCGCGCCATTCCCCGTCGACCAGGAACTGCGCCGGACGGAAGGCCGATTTGTAGGACATTTTGCGGCTGTCCGCGATCCAGTAGCCCAGATAGAGCCACGGCAGGTTCAGCGCGCGGCACTGTTCTACCTGCCAGAGAATGCTGTACGTGCCCAGGCCATCGGCGATGTCCGGGTCATAGAACGTGTAGACCGACGACAGGCCGTCGTCCAGCACGTCGATGATGGAGACCATCACCAGCACACCCTCGGCGTTGCGGAACTCGACCAGCCGGGTGTTGACGCGGCTGGTCAAGAGGAACTGCGCGTACTGCGTGCGGCTGTCCTCGTCCATGCCGCCGCCCGGATGCCGGCCCTGCTGATACCGGGTATAGAGCCGGTAGTGTTCCGGCGACCATGCCAGCTCCGCGACGAACGACTGCAGATGCTGATGATCGCGCCACGCACGGCGCTGGCTGCGGTTGGGGGCGAATCCGGCCGTATCCACGCGTACGGGAATGCAGGCCTGGCAGTTGTCGCAATGGGGACGATAGGTAAATAGACCGCTGCGGCGAAAGCCTTGTTCCACCAATTGGGAATACGTGCCCGCGTTGATCAGATGCCCGGGCGCGGCAACCTGCGACCGGGCCTGGCGACCCGGCAGATAACTGCAAGGGTAGGGGGCGGTTGCGTAGAACTGCAGCGTGGAGAAGGGAAGTTCTTTCAGCTGGCTCATTGGAGCTGGCTCATGGGAGCTGGCGTATCGGATATCCCGCGTATAGGCGGCAAACCCGGGACGGGAGTGGCTCCATATTAACGCTTAACTCGGGCTGCAATCCGTCCCCTCGGGTGTATCCGGATGCAGCTGCCCGCGCGTGTCCAGCCGGCCGCGTGACCACGGAATGCCGGGCTGTTGAGTGGCTTGCCGAACATGCCGCAGAAAGTGTTCCCGTGGCACGGGAGCCGCGCCCATGCTGGCCAGATGCCGCGTCTGCTGCTGGCAATCGATCCATTCGACGCCCTGCGCGTCCAGGTAGCGAACCAGATGCGCGAGCGCGATCTTCGAGGCGTTCGGGACGCGGGTGAACATGGATTCGCCGAAGAACATGCGTCCCAGGCTGATGCCGTACAGTCCGCCCGCCAATTCCCCGTCAATCCAGGTTTCGATGCTGTGTACGACGCCGGCGTCATGCCACTGCCGGTAGGCGTCCTGCATGGCAGCGGTGATCCACGTGCCCGGCTGGCCGTCGCGCGGCGCGGCGCAGGCCGCCATGACCTGGGGGAACACGGTGTCGACCCGCACCTGCACGCTGGGCGTGGCTTCGTATTCCCGGGCGGCGATCTGGCGGAGCAGCTTGCGCAGCGAGTGCGACGGCGCAAAGTCCTTCACGGGCAGCACCATGCGCGGGTTCGGACTCCACCAAAGCACGGGCTCGCCTTCCGAGTACCACGGAAAGATGCCGTTGGAATAAGCCTGGGTCAGACGTTCCGGCGACAGGTCCGCGCCCGCGGCCAGCAGGCCGTCCGGATCCGTCAGCGCGAATTCCGCAGGAGGAAACGGGGTGTCGGCGGCGAGCCAGGGCAGTTTCAACGGTGGGATTCTAGGGTGTAGTGATGCGGGCCGAAGGTGCCGCGTTTGCGGTCCTCAAAGAACAGGCGCAGGGTGCTGGCGACGGTGCGGAAGGCCAGGTCGTCCCAGGGAATTTCGGATTCGTCGTACCAGCGCGCTTCCAGGCTTTCCGGGCCCGGGTCCAGTTCCGGACCCACCGCCTGGGCGAGATAGAACACGTGCACCTGCTCGATCTGCGGGACGTCGATGATGGTGTAGATGTCGCCCAACTGGATTTTGGCGCCCGACTCTTCCAGCGTTTCCCGCGCCGCGCCTTGCGCCGTGCTCTCGCCGAGCTCCATGAAGCCGGCGGGCAGGGTCCACGTGTTGTAGCGGGGTTCGATCGCGCGGCGGCAGAGCAGGATGCGGTTTTCCCAGACGGGCACGGTCCCGACCACCAGCCGCGGATTTTGGTAATGGATCGCCCCGCAGTGGTCACAGATGTCACGCTCGCGGTTATCGCCTTCCGGCACGCGGCGGTTTACCGGAGAGCCGCACTGGCTGCAAAAGTGGGAACGGCGCGGGGCGGGGAAGTATTCGAGGGGCGATTTGGCGGTCATGGGTACGATTCTACCGGCTGCGGCGGGTCGTGGCGCGCCGGGCCGGCGGCGTGGGCGCGGGGCTGCCGAACCGCGCTTCCAGGTGTTCGACGAACGACCGGACCTTGGGCGACAGAAAGCGGCGGTGCGGGTAGACGGCGACCATGGAAATCGGCGTGTGGGCATAGCCGGTCAAGAGGGCGGTCAGACGTCCGGCGCGTATGTCATCCCCGACCAGGAACTCCGGCTGCAGGATGATGCCGTGGCCGGCCAGTGCAGCGGTGCGCAGCACGTCGCCGTTATTGGCCCGCAACGCCGCGTTCACGCGCACCAGATGCGTCACGCCGTCCTTCTCGAAATGCCATTCGTTGCCCGTGCTGGCGTAGGCGTAGTGCAGGCAGCGATGCTGCTTCAGGTCTTCAGGCACGGCCGGCGCGCCGTGGCGCTCCAGGTACGACGGCGCTGCGCAGACCAGCAGTTGCTGCGGCGCCAGGGGCCTGGCCACCAGCGACGAATCCACCAGCGGGCCGATGCGCACCGCAACGTCGTAGCCGTCCTCGACCAGATCCACCACGCGGTCGTTCAGGTCCAGGTCGATTACCACGTCCGGATAGCGCTGCAGGTATTCGGCGATGGCTGGCCCCAGATGCAGGATGCCAAAGGACACGGGCGCGCTGACCCGCAATCGTCCGCTGGGCCGCTGGCCTTCCGCCTGCAGCGACAGCTCCAGGTCGGCAACCTCCGCCAGAATGGGCCGGACCCGGTCGTAGAAGGCGCGTCCGGCGTCCGTCATGCTGAGCTTGCGCGTCGTGCGGTTCAGCAACCGCACCCCGTACTTCTGCTCCAGATAGGCGATCTGCCGCGTCACCACGGATCGCGCCTGGCCCATCTTGTTGGCGGCTGCCGCGAATGAGCCCAGTTCGACGACCTTGGCATAGGTCTGCATGGCGGTATGGGTGTCCAAGATTGTTTCCTATCGAGGAACAATAATTTGCAATTCTGCATGTTTATCTTTGTTTTTGGAATCGCAAGAATACGGCCCATGAAGGATCTGCCTGCTCCGGGCGATTCGCTTTTCTGCACAAGGATGATTGCAATGATTGATTCCCGTACCGCGCCGTATGCTGCGTTGCTCTTGCGCGTGGCGCTGGGCGTGATGTTCCTGGCTCATGGCCTGACCAAGCTGCTGGTGTTCACGCTGCCCGGCACCGCCCAGTTCTTCGCCAAGATCGGTTTTGCCAGCTGGTTGGCCTATCCGGTCACGTTTTTCGAAGTGGCCGGCGGCATCCTGCTGATCCTGGGCGTGGTGCCGCGCTGGGTCGCTGCGATTGCCGTGGTGCAGCTCTTCGCGGCGTCGACGGTCCATTTTGGCAATGGCTGGGGCTTCGGCAACCCGGGCGGCGGTTGGGAATATCCGATTTTCCTGACCGTGGCGGCTGCCGTCCTGGCGCTGTTGGGCGACGGCAAGTTCGCGCTGGTCAAAAGCGGCCGCCGCTGAGCCATAGCGGCGTCAAGCCACTGAGCGCTACGCGCATCAATCTGTTTACCGGGCCGGACGTGGCCCGCGCGAAGGCGGGGCCATAGAATGGCTTCGCCTTTTTTTATCTGGAGTCGATATGTCCCGGCCTATGTTCATGCGCACGTTTGCCGCACTGCTGTTTTCCGTCCTGGCCTGTGCCGCGCAAGCCACGCCCGAACAAGAAGCCGCCAACAAGGCTGCCGTCCTGGCGTTCTATGAAAAAGGCTTGAACCAGAAAGACGCGGACGCCGCGCTCAAGTACGTGGGCGATTGTTATGTGCAGCACAATCCCAACGCGGCCGACGGCCCCGAGGGCTTCCGGCAATTCATCGCATTCCTGCGCGACAAGTATCCCGCCTCGCACAGCGAAATCAAGCGCGTGTTCACGGATGGCGATTACGTCATCCTGCATGTCCACGCCGTGCGCGAGCCGGGTACGCGCGGCAACGCCATCATCGACATCTTTCGCCTGGAAGGCGGCAAGATCGTCGAGCATTGGGATGCCGTGCAACCGATTCCCGAGAAGGCCGCCCACAGCAACGGGATGTTCTGAGTTTGCGCTGACCCGTCAGGCCGCGGGGGCGTGCGGGGCGGGGTCAAATCCCAGGCGCGCGGCGATGTCCGCCTGCGCGATTGCGTGCAGCGGCGCCGCCGCGTACACGTCAGGCCAGTCGGCTGTCATCGAATGGCTAGCCGCCAGTTCGGCCAGCGCGTCCAGCAGCGGAGCACCAGCTTGCGTCCGCATCATCTCCAGCAGCGGCTGCAAATCGCGGTCCAGCACGATGCCGGCGCCCATTGGCGTCGATGCGTAGAGCCGGCCTTCATCATCCAGCCACCACGCGCTGACTGCGTGGACGGACGCGTCCGTGTGCGTGATGAGGCCGCGATTGTCATCGGCAAGGCGCAACACATAGGGCGCTGCGTCCAGACGTACGAACACCCGCTGCGGGCCGTTCTGGAAAAACCAGCGGCCGTCGTTGTCGCGTTCGTAATTGCGGCTGATGAATTCCAGGATCTGCGTATTGGTGATCGGCTCGCCCGGCCCGCCCTCATTGGCCTGTCCTTGCGGATGAAGGCGCCAGCGGCCGCGCGCATCCAGCGACAGCCATCCGTAGACAGCCGGCACATTCGGCCAGCGGGTGAGGGCGTCCTTTACCGATTGATCCATGGTCTCAGGGGCGGATGACGATCGTGGGCGAGATGACGATGCCAGGTTGCACCGGCATCACGGGCACCGCCACGGGTTGCGGTGCGTAGCCATAAGCATAGTCGTCACGGCATTTGCGCTTTTCGCTGTAGTCGCCGTTGCGCTTCCACTTGCGCTCGACCTTGCAGGCGCCATCCCAATACTTTTCCTTGTACTCGCCGCCCTTGTGGCGGTGGTGATGGTGCTTGTCATGCGCCTCGGCAGCCAGCGGCGCTAGTGCGATCAGCGCGGCGGCGGACAGGCTCAGGAAAGCGGGGCGGGCAGTAAAGCGGCGCGGTTGCGATACCGGGATGTTGTGCATGGACTCATCGTTCAAATGAAAACGGGGTCACCATAACAATCATCCGGCTGACCGGGCGTAGGGATGGGTAACGAGATGCTGGGGAGGGGGAAAAGATGCTGGAGGCGCAAGCCGGAATCGAACCGACGTACACGGATTTGCAATCCGCTGCATAACCACTCTGCCATTGCGCCAGCACTTGCAAGAAAAAAGGAAGCGCGGTGTTGGCCGATGCTTCCTCTTTGTATTTGGAGCGGGAGACGAGTCTCGAACTCGCGACCTCAACCTTGGCAAGGTTGCGCTCTACCAACTGAGCTACTCCCGCGGGGGTACTGCTGGGGTACTACTTATTACTACTAAGCTACAAGCCTTCGCTTGTTCTGATGAATGCCTGTTTTGGTATCAGGGCTGTTCACCAAAGACAGCGATTGTACATACTTTTAAGGGTCTTTGCACGGCAGACCGAAATCTGGAGCGGGAGACGAGTCTCGAACTCGCGACCTCAACCTTGGCAAGGTTGCGCTCTACCAACTGAGCTACTCCCGCATTTGCTAATACCCTCATCGCTGGCTGTGCGCTTGAGTCTTCAAGAAGAATCTTCAAGAATCTGGCGGCTGTCCAATCAGCGAGGCGAGAGTATACATTAATTTTTTCATCCATCAAGCCGGCTCGCATGTGCTGCATGAACTGGCTTTTCAGGCATGAAAAAAGGGCCTTTCGGCCCTTGCTTTCAATGATCTGCAGCACTGAAAAAGCTGCACATCAAAATCTGGAGCGGGAGACGAGTCTCGAACTCGCGACCTCAACCTTGGCAAGGTTGCGCTCTACCAACTGAGCTACTCCCGCATTGGTTCCGCAAACTGCTCAGAACCGCTTTTCTTATTCACTCTGATCAACTTGGTTATCGATCAGAAGGCGCGCAGTCTATCACGATTTTTTGAGCTTGTCCCAAGCCGATCATGCAGGCTGTGATTCGAACTTCAAATCGGGTCAAGCACTCAATCAAGTAAACTGAGCGAAGACAGAAACTATAGCACATCACGTAGCATCCATGTCAAATTCCTTCGCCGGACCCCCGTCCGATTCGTTGTCTCCGGCCGTGCAGGACCTTACTCGTCTGAATACGCTGGGACTCGCGTCCCGGGCCGACGCCTTCGTCGCGCTGCGCGATCCGGCGCAATTGCCGGCCTTGTCGGCGCTCGCGCAAGCGGCGCCGTCGCTGCTGGTGTTGGGCGGCGGCAGCAATGTGGTGTTGCCCGAGCGTGTGCCGGGCTTGGTCGCGCGCGTCGCGTTCGAAGGCGTGCGTCTGCTGGAGGCGCGGCCGGACGCATGGATCGTCGAAGCCGCGGGCGGCGAGAGCTGGCACGGATTCGTAGCGGCCTGCGTGGCGCAGGGATGGGACGGCCTGGAGAATCTGGCGTTGATCCCCGGTACCGTCGGCGCCTCGCCGGTGCAGAACATCGGCGCTTACGGCGTCGAGCTGCAGGAGCGGTTCCACAGTCTGACGGCCTGGGATGTGCGCGAGGCACGCTTCGTGGAAATGCGGGCGGCCGAGTGCAGGTTTTCATACCGCGACAGCACGTTCAAACATGATGAACCTGGCCGCTGGATCATCGTAAGCGTGCGGTTTGCGTTGCCGCGCCCCTGGCGGCCGGTGCTGGAATATCCCGATCTGCAACGTCATGCGCGGCTGGCGGACGGAGCGCCCAGCGCGCGCGACGTGTTCGAGGCGGTTTGCGAGATCCGGCGAGCCAAGCTGCCGGACCCCGCCGTCACCGGAAATGCGGGCAGCTTCTTCAAGAATCCGATCGTGCCGGCTGCGCAGCGTGAAGCGCTGGCGGCGCGTTTTCCCGGCCTGGTGTCGTATCCGCAGCCCGATGGCCGCTACAAGCTGGCCGCCGGCTGGCTGATCGATCAATGCGGCTGGAAGGGCAAGGCGTTGGGCGCGGCGGGTGTGCATGATCGCCAGGCGCTCGTGCTGATCAATCGAGGCGGCGCCACGGCCGAGGACATCATGGGCCTGGCGCGAGCGGTGCAGGACGCCGTGGCTGACCGTTATGGCGTGCGGCTGGAGCCGGAACCCGTCGTGGTGTGACCGGCCGGACCTGGCCGGCCGCACCTAGCCGGCCGCGCTTAGCCAGCCGCGCCTAGCCGGCCACGCCTAGCCGGCCGCACCTAGCCGGCCGCACCTAGCCGGCCGCACCTAGCCGGCCGCGCCCAAAGAACCGCAACAACACGGCATGAAAAAAGGACCCCGAGGGGTCCTTTATTTTTAGCGCCGTGAACCGGATCAGAGGCCCAGCACCGACTGCATGTCGTACAGACCGTTGCTCTTGCCGTCGAGGAAGCGCGCCGCGCGCAGCGCGCCTTCCGCGTAGGTGGCCCGGCTGGACGAGCGGTGCGTGATTTCGATGCGCTCGCCGATGCCGCAGAACGACACGGTGTGATCGCCGACGATGTCGCCGCCGCGCAGCACCGAAAAGCCGATGGTGCCGGGTTTGCGCACGCCGGTGTCGCCGTGGCGGCTCCAGGTGGCGACGTCGGGCAGGGCAACGTCCCAGGCGGACGCAATCGTTTCGCCCATCTTCAGCGCCGTGCCCGAAGGCGCGTCGACCTTGTTGCGATGGTGCGCTTCAAACACTTCGACGTCATAGCCGGCGTTCAGGATGCGGGCCGCCATGTCCAGCAGCTTGAGCGTGGCGTTGACGCCCACGCTCATGTTGGGGGCGAACACGATGGCGGTCTTTTGCGCAGCGACTTCGATTGCGGCGCGGCCATTGTCGTCAAAACCGGTGGTGCCGATGACGGCCTTCACGCCGTGCTTGACGCAGGCTTCCAGGTGCTTGAGCGTGCCTTCCGGGCGGGTGAAGTCGATCAGGCAATCGGCGCCGGCAAGGGCGTCCAGATCATCCGTGATGGCCACGCCCGTCTGCTTGCCCAACTGGGCGCCGGCATCGCGGCCCAGCGAAGCGGAGCCCGGGACGTCCAGCGCAACAGCCAGCTCCAGGCCGTCGGCCTTCAGGATGGCCTCGATCAGCATCTGGCCCATGCGGCCGTTGGCGCCGGCGATAGCAATACGCATAAAAAAAGTCCTTCGGTTTAAAGCAGCGGCTCGGGCGCGTTGCCCGGCTGGCCTGGGTATTGGTTGAGCGGGCTGACGGGCGCATCGGCGTCGCGCTTCTGTTCGTCCTGCTCTTGCTTGATACGCTCTTCGTCCCGATTCAGACGCTTGTCGGCCTTTTCGTCGGCAACGGCATCCGGCGTGTTGATCTGGTAGGGCTGCAGATCAGGCTGCTTGTCGCCTTCCCAGCGCACGAGGCGGTCGTTTTCGAACCAGACGGTGAACTTGCGCTCTTGCGAGTTGCCGTAACCGGGCTTGAAGTAATACGGGTAGTCCCAGCGGTTGGCGTGCAGCACGCTGGTGAGCGTGGGGCTGCCGAGTGCGAAGCGGACTTGTTCGCGGGTCATGCCGGGCTGGAGCAGTGCGACCTGTTCCTGCGTGATCCAGTTACCCTGCTGGACCGGAGCTTTGTAAGGGAAGCCCCATTTGTTTGAGGTGCAGCCCGCCAAGGCGACGGCCAGGGCGGCGACGGCCAAACCGGTCTTCAGAGAGCGGGAGGGAATACGTGCAAACATGGACACTACGCGCCCCTATTATTTGGAAGCAAGCAAAACCGTTATCATAAAGGTTTCATCAGGATAGTTCCGCGAGGCGGCATGAATTCGGCGAGCCGGCTTGCGGTGACCCCAGTCCTTGCCCATGCCAACGCGGACGGAGAGCGATTACACCATGAGCGACCAAAGCGAACTGAAAAACATGGGTTTGAAGGCGACTTTTCCTCGCCTGAAGATTCTTGATATTTTCCGCAAATCGGGTGAACGGCACCTGAGCGCCGAAGACGTCTACCGCGCCCTCATCGGCGAAAACGTCGAGATCGGCCTGGCTACCGTCTACCGCGTGCTGACCCAGTTCGAGCAGGCCGGCATCCTGGCGCGCAGCCAATTCGACAGCGGCAAGGCCGTTTTCGAATTGAACGACGGCGACCACCACGACCACTTGATCTGCACCAATTGCGGCAAGGTTGTCGAGTTCTCGGATCCCGAGATCGAAAAGCGCCAGCAGAAGATCGCCAAGGACAACGCCTTCGCGCTGGAAAGCCATGCGATGGTGCTGTACGGCATCTGCGGTAGCTGCCTCAAGGGCCGGTAAGCCCAGCTCGGCAGGCTAGCGGCCGGCCCGTCCGGCTGCTTAGGTGAAAAACAAAGCCCCTTCGATGTGAAGGGGCTTTTTGCATTTGGCCATTGCGTGCGCGTCGGTCGAGGGATGCCCCCACGCGGGGCCAGACTCAGGGCGCGGTCTGCCCGAAGCCTTCCAGCATTTCGCGCGCGTGTTCCCGGGTGGTGGCGGTGAGCTTCATGCCGCCCAGCATGCGCGCGATTTCCTCTACGCGGGCTGGGGCGTCCAGCGGTTCGATGCTGGAGCGCGTGGTGCCGCGCGATTCGGCCTTGCTGACCAGGAACTGGTTGTTGGCGCAGGCAGCAACCTGGGGCAGGTGGGTGACGCACAGCACCTGATGGCGTTCACCCAGCTCGCGCAGCAGCTTGCCGACGGATTCGGCGACCGCGCCGCCCACGCCGCTGTCGACTTCGTCGAAGATCAGCGTGGGGACGCGCGCCGCGCGGCTGGCGATAACCGATAGCGCAAGCGAGATGCGGGACAGTTCGCCGCCCGACGCGACCTTGGCCAGCGGCCGCGGGGTAGTGCCGGCGTGGCCGGCGACCAGAAATTCGACCTGTTCGCTGCCGTGTGCGGAGGGCGCGGACGGCGCGAGCGTCGGTTCGAAGCGGCCGCCCTGCATTGCGAGCGTCTGCATGGCCTGGGTGACCTGCTTGCCCAGATCCTTGGCAACCTTGCGGCGCGCGGTCGTGAGCTTGGCGGCGACTGCGTCGTATTGCGCCTGCGCCGCAGCCGCCTGGGCGCGCAGCGCGTCGATGTCGCCGGCGGCCTGCAGGGCCGCCAGCTCTGCATGCAGGGATTCCCGCAATTCGCACAACGCGTCGGGTTCGGTGCGGAACTTGCGGGCGGTCTCGAACACCAGCCCAAGACGCGCTTCCACGTCCGCAAGCCGCTTCGGATCAAGTTCGACCCGGCTGACATAGTTGTTCAGGTCGGACACGGCTTCGCTGATGGCGATGCGGGCCGATTCCAGTTCGTCATGGACGCCCTTCAGGCCCGGATCGTGCCGCAGCATCTGCTGCAGACGCTGGTTTGCGGCCGTCACCCGGTGATGCGCGGAGTCGCCTTCGCCGTCCAGCGTTTCAAGGATCTGCGAAGCCCCGTCCAGCAGCGATTGCGAATGCGACAGGCGCGTGTGCTCGGATTGCAGGGCTTCCCATTCGTCCGGCCCGAGGTTGAGCTGGTCGAGTTCATTGACCCGCCATTGCAGGCTTTCGCGTTCTGTCGCGAGGCTTTCAGCGTCTTTTTCAGCGGATTCCAATTGGCGCGCCAGTGCGCGCCATTGCTTCCATGCCTGGCCGACCGCCTGGCGCAGATCGCCATGGCCGCCGTGCGCGTCCAGCAGGTCGCGCTGGGCATCGGGACGCATCAGGCTTTGGTGCGCGTGCTGGCCGTGGATGTCGACCAGGCTGTCGCCGAGTTCGCGCAGCTGCGCCACGGTGGCCGGTGTGCCGTTGATGTAAGCGCGGCTGCGGCCTTGCGCATCGATGACACGCCGCAGCGAGAGTTCGTCGTCGGCGTCGATCTCGCGTTCGGCCAGCCACGCATGCAGGGCCTTGGGGGTGTCGAAGACGGCGGTGATGTCGGCGCGGGTTGCGCCTTCGCGCAGCATGCTGGCGTCGCCGCGCTCGCCAAGGGTGAGGGCCAGCGCATCGACCAGGATGGATTTGCCGGCGCCGGTTTCGCCGGAAAAGACGGTAAAGCCGGGTCCGAAATGGATTTCGGTCTGTTCGACGATGACGAAGTCGCGGATGTGCAGGGTGCGCAGCATGTGGGGGCGCTAACTACTCTACGTTGTCGGAGGCTTCGGGCATCAGGTTCCAGTGCAGCTTGCGGCGCAGGGTGGAGAAGAAGCTATAGCCTTCGGGATGCACGAATCGGATGGTGTAGGGCGCGCGCTGCACGACGATGCGGTCGCCCGGTTGCAGGTCGGACCAGGTCTGCATGTCGAAATGCACACTGGCGCCGACTTCGACGCGGCCCATGGCAGTGAGCGTCATGTTGAGCACACCGGTGTCCGGGATGACGATGGGGCGGTTCGACAGCGTTTGCGGCGCCACCGGCACCAGCACCATGGCGTTCATGCCCGGATGCAGAATGGGGCCGTTGGCCGACAGCGCATAGGCGGTGGACCCTGTGGGCGTGGCGATGATCAGGCCGTCGGCACGCTGGGTATACATGAAGGCGCCGTCCAGTTCGACCCGGACCTCGATCATGCCGCCGCGTCCCGCACGGTTCAGGACCACGTCGTTCAGCGCCGAGGCGGAGTACATCTTTTGATCACCGCGCCATACGCTGCCTTCGAGCAGCATGCGGTCTTCGATCTGGAAGCTGCCCTCGAGCACCCGGGCAAGCGCTGCGTGCGCGTCCTGCAAGGCGATGTCGGTGATGAAGCCCAGGCGCCCGTGGTTGATGCCGACCAGCGGCATGCCGTAGGGCGCGAGATGGCGGCTGGCGCCCAGCACGGTGCCGTCGCCGCCCATGACCACGGCCAGCGAGGCGGTCTTGCCGATTTCCTCGAGCGTGGCGATGGGATATTCGGTCAGCCCGGTATTGCGCGCCGTGTCCGCGTCGATCAACACATGCCGGCCCGCTTGCGTCAGCGCGTGCGCAAGGGCTCTCAGCGGTGTGTCCAGGCCGGTGTCCTGGTATCTGCCGATCAGGGCGACGGTGGGAAAGTGCATGGCTGCGTACAAATGAAAAAGGGCAAAACCGTAAAGCTGAATGTACCCAGAATGGGCCGATTAGCCGATTATATGGGGCCGTATATCGGGTTGCGGGACAAAAATCGCCCCAACCGAAAAAGATTCCCTAAAATAGCCGCTATGGATGACCGCGCACGCGCATTACTGAAAGCGTTGATAGAACGCTACATCGCCGATGGGCAGCCAGTCGGCTCGCGGACGCTATCTAAAGTCTTCGACTTGTCCCCAGCCACCATCCGCAACGTCATGGCGGACCTGGAAGAGCTGGGGCTGATCCATAGCCCGCATACTTCCGCCGGCCGTGTACCCACGCCGCGCGGATACCGCATGTTCGTCGATTCGCTGCTGTCGGTACAGTCGTACCAGCTTCAGCCGCACAACATGGGCGAAATGCTCTCTGCCGCCGAACCCACTCGCGCCGTCAACGCGGCCGCCGCGTTGCTGTCGAATCTGACGCAATTCGCGGGCGTGGTGCTCACGCCCAAGCGGGCCCAGGTGTTCCGCCAGATCGAATTCATCCGCCTGTCCGACAAGCGCGTCCTGTTGATCATCGTGACGCCCGATGGCGACGTCCAGAACCGCATTCTCTTCGTCCAGCGGGATTACGCCGAATCCGAACTGCTGGAGGCCGGCAACTTCTTCAACATGCACTTCGCCGGCAAGTCGTTCAATGCCGTGCGGCAGACGCTTTCGACCGAGCTGGCCCAGTTGCGCGAAGACATCTCGCGCCTCATGCAGGCCGCCGTCGAGGCCAGTGCCGAAGCTGCCGAGGACGGCGACGCCGTGGTCATTTCCGGCGAGCGAAAGCTGCTGGACGTGACCGACATCGCGTCCGACATGGACCGGCTGCGCAAGATGTTTTCGTTGTTCGAGAAAAAGACCGACCTGCTGCAGTTGCTGGATGTCTCCAGCCGGGCGCAGGGCGTGCAGATCTACATCGGTGGCGATTCGCAACTGGTGCCCCTGGAAGACGTTTCCGTCATCACCGCGCCGTATGGCGTGGATGGCAAGGTGGTGGGCACGCTGGGCGTCATCGGTCCGACCCGCATGGCCTACGAGCGCGTCATACCCATCGTGGACATCACGGCGCGCCTGCTGTCCAACGCCCTCAGCCACAACCAGTAGTTCCATTCAAAGCTACATCCTCCTTGTGGAGGAAGGGGAGTTTTTGTGTTTCTTCGCCTGTTCAAGTATCTCTGGCCTGAGCGCTACCTTCCTGAACCCGAGCAAGAAGACCCCTTCAACGAAGATCCGCCGCCGCGCGTGCCTGGCAAGGTCGGCGTGCTGCTGGTGAACCTGGGCACGCCCGACACGCCGACGGCCAAGGACATCCGCAAGTACCTGGGCGAATTCCTGTCCGACCCCCGCGTCATCGAGATCCCGCGCTACCTCTGGAAGCCCATCCTGCACGGCATCGTGCTCGTGCGCCGCCCCAAGCGCCTCGAGCCCCGCTATGGCGGCATCTGGATGAAGGAAGGCTCGCCCCTGATGGTCTACAGCCAGCGGCAGACCGACGGCGTGCGCGCCGCCCTGCAGGCGGCCGGGGTGGATGCCGCAGTCGAACTGGGCATGCGCTATGGCAATCCCTCCATCCCCCACGCCATCTCCAACCTGCGCAAGCAGGGCTGCGAGCGCATCCTGACCGTGCCGCTGTATCCGCAGTACGCCGCCAGCACCACCGCCACCGTCGTCGACGCGGTTACCCGCTACATGGGCAAGCTGCGCGATCAGCCGGAAATGCGCTTCATCAAGCGGTTCCACGACGACCCCGCCTACCTGGACCCGCTCGCCGCGCGCATCGAACGGTACTGGAGCGAACACGGCAAGCCTCAGAAGCTGGTCATGAGCTTTCATGGCCTGCCGCGCTACTCCATCGAGCTGGGCGACCCGTATTACCGCGACTGCATGGAGACGGCCCGGCTCCTGGCCCAGCGACTTTCGCTGCCCCGCGACCAGATCGAAGTGACCTTCCAGAGCCGGTTCGGCACCGCCCGCTGGCTGGAGCCCTACACCGAACCGACCCTCAAGGCACTAGCCGCATCGGGCGTCACCGAGGTCGATGTGGTGTGCCCGGGATTTGTGGCAGACTGTCTCGAAACCCTGGAAGAAATCAGCCTGGAATGCCGCGACGCCTTTCTCGAGGCCGGTGGCAAGCAGTTCCGTTACATTCCCGCCATCAACGACGATCCGACCTGGATCGCGGGGTTGTCTGGGCTGGTGGAACGATACTTGCAGGGGTGGATTCCAGACACCACGGACTTGAAGGAGAAGGCGCATGCACCATGATCCCAAGACTGGCGAATCGGTCAAGAAGGGCAAAGTCAGCACTCCCGTCGACGAAGACCGCGTCGAACACGACCTGGACGAGGCCCTGGCCGACACCTTCCCGGCCAGCGACCCCGTCGCGATCCCTTCGGATCCGGACGCGGACGACAAGCGGGTGGACCGCGCACTGAAGGAAAGCTTCCCCGCCAGCGACCCCGTCGCTCCCGCGCAGCCAAGCAAAAAGTAGGAAACCGCCGCCAGGCGCCCGGCCGCCGCGCCGGGTCCTGGGGAATATTTCGCTTACCCGGGCTTGAATTAGGGGTATTGGCCCCCATTCATGTCTCCGAAAGCCATTCTTTTTGGAGGATTCCCCATGACGGCACCCCACGAGCCTGCTGACCAGGCGCCCGAAGTCGGCCAGAACGCCGATGCGGCACCCGCCGCCCAGGACGCCGCGCAGGCCGAGCTGAACGAGTTGCGCGCCCAGCTGGACGCCGCCCAGGCTACCGTCAACGAGCAGCACGACCAGCTTCTGCGTGTGCAAGCTGAAGCCGAGAACGTGCGCCGCCGCGCCCAGGAAGAAGTGTCCAAGGCGCGCAAGTTCGGCATCGAATCGTTCGCCGAAAGCCTGGTTCCGGTCAAGGACAGCCTGGAAGCTGCCCTGGCCCAACCCGATCAGACGGTCGAAACGCTGCGCGAAGGCGTCGAAGTCACCCTTAAGCAGTTGGCCGCCGCGTTCGAGCGCAACCTGCTCAAGGAAATCGCACCGGCGCAGGGCGACAAATTCGATCCGCACCAGCACCAGGCCATTTCGTCCATTCCGCATGAACAGCCCGCCAACACGGTGGTGCAACTGCTGCAGAAGGGCTATGTGATCGCCGACCGCACCCTGCGCCCCGCGCTCGTGGTCGTCTCGGCTGGCCAGGGCTGATCCGCGTATCCGCCATGACCGACCCGCGCTTCGACCCGGCCCAGGTATTCCAGGTGTTCGGCATGCGACATGTCGACACTGCGGGATTCGACGCGGCCGTGGTGCAAGCGCCCGGCGCCGACCTGCGCTGTGTCTTCCTGTGGGGCCAGGATTGCTACAACTGCAACCTGTTCAAGCAGGCGGCGCTGCTGCACCAGGAAACGCTGCTGGGGCTTGGCCTTACGTGGTTCGAAGCCGATGTCTACGCGGATGAACCGCTGGGCCGCCGGTTTTCGTTGCATGGCGTCCCCACTTTTGTGCTGTACCGGTCCGGCAAGCGCCTTGGGCGCATCACCGGCTGGCCCGGATTGCCCCAGTTCACTGCGGCAATCCAGCGCCTGCAGGACCCGGGCCCGGAAATTTCCAGCCCGGCGTCTTGAAAAACCCCACGGGCAGCCCCAGTTACGGGGAGACAAGCAGTTTTCCCCAAATTTTCATAGATTTAATAATCAAGGTAACCCACCATGAGCAAGATTATTGGCATTGACCTGGGAACGACCAACAGCTGCGTGGCTGTCATGGACGGCGGGCAGGTCAAGATCATCGAAAACGCGGAAGGTGCTCGCACCACTCCCTCCATCGTTGCCTACATGGATGACGGCGAGACCCTGGTCGGCGCGCCTGCCAAGCGTCAGGCCGTGACCAACCCGCGCAACACGCTGTACGCAGTGAAGCGCCTGATCGGTCGCAAGTTCGAAGAAAAAGCCGTGCAAAAGGACATCAATCTGATGCCCTACGCCATCGTCAAAGCCGACAACGGCGACGCCTGGGTTGAAGTGCGCGGCAAGAAGATGGCGCCTCCCCAAGTGTCGGCCGACGTGCTGCGCAAGATGAAGAAGACCGCCGAGGACTACCTGGGCGAAGAAGTGACCGAGGCCGTCATCACCGTGCCCGCGTACTTCAACGACAGCCAGCGCCAGGCCACCAAGGACGCCGGCCGCATCGCGGGCCTGGAAGTCAAGCGCATCATCAACGAACCCACCGCCGCGGCGCTGGCGTTCGGCCTGGACAAGACCGAAAAGGGCGACCGCAAGATCGCCGTCTATGACTTGGGCGGCGGCACGTTCGACGTGTCGATCATCGAAATCGCCGATGTGGACGGCGAAAAGCAGTTCGAAGTGCTGTCGACCAACGGCGACACCTTCCTGGGCGGCGAAGACTTCGACCAGCGCATCATCGACTACATCATTGCCGAGTTCAAGAAGGAACAAGGCGTTGACCTGTCCAAGGACGTGCTGGCGCTGCAACGCCTGAAGGAAGCCGCCGAAAAGGCCAAGATCGAACTGTCGTCCGCGCAGCAGACCGAAATCAACCTGCCGTACATCACGGCCGATGCTTCCGGTCCCAAGCACCTGAACCTGAAGATCACGCGCGCCAAGCTGGAAGCGCTGGTCGAAGAACTGATCGAACGCACGATCGAGCCCTGCCGCGTCGCCATCAAGGACGCCGGCGTCAAGGTTTCCGACATCGACGACGTGATCCTGGTCGGCGGCATGACCCGCATGCCCAAGGTCCAGGAAAAGGTGAAGGAATTCTTCGGCAAGGATCCGCGCAAGGACGTGAACCCCGACGAAGCCGTCGCCGCTGGCGCCGCCATTCAGGGCTCCGTGCTGTCGGGCGACCGCAAGGACGTGCTGCTGCTGGACGTCACGCCGCTGTCCCTGGGTATCGAAACCCTGGGTGGCGTCATGACCAAGATGATCCAGAAGAACACCACGATCCCGACCCGGTTCTCGCAGACGTTCTCGACGGCCGACGACAACCAGCCGGCCGTGACGATCAAGGTCTTCCAGGGCGAGCGCGAAATCGCCGCGGGCAACAAGGCCCTGGGCGAGTTCAACCTTGAAGGGATCCCGCCGTCGCCGCGCGGCATGCCGCAGATCGAAGTCACGTTCGACATCGACGCCAACGGCATCCTGCACGTGTCCGCCAAGGACAAGGGCACCGGCAAGGAAAACAAGATCACCATCAAGGCCAACTCGGGTCTGTCGGAAGACGAGATCCAGCGCATGGTCAAGGATGCCGAGGCCAACGCCGAGGAAGATCACCGCGTCGCCGAACTGGCTCAGTCGCGTAACCAGGCCGACGCGCTGGTGCATGCCACCCGCAAGTCGTTGACCGAGTACGGCGACAAGCTCGAAGCTGCCGAGAAGGAAAGCATCGAGGCCGCCATCAAGGACCTGGAAGAAACGCTGAAGGAAGGCGACAAGGCCGCGATCGACGCAAAGGTCGAAGCCCTGTCCACGGCTTCGCAGAAGCTGGGCGAAAAGATGTACGCCGACATGCAGGCGCAGCAAGCCGCCGGCCAGCAGCAAGCGGCCGACAACGCGAAGCCGGTGGACGACAACGTCGTTGACGCCGACTTCAAGGAAGTCAAGCGCGACCAATAATGGCCGGGCACTGACCTGCCTCTGCCGCCCGGTAGCCGGAGAAATCCGCCTACCGGGCGTACTCATTCTGTAGCACTGAAAAGAAGGCTCGGTTTCGAGCCCACGGATCATGGCAAAACGCGACTATTACGAAATCCTGGGCGTGGCAAAAAACGCCTCGGACGACGATCTCAAGAAGGCCTATCGAAAGCTGGCCATGAAATACCATCCGGACCGTAATCCGGACAGCAAAGAAGCCGAAGAGAAGTTCAAGGAAGCCAAGGAAGCCTACGAGGTCCTGGGCGATGACCAAAAGCGCGCCGCATACGACCGCTACGGTCATGCAGGCGTCGACCCCAACGCCGCTGGCATGGGCGGCGCGGGCATGGGCGGCGGTTTCGCCGACGCGTTCGGCGACATCTTCGGCGAGATCTTCGGCGGCGCCGGCGGCGGCCGTCGCGGCGGCGGACCCCAGGTCTACCGCGGCGCCGACCTCAAGTACGCGCTGGAAATCACCCTGGAACAAGCGGCAGCCGGTTTCGACACCGAAATCCGCGTCCCCAGCTGGGAAAACTGCGACACCTGCCACGGCTCCGGCGCCAAGCCCGGCACCTCGCCCAAGACCTGCCGCACCTGCGGCGGCTCGGGCGCCGTGCGTATGCAGCAAGGCTTCTTCAGCGTCCAGCAGACCTGCCCCACCTGCCACGGCAACGGCAAGGAAATCACCGACCCCTGCCAAGCCTGCGACGGCGTCGGCCGCATTCGCCGCAACAAGACCCTCCAGGTCAAGATTCCGGCCGGCATCGACGACGGCATGCGCATCCGCTCCAGCGGCAATGGCGAACCCGGCATCAACGGCGGTCCTCCCGGCGACCTGTATGTGGAAATCCACATCAAGCAGCACAAGATCTTCCAGCGCGACGGCGACGACCTGCACTGCGAACTGACCATCCCGTTCACCACGGCGGCACTGGGCGGCGAACTCCAGGTCCCCACGCTGGGCGGCAAGGCCGAGATCTCCATCCCCGAAGGCACGCAATCCGGCAAAACCTTCCGCCTGCGCGGCAAGGGCATCCGCGGCGTGCGCGGCAGCTACCCGGGCGACCTGTACTGCCACGTCGTGGTGGAAACGCCCGTGCGCCTGAGCGACGACCAAAAGAACATCCTGCGCCAATTCGAGGCTTCGCTGAACGACGGTGGCGATCGCCACTCGCCGCAAAGCAAGTCCTGGACGGACCGTGTCAAGGAATTCTTCAGCTGATCAGTCTTCAACTGATCGCGCTGCCGCTCAGCGCAAAAAGCCGCGACGAGAGTCGCGGCTTTTTTTCGTTTGGTCGCCAACAATGCTTGGCGCGTCAGGGACAGCGTTGCGGGATCACGCAGAACTGCGAGCCCCTTAGCGGGTGCTCGGCGGGTAGTCGAGTTCGCCGAACGTGTACTCGCCGTTGGCCTTGGCGCGCTCGAGCTGGACGCGCACGTCCTGCTCGGTCAGGTTGGAGGTGCTGGGCTGTGCCGCCGGATAGTCCTGCTCGCCAAACGTGTATTGGCCGCTGACCTTGGCTTCCTGCAGTTCGGCCGCCACCTGGGAACGGGACTTGGATTGTTCAACGCCAGCTGCGTGAGCGCCGGCGCCTGCCAGGGCCAGGGAAACAAACAGCGTCGTGGCCAGGATTTTCATGAGTGAGACCTCCAGATTGCTTTAAGTGAAACCGAGTCCGGCGGCCCATCGTCGTGGTCCATCTGATGATCTCGATGGCCAGATGCAGCACGCCAAATCCCGGCATGAACCCGAACGGCATGAAACCACCTTCCAAATTGGCGAGATATCGAAGGGCTTCTAAAAATTACGCATATGCGGGAATACGCAGTCCAGGAAGCCTTTGCCAGCATGCAATGCACAAGCCTGTATGCAGGTCCTATACCGAGCGCTCCACTAGGGGCGCAACGCAGCGCTGCCATAAGCTCTCCACCAACGCGCAACGCACACTTCTGCCCAGGGCTCTCCACCAACTCGCAACGCACACTTTTGCCCAGGGCTCCCCATCAGCGCGCAGCGCACCCCCGTTGACGCAACGCATCGCGTAAGCGTTGCAAGGCCGCCCGCGCGGCCGACGCAACGCGGGCCCCGCAAGATCCTCCACAGGCGAAAGCTCGTCGCCAAAACGCCAAGAAATCCGCCCGTCCCAGCGTCCGAGGCCGTTCGACAGGGCGAGCCTGGTGTGGCCGCGGCACTCGGCGCGCGGGGCGTCGATAAGCCCAACGGAATCCGAAGGAACCGCCGAAGGCGGTGACGAGGATGAGGCAGGGGAAGTCCGGAGCGAAGGCTCCGGACCGCAATCGTGGCCCCGTGCGCCGAGTGCCGTGGCCGCGCCAGGCGCTAAAGAACCCCAATGGCAGCCCAGCAAAATCCCGACGAAAAAAAGAGACCGCGACAATCGCCACGGCCTCTTCGCTACTACCACTGCAACTTCAACTGCGAACTTCAACTGCAAACTGCAACTGCGAACTGCAACTTCAACTGCGAACTGCAACTTCAACTGCGAACTGCAACTTCAACTGCAACTGCGAACTGCAACTGCAACTGCGAACTGCACTTCACCTGCTGACTTCAACTTCAACTGCTGACTTCAACTTCAACTGCTGACTTCAACTTCAACTGCTGACTTCAACTTCAACTGCTGACTTCAACGACTACTGCTACTGCTACTTCAACCGCCGCTGTACACCGAAAATACCGGCCTCAGGCCATGATGCCACCCGAGGCCGGCCGGGCTACAGCAAGCAGCTCACCGGCTGATCGGCGGGTACTCGAGCTCGCCGAACGTGTATTGACCGCTGGCCTTCGCTTGCGCCAGTTCCTGCTGAACGTCGGCACGCGACTTTGCGCTGCTCGACGCTGCGACGACCGGCGGGTACTGCAATTCGCCGAACGTGTATTGACCGCTGACCTTGGCTTGTTGCAGCTCGGCTTGCACTTCCTGCGAGCTCAGGCTGGTCTTCTGGGGCAGGGCGGGCGGATAGTCCAGCTCGCCGAACGTGTACTGGCCGCTTGCCTTCGCTGCTTGCAGTTCCGTCGCCACTTGGGCGCTGCTCTTCGCTTGCTCGACGCCGGCGGCTTGTGCGCCGAAACCGGCCAGGGCCAGGGATAGGAAAAGGGTGGTTGCTAGGGTTTTCATGGTGAGACCTCCAATTCGTCGTAAAGAGGGACCGAATCCGGCGGCACTCCGTCGTGGTTCGTTTGCTGTTCCCGATGGACTGAATTGTGCGCGCCTTCCCACCTGGGATAAACCCTTAATCCCTGAAAACATCTTTCCAAATAACCGAGTAATAGTTCGGGCTAGATGAATTAGCCCCACCAATGGAATGGTCAAGCCCAATCCCAGCATCATCAAACCGCAACAGCCCACCCACTATGCAAAAAAAACCCCTGCCGAGGCAGGGGCTTTCCCAACAGAGGGTGCATCAGGGTTTCTTGAAATCCCCCGCCAGCGCCGTGCTGAACCCGTCCGGACGCACATACTTGCGCAGCGCCGCGTTCACCGTCTCCGGCGTCAAGGCGGAAATCTTCTTGTCCATTTCTGCAGACCACGCAAACGTACGGCCGCGCTCCAGGTAATCCAGCCACGTGCTTGCCAACACGTCGTCCTGCGCCCGAGCCAGATTTCGATAGTTCAGCAGCGCCGTAATGCCCTCCGTGATTTCCTTCTCCGAGAAACCGTCCTTCAGCACGCGCGCCAGTTCCTCGTTGATCGCCTTCTCCAGCCGCTCGCGATTCTGCGGCGCGTAGATCGCGTAAATGCTCCAGCTTGCGGTCGGTTCAAACGCCGACACCGACAGCGAGCTGCGCACGTTATACGACAGGCCTTCCGTCTCGCGCACCCGGTTCCACAAGCGCGACGTTTCCGACGCACCGAACAGGTAATTGGCCAGGTACAGCGCCGGATAGTCCGCGTCCGTATCCTGCACCTTCAACGGCATGCGCGACAGATAGAACGCATTCGCCTTGTCCGGCGTGTCGATGTCGAACTGCTTGGCCGGCACGTCGCGGTACGGGTTCGGCACGCGGGTGTAGGCCGGCGCCTTCTTCCATCCGGCCAGTCCCGTGCGCAGCGACTTTTCCACCGCTGCCGGCTCGAAATCGCCCACCGCCGAGAACTCGATATCGCCAGCGCCGTAGAACTTGGCGTGGAACGTTGCCAGCGCCTCGCGGTTCAGGCCGCGCACGCTAGCCAGCGACTCTTCGAACGTCGGCACATAACGCAGATCGTCCGCAGGCCACGGATTGTCGTGGCGCGCCAGCGCGCGGCCGGCCAGCGCCGACGGTTCCGTCATCGCATTCTGGATCGAGGTTTCAAGTTGGCGTTGATATTCCTCGACCTGCTCCTTCGGGAAGCTGGCGTTGCGGATGATCTCCAGCGCCAGCGCCGTCAACTCAGGCAGATTCTCGCCCTTGGTCGACATCGCCACCTTCAGCGTCGTGCCGCCGCCGGTAAAGCCAAGTTCAGCCTGCAGTTTGTCCAGACGGTCCTGGATATCCTGGCGCGACAGCTTGTCCGTGCCGCGCAGCAGCAGGTCGGCCGCCGCGCTGGAATTGACGCGCTGGCCCAGCAGGTCCTTCTCGTTGCCGAACTGGATCAGCATCTGCGCCTGCACACGGCTGCCGCGCGTCGCCTTGGGCAGCAGCGCCAGTTTCACCGGACCATTCGGCAGATCAAGCGTCGTGCGTTGCGTCAGCTTGTCGATGTTGGCCGGCGAGGGATCGAACGCCGACGCAGCCTTGAAGTCTGGATCGCCCTTGTAGTCCTTGAACACCGCCGTGAGGTCCACGCGTTCCGTCTGCGGCGCACGCACCGGCTTCTCGGTCGGAATGTAGCGGCCCTCGATGCGGTTGCTCTGCACCAGATAGGTCGTCGCGGCCTTTTGCACCTCGGCCAGCGTTGCCTTGCGCGCGCGGTCGCGTTGCAGGAAGAACAGGCGCCAGTCGCCCGCGGCGATCGCTTCGGACAGCGCCACGCCCACCTGCTCGGGATCGCTGTACGTCTGTTCCCACGACGTCAGCCACTTGCTGCGCGCGCGGTCCAGTTCCTGCTCCGTGAAGGGCTTCTTGTCGAGCGTCTCCAGCGTGCTCGTCATCGCCTTCATGGCGGCGTCCAGATCCTTGCCCGGCGTCAGTTGCGCGGCGAACATCGCCAGTCCCGGGTCCAGGTTTTCCATCGTGAAACCGAACACGCCCGAGGCCAGCTTGGTCGGCACCAGGGCATGGTACAGGCGGCCCGAAGGAGTGTCCGCCAGGATCGTCGTCGCCAGGTCGAACGGCACGAAGTCCGCGCTGCCGCCAGCCGGGATGTGATACATCGCCGCGACCAGCGGCGTGCCGCCGGTGCGGCGCAGCGTCACCGAGCGCTCGCCGTCCTGCGTCGGTTCCACCGTGTATTCCGGCGGCAGCTTGCGGTCGGGTTTGGGCAGCTTGCCCAGCGTGGCTTCGATGTCCGCCAGCGTCGTCTGCGGGTCGAACTTGCCCGCCACGATCAGCACGGCGTTGTCCGGCTGGTAATACTCGTGATAGAAGGCGCGCAGTTGGCCGATATCCACGTTTTCGACGTCCGAACGCGCGCCGATCGTGTTCTTGCCGTAGCTGTGCCACTGGTAGGCGGCAGCCTGCATCTTCTGCATCAGGATGCGGAACGGGTTGTTCTCGCCGCTTTCCATCTCGTTGCGGACCACGGTCATTTCCGAGTCCAGGTCTTCCTTGGCGATCAGCGAATTGACCATCGCATCGGCCTGCCAGCCGAGGTACCACTTCAGCGTCTCGGGGTTGGCCGCGAAGCTCGCGAAGTAATTGGTGCGGTCGCTGGACGTCGAGCCATTGGCCTGCAATCCGCGGCGGGAGAACTCGCCCATCGCGTTGCGGGTGGTCGACGTGCCCTTGAACAGCATGTGCTCCAACAGGTGCGCCATGCCGGTCTGGCCGTAGTTTTCGTTGCGCGAGCCCACCAGGTACGTCATGTTGACCGTGGTGGACGGCTTGGATTCGTCGGGTACCAGGAGCACCCGCAGGCCATTGGCCAGTCGGTATTCGGTGATGCCTTCGATCGAGGCGGCCTCCGTGACGCCGGCCGGCAGGCTGGCGGCTCCGGCCTGAAAGGCCAGGAAGGAGGAAAACAGCAGCACGCCTAGCGGGCGCGGCAGCTTCGACAGGGACAAGCGCATGGCGGACTATTCCTTTGGCATGGCAGAATCCGTTGGAGTGTATACGTTGGCAATGGTTCAGGCGGGCGAAAAGGGCGCCTTCGCCGCCATCGCTGGACTACCATCGCTGGCCGCCATGCTGAGGAAGTTGATATGTCCCTGAACATCGAAGTCGAAACGCCCCGCCTCGTGCTGCGGCAATGGCGCGCGGCGGACCGCAAGCCTTTCGCCGCCCTGAATGCCGACCCGCAGGTGACGCAGTTCCTGTTGCCGATGACGCCCCAGGAAAGCGATGCCCTGGCCGACAGGCTGGCCGCCGGCATTGACGAGCACGGCTGGGGCTTCTGGGCCGTGGAGGCGCCGGGCGTGGCGCCCTTCATCGGCTTCGTCGGCATCAAGCCGCTGGCGCCCACGCTGCCTTTTGCGCCTGGCGTGGAGATCGGCTGGCGTCTCGCGCAACCGTTCTGGGGACGGGGCTACGCCAGCGAAGCGGCTGATGCCGCATTGCGGGTCGGCTTTGAACAGGTGGGCGCGGAAGAAATCGTTGCCTTCACGGCTACGGACAACGTGCGCTCACGCGCCGTGATGGACCGTCTGGGCATGGCCGCCGAACCCGAATGCTTTGACCATCCGGCCGTGCCGGCGGGACACCCGCTGCGTGCGCATGTGCTTTACCGGCTTGGACGTGAAGCATGGCGGCGGCGTCGGGAGGCGGGCGGCGCCAACGATGGCGCCATCTTTGCGGCGGCTTGATGCTCCGCCAAGCCGCGCCAGTGTTGATGGTGCGATGCAGCAGTTCAGTTCTCCCAGGCGATTTGAACCAATTCCGGTCGCGGGTGTAAGCTTTCAAGGACGCATTAGCTGTTGCTGACGGGATGCGCGACGGCCGTCTTACCGGCTTCCCGTCCAACGCCAGACGCTGCCTCAGCGCGGCGCCGGTGCTTGTCGTTCGCGCCTTCGCCGCCGGCATCCTGCCGGCGCATTCTTCGGAGGAACGACCCATGCTGACCGAAATCGTCACGCGTGCCTTGTCCCAACTGACCGGTAGCGCCCTCAAAGGCGACGGGATCAAAGGACAGTTTCAATACGCTTATGCCAGTGATGACGGCCAATACGTGGCCATACTTACCCATGACATGACCACCTATGTGGTGGACCTGAGTACGCAGCGGTATTTCGCGGAGTGCGGTGGATCGCCTCGCGGATTTGCCGGCCATGTGCTTGAAATGGAGGGCGCCAGCGCGCGCTCCCATCCGTGGCCCGCCGCGCAAGATTTGTTCGACCTGGACATGGACGCCGACGAATTGTCGTGGCGGCAATGCCCCGGTTTGCGCCACATGAGTACAAGCGCGCATCGATCTGTGGAGAGCCGCGCCGCCTGAGAGTGGCCAGAAGCGGCAACGTTTCACTGAACCGGCGTCATCGCCGGTTTTTTTTCGTCCGCTTGATACCGGCAGGCGGCGCCATCGCTAAAATTCCCGCCATGAAAACGCCCGCCGAATTCCGCGCCCCGCAGGGCGCCACGCTGGTTGACTGCACGCACGAGCGCCACGCCGACCAGATCCTGGCCATCTTCAATGACGCCATTGCGACATCCACTGCGCTGTACGACTACAAGCCGCGGCCGCGCGAAGCGATGGACGGATGGTTCAAGACCAAGCAGCAAGGCGGCTTCCCCGTCGTGGGGCTTGAGAATGCGGACGGCGAGTTGATGGCGTTTGCCAGCTACGGCACGTTCCGCGCGTTTCCCGCCTTCAAGTATTCGGTTGAGCATTCCGTGTACGTGGACGGGCGCTTTCGTGGCCGCGGTCTGGGCGAAGCCATGATGGCCATCCTGATCGAGCGAGCGCGCGCCAATGGCGTGCACGTGCTGGTCGGTGGCATCGACGCCTCGAACCAGGGCAGCATCCGCCTGCATGAAAAGCTGGGGTTCGTACATGCCGGCACGATCCGCCAGGCCGGCTTCAAGTTTGGACGCTGGCTCGATCTGGCGTTCTATCAGTTGACGCTGGACACGCCCGACAACCCCGTCGACGGCTGACAGCGCCAACCGCGGCGGCAGCATCGCCGCCGCGACGGCGCAACTCCTACTTCGACAGCACCCGCATCGCCTGCTCCAGGCCCGCAACGGTCACGGGATACATGCGGTCCTGCATGATGTCGCGCATCAGCGCAATGGATTGGCGGTACTGCCAGGACGCCGTGGGCTCGGGATTCAGCCAGACCGACTTGGGCCACGCGTCCAGCAGCCGGCGCATCCATTCGGCGCCCGGTTCCTTGTTGTAGTGCTCGACCGAACCCCCCGGCTGCAGAATTTCGTATGGGCTCATCGTGGCGTCGCCCACGATGATCAGGCGCCAGTCCGGGTTGTACTTGCGCAGCACGTCCCAGGTGTCGAAGCGCTCGTTCTGGCGGCGGCGGTTGCTTTGCCACAGGCTTTCGTACGGGCAGTTGTGGAAGTAATAGACCTCAAGGTTGCGGAACTCGCTGCGTGCCGCCGAGAACAGTTCCTCGACCCGGCCGATGTGGTCGTCCATGCTGCCGCCCACGTCCAGCAGCATCAGCACCTTCACCGTGTTGTGGCGCTCCGGGATCATGCGCAGGTCCAGATGCCCTGCGTTGCGCGCCGTGCTGGCGATGGTGTCGTCCAGGTCCAGTTCCAGTTCGGCGCCCTGGCGCGCGAAGCGGCGCAGGCGGCGCAGCGCCACCTTGAAATTGCGCGTGCCCAGTTCGACCTGGTCGTCGTAGTCCTTGAACTGGCGCATGTCCCAGACCTTGACCGCCGTGCGGTTGCCGGCCGATGCGCCGCCCACGCGGATGCCTTCGGGGTGATAGCCGCCGTTGCCGAACGGCGAGGTGCCGCCCGTTCCGATCCACTTGCTGCCGCCGGCGTGGCGTTCCTTCTGCTCGTCCAGGCGCTCCTTGAAGAGCTCCATCAGCTTGTCCCAGCCGTGCTTTTCGATGGCGGCCTTTTCTTCGGGCGACAGGCTTTTCTCGAACTGCTTGATCAGCCAGTCGAGCGGGATGTCCTTGCCCGCGGGCAGCGCGGCTTCGATGCCGCGGTAATACGCGCCGAAGGCCTTGTCGTAGCGGTCGTAGAGGGACTCGTCCTTGACCAGCGTGGCGCGCGCCAGGAAGTAGAACTCGTCCAGCGTGGGCGACATCAGGTCCTGGCGCAGCGCGTCCACCAGCGTCAGGTATTCGTTGACCGAGACGGGCAGCTTGTGCGCCCGGAGGTGATAGAAGAAGTCGATCAGCATGTGCGGGCCGCCCGTGGATGCCGGATCAGCGGCGTTGGCCGCCGCGCGTCATGGCCGCCAGGCGTTCGAGCAGATGCACGTCCTGCTCGTTCTTGAGCAGCGCGCCGGCCATCAGCGGCACGGCGGTGGCCGTGTGGGCGTCGATCTGCGCGGCCGTGACGTCTTCGGCCAGCAAGAGGCGCAGCCAATCCAGGAGTTCGGACGTGGACGGCTTTTTCTTCAGCCCGGGCGCATCGCGCAGCGAGAAGAACGTGTCCAGCGCGGCGCGCAGCACGTCCTGCTTCAGGTCCGGATAGTGGACGGCCACGATGTCGCGCATCGTCTCGCGGTCCGGGAAGCGGATGTAGTGAAAGAAGCAGCGGCGCAGGAATGCGTCAGGCAGGTCCTTTTCGTTGTTGGACGTGATGATGACGAGCGGACGGTGGCGCGCGGCGATGGTCTCGCGCGTTTCGTACACATGGAATTCCATGCGGTCCAGCTCGCGCAGAAGATCATTGGGGAACTCGATGTCGGCCTTGTCGATCTCGTCGATCAGCAGCACCACCGGCTCGTGCGACTGGAACGCCTGCCACAGCGTGCCCTGCACGATGTAGTTGCGGATGTCGCGGACTTTTTCGTCACCCAACTGCGAATCGCGCAGGCGCGACACGGCGTCGTATTCGTACAGACCCTGATGCGCCTTGGTGGTGGACTTGATGTGCCATTGCAGCAGCGGCCGGCCCAGCGCGCGGGCCACTTCCTCGGCCAGCATCGTCTTGCCGGTGCCGGGTTCGCCCTTGATGAGCAGCGGGCGCTGCAAGGTAAGGGCGGCGTTCACGGCGAGCTTGAGGTCATCGGTGGCGACGTAGCTGTCGGTGCCATCGAAGCGGACTGGCTTGGCGGATGAGGCGGTCTGGGCTGCGGACATGGTCTGATGGCTTCTGTGGTTTGATTGGGATCAACACTAACGCAAGGTATTAATCCTGAGCAATTATCGTACAATCAGGCGGTTTTGCTTTGGGTTCCACCCGCAACGTGTTTGCAGAGGGCCTTTTCGTGTGAGCAGGCCCTAGTCCTTAGCCATACCAAGAAGAGTCATTCCAATGAAGTTGCGAACCTCTCTGAAGTACACGGTTTCCGTGTTGGCCACGATGGCATCCTGTGCGATCGCCGGCCAGGCTGTTGCTGCAGACGCAGCGCCGGTCGGTAATGTCCAGAATGCCCGCGACAAGGTTTCGATGTGCATCGGTTGCCATGGCATCCCTGGCTACAAGGCATCGTTTCCCGAGCTTTACCACGTTCCGATGATTGCTGGCCAAAATGCCAAGTACATCGAAACCGCCCTCAACGAGTACAAGAAAGGCGCGCGCAGCCATCCCACGATGGACGCCGTTGCCGGCAGCCTGTCCGATCAGGACATTGCCGACTTGGCCGCGTACTACTCGAATCTCAAATAAGGGGGCAAAATCATGAACCGCACCATGCTTGCCCTTGCGGGCGCGACCCTGGCCATCTGGGGCTCTGCCGCCCAGGCGCAGGATCTGGCGGCCGGCAAGGCCGTCTTCGAGAAATTCAACTGCGCGTCGTGCCACGGCGCCGACGCCAAGACGGCGGTGGATCCGGCCTATCCGACGCTGGCCGGGCAGCACGCCGACTACCTGGCGCATGCGCTGAAGGCCTACAAGCGGGGCGCCTCCGGCAGCGCCGCCACGGCCAACGTGCGCAAGAACCCCATCATGGGCGCCTTCGCCACGCAGTTGTCCGACCAGGACATCTCCAACGTGTCGGCGTGGCTGGCCACGCTGCCCAGCGATCTGGGCGTGCGCCGCTAGGACGCAACGATTTCCGGCCGATGTGAATGAAAAACCCTCGCTAGCGAGGGTTTTTTTCGTTGGGTCAGAGGCTGGCGCGGCGGCGGATCAAGTCGATGTAGGTGTCGCTGTCCAGCGGCGTGCCCAGGCGCTGCGCTTCCCAGACCACCTGGCCCAGGCATTCCATGATTTCGTGCGCGGCGTGATGCGCGTCCGAGCGTGCGGTGAGCTGCTGGTAGGCCTGGCGAATGCCCGGCGGATGGTCGATTGACAATTGTTCCGCGATGGCCAGGTGCATGGACAGGTGCAGGAACGGATTCGTGCGGCCTTTTTCCACCGCGTATTCCGCCGTCATGGCGTCCGGGCTTTCGAGGTCCGCGTGGTATTCGGGATGCTCGATGATCCAGTCCAGCGCAATCGCCTCCAGCGGGGTCAGGACCTCGTTGGCGCGATGTTTGCGCCAGGTTTCAATAAAGAATTCGCGGACTTGGTCGCGGGAGGGATTGAACATTCGGGAGGGGGCCAAAAGCAGGATGTGGTCGCTTTATTTTACCGCCCCGCGCGGACCGCCGGTTTCGCCCGGCGCTTTGCGATATAGAATGGGTTGCTATCCGCCATCCGGTGTGCGGTTCGCAGGAGGCGGTATAACCCGCGGAATCGGACGCTGTCCGATCCTGGCGCGTGCAAGAAAACCACCCGGAGCAAATGGAGCATTCATGTCCTACCAACATATCAAGGTTCCCGCCGGCGGCCAGAAAATTGCGGTCAACGCCGATTTCTCGCTGAATGTGCCTGACCAGCCCATCATCCCCTTCATCGAAGGCGACGGCACGGGCGCCGACATCACCCCCGTCATGATCAAGGTCGTCGACGCGGCGGTGCAGAAGGCCTACGGCGGCAAGCGCAAGATCCATTGGATGGAAGTCTATGCCGGCGAAAAGGCCACCAAGGTCTACGGTCCTGACGTGTGGCTGCCCGACGAAACCCTGGAAGTCGTCAAAGACTACGTGGTTTCCATCAAGGGCCCGCTGACCACCCCGGTCGGCGGCGGCATCCGGTCGCTGAACGTGGCGCTGCGTCAGCAGCTTGACCTGTACGTCTGCCTGCGCCCCGTGGCGTACTTCAAGGGCGTGCCGTCCCCGGTGCGCGAACCCGAAAAGACCAACATGGTGATCTTCCGCGAGAACTCGGAAGACATCTACGCCGGCATTGAATACATGGCCGAAAGCGAGCAGGCCAAGGAGCTGATCCAGTTCCTGCAGACCAAGCTCGGCGTCAAGAAGATCCGTTTCCCGAACACCTCGTCCATCGGCATCAAGCCCGTGTCGCGCGAAGGCACCGAGCGCCTGGTGCGCAAGGCCGCGCAGTACGTCATCGACAACGACCGCACGTCGCTGACGCTGGTGCACAAGGGCAACATCATGAAGTTCACCGAAGGCGGCTTCCGCGATTGGGGCTATGAGCTCCTGCAGAAGGAATTCGGCGCGCAGCTGATCGACGGCGGTCCGTGGTGCAAGTTCAAGAATCCCAAGACCGGCCGCGAGATCATCGTCAAGGATGTGATCGCCGATGCGTTCCTGCAGCAGATCCTGCTGCGTCCGGCCGAATACGACGTCATCGCCACGCTGAACCTGAACGGCGACTACATCTCCGACGCGCTGGCCGCGCAGGTGGGCGGCATCGGTATCGCGCCGGGCGCCAACATGTCCGACTCGGTAGCCATGTTTGAAGCCACCCACGGCACGGCGCCCAAGTACGCGGGCAAGGACTACGTGAATCCCGGTTCCGAGATCCTGTCGGCGGAAATGATGCTGCGTCACATGGGCTGGACCGAAGCCGCGGATCTCATCATTTCCAGCATGGAAAAGTCGATCCAGTCCAAGAAGGTCACGTACGACTTTGCCCGTCTGCTGGAAGGGGCGACGCAGGTGTCGTGCTCGGGCTTTGGCCAGGTGATGATCGAGAACATGTAAGCCTCGGCCGGGGCTCCTCGCCGGGCTGCCGCTGTGCGCTTGGGGCTCCATCTCGATTTTGAGCAAAACCCGCCCGCCGTCATGGCGGGCGGGTTTTGTCTAACCACCCGCATCATGCGTATTGCGTGTGCATTGTTCTTTTCAGGTTGATTGTTGTGCCCCGAATGTATGTAAATCTGGTCGCCTGGCTGGTGTTGCTCATGCCCGCCCTGGCGCTGACCAGTCCCGTTGGCGGTCCCGCCGTGCTGTACCTGAGTGCATTGATCGCGCTGACGGCCATTGCCGTCAATGCGGTGAAGCGCTACGAGCCCATGGATTTCCGGGCGCTTTGGCCCATGGCGTTGGCGCTGCTGTCCCCGCTCGTCTGTATGCTGATCACGTCTTCCGTGAAAAGCGTGTGGAGCAATTCCGAACTCGAAAAGCTGCTGCGCTTTGCATTGGCCCTGCCCGTGTTGTGGCTGCTGCTGCGCGCTCCGCAGCGGCTGCTGCGCCATATCGAATGGACCGTATTGGCCGGCGCGCTTGCCGGCTCCATCCTGCTGATCACGATGATGCTTACGGGCGGCCGCGGCGCGGTGGTCGAGGTTGGCGGACGCTATAACGCCGTGGCCTTTGCGAACATGGTGCTGCTGTTCGGGGGAATGACCTTGCTGTCGCTCGGCTGGGGCCCCGGATCGCGCTGGCCGCGACTGGAGACCGGCCTGAAGGTCCTCGCCGCGGCGCTGGCCGTGTGCGCGACCTGGATGTCCGAAACCCGCAGCAGCTGGATGCTGCTGCCCATTCTGGGACTCGTCTTCCTGCTGGGCCTGCGCAACTGGCGGCGGCGCCACAAGGTGTACTGTGCACTGGCCGTGAGCGTGGCGCTGGTCGTCAGCGCGGCGGCCATCTGGACGTTCAGCAGCCGCATGCAGGAGATCACCCACGACGTGCAAGGGTTCGCCACCTCGGCCAACCGTGACACGTCCTTCGGCATCCGGTTGCAACTGTGGCATGCCGCAATCCTGATGTTTGAAAAAAGCCCGGTCGTGGGCATTGGTCCCAGCAAGTTCCGCGACGAGCTGCGTGTGCTGCAAGGGCAGGGCATTGTGACGCAGGAAGTCGTCGACGGTTTCGGCGAGCCGCACAACGACCTGCTGGCGGCGCTGGCGGGGTACGGCGTGCTCGGCCTGCTGAGCATGCTGACGCTGTATCTGCTGCCGGCAGCCATTTTCTTCCGGCGTTTGGCCAGTGATGACCGCGTGGTCCGCGTGGGCGCCCAGATGGGCCTTCTGTTCTGCCTGAGCTATTGCGCCTTCAGCCTGACCGAGATGATGTTCCGCAACATGCGCAGCGTGCCCACTTACGCGCTGATCACGGTGACGCTGATTGCGCTGACGACGGCGCGTCCGGCGCGCAAGATCCCGCCGGCGTCCCAGTCCGTGGCTTGAATTCGCGCGGGCCAGTCCCGCAACCGGCTTCCATAAGAAACGCAAGGCGCGACACGCCTTGCGTTTTTTTTATCGGATTTGAGCTAGATCAAAGTGACTAGTCAAATCGAATTCAAACGAAGTTTGAAAGAGTATGCTCGACGGCCAAATTACATAAAACGTCACATCCAGCTAGATATTGTTTCTAATTGGTGGCGTGTCAAAGAGAGTCGATGAGTACTTCCAGCTTGCGTAGGGAACTGTTGTGGTTCGTGTTTGCCATTGGCGCCGCCGTCCTGGCGCTGGGGGTGTGGGACGCCTGGCAGCGCCGTGCCGAGATGGTGGACGACCGCAAGACGGAGCTTCGCCATGTCCTGGATATGGCCGCGGGCATCGTCCGCGGCGGCAAGCAGCGCGTGCAGGAAGGTGTGCCGCTGGCCGACGCCAAGCGCGACGTGGCCCGCCAACTGTCGCAATTGCGGTACGGCGGGGACGGTTATGTGGGCGCGTTTGGCGACGACTACGATCTGCTGGTGCATCCCGACGCGAAGCTGGTGGGCACCAACGTGCGCGCCACGCGCGACAGCCAGGGGCAGCCGTTGTTTGAAAACCTTTACGCGCAGGGCAAGGCGGGCGGTGGCTATGTGCGCTACCTGTTTCCGCGCCCCGGTTCCGAGGACCCGTTGCCCAAGCTGACCTACGCGGCCTATGACGCGGAATGGGGCTGGCTGATGTTCACGGGCCTGTACGTGGACGACGTCGATGCAGCGTTCTACGGCACGCTGTGGCGGCAGGGCAGCGTGACGCTGGTGCTGCTTGCGCTGGTGCTGACGGCGGCGCTGCGCTTTTTCAGCACACACATCCTGCGGCCGTTGAACGAGGCAGTGGCCGTGTGCGAGCGCGTGGCCAATGGCGACCTGTCCAGCGGCATCTCGCGTCATCACCGGGGCGAGATCGGCCGCCTGTTCGACGCAATGGCGCGAATGCAACAGCGGCTGGACGCGGCGGTGCGCAGCATCGTGCATTCCACGGCGTCCATTGCGGCCGCATCGCGCCAGATTGCCGCGGGCAGTGTCGACCTGTCCGACCGCACCGAAAAGCAGGCCGCCGCGTTGGAACAGACCGCGGCCAGCGTGGAGGAAATCACCGCCACTGCCCGCCAAAGCGCCGAGCACGTGCGTGAGGTCAGCGCGCTGGCCGGCGAAGCCGCACGGCTGGCGCGGCAGGGCAGCGACGAGACGCAGCATGCGATCGACGCGATGCGCGAGATCTCGCAAAGTTCGCAGCGCATCGACGAGATCATCGGCCTGATCGACGTGATCGCGTTCCAGACCAACATCCTGGCATTGAACGCCGCCGTCGAAGCCGCACGGGCGGGCGAACAGGGGCGCGGTTTTGCCGTGGTGGCCGGCGAAGTACGGGCGCTGGCGCAGCGGTCCGCCACCGCCGCCAAGGAAATCAAGTCGCTGATCGAAGCGTCGGCCGACTCGGTGGCGCGCGGCAGCCAGCGGGTGGAACAGGCGAGCGCCACGATGGGAAGCGTGCTGGAATCGGCAGCCACCAGCGCGCCGCTGATGAGCGAGATCGCCACGGCGTCCGGCGAACAGAGCGCGGGCATCGAGCAGATCAACCAGACCGTGACGCATCTGGACGAGGCGACCCAGCAGAACGCCGCGCTGGTTGAGGAGTTTGCGGCGTCTGCCGCCGCGCTGCACGGTCAGGCGGGCGATCTGGCCCGCGCCGTGTCGATCTTCAGGCTGTCTGCAGCCGCTCAGCCGATGCCGGGATAAGGCTCATGGCCCGCCGCAGTTTCGCGCCCAGGTCGCGGCTGGCGGGCATCATCGGCATGCGCAGCTCGTCGGCGATGAGGCCCTGCATGGCCAGCGCGCGCTTGACCGGCGCGGGATTGGGCTCGCTGAACAGCAACCGGATCAGGGGACGCAATGGGTCGAAGCAGTCGCGCGCGGCCTCGACGTGGCCGGCGTGTGCAAGCTGCATCATCTCGACGAAGCGCTCCGGAAACAGGTGCGCGGCAGCCGGAATCGCGCCGCGCCCGCCCGCCAGGAAGTGATCCAGCAAGGCCAGGTCCTCGCCGCAAAGGGCATTGAGGCGGCCCCGCGCATTCATGGCGCCCAGCACGGCGGGATTGCATTCCTTGACCGCCCCGAAATTGGGCAGCGCCGCCAGCGCTTCCATGGTTTCGACCGTCATGGCGACACCTGCGCGCTTGGGGATGTTGTACAGGATGATGGGCCGCTCGGTGGCCCACGCGATCTGCCGGTAATGCCACAGGATGCCGGCCTGGGATGGCCCCAGATAGTACGGCGGGGGAACCAGGTAGCCGGCGGGTGCGTAGCGGTCCAGTCGTCGCACCGCGGCGGCCACGCCCCGCGTATCGACGCCGCCCACGCCCAGCACCAGCGGCAGCGCATGCGCGTCGCTGGCGATGGCTTCGATCATGTCGGTCTTCTCGGGCATGCTGAGCAGGTTGCCCTCGCCGGTGGAGCCGAAGAGGACCAGGCCGGCGATGCCGGCGTTGCGGTAGTAGCGGGCCAGCGCCTGCGCGGCGTCCAGGTCCACGTGGCCGCCGCGCATGGGCGTCACCATCGGCAGCCACAGGCCTTCGAATGCGGGTTTGGCAAGGGTGTCCATGGCTCATCGCTCCGTGAGGGCGGCGGCCGGGCGCGCCGGACCGAATTCAGCGCAGGGCAGGCCGCGCATGATCGCGGCCATCATGGCGTCCAGTTCGCCGCGTTCGCATTGCAGTTCGAGGGTGCTTTGGGCGTGCGCATGGTCGACCGACAGCAGGTAGACTCCGATGCGATCGCCCAGTGCGCGGTGCAAGGCCAGCCGCACGTTCAAGGCGTCCAGCGTATCGATGCGCACGGTCAGCGCAATCAGGCTGCATTGCGGCGGCGGCGCGGGCTGGGCAGCCAGGGCGGCGTCGAGGGGGGCCGGGCGGCGGTGCGATCGGGGAATCATGGCGGTGTGGGGGCGGGGCCGAAGACGGCGACCCGCGAATCCGGTGGTTGACGACGATTCCACTATAGGAATGCCGCCGTAAATCCTGCCGATAAATGCGGGGGCGCAGTATAAAAACGGCGTCAACGGCCGCGGCGTTTCAGAACGTCTTGGTCACCGACAGGAGGCCCGTGGCGCGGCCCATGTCACGGCCGCGCGTGTTGGTGTAGACGGCGCGGTCGGCGTTGGTGTCCAGATAGGCCAGCGAGACCGACAGCCCCTGCCCGAGGTCCTTGGTCACGCCCAGCTTCCAATCCGTGTAGGAGCCGTTATCCACATTGCGCACGATCTGGCGGCCCGCATGAACGTTGATGACGAGCCCCCAGACGCCGGTATCGAAGTTGCCCGACAGGTCAAAGTATTGGCTGTACTTGCTGTCGGCAAAGCCGAACAGGTTGGTCAGCGCAAGTGAGTACTTGAACATCACCGGGCCGTAGCCGATGCCGGCGTAGAGTTCGGTGGTGTCGGGGCTGGTGTAGCCGGACGGATAGTCGCCCGGGTAGTAGTACTGCAGCACGCCCAGGTCGACGGGCACGTTGTCCGTGAGGTTGCCCTGGTAGCCGCCGTAGAAGTCCATCTCGACGGGCGCGGACACGTCGCTGTTGCTGTCGTTCAGCCAGCTGATGCTGGAGTTCCAGTTGCCCAGGTAGAAGCCGCTGGCGTGCGTGAGGTCGAAGCCGCCCTGGATGGCGGGCTGGTTGTTGGTCTGCATGAGGCCGCGATAGCGGTACTGGCTGGCGAGCGTGACATTGGCCGTCAGCGAGTACGGCGATGCGGCATCGGCGGCGCTGGGGGCGTCGGCGGCCTGTGCCACGGGAATGAGGGAAAGCAGCGCCAGTGCTGCGAGGGTGGTGCGGGGCATGTGGAGCCTCCTGGTGTTGAGCGGACCGCAACAATAGGAGGATCGGCATAAAGCGCGAGACAAGACTCGCGCCCTGCGCGTAAAGCGCGTATCAAAAAGCGGGTTTTGAAATGGCGTCTATCGAAGCCGGCGTTGAATGCGTCTGCTCAGCCCGCGAAGCGATAACCTACCCCGATCTCCGTCAGCAGGAACACCGGTTGCGCCGGGTCGGCTTCGAGCTTCTGGCGCAGATGACCCATGTAGATCCGCAGGTAGTGATTGCTTTCGACATGGGACGGCCCCCATACCTGCCGCAACAGCTCGCGGTGCGTCATGACCTTGCCGCGATGAGCCAGCAGCGCGGCGAGCAGGCGGTACTCCATGGCGGTCAGGTGCACGTGCTGGCCGGCGCGTTCGACCACGCGCCGCGAGAAGTCCACGCGCACGTCGCCAAACACGATCTCAGCCGCATTGCCCGCGCCGCCGCGGCCATGCCGGCGCAGCAGCACGCGCAGGCGCGCCAGCAGTTCGCTCACGCCGAAAGGCTTGGCCAGATAATCGTCGGCGCCCGCGTCCAGCGCCGCCACCTTGTCGGCCTCGGCGCTGCGTGCGGACAGCACCAGCACCGGCACCTCGGTCCAGCTGCGCAGCTCGCGGATCAGGGTCATGCCGTCGTCGTCGGGCAGGCCAAGGTCGAGCACGATCGCGTCCGGCTGGCGGGTGCCGGCTTCGATCAGGCCGCGCTTGACCGTGTCGGCCTCGTGCACCACGCAGCCTTCGCTTTCCAGCGCCTGGCGGACGAACCGCCGGATGTTGGCGTCGTCTTCGATGATGAGGACTACGGGCTGAAAATCGAACATGTCGCGGACTCAGGCGGTTTCGGGTTGGATTGAGGGCGGGGCGCCCAGCGGCAGGCTGAAGACGAACTGCGCGCCGCTGGCCTGGCCCGGCGCGTGTTCGACCCAGATGCGGCCGTGATGGGCGGCGACGATGGCTTCGCACACGGCCAGGCCCAGGCCGACGCCGGGCGTGGCGGACTCGCGTTCGCCCCGCGTGAATTTTTCGAAGATGCGGCGCTCGGCGCCCGGCGCGACGCCCGGACCGTTGTCGGTGATGGCCACGCGCATTTCGGCATGGTGCGGCACAGACATTTGCGTTTCAGCCGTGTGCACTTCGGCCTCGTGCATCCCGGCCTCGCATACCCCGTCTTCATGCACGTAGGCATGGATGCGCAACGTGCTGCCGGCCGGCGTGTACTTGGCCGCATTCTCCAGCAGGTTGCACAGCACGCGTTCGATCAGCACGCCGTCGCACTCCACCAGCGGCAGCGCCGACAGGGGCGAAACGTCGACCTTGCGGCCCGCCAGCGGTTCGCGCATGGCCGCCAGCGCGGCGCCGACCAGCTCCTCGATGGATTGCCACTCCATACGCAGCGGCGCGTCGCGGCTTTGCAGCCGCGCCATGTCCAGCAGGTTGACGACCAGTGCGTGCATGCGCTGCGCCTGATCGCGCATGGCGCGCACGGTGTCCTGCACGCCGTCGGGCAGCGCGTGCTGCTGGCGCATCAGCGTATCGGTCATGCCGACCAGGCTGGTCAGCGGCGTGCGCAGGTCGTGCGACACCGCTGCAAGCAGCGAGTTGCGCAGCTTTTCGGATTCCATGCTGACCACGGCCTGCTGCGCGACTTCCACGTAATGCAGGCGTTCCAGCGCAATGGCGATGAGCGTGGCGTAGGCCTCGACCTGGCGGCGCGTGTCGGGATTTGCGTAGAGGCTGCGGCGGGGGGCATCCAGCACCAGCACGCCGCGCGTGCGCATGGGCGCCTTGAGCGGCAGGTACAGCAACGCGCTGTTCGACAGGGTGGCGGTGCCCGCGCCTGCAGGCTGGCCGTGGTCGTACACCCACTGCGCCAGCGCCGATTCCGGAGCGGTCGTGTCGCCGCTTCCGGGCGAGGCGAGTTTCAAGCGGTCGTCCAGGCCCAGGATGTAGAGCGAGCAGCGCGCGCCGAACGTGGCATGCACGAACGAGCCGGCGAGCGCGACGATCTGCTCGGGCAGCAGGGCGGACGACAGTTCGCGCGCGAATTCGTAGAGGCTGCGCGCATCGGCCTCGCGCTTGACCGAGGCCTGCGCCTGCAGCCGCAGGCCGGCGGTAAGTTGGCCGATCAGCAGCCCCACGCCCAGCAGCACGCCGAAGGTCAGCAGATACTGCACGTCAGACACGGCGAACGACGACAGCGGCTGCACGAAGAAAAAGTCGAACAGTCCCACGCTGACGACGGACGCCAGCGCGGCGGGCCCGCGCCCGTGGCGCAGCGCCACTGCGGCCACCGCCAGCAGAAAGAGCATGACGATGTTGGTCTGGTGCAGCGTCGGGAACGCAAGCGCCGACAGCGCCGTGGCCACCGCGCAATAGCACAGCGCCCACGCATAGCCTGCAAGCGGCCGCGCCCCGCGTTCGTCATCGGACGGGCGGGCGCGGCGTCCCAGCGTGAACGGGTCGCGTCCGGGCGGCGCCTGCGCGGGCAGGGGTGGCGCGCCCAGCCGGATGATGTCGATCTCCGGGCAGCCGGCGGCCAGCATGTCGGCAAAGCTGTGGCGCCGCCACAGCCATCCAGGCGACATGACGGCGGTAAGCAGCGCGGTCAGCGACAGTCGCAACCGCTGCCAGCCGCCCGCGCGGGGCCGGCCCACGATCGCCTTGGTGATGTTGTGGCGGCGGACGTAGCGGACGACGGCATCGACCATGTCGCCACCCGCCAGCGTCTCGGTGCGCGCGCCCAGCGCGTCGGCGAGCGCCAGGCTGTGCTGCAGCCGCTCGACGTCGGCCGCCGCGGGCGGCGCGGCGCGCGGCGTGTCGATGGTGACGACGTGCAGATCGCAATCGAGTTGCTGGCTCATGCGATGGGCGCTGCGGATCACGTAGTCGGCGTCGGTATCGGACCCGACGCAGGCGACGATGGCTTCGCGCGTGCGCCACACCGAATCTATGGCGCGGTCGCGGCGATAGGCCTGCACGTCGTCGTCCACGTGCTCGGCGGTGCGGCGCAGCGCCAGTTCGCGCAGGGCGATCAGATTGCCCTTGCGAAAGAAATTGCGGGCCGCGTGGCGCGCCTGTTCGGGCAGGTAGACCTTGCCTTCCTTCAGACGGCGCAGCAGTTCGTCGGCCGACAGGTCGACCAGCATGACCTCGTCGGCCGCGTCGAACACGTCGTCGGGCACCGTTTCCCAGACGCGCACGCCGGTGATGCTGCCGACGGCCTCGTTCAGGCTGTCCAGATGCTGCACGTTCAGTGTCGTCCAGACGTCGATGCCGGCCGCCAGCAGTTCCTGGATGTCCTGCCAGCGTTTGGCGTGACGCGAACCCGGGGCGTTGGAATGGGCCAGCTCGTCGACCAGCACGAGCGCGGGGCGGCGCAGCAGGGCGCCGTCCAGGTCGAACTCTTTGAGGGTGTGGCCGCGGTAGGCCACGTCCTTGAGCGGCAGGACCGGCAGGCCGTCGAGCAGCGTCGCGGTCTCGCGGCGGCCGTGGGTTTCGACGATGCCGGCGAGCACGTCCGTGCCCTGCGCCGCCTGCGCGCGCGCCGCGGCCAGCATGGCGTAGGTCTTGCCCACGCCGGCCGACGACCCGAAGTACACGCGCAGCTTGCCGCGCACCGCCTGGCGCTCGGCGGCGTCCAGGGTCTTCAATAGCGCGTCCGGATCGGGACGCTCGCCAGCGATGTCAGCCATGAACGCGCAAGGGAGGGGAGGAAACGGCTGGCAATACTATACGCCGCCGCATCAGCGCGCCACGCGCAGCTTGTCCAGCGCCAGGTTCAGCGTCAGCACGTTGACCGCGGGGTCGCCCAGCACGCCCAGCGACGGGGCGGCGGTGTGCGCCCGGATCAGCGCATCGACCTCGCCACGCGGCAGGTTGCGGGCGCGCGCCACGCGGTCGGCCTGGTACGCCGCGGCCGCCGGACTGATGTGCGGATCCAGCCCGCTGCCCGATGCGGTGATCAGGTCGACCGGAACGGGCGCGGCATTGTCCGGGTCTGCCGCTTTCAGGGCCGCGATGCGCGCTTCGATGGCCTCGGCCAGCGCGGGGTTGCGCGGGCCGAGATTCGAGCCGCCGGAAGCCGCCGCGTTGTACGGCATGGGCGTGGTGGCCGAGGGGCGGCCCCAGAAGTATTGCGGCGAGGTGAACGATTGGCCGATCCATTCCGAACCGATCACCTTGCCGTCCTGCTCGATCAGCGAACCGGCGGCCTGGTGGGGAAACACGGCGGACGCGATGCCGGTGGTCAGGAAGGGATACGCCAGGCCGGTGATGAGCGACAGCGCGGCGAAGAGGGTCAGCGCGGGGCGCAGGATGCCGCCTTGGCGCGGCGTGGAGGTTGCTGAGTTCATGAGGATTTCCTTTGCGTAGGGGCTTGATCGCGGGCGGGCATCACACCCAGCCCAGCGCGGCCAGCACCATGTCGACCAGCTTGATGCCGGCAAACGGCACCAGGAGGCCGCCCAGGCCGTAGATGAGCAGGTTGCGGCGCAGCAGCACCGAGGCGCCCAGCGGGCGGTACCGCACGCCCTTCAGGGCCAGCGGGATCAGCACCACGATGATCAACGCGTTGAAGATCACGGCCGACAGGATGGCCGAGGACGGCGTGGCCAGCCCCATGATGTTCAGCACGTCCAGCTGCGGATACACCGTGGCGAAGGCGGCGGGGATGATGGCGAAGTATTTGGCGACGTCGTTGGCCACGCTGAACGTAGTCAGCGCGCCGCGGGTCATCAGCATCTGCTTGCCGATCTCGACGATCTCGATGAGCTTGGTCGGGTTGGAATCCAGGTCCACCATGTTGCCGGCTTCCTTGGCGGCCTGCGTGCCGGAGTTCATCGCCACCGCCACGTCGGCCTGCGCCAGCGCGGGTGCGTCGTTGGTGCCGTCGCCGGTCATTGCGACCAGACGGCCTTCCGACTGGTAGTTGCGGATGAGCTTGAGCTTGGCCTCGGGCGTGGCTTCGGCCAGGAAGTCATCGACGCCCGCTTCGGCCGCGATGGAGGCGGCGGTCAGCTTGTTGTCGCCGGTGATCATCACCGTCTTGATGCCCATGCGGCGCAGCTCGGCAAAGCGCGACTGGATGCCGGGCTTGACGATGTCCTTGAGCTCGACGACGCCCAGCGCGCGGTTGCCGTCGCTGACCATCAGCGGCGTGCTGCCGCGGCGCGCAACGTCTTCGGCCAGACGCAGGGCCTCGGGCGGCACGGTGGCGCCCTGCGCGACCAGCCAGGCCTGGATCGCGTCGACCGCGCCCTTGCGGATCTTGCGTTCGCCCAGGTCGACGCCGCTCATGCGGGACTGCGCGGTGAACGGCACGAACTCAACGCCGGTCATGCGCGGGGCCGGCGCATGGATGGCCTTGTCCGCCAACGCCACGATGCTGCGGCCTTCCGGCGTCTCGTCGGCCAACGACGCAAGGCGCGCGGCGTCCGCCAGTTCGCGCGCGGACACGCCGGGCGCGGGCAGGAAGGTGGAGGCCTGGCGGTTGCCGAAGGTGATGGTGCCGGTCTTGTCGAGCAGCAGCACGTCGACGTCGCCGGCCGCTTCGACGGCGCGGCCCGAGGTGGCGATCACGTTGGCGCTCATCATGCGGCTCATGCCGGCCACGCCGATGGCGGACAGGAGGCCGCCGATGGTGGTGGGGATCAGACAGACCAGCAGCGCGACCAGCACGGTCACCGTGACCGCCGCGCCGCCGCCTGCGGCCGAGACGGCATACAGCGAGAAGGGCATCAGCGTGACGACGACGAGCAGGAAGACCACGGTCAGGCCCACCAGCAGAATGGTAAGCGCCAGCTCGTTGGGCGTCTTCTGGCGCTTGGCGCCTTCGACCATCGAGATCATGCGGTCCAGAAAGCTCTCGCCGGGGTCGGCGGCGATGCGCACGAAGATCCAGTCCGACAGCACGCGCGTGCCGCCGGTGACGGACGAGAAATCGCCGCCCGACTCGCGAATGACGGGCGCGGATTCGCCGGTGATGGCGCTTTCGTCGACCGAGGCCACGCCGGCGATGACCTGGCCGTCGCCGGGCACCGTGTCGCCGGCTTCGACCAGGACGACGTCGCCGCGGCGCAGCAGGCCTGAAGGCTGGCTGACCGCCTGGCCGCGCCATTGCGCGGGGTCGGCATCTGCCGCATCGGCGTCGCGAAAGCCCTTGAGCAGGCGCGCGTCGATGGTGGTGCGCAGGCCGCGCAGCGTGGCCGCCTGCTGCTTGCCGCGGCCTTCGGCCAGCGCCTCGGCAAAGTTGGCGAACAGCACGGTGAACCATAGCCACACGGTGATACCCAGGATGAATCCCGGCGGCGCTTCGGCCTGCCCGCGCAGGGCCATGATCCACAGCACGGTGGTGAGCAGGCTGCCCACGTAGACCACGAACATCACGGGGTTTTTGAGCTGCGCAGCGGGCGACAGCTTGCGCAGGCTGTCGACGATGGCGGGGCCGACCAGCGCGCGGGACCACATGCCGAAGGCGGCCGCCGCCTCGGGGCCGGCTGCGACGGGGCGGGCCGCGTCAGGCCGGGCCGCGCCAGGCCGGGCCGCGTCAGGCTGAGCCGTGACAGGCTGCGCGCCCGCAGCGGGCACCCGGGCCACGCTGCCGCCCGAGCTGGTTGTTTCCATTTCAATCTTGGCCATGTTCTTTCCTAGCCTGTTGCATCAGGGTTGCAGGTGTTCCGCGACCGGGCCGAGGGCCAGTGCGGGCACGTAGGTGAGGGCGCCGACCAGCAGCACCGCGCCGATCAGCAGCGTCACGAAGAGCGGGCCGGTGGTCGGCATGCTGCCGGGGCCGGCGGGCAGCCGGCGCTTGGCGGCCAGCGAACCGGCCATCGCCAGCACGGCAACGATCACGGCGAACCGGCCAAACCACATCGCGATGCCCAGCAGCACGTTGTAGAAGGGCGTGTTGGCCGACAGCCCGGCGAAGGCGCTGCCGTTGTTGTTGGCGGCCGACGAAAGCGCGTAGAGGATTTCCGAGAAGCCGTGGATGCCCGGATTGAGCACGCCGGCCTGGCCCGCCGTCACGGACACGGCCAGCGCCGTGCCGCCCAGCACGAGCAGCGGCGTGGCCAGGATGACGATGGAAACCATCTTCATGTCGAAGGCCTCGATCTTCTTGCCCAAATACTCGGGTGTGCGCCCGATCATCAGCCCGGCGATGAAGACGCCCAGGATCGCAAAGGCCAGCATGCCGTACAGCCCCGAACCCACGCCGCCGTACACGACTTCGCCCAACTGCATCAGCAGCATGGGCGACAGGCCGCCCATCGCCGACAGCGAGTCGTGCATGCCGTTCACCGCGCCGCAGGAGGCAGCGGTGGTGACCGTCGCAAACAGCGAGGTGGCGGCGATGCCGAAGCGCGTCTCCTTGCCTTCCATGTTGCCGCCGGGCGTCACGGCCCCGGCCTGGACGGCCATCGGATTGGGCTGCTGCTCGAAGTACGCGGTGGATAGCGCGAAGACGGCAAACAGCGCCGTCATCGCCGCCAGGATCGCGATGCCCTGGCGCCGGCTGCCCACCATCTCGCCGAAGGTGAAGCACAGGGCGGCGGGGATGGCCAGGATCGCCAGCATCTGCAGGAAGTTCGACAGGGGCGTGGCGTTTTCAAAAGGGTGCGCCGAGTTGGCGTTGAAAAAGCCGCCGCCGTTGGTGCCCAGCAGCTTGATCGCTTCCTGCGACGCAACCGGCCCCATGGCAATCGTCTGTGTGCGCGTCGTGACCGGGTCGGTGACCGCCGCGCCGGCTGCGTCCAGTACGGGCTGGCCCTGCGCGTCCAGGCGCGGTGCGTCGTAGCGCACCGCTTCGACCGTCTGCACTTCCTGGTAGGCGCTGAAGTTCTGAATCACGCCCTGGCTGACCAGCGCCACCGCCAGGACCAGCGACAAGGGCAGCAGCACATACAGCGTGCAGCGGACCATGTCGGCCCAGAAGTTGCCCACCGTGGCCGAACAGTGCCGCGCCAGTCCGCGGATCAGCGCGAACAGCACGGCAATGCCGGTCGCGGCGGACACGAAGTTCTGCACCGTCAGCGCCAGCATCTGCGTCAGGTAGCTCATCGTGGATTCGCCGGCATAGCCCTGCCAGTTGGTGTTGGCGACGAAGCTGATGGCGGTGTTCAGCGCGGAATCGGGCGACACGGCGCCCAGGCCCGCGGGGTTCAGCGGCAGCAGCCCCTGCACGCGCTGCAGCGCGTAGACGGCGGCAATGCCAACCAGGTTGAAGACCAGCACGGCGGCGGCATAACGCTTCCAGCCCATTTCCGCCTGCGGGTCGATGCCCGCCAGCCGGTAGATGCCGCGCTCGATCGGCCGGCCCCAGGCGGTCAGCCGGGATCGGCCGTCCTCCATGGCGATGCGGATGTAGCGGCCCAGGATGGGCGCGATCGCAAGAAGGACTGCCAGGTACAGGACCAGCAGTCCGACGAATTTGGGGGTCATCAGAATTTCTCCGGTTTGAACAGCGCGACCAGCAGGTACACGAACAGGAATGCGGCCGTCAGGCCGCTCAGCCAGTAGAGCCAGCTCATGGCTGGTCTCCGGCGGACAATGCGTCGCAGAACCGGACAAGGGCCCAGGTCAGCCCGGCCATCACGGTGAAGATGGCGATATAAATGAGATCCACGTTTTTTCTCCCCGGGAGGCTTGCTCCCTTCGAACAGGCCTGCGCGGCAGAAAGCGGATGCGCGCCGGGCAGGCGAGGTGACCCTTCAGGACACCGGCAGGTTACGGAGCGGGGGGTAAAAACGGGGTATAGCTTGGCGAGCGGGGTGTAAACGGCGCGTAAAGATGATCTGGAATGCTGTGGGTTCCATGCCCGGAATCGGGCGCTTCGCGATGCACGGACTTGGACGGCCGGCGCCATCGGCCATGATCACTAACTGAGCACTGCTCAAGAATTAGGCGGTACGATGGGCCGATTTGCCGGAAAAATCCCAATATTTAGTACGGCGACCCCAAAATGCACTCATATGGTGCATGGAATATGTAAATGAATGCTCCGTCTTAGGGCATTCCCCTAGTGTGGCATTCCCGCATCTGGTGCAGAATCTCTTCCCATGCAGGTGAGGAGACAAAGCCCTGCATGGGCAAATACCGGCGGCACCGGTACATAAAAAAAGTAAAGCAGTACTCAAAAAAAGCAAACGCACAACGGCTGGCACCAGGAAGTGCCAGCCGTTGTCGCATAAAAAGCCGGCAAATCAAGCTTCAGGGCTTTTCAAGCGCTGCGTTTGGCGATATTCAGATGGGATCTGCTTATCCACGCTATGCCGCAAACGCGCCTTACTCCGTCCCGGACATCCATCACGCCCTACTGGCGCCGCAATCTGCGGCTGATCGTGCTGCTGCTCGCCGTCTGGGCGGCGCTGACCTTCATCCCCTCGTACTTCGCACGCAGCCTCTCCTTCGACTTCATCGGTTGGCCCTTCGCCTTCTGGATGGCCGCCTATGGCGCTCCGCTGGCCTACCTGATCATCATCGCCGTCTACGCCCGGGTCATGAATCGCGCCGATGAGCGCGCCGACGAAACCGGGGAGCCGCGCTGATGCCGTTTTTCACCGGAGACACTCCGCAGGAGTTCCGCATCCGGCTGCGGCGCATCTATGTGCTGTACACGGCCGGCTTCGCGCTGATGATCCTGCTGATGGCGCTGGCCGAGATCCTGGGCATGCCGCGCAACTGGATCGGCTATGTGTTCCTGCTGGTCACCGTCAGCCTGTACGCCGGCATCGGCATCGTCTGCCGCACGTCCGACCAGGTCGAATACTACGTCGCGGGCCGGCGCGTGCCGGCCATCTACAACGGCATGGCGACGGCGGCCGACTGGATGTCGGTGGCATCCTTCATCGGCGTGGCGGGCACGCTGTACCTGACCGGCTACGGCGGGCTGGCCTACATCATGGGCTGGACGGGCGGCTACGTGCTGGTAGCGATGCTGCTGGCGCCGTATCTGCGGCGCTTCGGCCAATACACCATTCCCGATTTCATGGGCGCGCGCTACGGCGGCAACCTGCCTCGGTTGGCCGGGGTCTTCTGCGCCATTCTGTGCTCGTTCACGTATCTGGTGGCCCAGATCTACGGCGTGGGCATCATCACCACGCGGATGACCGGCATCTCGTTCGAACTGGGCATCTTCGTGGCGCTAGGCGGCATGCTGGTGTGTTCGTTCCTGGGGGGCATGCGCGCGGTCACGTGGACGCAGGTCGGGCAGTACATCATCCTGGTGATCGCGTATCTCGTGCCGGTGATCTGGCTGTCGGTCAAGCACACCAACATGCCGTTGCCGCAACTGTCGGGTGGGGCCGTGCTGCAGCAGGTGACCGAAAAAGAGGTCTACCTGCAGAACGATCCTTCGGAGATCGAGGTGCGCAGGATCTGGCAGCAGCGCGCCGACGAAATGGCGCGCCGTCTGCAGGCGCTGCCCGAGTCGTGGACGCTGGAAAAGGACAAGCTGCGCAGCCGGCTGGCCCAGTTGAACGCGGGCGATGCGCCCATGGTCGAGATCCGGTCGGCCGAGCGCGAACTGGCCGCCTATCCGCCGACCGTCGAGGATGCGCGCGCCACGTGGTCGCAGGCCAAGGCGACCTTCGAGGCCAGGGCCGCGCCGCCCACGCCACATGCCGAGCCGTTCCCTGCGAAGGACGCCGAGGAACGCAGCAACATGCGCATCAACTTCCTGGCGATGGTGCTGTGCCTGATGCTGGGCACCGCGGGCATGCCGCACATCCTGATGCGCTCCTACACGACGCCGTCCGTCATCGAGGCGCGCAAATCGGTGTGCTGGTCGCTGCTGTTCATCCTGCTGTTGTATTTCATGGCGCCCGCGCTGGCGCTGCTGGTCAAGTTCGAGATCTATACGCAGGTCGTTGGATCGAACTTCCTCAGCCTGCCCAACTGGGTGCATGCCTGGAGCGCGGTCGACACCAACCTGCTCGACGTCAGCGACATCAATCGCGACGGCGTCGTGCAGCTCAGCGAAATCAGCATGGGGGCGGACGTGGTGGTGCTGGCCATGCCAGAGATCGGCGGGCTGCCTTACGTGATTTCGGGGCTGGTTGCTGCGGGCGGGCTGGCGGCGGCGTTGTCCACGGCCGACGGTCTCCTGCTGACGCTGTCCAATTCGCTGTCGCACGACATGTGGTACCGGGTCGTGTCGCCGCGGATGTCGGCGGCGCGCCGGGTGATGGTGTCCAAGATCCTGCTGCTGGTGGTGGCGTTTGGCGCGGCGTGGGTCGCGGCGCGCAAGCCGGCGGACATCCTGTTCATGGTGTCGGCCGCGTTTTCGTTTGCGGCCTCGTCGTTCTTTCCGGCGCTGGTCATGGGCGTGTTCTGGCGGCGCGCGAACAAATGGGGCGCCACGCTGGGCATGGCGGCCGGGCTGGCCGTGACGTTCGCCTATATGACGCATACGCATCCGTGGCTGCGGGAGTCGGTGCTCGGCATCGCCCGCACGCAACCGGTGGATCTGTGGTGGGGCATCCAGCCTATCGCGGCGGGTGTGTTCGGTGCGCCCGTGGCGTTTCTGACGATCGTGGTGGTGTCGCTGCTGACGCCGCCGCCTGACCGGGCCACGTTAGCGCTGGTGGATTACCTGCGCAATCCGGACGTGCGTCACCCGCAGCCGGACAACACCTAGGGGGCGGGGCAGGCGGCCGGACTGCGGTCTTGGGTATCGGCGCAGGCTGCCCAGGCGGCGCCGGGCATCGCCTGCAACAGCGTCAGGACCTGACCCGGCGCCCATAGCCATTGCACACCGCCGGGCGCGCGGCCCGCTGCCTTCCAGATACGTTGGCGGGCGTCGGCGCTAAGGTCGAAGCGCCCATTGGCGCCGCTGTTGCCGCTGGCCAGCACGGACGAAGGATCGCGCTTGGCGTCGTAGACATCGGCGTCGCCACGCGGCTGCACGATGGCCCAGTCGTAGTGGTAGGAGTCCAGCGCCGGCGGCTGCCAGTTGGGGCTGGGCAAGACGAGGATCGGGTGTTCGCCCTGCACTGCGCGATACGGCAGTGCCGCCTGCGCGCCCAGGCCGTCTTCAGTGTCGCGGACCGGCCGCAGGTAGCGCTGGGCGGCTCCGCCTTTTGCGTCATGCACGATGACCTCGTTCGCCTCGCCGGTTTCGGGCGCGTGGCGGATGGTCCGTAACAGGCGGCCTGCGGCGTCATGCACGTAGCGCACTTGCGGGCGCGTGGCGCCGTCGCAGGCGCCGTCGGCCAGTTCCGCCAGCCAGCCGTTGGCGTCGTAACGCAGGCAATGCCGCACCGGGCGATTCTGCCGGTCGTCCCAGGCACGGGAGCGGAGGTCATAGCCGGTCAGCCTGCCGGCCGCGTCGTACCGAAAGCGGGTTTCGTTGTCTGGCGGCGGCAGGGCGGGGCCGGGCTGGGCGCGCGCCTCATCCACCGTGTGCGGGCTGTATTGGGCAATGCCGCAAAGATGCTGGCGGCCGTCTACGCCGCGTTCGACGCGCAGCACGGTGACGCCGATGCGCGCGCCGGGTTCGGCTGCATAGACGGACCAGTCCACGCGTTCGGCCCAGAGGATCGGCGTGGCGCGCGGACCGTCTGGCACCTGGACAGGGGGCAGCCAGCTCCGGACGCGGGAACCGTCTTTGCCCAGCAACGTGTTGGTGTCGTCGAGCCGGACGTCGGCGACGACGGTCAGCTTGTCGCCCGAAGCCAGCGGCTGGCACAGGGCCAGCGCAAGCCCCGGCGCCGCGGAAAGCGCGGCAAGGGCAAGCAGGCGCAGGACGAAATCAGTTCGCGGCATTGTGCAGCCATGCAACGAGGCCCCACAACTCGGCGCTGACACCGCCCAGCCTCAGCGTCCCGTCGCGCGACTCCATCAGCAGGAAGGGATAGGCCTTGCGCTCGAGCGTGCCGGCGGGCGGCAGCCGGTAGGGGGTGAAGTGGCCGGACGACAGCAGATAGGTGTTGGTCATGTCGCCAACATCCACGTGCAGGTACCAGACGATCAGATCCGTGCCCTTGAACGCGGCATCGGATTCGGGATACGTGCCGCCTTGGCCGGCGGGAATGCCGCTGGCCAGCACGCCCAGGAAGACCGAGCGCGGTCCGTATTGCGGGTGGTAGTCGCCATCGCTGTTGCGGCGGGTGAAGGCTTCGCGGATGAAGCCAGCGGCTCGCGAGCCGGGCACCACGGATTTGTCGAACATCGCATCGAGCTGCGCGTCGTTCAACGGGCCCCGCGCGGCGGCCAGCCGGTCCATGTCCTGCGTGAAGACGGTCAGCCAGGCCCGGTAGCGCTTGAGCTCGGCCGCGCGGTCAAAGTCGTGGGCGGATGCGCTGCCGGCGAATAGGCAGGCCAGGCACAGGAAGGCCGCCAGCGCGCGGCGTAACGTGCCCTCCGCCAGGAAGCCCTGGGCCAAAAAGCAGCGCGCGAGGACCGCGGCGACGGCCGTCAATGCGAGACGGATTTGGAGAAAACGTTCATCACCACCACGCCGGCGATGATGAGGCCGATGCCGATAAGCGCGGGCGTGTCCAGATGCTGCTTGAACAGCACCGCGCCCACGATGGAGATCAGCACGATGCCGACGCCGGACCAGATCGCGTAGGCAATGCCCACGGGGATCTCGCGCAGCGTCAGCGACAGGAAATAGAACGAGATCAGGTACCCGAAGACCGTGATGACGGACGGCACCAGCCGCGTGAACCCTTCGGACCCCTTGAGGGCGCTGGTGGCGAAGATCTCGGCGACGATCGCCACGCCCAGGTACAGCCATTTCATTTGCGCGGACCCTCAGACTGTCGCAGCAGCACCAGCAGGGCGCCCGCGCCGCCTTCGCGTTCGGGTGCTTCGGAAAACGCCATGACCTCGGCCTTCTGGACCAGCCACGTGCGCGCCTTGTCCTTCAGGACCGGCTCAAGGCCTTCCGAGTTGTAGCCCTTGCCGTGCACGATGCGCACGCAGCGGATGCCGTGTTCCTGGCACTCGTCCAGGAACGACAGCAAGGCATGGCGGGCCTGCTCGACGCGCAGGCCATGCAGGTCGAGTTCAGCCCCGGCGCGCCATTGGCCGCGGCGCAGGTTGCGCGCGGTGTCGGGCGCCACGTCGCCGCGCACGAAGGCGGTGCCGCCTTCGGACAGCAGATGCGTGATCTCGCCGCCGTCCGAGACGCCGGCATCGGCGCGGCTGGGCGTTTCGCCCAGCGCGTTGGCGCGGCGCAGGGCGGGCGCGGGTTCCGCGGCGGGCTTGTGCGTGACGCGTTCCGTGTGCCGGATCGGCGTGACGGACTTCATCGAACGCTTGAACGCCGCCAGATCGTCCTCGGGGGGCGATGCCGCGCGCGCCGGCGCTGCTGCCGCCCGTTGCGGGGCAAGGGCGGCGCGCTCGCGTTCTTCCTGCAGGTCCTTCTTCAGGCGTTTCAGGTCGGCCACGCCGACCTTATTGCCCCGCATTCTCCAACCACCGTTGGGCGTCCAGGGCGGCCATGCAGCCCGTGCCGGCGCTGGTGATCGCCTGGCGGTAGACGTGATCCTGCACGTCGCCGGCGGCAAACACGCCGGGCACCGAGGTCATGGTGGCCATGCCGGACAGGCCGCTCTTGGTGACGATGTAGCCGTCCTTCATCTCGAGCTGGCCCTGGAAGATTTCCGTGTTGGGCTGGTGGCCGATGGCGATGAAGGCGCCGGTGACGGCCATGTCTTCGGTCGCGCCGGTGTCCACGTGGCGAACACGCACGCCGGTCACGCCGCTGTCGTCGCCCAGCACTTCTTCCAGCGTGTGGAAGGTCTTGAGCTCCATGTTGCCGTTTTCGACCTTGCTCATCAGCTTGTCGACCAGGATGGGCTCGGCGCGGAACTTGTCGCGGCGGTGGATCAGGGTGACCTTGCGGCAGATGTTGGACAGGTACAGGGCTTCTTCGACGGCGGTGTTGCCGCCACCGACCACGACCACGTCCTGGTTGCGGTAGAAGAAACCGTCGCAGGTGGCGCAGCCGGACACGCCGCGGCCCATGAAGGACTGTTCGGACGGCAGGCCCAGGTATTTGGCCGAGGCGCCGGTCGCGATGATCAGGGCGTCGCAGGTGTAGACCTTGCCGGTGTCGCCGGTCAGGGTGAAGGGGCGCTTGGAGAGGTCGACCTTGGCGATGTGGTCGAACAGCATTTCCGTGTTGAAGCGTTCGGCATGCTTCTGGAAGCGCTGCATCAGGTCGGGGCCCTGCACGCCATCCGCGTCGGCCGGCCAATTGTCGACGTCCGTGGTGGTCATGAGCTGGCCGCCTTGGGCCAAACCTGTAACAAGAACAGGGTTAAGATTGGCGCGTGCCGCATAGACGGCCGCCGTGTAACCGGCGGGGCCGGAACCGAGTATCAAAACTTTAGCGTGCGTAGGCGTGGACATGGGCAGGTATCTTTAGGGTAACGCCCAATTATAATGAGCCGCATGCCGCGTATCTCGACTGCTTCTCCGCGCGCCTCGCGCAACACCCGCAACGGACCTTCGCCGCTGCAAACGCGCATTTCCGCGCTGTTGCGTGAAGCCCGCTGGATCCTCTTTGCCGCCCTGGCGGCCTGGCTTACCCTGGTGCTCGCCACCTGGAGCGCGTCCGACCCTGGCTGGTCGCACTCGGTTCCGGGCGATGTCGTGCGCAACCAGGGGGGGCGCCTGGGCGCCTATCTGGCCGACATCCTCCTCTATCTATTCGGTTTTTCCGCCTGGTGGTGGGTCATCCTGCTGCTGCACCGCGTTCGCGCCGGTTATCGGCGGCTGGCCGCGCAGTTGCGCGTCGCCAATAGCAAGCAGCCCGAAGTGCTGCCGCGTGTCCATTGGGAAGAGGGCATCGGCTTCTTTCTGCTGATGGTGGGCTCGCTGGGCATGGAAGCCCTGCGCCTGGCCAGCCGCGGCACGCACCTGCCCGGCGCCTCGGAAACGTCCAGCGGCGCGGGCGGGGTCATCGGCCAGATGCTGGCCGGCCTGATCGGCAGCAGCATCGGCTTTACCGGCGCCACGCTGGCCTTCCTGGTCATGCTCGCAATCGGACTCAGCCTGTTTTTCTCGTTCTCGTGGCTGGCGGTGGCCGAGCGCGTCGGTTCCTGGCTGGAAGGCCTGGTCCGCAAGATGCGCAATTCGTATACGGCGCGTCAGGACCGCAAGGTCGGCGAAGTCGCCAAGGCCGTGCGCACCGAACAGGTCGTGGCCAAGCAGGAAAAGCTGGTCCACGAGCAGCCGGTGCGTATTGAACCGGCCATCACCGTGGTGCCCAAGTCCGAGCGCGTCGAAAAGGAAAAGCAGCAATCGCTGTTCTTCCCGCCCACCGGCGGCGCCGAAGGCGACCTGCCCACCCTCGGTCTGCTCGATCCGCCCCTGAACAACCAGGAAACCGTCTCGGCCGAGACCATCGAATTCACCTCGCGCCTGATCGAAAAGAAGCTGGCCGACTTCGGCGTGTCGGTTACCGTGGTCGCGGCGCAGGCCGGCCCCGTCATCACCCGCTACGAGATCGAACCGGCCACCGGCGTGAAGGGCAGCCAGATCGTCAACCTGGCCAAGGACCTGGCAAGGGCGCTCAGTCTGGTCAGCATCCGCGTGGTCGAGACCATTCCTGGCAAAAACCTGATGGGGCTGGAACTGCCCAATCCGCGCCGCCAGATGGTGCGCCTGTCCGAGATCCTGGGTTCGCAGACCTATCACGCCAGCCATTCCGTCGTGACCATGGCGCTGGGCAAGGATATCGCCGGCAACCCGGTGGTGGCCGATCTTGCCAAGATGCCTCACCTGCTGGTGGCCGGCACGACCGGCTCGGGCAAGTCCGTCGGGATCAACGCGATGATTCTGTCGCTGCTGTACAAGGCCGACGCCTCGCACACCCGCCTGATCCTGATCGATCCCAAGATGCTCGAAATGAGCGTCTACGAAGGCATCCCGCATTTGCTGGCGCCGGTCGTCACCGACATGCGGCAGGCGTCCAACGCGCTGAACTGGTGCGTGGGCGAAATGGAAAAGCGCTATCGCCTCATGAGCAAGATGGGCGTGCGCAACCTGGCCGGCTACAACACCAAGATCCGCGACGCGATCAAGCGCGAAGAGCCGATCCCGAATCCGTTCTCGCTGACGCCCGACCAGCCCGAGCCGCTGTCGCCGCTGCCGACCATCGTGGTCGTCATCGACGAGCTGGCCGACCTGATGATGGTCGTCGGCAAGAAGATCGAAGAACTCATCGCCCGTCTCGCGCAGAAGGCGCGGGCGGCCGGCATCCACCTTATCCTGGCCACGCAGCGTCCCAGCGTGGACGTAATCACCGGCCTCATCAAGGCCAACATCCCGACGCGTATCGCGTTCCAGGTGTCGTCCAAGATCGACTCCCGCACCATTCTTGACCAGATGGGCGCGGAGACGCTGCTGGGTCAGGGCGACATGCTGTACATGCCGCCGGGCACGGGCCTGCCGGTGCGCGTGCACGGCGCGTTCTGCAGCGACGACGAAGTCCATCGCGTGGTCGAGAGCCTGAAGTCGCAGGGTGAACCCAATTACGTCGAGGGCCTCCTGGAAGGCGGTCTGGACGGCGACGGCGCCGAGGGCGCCAGCAGCGTCACGGGCATCGGCGGCGACGCGGAATCCGACCCGATGTACGACCAGGCCTGCGAAGTCGTGCTCAAGCACCGCCGCGCGTCGATCTCGCTGGTGCAGCGTCACCTGCGTATTGGTTACAACCGTGCGGCCCGGTTACTCGAGCAGATGGAGCAATCGGGTATGGTGTCGGCGATGCAATCCAATGGGAACCGCGAGATCCTGGTTCCCGCAGCCGCCGCCCGAGAGGAAGCATGATGAAGACGTTTCAAAGGCTGGCCGCCGTCGCGGTCCTGGGCCTGTCGCCGACTTTGGTGCTGGCCGCCAGCGCGCAGGAGCAGTTGCGCGCTTTCGTGAGCACGGTCACCTCGGCCACCGGATCGTTCTCGCAGTACACCGTCAACGATCAGGGCCGGACGCAGCCCGCGCAGACCGGGGTGTTCTCGTTCCAGCGGCCCGGCAAATTCAAGTGGGCCGTGCAAAAGCCTTATGAGCAGTTGGTGATTTCCGACGGCCGCCAGGTGTTCCAGTACGACCCGGACTTGGCCCAGGTCACCGAGCGCAAGGTTGACGCGGCGATTGGCACGTCGCCTGCGGCCATTCTTTTCGGCTCCGGGTCGCTTGAGCAATCGTTCGACGTATCGGCGTTGCCCGCCAAGGACGGCGTGGACTGGCTGCGCGCCAAGCCGCGCACGGCCGACGCCGGGTTCTCGCGCGTGGACATCGGCATGAAGAACAACCTGCCGGTGCGTGTGGAGCTGCTGGATTCGTTCGGCCAGACCACTCGCGTCGACCTGTCTGGCATTCAGGCCAATCCGCAATTGCCCGCCAAGGAATTCCAGTTCACCGCGCCCAAGGGCGTGGATGTGGTGAAGATGTAGCGCGGCGCTGGCTCCAGCCCAATGCAGAATGCCCGGTGAAAACCGGGCATTTTCGTTTTGACGGCGGGGTCAGACACCTTCCGTTAGCATGCGCCACGCCGCCGGGCCGCCCCAAGGCGGGGCCGCCCCCGTGGGGGGCAGCTAGACCACGTTAGTGGTCGCGGCGTGGGGGCTCCTATACGCCACGCAATCGACTTCCACTTTCGCATCCACGACCAGACTCGACTGCACGCAGGCACGCGCCGGCGGATTCGCGCCGAAATACTCCTTGAACACCTTGTTGAACGACGCGAAATCCCGCGCGTCGTCCAGCCAGACGCCGCAGCGCACGACGTGTTCGGGACCGTAGCCGGCTTCCTGCAGGATCGCCAGCACCTGCTGGATGGTCTTGTGGCTTTGCGCGACGATGCCGCCTTCGATCACTTCGCCGTTGTCCATCGGCACCTGGCCGGACACATACAGCCAGCCGTCCGCAGCGACGGCGCGGGCGAAGGGCATGTGCGAGCCGCCCTGGCCGGTGCCACCGGCCACGCCGTAGCGGGTGATGCCGTTGTTGTCGGGAGTGGGGGTAGCGCTCATGGGATGGTTCTCCTTGAAGATGTCCGGATGCCGCCGCAGTCAGGCGGCCGAAAGATCGGGGTAAGACTTTCGCAGGTCGCCGCTGCGCGGCAGCCAACGGCCAGCGCGCTCGCCGGTGGCCTGGCCCTTGCGGTAGGACAGGACGCCATTGACCCACACCGCCTCGATGCCCGCTGCAGTCTGTACGGGCTCAGCGAAAGTGGCGCTGTCGATAACGGTGTCGGGGTTGAACAGCACCAAGTCAGCGTGATAACCCTCGCGCACGAAGCCGCGCTCGGCCAAACCGAAGCGGGCGGCAGACAGGCCGGTCATCTTGTGCACGGCCTGGGCCAGCGGAAACAGGCCTACGTCGCGGCTGTAATGACCCAGCACGCGGGGAAAGGCGCCCCACAAGCGCGGATGCGGCATGGGGTCGTTCGGCAGGCCGTCTGATCCGACCATCGTGAGGCAGTGCGACAGCACGCGTCGCACGTCGTCCTCGTGCATGTTGTGATACACCGCGCCGGCCGGTTGCAGCCGCTTTGCCGCCTCCAGCAAGGTCACGCCCCAGTCGGCCGCGATGGCCGCGAGCTTGCGGCGCGCCTGTTCCGGATGCGGCTCGGACCACGTGATGTCGATGTCGAATTCGTCCGTGACCTGCTTCAGATCCAGCGTCGACGAACTGGCCGAATACGGATAGCAGTCGCAACCCACGTGCTGCATGCGCCCCGCGTTCTCCAGCGCGAACAGCACCTCTTTCGTGCGGCCCCAGTTGCCGGCCCCCGCGCATTTCAGGTGCGACACCACCACCGGCACGCGCGCATGCAGGGCGATGTCGAAGGCTTCCTGCATGGCCTCCAGGATGGCGGCGAACTCCGAGCGCAGATGCGTCGTGTACAGCGCGCCGAACTCGTCCAACGCCTCGGCCAGCAGCTTGACCTCGGCCGTATCCGCCTCGAACGCCGACGCATAGGCCAGGCCCGTGCTCAGGCCGATCGCGCCGTGCGCCAACGCATCGCGCAACTGCTCGCGCATCGCCAGCACTTCTTCCCGCGTCGCCGCCCGGTCCAGCCGGTCCATGTGATTGCTGCGCAAGGCGGTATGCCCGACCAGCGCGGCCACGTTGACTACGGGCTGCGCGGCCTCGATGGCGCGGGTGTAGTCGGCAAAGGTGGCGTAGCGGAAGTCCTCGCGCTTTCCCAGCAGGTTCATCGGGTCGGGCGGATCGCCGCGCAGCGTCACCGGCGAGGCGCTGATGCCGCAATTGCCCACGACTACTGTCGTCACGCCCTGGGACAGCTTGGGCAGCATGTCCGGCGTGCGGATGACGTTGGTGTCGTCGTGCGTGTGGACGTCGATGAAGCCGGGCGCCAGCGCCAGGTCGGTGCCGTCGATGATCTGGCGCGCAGGGGCGCCAGGCAGGTCGCCGATGGCGGCAATGCGGCCATCTGCCAGCGCCACGCTGGCGCGGATTTCCGGACCGCCGGAGCCGTCCAGGATCCGGACGTTGCCTATGAGGGTGTCGTACATCTTGGTTTCCAGATCAATCGCCCAGCGGCAGGCGGTTCGGCCCGCCGCGGTGCTCGTCCAGCGCCAGCTTGATGCGGCGCAGGCGTTCGCGGTTTTCTTCCTGGTTCAGCATGGCCAGTTCGGTCGACAGCAGGTCGATGGCCAGCATCATCGCGTAGCGCGAGGCGGAGGGCTTGTAGATGAAGTCGGTTTCGTCGGTGCGGATGGGCAGCACGACGTCGGCCAGTTTCGCCAGTTCGGACGAGGCGTCCGTGATGGCGACGATGCTGGCGCGGTACTGCTTGACGATGCGCGCCGCTCCGACGATTTCAGGCGTGAGGCCCGAGGCCGACAACACTAGCACGGCGTCGCGCTCGTCCAGCGTGGCCGCCACCATGCGCAGCAGCACGGCGTCGCTGTAGACGGCGATGGGATAGCCCAGCCGCACCAGGCGCGACTGCACTTCCTGCGCCAGCACCGCGGATGCGCCGCCCATGCCGAAGACATAGATCATGCGTGCGCCGTCGACGATGGACGCGGCCGCTTCGAACAGCTGCTCGGTGAAGGCCGGCAGATGCGCGCGCAGCGTGCTCTCGATGTCGGCGTAGATGCGGGCGTAGAACGTGCTTTCTTCGGCCGGCGCGCTGGGATCCAGAAAGCGGCTGCCCACCGTGCTGGCCTGCGCCAGCTTCATCTTCAGGTCGCGCGTGTCGTCGCAGCCCACCGTGCGCGCAAAGCGCGAAATGGTGGCGATGCTGACGCCGGCCTTGGCGGCAAGCTGGTCCACCGTGGCGCTGGCGCTCCAGATGATGTCGTCCAGAATGGCGTCGGCCACCTTGCGTTCGGTCACGCTCAATGCGTCCCGCCGACTGCGTATCTGGAAGACGATGTCGCGGATGATGTTCATGTGTGATTCCTGGATCAATTCGGGCGGGCTCAGGCCGCGAGCGCGGGATCGTCGAGTCGGATGCAGGACACGTAATGGTCCGCGCTGACGCCCACGGCCGGCGGCACGGCCGCGGCACAGGCGTCGATGGCGTGCGGGCAGCGCGTGCGGAACACGCAGCCGGAAGGCGGGTTCACCGGGCTCGGGATATCGCCCTTCAGGAGGATACGCGAACGCGGGGCGCGGGGATCCGGCACGGGCGCGGCAGACAGCAGCGCACGCGTGTAGGGATGGCGGGGGCGGGCGTAGACCTCGCTGGTCGGCCCGCGCTCCATGACGCGGCCCAGGTACATCACCACGACGTCGTCGCACAGGTAATCCACCACGGCCAGGTCGTGCGCCACGAACAGCATGGTCAGGCCCAGGTCGCGTTGCAGATCCTGCAGCAGGTTCAGCACCTGCGCCTGCACCGACACGTCCAGCGCGGATACGGGTTCATCGGCCACGATGAAGTCGGGCTCAACCGCCAGCGCGCGCGCAATGCCGATGCGCTGGCGCTGGCCGCCGGAAAATTCGTGCGGATAGCGGCGGCTGTGGTCCGCATTCAGGCCCACGCGTTCCAGCAGTTCGCCGATCCGCTCGGCGCGGCGGTTCTGCGCCAGCTTATGCGTGTCCAGCGCCTCTCCCAGGATCTCGGCCACCGTCATGCGCGGATTCAGGCTGGCGTACGGGTCCTGGAACACGATCTGCATGCGGCGGCGCCACGGCAGCATCTGCTTTTCGTTCAGCGTGGTGATGTCTTGTCCGTCGAACACGATGCGGCCGGCAGTGGGGGCAAACAGGCGCAGCAACGCGCGGCCGGTGGTGGTCTTGCCGGAACCGGATTCGCCGACGAGGCCGACGATGGTGTTGCGCGGTACGTCGAAGCTCACGCCGTCCACGGCGCGCACGACGGGGGCGTTGCGCGCCTGCGAGGTCGGAAAGTGGACCTTCAGGTCGTCGATGCGCACCAGCGGCTCGGCGGCGCGGGGAGTCGGAATGCTCGTCATATTGGGTTCACCTTGATGCAGCGGGCGCGGTGTTCGGCCTGCACCGTCACCAGGTCGGGAACGCCCGCGCGGCAGTCGTCCGCGGCCAGCGGGCAACGCGGCGCGAACGTGCAGCCTGCCGGCAGCGACAGCACGCTGGGCACGTTGCCCGGAATGGCGCGAAGACGTTCGCCCGACGCCAGCAGCGCGGCGGTCGGCAGACAGGACAGCAGCCCGCGGGTGTAGGGATGCGTGGGCTTTTCGAACAGGTCGTAAACGCCGGCGTCCTCGACTACGCGTCCGGCATACATGACGGCCACGCGATGCGCGATCTCGGCCACCACGCCCAGGTTGTGCGTGATGAAGAGGATGCTCATGTTCATCTCGGCCTGCAGGCGGCGCAGCAGGTCCAGGATCTGCGCTTGCACCGTCACGTCCAGCGCCGTGGTGGGCTCGTCGGCGATCAGCACCGCGGGATTGCACGCCAGGGCCAGCGCAATCATCACGCGCTGGCGCATGCCGCCCGACATCTGGTGCGGGTATTCGTTGACGCGGCGGTCGGCCGCCGGAATCTCGACGCGCTCCAGCATCTCGCGGGCGCGCTTCAATGCCGCGGCGCGCGAGCCGCCTTCGTGCTGCAGCACCGCCTCGGCAATCTGGTCGCCCACGGTGTACAGCGGGTTCAGGCTGGTCATGGGCTCCTGGAAGATCATCGCGATCTCGGCGCCGCGGATGCGTTGCAGCGTGGCCGGCGCGGCGTGCGCCAGATCGTGCTGGACGCCCTGGCGGTCGCGGAACAGGATCCTGCCGGCCTCGATGCGGCCCGCCGGCTTGGGCAAGAGGCCCATGATGGACAGGCTGGTCACGGATTTGCCGGAACCGGATTCGCCGACGATGGCCAGCGTCTCGCCGCGGGCCAGGTCAAATGTGACGCCGTCCACCGACTTGGCGATGCCGTCGCGGCTGTGGAACCAGGTCTTCAGACCTTCCACCGACAGCACGATGTCTCGGGTGCTTGCGGTCATGTTTACAGCTCCTTGCGCAGGCGCGGATCGAGAACGTCGCGCAGGCCGTCGCCCACCAGTTGCAGCGACAGCACGGACAGCACGATGGCGATGCCGGGAAAGATCATGATCCAGTCCGCCGAGCCCATGTACTGCTGGCCGGCGTTGATCATGGTGCCCCAGGTCGGAATGTCGGGCGACACGCCCACGCCCAGGAACGACAGGCCCGCTTCGGCCAGGATCGCGTACGCGAAGATGAAGGTGCCCTGCACCAGGATGGGAGACACCAGGTTGCGCAGCACGTGGACGGTGACGATGCGCCACGTGGGCACGCCCAGCGCGCGGGCCGCTTCCACGAAGGGCAGCTCGCGGATCACCAGCGTCGAGGCCCGCACGATGCGCGCCAGGCGCGGCGTGTACACGATCCCCAGCGCGATCACCACGTTGACCAGCGACGGCCCCAGCGCGGCCACCAGCGAGATCGCCAGCAGGATGTCCGGGAACGCCATCATCGCGTCGATCAGCCGCGACACGAACTTGTCGGCGGTGCGGAAGAACCCAGCGATCAGTCCCAGCGCAATGCCCAGCACGCTGGACAGGATGACAACGGAAAAGCCCACCATCAGCGACAGCCGTCCGCCGTGGATGACGCGGCTGAACACGTCGCGGCCGAAGTCGTCGGTGCCGAACCAGTGCGCGGCGCCCGGCGCCTTCAGGCGGTTCATGATGGACAGCTTGAACGGATCGTAGGGGCTGATCCACGGCGCCAGCAGCGCGGCGGCCGCCAGCACGACGATCACGATGAGGCTGATCAGCACCGTCTTGCGCGACACCAGCAGGCGCAGGACCTGCCAGCGGTCCGAGCCGGGATTCATGGAAGTTGCAGTCGTCATGTCGATGGCTCAGTAACGCACGCGGGGGTCGACCACCAGATACAGCAGGTCGATGAACAAATTGATCAGCACATAGATGGCCGCGATGATCAGCAGCGCGCCTTGGATGACGGGGTAATCCCGCCGCAGCACGGCCGACACCACCAGGCTGCCCACGCCGGGCAGGCCGAACACGGTCTCGGTCACCACTGCGCCGCTGATGAGCAGCGCCGTGGTCAGGCCCAGCACTGTCAGGATCGGGATCAGCGCGTTGCGCACCGCGTGCTTCAGGATGACCTTGCGTTCCGGCAGCCCCTTGGCGCGCGCCGTGCGCACGTAGTCGTCGCGCAGCACGTCCAGCATGCTGGCGCGGATGAAGCGGGTGATCAGCGCAGAATTCACCAGTCCCAGCACGACCGCAGGCAGGATCAGGTGCGACAGGCGCGTGGCCAGCGAGGCGTCCGGTCCGCCATAGCCGGCCACCGGCAGCCAGCCCAGCTTCACGGAGAACACCTGCATCAGCAGCAGCCCCAGCCAGAAGCTGGGCACGCTGGACGTGAACATCGAGAACGACAGCACCGATTGGTCCAGCGTGGTGCCCCGCTTGACCGCCGACAGAATGCCGACCGGCAGCGCGATGGCGCTGGCGATCAATAGCGACATTAGCGTCAGCAGGATCGTCGGTTCGGCGCGGTCGGCCAGCGCCGACAGCACCGGCTTGTTCATGAAGATTGACTGGCCCAGGTCGCCCTGGAGCAACTTGCCCAGCCACGACACGTACTGCATCGCCACGGGCTGGTCCAGCCCCAGCTGCGCGCGCAGGGCGGCGATGTCCTGCTGGCTGGCCTGGGGGCCGAGCATCACGGCGGCCGGGTCGCCAGGCGTGAGGCGGATGATGACGAACACGATGGTCGCGACGATGAACATCACGGCCACCAGCCCGACCAGCCGATTCAAGAGATAACGCAACACGGTGAAGTCCTGGAAATCATTCTCGTGGGCGCGAGCGGATCGCGCGGTCTGCGGTGGCGGGCGGCTGCGGCCGCCCGCCGGGGCAGGGGCTTACTTGGCCGCCTTCCAGGCGTTCCAGAAGTACGGCCACGGCACCGCCTGTGTGCCTTGCAGCGATGGCGAGCGCGCGGCTTGCGCGTTGAAGTCGCCCACCTTGATGAACGGCACTTCGTCGTACACGGCCTGCTGCACGTCGGCCCAGCGCTTGACGCGCTCTTCCTGCGACCCGGCCTGGTTGAAGGCGTCCAGCACCTGATTGCGGCGCGGCGTGTCCCACCAGCCTGGCGCGTCCTTGGACGGGAAGTCGATCAGCGCGGGCTCAGGCAGGAAGGGGCTGTGGGTAATGAAGATGTCCCACACGGCGGGGTCCTGACGGCGTTGCGTCAGCGTGGCCCAATCCACGACCTGCATGTCCACCGTGAAGCCGGCGGCCTTCAGGTATTCGGCAGCGACCAGCGCCATCTTGTAATGGAACTCGTACTGCTGGCTGGTCAGAATGCGGATCTTGCGGTCCTGCACGTTGGCGCTGTCGACAAGCTTCTTGGCCGCCGCGGCGTCGCCCTTGTTGTAGACCTTGCCGCCCAGCGACGTGGCCCACGGGAAGCCTTCCGGATACAGGTCGCCGTTGAGCTTGTAGAAGTTCTTGTCGCCGAGCGCGGCGAACAGCATGTCTTCTTCGTTCAGGGCCAGCTGCACCGCCTGGCGCACGGCCTGGTTCGACATGATGCCCTGCTTGGTGTTGAGCACCAGGCGAGGCCAGCCGAAGGGCTTGAGCATGACCGGATCGGAGCGGCCATTCTTCAGCTTGGGCAGCGACTCCACGGGCAGCGAGTCCACGTAGTCGAACTGGCCTGCCACCGCGCTTTCCACGCGGGTATTGGCGTTGCTGACCGGCACGAAGCGGATCTCGTCCAGGTATTGCTTGCGCGCGCCGCCGTAGCCGTTGGGCTCGCCTTCGCGCTGCTTGTAGCCGTCAAAGCGCACCAGCTGCACGTACTGGTCGGGCACGCGGGCCTTGAGCTGATAGGGGCCGGTGCCGACGAATTCGATCAGGGACGGCGCGATCTTGCCCTTGGGCATGACGACCGCGGCGCTGTTGTTCATGGCCAGCAGCGCGGTCAGCGGCGCGTACGGCTGCTTGAGGGTGATGCGGATCGTGTTGGCGTCCGGCGCCTCGATGCCGCTGATGATCTTGGCGGCCATCTTGCCGCGCGTGGCGGTCTCGGTCCAGCGCTTTAGCGACGCCAGCACGTCCGACGAATCCATCTTCGAACCGTCATGGAACGTGATGCCCTGACGCAGCGGGATCGTATAGACCAGCCCGTCGGCCGACACTTCCGGCATCTTGTCGGCCAGCAGCGGCGTCAGGTTCCACTTGGCGTCAAAGGTGTACAGCGTCTCGAAGAAGTGCTGGGTCAGGATGCCAACCAGGTCGGCCGTGCTGGTCATCGGGTCCAGCGTCGGCGGCTCGCCGATGGTGGCGACAGAGATCGTGCCTCCCTTGACCGGCGTGGCACAGAGGGCGGGGGTCGACAAAGCGGTCAAGCCAATTGCGCCGGCCGCGAGCAGGCTCTTCAGCCCACCGCCTCGCCGGGAGGTACGGAAGTTCATGATTCTCTCTCCAGAGGAACAGAAACAGGTTGTCGCGTGAAATCGGATGCGCGCCGGTGCCCGGATGCTGCGGTCCCCTTGGGGCCTGGCGCGGTGCCGCGGGCAGGGGGACTAGAAGAAGGTTTCGGCTACGCCGGTGACGCCGTAGTGCTCATTCACCAGCAGCACCTGGCGCCACTTGTCGAACGTCAGGCAGGGATGCGAAATGTCGAAGGCGATCATGTCGCCGACCTGGATGTCGTCGCCGTCGCCCACCTGCATGAAGGCGTGCTGGTCCATCATCGCGGACAGCTTCCAGTGCGACGGCGCGGCGCCGGGCTGCACCGAGCCGGGCCTGTACAGCAGGGCGGGAGTGGGCAGGCCCGCGTCGAAGGCGGCGTCGCGCTTGCCCATCGCGATGATGGCGCGGCTGGGTTCGGGCAGCGACTGCACGTAGGCCCAGACCTGCAAGGCGGGCTGCAAGCCGGGCTCCATCTTGCGCGCCACCGGGTTCTGCGCATTGATGCGCTCGGCGGCGGTGCGGTAGATGCCCACGTCGTGCGACAGGTAGCAACCCGGACGCAGCACCACTTCCAGGGCGCCGCCGATGTCCAGTTGCGAAAATTCCTCGGCGACCACATCGAACCAGGCCGAACCGGCGCCGGAGATGATGGCCGGACCGTTCTTGCGCAGCCGGCCCGCGGCGGCCAGGCCGCGCAGCGCATCGGTGGCGCGGCGCAGGAACGCGCGGATGGCGCCTTCTTCCTGCAGTACGCCTTCGTAGACTTCGATGCCGGCCAGCGCCAGGCCGGGCCAGCGGGCGATCTCGTCGGCTACGGCCTGCAATTGCGCATCGTCGCGCACGCCGGTGCGTCCGCCGGCCGGACCCAGTTCGATCAGCACGGGCAGCACCTTGCCCTCGTCGCCGAAGAACTTGCCCAGTTGCGCGGCGTTGGCGACCGAATCCACGATGCAGAAGAACGTAAAGGCGGGATCCTGCAACAGTCGCGCGATGATGGCCATGTTGGCGCGGCCCACGAGCTGGTTGGCCATCAGCACCCGGCGCACGCCGTGCTGGTAGGCCGCCAGCACTTGTGGCGCGGTGGCCAGCGTGATGCCCCAGGCGCCGTTGTCGATCTGGCGCTTGAACAGCGCCGGGCTCATCGTCGTCTTGCCGTGCGGCGCCAGCTTGACGTGATAGGCCTCCATGAACTGCTGCATCCACTGCAGGTTGTGGCGCACACGCGCTTCGTACAGCACGGCCACCGGCAGGCTCACGTCTTCGTTCAGCAGATTCCAGTTCAGCGCCGCCACGTCGGCGGTGGTACAGGACTCGGGAAACGCGCCCAGGCCTTTGCCGTTCACGTCCAGCGGCGCTGCGGGGGAGGAGGAGTTGGTCATGGCGGCGGTCCGGTATGGAAAATATTTACGTCAAAACTGGTTTTTTTCATTATCGTGAAAGAAATTTACAAGCGGGAGCTAGGAGTTTCCCGTAGCCCCGGCCGCGCCGACGGTGGGAAAATAGGTCCATGCTGCGCGCCCCACAGGGCGCGCCCGTGCTTCGACAAAGGAAAAGCCATGCTGAAAGTCGCCCTGGGCCAGTTCGCCGTCAGCCGCGTCTGGGAAGAAAACGCGCAGGTCTGCGTGGACCTGATGGAACGCGCCCGCGCCGGCGGGGCGGGGCTGCTGGTTCTGCCCGAAGGCATCCTGGCCCGCGATATCACCGACCCGCAGATCGTGCTCAAGGCCGCGCAGCCGCTGGATGGCCCGTTCATCACCCGCCTGCTCGACGCCAGCCGCGGTTCGGACCTGGCCACGATGATGTGCGTCCACGTGCCGACGGGCGAGGGCCGCGTCTGGAACACGCTGGTCACCATCCGCGACGGCCAGATCCTGTCGCAGTACCGCAAGCTGCACCTGTACGACGCCTTCACCATGAAGGAGTCCACCAACGTCACCCCCGGCACCGACATCCCGCCGCTGCTGGACATCGCCGGGCTGCGCGTGGGTCTGATGACCTGCTACGACGTGCGCTTTCCCGAACTGGCCCGCCGCCTGGCGCTGGACGGCGCCGACCTGCTCGTGCTCCCGGCCGCCTGGGTGCGCGGTCCGCTCAAGGAAATGCACTGGGAGGTCCTGGTGACCGCGCGGGCGTTGGAAAACACCTGCTACGTCGCCGCCACTGGCGAATGCGGCGAACGCAATATCGGGTGCAGCATGGTCGTGGATCCGCTGGGGGTGGTCACGGCGCGGGCCGGCGAAGCGCCTGCGCTGGTCTTTGCGGACATTGACCCCGAACGGCTGGCCCATGCCCGCAAGGTCTTGCCCGTGCTGGCCAACCGACGGTTCGGTCCGCCCGAACTGGCGTAGGCCTGGCGTGCTGCCGCCGAGCGGGGCGGCTGGCAGGCAAGGGGGCCGAGCCGGACATGGTGTAATGCAGGCTTGAAATCCTTGCTGTATTCCTTCATCTGCTGCCAATGAGCAACGATCTCTTCGCGGCCGATCCTGCGCATCGGCCTTACGTTCCCCTGGCCGAACGCCTGCGTCCCCGCACCCTGGCCGACGTGGTCGGCCAGTCGCATCTGCTGGGACCCGACAAGCCGCTGCGCGTCGCCTTCGAATCCGGCCGTCCGCACTCCATGATCTTCTGGGGGCCACCGGGCGTGGGCAAGACCACGCTGGCGCGTCTGATGGCCGACGGCTTTGACGCGCAGTTCATCGCCATCTCGGCCGTGCTTGGCGGCGTGAAGGACATCCGCGACGCTGTGACGGTGGCGCAGATCGCGCAAGGCCAGGGCCGCCGCACGATCCTTTTCGTTGACGAGGTTCACCGCTTCAACAAGGCGCAGCAGGATGCTTTCCTGCCGTATGTCGAAAGCGGGCTGTTCACGTTCATTGGCGCGACCACCGAAAACCCCTCGTTCGAGGTCAACTCCGCCTTGCTGTCGCGAGCGCGCGTCTACGTGCTGCAGTCGCTGACGGCCGAAGAGCTGCAGCAGCTGGTTGACCGCGCCGTGCAGGCGCTCAACGAAGGACAAGACGACGGCGCGGCGATCCGCATTGAACCCGACGCGCGCGAGCAACTGGCCGCCTGGGCCGATGGCGATGCGCGCCGGCTGATCAGCGCGGTGGAAGTCGTGGCCGAATCGGCGCAGTCCGCCGGACGCGACACGGTGGATGCGGCCTGGCTTGAAATCTCCCTGTCGCAGAATCTGCGCCGCTTCGACAAGGGCGGCGACGCCTTCTACGATCAGATCAGCGCGTTGCACAAGTCGGTGCGCGGTTCCAATCCGGATGCGGCGCTGTACTGGTTCTGCCGCATGATCGACGGTGGCGCCGATCCCAAATACCTGTCGCGGCGCCTGGTGCGCATGGCGGTTGAAGACATCGGCCTGGCCGACCCCCGCGCTACGGATCTTGCGGTAAACGGCGCCGACATCTACGAGCGCCTTGGTTCCCCCGAAGGTGAGCTCGCGCTGGCGCAGGCCGTGGTCTACATGGCGTGTGCCGCAAAGTCCAACGCCGTCTACAACGCGTACAACCAGGCCCGCAAGTTCGCGGCGGAACACGGCAGCGCGCCGGTGCCCATCCACCTGCGCAACGCGCCGACCAAACTGATGAAACAGCTGGGCCACGGCAAGGCCTATCGCTATGCGCACGACGAGCCCCACGGCTACGCCGCGGGCGAGCAATATTTCCCTGACGGACTCAAGCCTTCCTTCTATCGGCCGACCGATCGCGGCCTGGAGGCTAAAATCCAGCAGAAGCTGGCATTCCTGCGCGAGCTGGACGCGCAGGAACGCGCCAAGAACCGGTGACGGGCAAAGTCCCGCCACCTTTTTTGCAACCTCACCGACCTCACCATGCTAGACCCGATACTGCTGCGTAAAGACCTGCAAACCGTCGTAGACCGCCTGAAGACCCGCGGCGTCGCCTTCGACACGGAACGGTTCAACGACCTGGAGTCTCGCCGCAAGGCCGTCCAGACCGAGACCGAGTCCCTGCAAGCCCGCCGCAATGCGCTGGCCAAGCAGATCGGCCAACTGAAGGCCAAGGGCGAGGACGCCAGCGCCGTCATGGCGGAATCGCAGGCCGTGCCCGAGCGCCTGAAGCAGCTCGAAGAAGAGCTGGCTGCGCTGCAGCAGCCGCTCAACGACCTGCTGATGTCGGTGCCGAACCTGCCGCACGCCAGCGTGCCGCTGGGCGAATCCGCCGACGACAACGTCGAGGTCCGCCGCTGGCTGCCTGGCGAAGCGGGCGCTGACGGCAACCCGCCTGCGCTGGCCTTCGAAGCGCGCGACCACGTGTCGCTGGGCGAACCGCTGGGCCTGGACTTCGACATGGCCGCCAAGCTGTCGGGCGCGCGCTTTTCGTTCATGCGCGGCCCCATCGCCCGCCTGCACCGCGCGCTGGCGCAGTTCATGCTGGACCTGCAAACCGGCACCCACGGCTATACCGAGTGCTACACCCCCTACATCGTCAATGCCTCGACGCTGTACGGCACGGGTCAGTTGCCCAAGTTCAAGGACGACATGTTCGCGGTCTCCAAGGGCGGCGGCGACGACGATCCCAAGGTCGACGACCAGGGCAAGCCGTATGTGCGTGAAGACCAGTACCTGATCTCCACGTCGGAAATCACGCTGACCAGCGTGGCCAGCGGCGCGATCCAGGCTGCCGCCGATCTGCCGCTCAAGCTCACTGCCCACACGCCGTGCTTCCGCTCCGAAGCCGGCAGCGGCGGCCGCGACACCCGCGGCATGATCCGTCAGCACCAGTTCGACAAGGTTGAAATGGTGCAGATCACGCAGCCGGACCAGTCGTACGACGCGCTGGAAGAAATGGTCGGCCACGCCGAGCGCGTGCTGCAGTTGCTGAACCTGCCTTACCGCGTCGTGCTGCTGTGCACGGGCGACATGGGCTTTGGTTCGGCCAAGACCTATGACCTGGAAGTCTGGCTGCCGGCGCAAAACACCTGGCGCGAGATCTCGTCGGTGTCCAACTGCGAAACCTTCCAGGCCCGCCGCATGCAGGCGCGTTTCCGCAATGCCCAAGGCAAGCCGGAATACGTGCACACGCTGAACGGTTCGGGATTGGCGGTTGGCCGTGCGCTGGTCGCCGTGCTGGAAAATCACCAGCAGGCCGACGGCAGTGTGCTGATTCCGGAAGCGCTGCAGCCGTACATGGGTGGTATTTCGGTACTCAAGCCCTGATATTGGCGCACGTCCATCGGCCATATGGCTGATAAAAAGACGGAGCCTTCGGGCTCCGTTTTTTTTTATCATTGCCGACATATTCCTGTCGTTTTGGAACGCTATCGTGCTCGCGTGAGTGCTTAATTTTTGATGTGAGCAATTGTGTATTTGGCATAAAAGGGCCGGATAGTTACGGCACAATACACCGGCGTTCTACACGCTTCATTCACTTATATAACAAGGAGTTGTCCATGACTTCAAGAATGATTGGAGATTTTCGTGTGAGATGCTCTGTGGCAAAGGAAGACGAGCAGGGCTATCGGGTGCAAATATGGACCCGCCGTATTGGCGGTACCGCACCCGAAAAATGCTGGACCGTGCCGGGACAGCCGCCCTTCGCTGAATTGCACGAAGCAGAACAGGAAAGCCGTCATCTGTTTCAGGGCATCAATGGTGTGCGTTTCAACGGTGAACCGGAGTTTGCTCATGCGTCCGCATAATGGTTGGTGGCGGGCGTCCAGTGCGCCGCGCCGCTGGATTGATCTCGTTCAGGAATCGCCGCGTTGGGCCGATGAAAAGGCCAAACCGGTATTGCAACAACCGGCCTCGCTGGCCGCAAAACCCGTCCAGGCCCCCGCGGCCTGACAGGTCGTCGCGCGGGACACCGGACATTGCCCCGACGAAAAAAGGCCACTCGCAAGAGTGGCCTTTGCTTTTTGCCGCCGGGCATATTCAGTGACGGTCGCGCCCATGTCCATGGCCGTGGCCGCGGTAATGGCCGTGGCGGGGCCCCGGGCCTCGCCATTCGCGGCGGTCGTAATAGCGGCCGCCACCGTAATACACCGGCCCCGGATAAACGACGGGCGGCGCGACATAAACCGGTGCAGGACGGTAATACACCGGTGGGGGCGGTGCGACGTACACCGGCGCCGGGGCCACGTAGACGGGTGCGGGATAGACGACGCCTGGAACACCGATCGAGATACCAACGTCCACGCGGGCCAGGGCGACGCTGGAAATCAGCAGACCCGCGGCACCGACACCTGCAATAAGCCATTTTTTCATCTTGCACCTGCCTGCTGCGAGACGCAGCAAAGTTGAGTATTCGTTGGTGCTATTTTCGGCGGTTTGCGCAAGCTATTCGTAAGCATCCCGGGCGCAATGGCGACAATCCGCAACCGCCCCCGTTTTCAAGCGGGTGCGCGTGCTGCACTGCGGCAGCGGGCGCCCGCTCTGGCGAGTTCGCGATTGAAGTCGATTGAAATAGGATGGAATTAACTGAAGCGGAGGGCTGGTGTTACAGCTGGACACTAACTCCAGGCGTGCAGCCGTACCGGTGTTGTTGCGGCACACCAGCCGGCTAGTAGTCCGACTTGTTGTAAGGCGTCGTCTGGCGGTATTCGACCACCCACACCCAGGGATTGGCCGCCCACGCATGTGCGCCATAACGTTCGCACCACATCAGCGCGAACGCAGTCTGCAGAGGCACGCCCGGCAATAGCGCAGAACTCTGATAAAGCGACTGCGTGCCTTCGGCACGCGCGTCGGCCTCGGTCAGGTTCTGTAGCCGCTGAATGCGTACGCCCACGACGACGGCGCTGGCAAAAGGCGAGCCCGCTTCATCGGCCAGGATGATGGTTTCGCCCGATTTGCCATAGGGGCACCTGACCCAGCTCGAAGTCTTGCGCAATTCGGAAGGTTTATCCGGTGACGGTCCCATGGCCACCCATCTTCCGGAATCCGCGGCGTCCGCATACCAGACCGTAGTGAACTTGGACGGCTGCGGCTTGAGGATGCGCCGGCTTTGCACCTTGGCGCCATCCAGAATGGCTTGCTTGAGCGGTTCGCTGAATTGAAGTAACTGCCGTTTCATGTGCTAGCTGTATCCCTCGCGATGAACGCTTGCGCGCTTATTGCTGTTATGGCCGGGGCCGGCACGTGCCACCTGCTTGAGACTTGCTCAAGCTCCGCATGCGGAGTATGACGTGTCACGACTTACCTGTCAGGTAGGGCGCTTCATATGTGTTGTCTTTTTGAAAACGCCTGGGCGTTATTTGTATACTCGACCAATGACTACCGACCTCCACAATCTCAAGCCCGGTTACTACTGGTACACCATGGCCAACGACCCGCTGGCCGTCATCCATATTCATGAAGACGGCGGCGCCACGCTCATGGGCACGGACTATCGCATCGGCGCCGAAGGCGTCGCCGACATGGTCCGGCAAGGCGAACGTTTCTTCTGGATCGAGCCGCCTCAAGTCTGAGATGGCGGATCTGCTCCTCAAGAACGTCCGCACGGCACAAGGCGAGGGCGTTGACGTCCTGGTGCGCGGCGGCCGCATCCTGCGGATCGGACCGGGTCTCGATGCCGATCCCGGCGTAAACGTCGAAGACGGCGGGGGCGCCTTGCTGCTGCCCGCCCTCATCGAGGGCCACACCCATCTGGACAAAACGACCTGGGGTTCCGCCTGGTACGTGAACAAGGTCGGACCGTCCCTCACCGACCGCATCGACAACGAACGCAACTGGCGCGCCGCCACGGCACATGACGCCGCCAGCCACTCGCACGCATTGGCGCTCGCATTTCTGCGGGCGGGCACGACGCGGATCCGCACCCACGTTGACGTCGACACCGACGCCGGGTTGAAGCATCTGGAAGGCGTGCATGCCACGCGGCAGGCGCTGGCCGGCCGCGTCGAGATCCAGACGGTGGCCTTTCCGCAATCCGGTCTCTTGGCCCGTGCCGGCACGGCCGAGCTGCTGGACCAGGCACTTGCCGGCGGGGCGGACGTGCTGGGCGGACTGGACCCATCCGCCATCGACCGCGACCCCGTGAAATCCCTGGACGTGCTGTTCCGCCTGGCCGACAAGCATGGCAAACCGGTCGACATTCATCTGCACGAACCCGGCGAACTCGGCGCCTTCACGCTGGAGCTGATCCTTGACCGGGTGCAGGCGCTGGACATGAAAGGCAAGGTCGTGATCAGCCACGCCTTCTGTCTGGGCGCCCTCGACGCCGCTCGTTTGAACGGGCTGCTTCGGCGGCTGGCGTTGCTGGACGTGGCCCTGCTGACCACCGCGCCGGCCTCGCGGCCGGTGCCTGCGGTGCGGGCCTGCCGCGAGGCGGCCGTGACGCTGTTCGGCGGCAACGACGGCATCCGGGACACCTGGACGCCGTACGGCAGCCCGGACATGCTGGAACGCGCCGCGCTGATCGGGCTGCGCAACGATCTGCGCCGCGACGACGAGATCGAGTGGGCGTTTGAATGCGTGACCCGCGCGGCAGCCCGCGCCTGCGGGTTTGCGGATTACGGCCTGGCCCCCGGCGCGCGTGCCGACCTGGTGCTGGCCGACGCCAGTTGCATTGCCCAAGCCGTGGTGCAGCGCACGCCCCGGCGCCTGGTGGTGTCCAACGGCGTGGTCGTGGCGCGCAACGGCGAAGACGCCATCGCCTAGCGGGCGCGCTGCGCGGCCGCGGCGCCCAGGCCGAGTTGCGACTCGGCCAATTCCACAAACGCCCGCATCAATTCCGAACGCACGCCGGAGCGCAACCAGATCGCCCCCACCGTCCTGACCGGACAAGGTTCGGGCAGCGGCCAGCGTTTGACGTGCGCGGACGGTGTGCCCGTACTGGCCCAATCGGGCAGCAGCGCGACACCCAACCCTTCGGCGACCAGTTTGGCAATGGATTCGATGCCGTCCAGTTCAAAGCGGACGCGCGGACGCAGGCTGCGCGCGCGCAGGTAGTCGTCCGCCATCTTGCCGCCCACCACGCTGCGGTCGTAGCAGATATACGGCTCCCGAACGATGACGGCCAAGGGGTCGTCGACCTGCATGTCGGCGGGGGTGACCAGCACCAGGGGCTCGTGCCGCAAGTCGCGCCACACGCAGGTCTTGGGAATGGGAAACAGCGGGTGCACCAGCAGCGCGCCGTCCAGTTCGCCCGACAGCACCTTGCTGTACAGCAGCGTGGTCGGCGCGGGTTCTATGTAGATCTCGATGCGCGGATGCCGGGTCACCCACGTGCGCAGCACCGGCGGCATGATGCCGGTCAAGGCGGTGGGGGTGGCGCCCAGCCGCAAGGGGCCGGCCGGCAGGTCCGTGTCCGACGCGGCCGAGCGCAGGTCACGCACGTCGCGCAGGATGGCGCGCGCGCGTTCCAGGATGCGCACGCCGGCGGGCGTGGGTTTGACCGTGCGGCCCGAGCGCGCAATCAGTGCGCTGCCCACGTCCGCCTCCAGCGCGCGCAACCGCTGCTGCACCGTGGCCGGTGTCAGCCCCTGATGCCGGGCGGCCTGGGCGATGGAGCCGAGTTCCACCACATGCACATAGGTCTGTAGAAAGCGCGAATCCAAAGCCGCGTGCCCTTTTCAGAAAATGGTTTTTCCATATTCTAAAGATGCGTGAAGATAATTGTTGTTTTCTTTGGTCCGGAGAAGAATACGTCCAGGCGATCAGGCAGCGCGCGGCGCGCCGATCGGTCCAGTCGATTTCACTGCTTTCAAGGAGCCACCCGTGCCCATCATTGAATCCATAGACGTATGCGCCGCGGCGGTGCCTCTGGATAAAGTCACCTCGTTTTCCAACCGTACCGTGTCCACCCGCCACTACGGCCTGGTCAAGGTGCGCTCCACCGATGGCGTGGAGGGCATCGGCTTTTGCTACGTCGGCAGCGCCGGCGGCGCGATCTTCGAGGCCGCCGTCCAGAGCCTCTTGGGCCCCGTGCTGCTCGGCAAGGACTCGCACGCGGTCGAAGGCCTGTGGCAATCCATGTATCAGGAAGCGCTGCTGCAAGGCCGCCAAGGCACCGTGATGCGCGCGTTGAGCGCGCTGGACATCGCACTGTGGGATCTGAACGCCAAGACCGCGGGCCTGCCGCTGCACAAGTTCCTGGGCGCGGTCGAACTGGAATCCGTGCCGGCCTACGCCAGCGGCGGTTACTACCTCGATGGCAAGACCCCGCAGCATCTCGGCGAGGAAATGGCCAGCTACGTGGCCAAGGGGTTTGGCGCCGTCAAGATGAAGACCGGCCGCCTGTCGCCGCGCGAGGAAGAAGCGCGCCTGAAGGCCGCGCGCGAAGCCGTGGGTCCGGACGTCGAGCTGATGATGGACTGCAACAACGCCTGGCAGGACGTGACGCAGGCCATGCAATACATCCGCCGCTTCGAACAATACGAGCCGTACTTCATCGAAGAACCGTTCAGTCCGGATGACATCGACAGCCACGCCAAGTTGGCGCGCCTGACGCATCTACCGATAGCCACCGCCGAGATCGGCTACGGCCGCTGGTATCACAAGGAACTGCTGGACAAGGGCGCGGCGGGCATCCTGCAGACGGATGCGGCGGTTTGCGGCGGCATCACCGAATGGAAGCGTATCGCCGCCACCGCAGCCAGCTACGGCGTGGTCGTGTGCCCGCACTGGTTCCACGACGTGCATGCGCCGCTGGTCGCGGCCACGCCCAATGCGCGCTATGTCGAATTCTTCTGGGACGATCAGGTCCTGAATTTCCGCAAGCTGGTCGACCGCCAACTGACCCACAAGCAGGGCCGCGTGATTCTGCATCAGGAGCCGGGTCTGGGGTTCGGCTTTGACGAGCGCATAGTCGAACGCTTCGGCAAGTGGACGCGCGTCGCCCGTTAGGCCCGTCTTCCATTAGGCCCGTCTTCCATCAGGCTCGTCGACCGGCGCCGCGCAAAGGTTGCATGCCGTGCACATGCGGCAGCGGCGCCGGTTCATGCAGGCGTAGTACCCGAAGGTCCGCATCCAGGCCGCGTCAGACGGCCGGATGCAACAGCGGCAGGCAGTTCCACATAACCAGTTGCCGGCCGTCGGACCGGCGCGCGAGGAGACAACGATGCAACGTAGGCAATTCATGACCAGCGCCGCGGCGCTGGGGGCGGCCCTTGTGCTGCCGTCGGCGGCGCGGGCGCAGGACATGCCCTCCGGGCCGGTGAAGATCGTGGTGGGGTTTCCCGCGGGCGGCGGCACGGACGTGCTGGCCCGGCTGCTGGGGCAGAAGCTCGGCGTGCTGTGGAACATGCCCGTCATCGTCGAAAACCGCGCGGGTGCGGCCGGCATCATTGCGGCCGAGCAGGTCGCCCGCCAGCCCGGCGACGGCAATACGCTGCTGATGGCGCACGTGAACAGCCATGGCATCGCGCCCGGCCTGCAGCCCAAGCTGGCGTATTCGGTGGACAAGGACTTCACGCCCATCGCGCTGGTCGGCAAGACGCCCACCATATTGATCGGCGGCGCCAGCCAGCCGGCCAAGACGTTGCCCGAACTCGTCCAGCTATGCCGCGCGCAGCCCGGCAAGATCGTGTTCGGATCGGCGGGCAGCGGATCCGCGCAGCATCTGGCGCTGGAAATCTTCAAGGCGCGCGCCGGCATCGACGTGCTGCACGTGCCGTACAAGGGATCGGCGCCGCTGATGAACGACCTGCTGGGCGGCCACGTGCAATATTGCTTCGAGGGAATGACCACCGCCACGCCGCTGATCCAGTCCGGCAAGGTCATCGCGCTGGCCCAGACGCTGCAGAAGCGTTCCAAGAGCCAGCCCAATGTGCCGACGGTGGCCGAGCAGGGCTATCCGGGCTTCGAGGCCAGCATCTGGTTCGGTATGGTTGGCCCGGGCGGTATGCCTGCCGCCATGGTCCAGCGCATGAACCGCGACATCGACCATGTGCTGGCGATGCCGGACGTGCAGGAGAAACTGGCGCAGGTGGGCGCGGAAGACGGCGGCGGGGGCGTGCAGCGCTTTGCCGAATTCATGAAGAGCGAACAGCAGAAGTACGCGAAGACAATCCAGGACGCGAAGATCGTGGCGGAGGGGTAGCGCTTACCGCGCCTCAGGATCCACCCAGCCCGCCGTCGCCGAGATCGAGCGGGCTTTTTCGCTGAGCAGGCGCGCGGTTTCGGATTCCAGGTCGTCGTCCACCGCGCCGACCGGTCCCATCAGCGTGATGGCGGCCTTCATTTCGCCCAGCATGTCGAAGATGGGCGCGGACAACGACGTGAAATGCGGCAGCAGCGCGTGGCGGCAGCGGCTGATGTGGTGCTTCTGCACTTCGTCGCGAATGGCCTGCACGTCCGCCATCGTGTAGGCATTGCCGGCGGTGCCGCCGTGGCTTTCGGGCACGGATGAGGCCAGCTCCTGTTCCAGCAGCTCGCGGGTCAGCGCATCGGGCAGGTGCGCCAGGAAATTTCGGCCCAGCGCGGACGACAGCAGCGGCATCACCGTGCCCACGCGCAATTCGAGCAGCGGCCGGCTGCGGCTGCCTTCGACGCGGTAGACAATCGTGGGGCCCTTGTTGCCCCACACGCCCAGGAACACCGTGTGACCCGTGGCCGCGGCCACCTCGGCCATGATCGGGCGCGCCGTCGTGAACACGTCGAATTGCTCCAGCGCGGCCAGCCCCAGCCGCAACGCATACGGACCCAGGCCGTAGTGGCCGGTGTCGGCGTGCTGCTGCACCACGCCCACTTTCTGGAAGCTCACCAGGTAATAGTGGACGTTGGGCACCGTCAGCGCACAGGCGTCAGCGATTTCCTTGAGCGGCATCGGGCGGCCGGTCTTGCGGATGACGTCCAGGATCCGGAACCCCACCTCGATCGACTGGATGCCCCTGCGCGCCGTGGCCGGCGCCTGTTCCGAATTCTTTTCAATCTTGCCGGCGGGCCTTGCCATTGCTGCCTCCACAGTGTGCGTGGCGGCAGTGTAGCAGCGGCCTTTTCCCCGCTTTTCCAGTCCGCGCCGGGTTTCCCCTAGCTTTTTCCCGTCCGGGCTTAACTTTGATAATAGTTAATGCGTACAGCACTATCAATCTAAAACGACAGGGGAAAGCAAGCATGGAAGCAAATGTCGCAATGCCCAGGCTCGACGCCGGGCCGACGCTGAGCCGCAAGGAAGAACGTCAGGTCGTGGTCGCCTCGACGCTGGGCACGCTGTTCGAGTGGTATGACTTTTTCATCTACGGAACGCTGGCCGTCTTCATGAGCCAGGTCCTCTTTCCGCAGGACAACCCCACCGTCGCGCTCTTGGCCGCCCTGGGCGCACTGGCCGTGGGCTTCATCATCCGGCCGCTGGGCGCGGTGATGTTCGGCTATCTGGGCGACAAGCTGGGCCGCAAATACACCTTCCTGATCACCGTCGTCATGATGGGCGGCGCGACCGTGCTGATCGGCTGCCTGCCCACCTACGAGACGGCGGGCCACCTGTCCTGGATCCTGCTGCTGACGCTGCGGGTCGTGCAGGGCCTGGCGGTGGGCGGCGAATACGGCGGCGCGGTGATCTACGTTGCCGAACACTGCGAACCGCGGCGCCGGGGGCTCCTGACCGGATGGATCCAGATCACCTCGTCGGCCGGCCTGATCCTGTCGCTGGTCGTCATCCTGCTCGTCCAGGCCTCGATGAGCGCCGAGGACTTCCGCCAGTGGGGCTGGCGTCTGCCGTTCATCCTGTCGATCGTGATGCTGGCCATTTCGATCTACGTGCGCGCCAAGCTGCACGAATCGCCCGTCTTCACGCGCATGAAGCAGCAGAACCGCCTGTCGAAGAACCCGGTCAAGGAAACGTTCGGCCAATGGCCCAGCCTGCGCCTCGTGCTGCTGGCGCTGATCGGCGTGACCGCCGGCCAGGGCGCCACCTATTTCACCGGGCAGTTCTACGTGATGATCTTCCTGCAGCAGGCCGTGCAGCTTGATCAGACCACTGTCTACCGGCTGATCCTGATCGGCTTCATCATCGGCGCGCCGACCTTCGTGCTGTTCGGCTGGCTGTCGGACAAGGTGGGCCGCAAGTGGATCATGATGGCCGGCCTGTTCATCGGCGCCGTGGGTTACCACGCAATGTTCAACGTGCTGCTCAACGCCGGCAATCCGGCGCTGGCGCAGGCCATGCAGACCACGCCGGTCCGCGTGCATGCCGATACCAGCGGCGGCGCGTGCGACTTTGGATTGCAGGCCGCCATGATCGGCAGCCATGCCGACCACAAGAAGGTGTGCGTGCAGGCCAAGAAATTCCTGGTCGGCAAGGGCATCAACTTCGAATATGCCGCGCCGATCCCGGGGCAGGAAATTGCGATGAGCGTGGGCGGCGCCACCGTCAACGGCTTTGACCGCGCGGCCTACGCCAAGGCGCTGACGGCGGCCGGCTATCCGGAGAAGGCGGATCCCGCGCGCATCGACCGCGCCACGATCATCCTGATCCTGGTGCTGATGACGGCCGTCGTCGCGATGGTCTATGGCCCGGTCGCGTCCTATTTGGTTGAATTGTTCCCGGCGCGCATCCGCTACACGGCGCTGTCGTTCCCGTATCACATCGGCGCGGGCATTTTTGGCGGTATCGTGCCCTTTACCGCCACGTACCTGGCGCAGGCCATCGGCAATATCTTCGGCGGCCTGATGTACCCGGTGGCGGTGATGGTGGTCGTGGGCGTCATCGGCAGCCTGCTGCTGCCCAACACGCGTGCGAAGGCCATCGACGAAGATCCGGCCCACTGACAACAACGAGACAAAAAGGAAGCGAGCATAGATATGTCCATGCAAAAGACCTTCAAGGCCGCCGTCATCCAGGCGGCGTCCATTCCCACCGACAGCATGGCTTGCGCCGAAAAGGCCGCCGCGCTGATCCGGCAGGCGGCCGAGCAGGGCGCCCGGGTACAGGTGTTTCCCGAAGCCTTCCTGGGGGGATATCCCAAGGGCAATTCCTTCGGCGCTCCCATCGGGATGCGCAAGCCCGAAGGCCGCGACGCCTTTGCCGCCTATCATCAGCAGGCCATCCGCCTGGACGGCGAGGAGGTCGCGCTGGTGGCGCAGGCCGCGGCCGACACCGACAGCTTCGTGGTGATGGGTTGCATCGAGGCCGACGGCGGCACGCTGTACTGCACCGTGCTGTATTTCAACGGCCAGGCCGGCCTGGCGGGCAAGCATCGCAAGCTGATGCCGACCGCTGGGGAACGCCTGATCTGGGGTTTCGGCGACGGGTCCACCATGCCCGTCATCGACACCCCCTACGGCAAGATCGGCGCGGTGATCTGCTGGGAAAACTACATGCCCATGCTGCGCATGTACATGTACAGCCAGGGCGTCGCGCTGTATTGCGCACCCACGGCGGACGATCGCGACACCTGGGTGCCCAGCATGCGCCACATTGCGCTGGAAGGGCGCTGCTACGTGTTGACCGCGTGCCAGCACCTGCGCCGCAGCGCCTACCCCGAGGACTTCGAATGCGCGTTGGGCGACGCGCCGGACACGGTCCTGATGCGCGGCGGCAGCGCCATCATCGGTCCGCTGGGCGAGGTGCTGGCCGGTCCGGATTTCTCGGACGAGACCATCCTGTACGCCGACATCGAACCCAACCAGATCCTGCGCGGCAAGTACGACTTCGACGTGTCCGGGCACTACGCCCGCCCCGACGTCTTCCAGCTTCAGGTGGACACCCGCGAAAAGCGCGCGGTCTCGGCCACCGGCGCCGCCGCCGGGCAGCAGGAGGCATGATCGATGCATTTTGATTTCAACGCCTTGCCGGCGCAGACGGTCTACAACATCCTCACCTCGACCGTCACGCCGCGTCCGATCGCGTGGGTCACCACCGTGTCGGGCAAAGGCGTCGTCAACGCCGCGCCGTTCAGTTTCTTCAACGTGATGGGGCATCAGCCGCCGACGGTCGCGATCGGCCTGATGCGCCATGCTGGCGGGGAATTCAAGGACACCGGCGCCAACATCATCGAGAACGGCGAGTTCGTGGTGAATCTGGTGCCGGAATTCCTGGTCCGCGAGATGAACCAGACCTGCGCCGATTACCCGGCGGACGTGGACGAGATGGCCGCGGCCGGTTTGACCGCGCTGCCCGCCACCCATGTGCGACCGCCCCGCATCCAGGGCAGTCCGGTGTCGCTGGAGTGTGTCAGCCAGGCAACGGTGGTGACCGGTCCGCGACAGATTGTGGTTATCGGGCGCGTGCTGGGCGCGCATGTCGAAGACGCCTATGTGCGGGACGCCGAACGCGGGCATGTGGATACGCCGGCGCTGGGACTTATTGCCCGCATGCACGGCGGCGGCTGGTACGCGCGCAGTACGGACACCTTCCAGCTTGCGCGGCCGACGTCGCCGACCTGAGTTTCCGCGGCCTTCGGGCCGTTTTTCTTGCCTGGGTTTTCCCGTTGATTCGGTCAGCGATAGCGGCTTTTTTACAACGCTGCCGACGCCTTTCAGGCAATGCGAGGAGGTTGTGTCAATAACGCCTTCATTTCCCCCGATGCCGCCCAAATCCGGGCTGCTAGCATCCGTTCGACCGTCGCGAGAACCCTCGAAAATCCGAACTCTCCGCCGGCAATTTCAGACACAACGGACACCATTATTGGGGGCGGATAACCAGGGGCTTGCGAGCATCTGGCTTGAATTGGCGGCGGCGCAATCCCGCCGCCAAGGCATCCGCCCGAGCACGCATTCACACCGCCCTGGAAGTCGCCGGAGGCAGTATGAAAAACATGAAGCTTGGAACCCGCCTTGCGGGTGGTTTCGCCATCTTGCTGGCCATGATCATGGTCATGTGCATTGTCGGGCTGGTCAGCCTGGCCAACATCAACGAATCGGTCGAAACGCTGACGCAGCGATCCCTCACAAAGGAACGCCTGATCAACGACTGGGCGCGCAACATCCAGTCGGGCGTCACCCGGACCACCGCCATCGCCAAGAGTGCTGACGCCAGCCTGGCAGGCTTCTTCGCCGAGGAAGCCGCGGCATCGACCCGCAACTCGTCGGCCTTGCAGCAGAAGATCGAGCCCTTGATTGAAAGCGACGAGGAAAAGGTGCTTTGGCAAGGCATTGGCAAGGCGCGCAGCGAATACCTGCGCACCCGCGACGGCATCTTCAAGGCCAAGCAGGAAGGCAACGTGGACGCCGCCAACAAGATCTTCACGCAGGAGTTCTTGCCCGCGACGCGCCAGTTCATTGACAACATCAATCGCCTGTCCGAATTGCAGCGCGCCGATATCGACGCGCGCGCCGCAGAAATCGAAGCGTCTTACGGCAACGCGAATCTGTGGATGATCGTGATCGGTTCCATTGCGGTGGTGTGTGGCCTGTTGATGTCCGTGCTGCTGACGCGCAGCATCACCCGTCCGCTGTCCGACGCCGTGCGCGTCGCGCGCACGGTTGCCGCAAACGACCTGACCAGCACCATCGTCGTGCGCTCGCGCGACGAGATCGGCCAGTTGATGGCGGCCCTGGAATCCATGAACGCCAACCTGGCCAGCACGGTCGCCCGGATCCGCACCGGCGTGGACAGCATCGCGTCCGCCTCCGGCGAGATCGCGGCAGGCAACACCGACCTGTCCTCGCGCACCGAGCAGCAGGCTGCGTCGCTGGAGGAAACCGCCGCGTCGATGGAGCAGCTGTCGTCTACCGTGAAGCAGAACGCCGACAGCGCCAAGCAGGCCAACCAGCTCGCCGCGGCGGCCTCGGAAACCGCATCGCGCGGCGGCGCCACCGTGTCCGAAGTCGTCAGCACCATGAACGCGATCTCCGCCAGCTCGGTGAAGATCTCGGACATCGTGTCGGTGATCGACGGCATCGCATTCCAGACCAACATCCTGGCGCTCAACGCCGCGGTGGAAGCCGCGCGCGCCGGCGAGCAGGGCAAGGGCTTTGCGGTCGTGGCCGCCGAGGTGCGAACGCTCGCGCAGCGCAGCGCCCAGGCCGCCAAGGAAATCAAGGTCCTGATCGAAGACACCGTGCAGAAGATCGGTCAGGGCTCGGGCAGCGCCGAACGCGCCGGCGCTACGATGCAGGAGATCGTCAGTTCCGTGCAACGCGTGACCGACATCATGGGCGAAATCGCGGCGGCCTCAGCCGAGCAGGCGGATGGCATTGAACAAGTCAACCGTGCCGTGTCGCAGATGGACGAGGTGACCCAGCAGAACGCGGCGTTGGTGGAAGAGGCTGCGGCGGCTGCGGGCTCGATGCAGGATCAGTCGGCGGATCTGACGCGGGCGGTGAGCGCGTTCAGGTTGCCGGGAGGTGCGGAGCGGGTGTTGGCGGTCGAGGCGGTGTCGTCCGTCCAGGCCGGCGGGTCGCAGGCGTCGCTGCGGCTGGCCGCTTATTGAGCATGCGGCACGGCGTGAATACGCCGTGCAAAGAAAAAAGCCCCTGATTTCTCAGGGGCTTCATCCTTCAATACTTGGCGGAGAGGGTGGGATTCGAACCCACGGTACGGGGATACCGTACGCCTGATTTCGAGTCAGGTACATTCGACCACTCTGCCACCTCTCCGTGGCTGGGTTCCGCATCGGTGAAGTTTCGGTTTAACAAGACTTCACTAAAAGATCCCTGGTCGGAAGGATCTTCGTTGTCGGAGCAGCGAAGCCCGCAATTCTACAGGATTTTTTTCTTTTGTGTAAAGGGGTGGAAAAAAGAACGGGTAAAAGGACCACAGCGGGTTTCATCCGGCTTTCAGTCGGCGCAATCTTTGGCCAGAATTCACCCCATTCCGCCCTCTGCGCATTCCATGGACCTCATCCTCATCCTTCTGCTCGCGGCCGTGCTTTGCGTGCCCATCACGCAAAGACTGGGGCTGGGCGCCATTCCGGGCTACCTGATCGCGGGCGTCCTGGTCGGTCCATCGTGCTTCAAGCTGGTCACGAACGTGGACACGATGATCGGCGTGTCGCAGTGGGGCGTCGTGATGATGCTGTTCATCATCGGGCTGGAACTGTCGCCCAAACGCCTGTGGGCGATGCGCAACGAAGTCTTCATCCTGGGCACCCTGCAGATGTTGGTCTGCGGCCTGCTGCTGGGGGTGGTGTTCGGCGCGGCGCTGCGGCATCTGGCGGGCATGGAGTGGCAGGCGGCGGTGTTGTGCGGTCTGTCGCTGGCGCTGTCGTCCACGGCGGTGGCGCTGCGGTTGCTGGACGAGCGTCAGTTGACCCGCACGCCGCTGGGGCGCTCGGCGCTGGGCGTGCTGCTGTTCCAGGACATGGCGGCGATTCCGATGCTGGTCGCGGCCGGATTGCTGGGGTCGGACGGGACCTCCGCGCCGTCCTTCAAAGAAGCGCTGGTGGCCGTGGCGGTCGTGGCGCTGGCCTACCGGCTGCGTCTGCTGGGCTGGGCGGCGAAGGCGGAATTGAACGAACTCTTTACCGCCGCGGCGCTGCTGATGGTGGTGGGCGCAGCTCAATTGTTCGACTACGCGGGCCTGTCGGCGGGCCTGGGCGGATTCCTGGTGGGCGTGTTGATGGCCGAGTCGCGCTACCGGCATGAGCTGGAAAAAGCGATCGACCCGTTTAAGGGCTTGCTGCTGGGCCTGTTCTTCGTGGCCATCGGCATGTCCATCAACCTCAAGGTCGTGGCCCATCACTGGATGTTCATCTGCGCGGGCGTCGCGGCGCTGCTGGCGGTGAAGGCCGTCATCCTTTATGGATTCGCGCGCTTTCTGGGGCTGCCGCGCTATCACCGGCTGCTGTTTGCGCTGGTGCTGGCCCAGGGCGGCGAGTTCAGCTTCGCCATCTTCAACGAAGCCTGGGACAACCATCTGGTGAACCTGGAGCAGCGCGACGTGCTGTCGGTGATCGTCGCGGTGTCGATGGGCGTGGTGCCGGTGCTGATCAAGGTGCTAGAGCGCGTGCCGGAGAAATACGGCGGCATGGCGGGCCTGCCTGTGACGGACGCGGTGCCGGTCACGGACACTGCGCCGTCTGCCGACGTCGCGCCGTCGTCCTCCTCGGACAAGCCGCCCACCGCTTGACCCCGCAGCGGGTAAGGGCATGGCATGATTGGCGGCTTGCCGGGCAGCTACACTTGAAGCCCGTTTCGTTTCCCCACGCCAGCTCACAGGAGAAAGCTCATGCTCAAAGGAAAAGTAGCGCTTGTCACCGGTTCCACCAGCGGGATCGGCCTGGGTATCGCCACGGCCTTCGCCGAGCAGGGCGCCGATATCGTCCTGAACGGTTTTGGCGACGCGGCCGAAATCGAGAAGCTGCGCGCGGAGCTTGCCGCCAAGCATGGCGTGAAGGTCATCTACGACGGCGCGGATCTCTCCAAGGGCGCGGCCGTGCGCGAGCTGGTCGAAAACACCGTCAGCCAGCTTGGCCGCATCGACATCCTGGTCAACAACGCGGGTATCCAGCACACCGCGTTGATCGAAGACTTTCCGGCCGAAAAGTGGGATGCCATCCTGGCGCTGAATCTGTCCGCCGTGTTCCACGGCACCGCCGCCGCCTTGCCGCACATGAAGAAGCAGGGGTCGGGCCGCATCATCAACATCGCGTCCGCGCATGGTCTGGTGGCATCGGCCAGCAAGTCGGCCTACGTGGCCGCCAAGCATGGCGTCGTGGGATTCACCAAGGTCACGGCGCTGGAAACGGCCGGGCAGGGCATCACCGCCAACGCCATCTGCCCGGGCTGGGTGCGCACCCCGCTCGTCGAAAAGCAGATCACCGCGCTGGCTGAAAAGAATGGCGTGGACCAGGAAACCGCTGCCCGCGACCTGCTCAGCGAAAAGCAGCCGTCGCTGCAATTCGTGACGCCGGAACAACTGGGCGGCACCGCCGTGTTCCTGGCCTCGGACGCCGCCGCGCAAATCACCGGCACGACCGTCTCCGTCGATGGCGGCTGGACGGCGCGCTAAACAAGGAAATTCTGAATGCTGTTGTTGCTTTCCCCCGCCAAGAAGCTGGACTACGACTCGCCGCTGCACGTCGAGACGCATACCCAGCCGATGTTCGTGGATCAGGCCGCCGGCCTGATCAAGGTCCTGAAGACCAAGACCGCCGAGGACATCTCGGACCTGATGAGCCTGAGCCCGGCCCTGTCCGAGCTGAACGTCCAGCGCTACGCGCACTGGAAGCGCAGCTTCACGCAGGCCAACTCGCGCCAGGCCGTGCTGGCCTTCAATGGCGACGTCTACGAAGGCCTGGACGCCGCCACCCTGTCGGCCAAGCAGCTCGACTGGGCGCAGGAGCACGTCGCCATCCTGAGCGGCCTGTACGGCGTGCTTCGCCCGTTAGACCTGATGCAGCCGTACCGCCTGGAAATGGGCACGCGGCTGGAGAACCCCAAGGGCAAGAACCTGTACGAGTACTGGGGCAGCACCATCGCGGACTACCTGAACGAGCGCCAGGCCGGCCAGAAGTCGCCGGTCGTCATCAACCTGGCCTCCGAGGAATACTTCAAGTCCGTCGATCAGAAGGTCCTGAAGGCGCGGGTGGTGCAATGCGTGTTCCAGGACTGGAAGAACGGCGCCTGGAAGATCATCAGTTTTCACGCCAAGCGCGCACGCGGCCTGATGGCGCGTTACGCCATCCAGCACAAGGTTGCCAAGCCGGAAGGGCTGCAGGGTTTTGATCTGGAAGGCTACGCGTACGACGCGTCGGCGTCGTCGGCGGACAAGCTGGTGTTTCGCCGCAAACTGGACTGACGAAGTCGGCGGCGGGGGAGGGTGTCAGACACCTGGTTGGGACCTCGCCCTCTCACAATAAATGCCAGCCTGGCATCTCCGCCAGGCTGGCATTTTTTTTGCCCGTCGAATCGACGAACGGCGGCTTACGACGCCGCGGCTGCCACCGGCGGCGCATGCAGCGGATCGGCCAGCGCCTGCAGTTCCTGGCGGATCATGTGCGTGGCCTTGAGCATCTGCTTCACGGGATAGACCAGCGCAGCCTGATCGCCCGCAGTGTCGAACTGCGTGGGCAGGTCCAGCGGCACGCGCGGGCTGTTTTCATCCAGCAGCACGGTCATGCCGTCCAGCGCTTGCCGGACCGGCTCGGGCGTGGCGGGCAGCGCCGCCAGAATCGGAATTGCCGCGGTAATTTGCGAGGCCAGCACGTGGTTCTGGATCAGCAGATTGTTCAGTTCCGGCACGTCCACTTGATGCGACTTGGGCTCGCTCATCATGCGGTAGAACGCCTCGGCGAAGTTGCTGAAGGCGATGTGCACGTTCTTGCGCGCCAGGCGCCAGGCCAGGTCGGCGTCGGTGACGGCGGGCGTGTCGGTGGCAGCTGCGCCCACGGGGGCGCCGTGCGCCTGCATGGCTTCGACGTAGCGCAGGCCGGCCAGCAGATACTCGCGGTTGGCGCGGGTTGCGGCCGAAGCCAGCGGCTTCAGGTAACGCGCCTCCCACCACGGCAGGATGTAGCTGCAGACCAGCGCCAGCGCGCAGCCCAGCAGCGTGTCGATGGCGCGTTCGCCGATCACCGACATGGACACGGTGCCCGGCGACACGAAATGGAACACCAGCACCACGAACAGCGTATTGAAAATGGCGCTGGCCATGTAGTTGAGCTGCACCATGCTGTTGCCCATGATGCAGGCGCCCAGCAGGACGGCGAACAGGACGCTGGGCTCGTCGGTCACGTTGAACAGCAGCAGCGCGGCGATGCAGCCGATCAGGGTGCCCATCAGCCGCCAGCCATTGCGCTGGCGCGTCAGCGCAAAGCCAGGCTTCATGATGATGACGATGGTCAGCATGATCCAGTAGTTGTGCGCCGAGAACTCGGGCGATAGCCAGCGGCTGGCCAGCGTCATGGCGATCGCGGCAGCGGCCGTCACGCGCAGCGCATAGCGGAAGTGCGGGGAATCCAGCCGCAGGTTGCTGGTCAAGAGGCCAAAGCGGAATTCCTGGCGCGAAATGAACCGCGTCAGCGACTTGTTGATGCGCAGCACGTCGGTGGGCTTGGCATCGGGCGAGGCTGCGGTGTGATCGGCCAGCCGGTCCACGATGCGCGCCGAATTGCGCAGGCGCCGCAGCACCTGCACGATCAGCGCCAGCATCTCCGGATCGCGTTCGCCCAGGCCTTGCTGCTTGAGTTGCTCGATCTCGTACTCGATGGCGCGCAGTTCCGCCTTGGCGCTGCTGCGGTATTGCACCTTGCGTCCGCGCGACACGTCCAGCGCGATGCGGTTCAGTTCCAGCGACATCTTCACCAGCGCGTCGCGCATGAACATCAGGCAGTCATTGCCGGCCAGGGTGCGGCGCAGCGCGGCGTAGTCGGTATGCGTGGCGACCAGCGTGTCCAGCAACTGCAGCATGTCCACGAACATGTTCCAGATCATCACGCGCTGGCGGTCGCCCAGGCCTTTGCCGCGGGGCAGGGCGCGCAGCACCATGTCGCGGGCCGCCTGGTGCTTTTCGGTCATGACGGACTGCCGTTGGATCAGGTTTCGGTAGGCCTCGTCCAGATCGGCGGTTTCGTCGTAGAAGTTTGCGCGCGCGGCCACGTAGTCGGCGGTGGCAAACAGCGCGACGGACATGGCCTGTTGCTCTTCACGCAGCCAGAACAGGCGCGAAAACCCCAGGCTGAACGCCACATAGAAAAGCGCGCCGCCCAGCGTGGCGGCGGCATGGGCCAGCACTTCTTGCGGCGCCAGCGGCGAGTGCATGGTCAGCGTCATCAGCAGAAGGCCCGCAAAGCCGATCAGGCCGCCGCGCTTGCCGAACACGGTGAACATCGAATAGACGAAGCACTGCGCAATGACGGCCAGCCAGATCAGCACCGGATGCGAGGATGCCAGCCCCGTGATGATGACGGTGATCGTGCCCAGCGCCGCGCCGCCCAGCATTTCGTTGGTGCGGTGCCGCTGCGGACCGCCCGGCTGGTCGATGATGGCCAGGCATTGCGCGCCGAAGGTCGCCACCAGCCCGGTCGTGTAATTGCCGAAGAGGCCGCCCAGCACCAGCACGGGCAACAGCATGCCGACCCCCTGGCGCACCCCTCCGAAGAAGTAGTGGCTATAGAGAAAGCGGCGAATGCTGGCAATGCGCAAATCCATGGGCGGCGGCTCGGTTCTGGACGACGCAACAAGTATAGAGAGGGCATCGCGCGTTTTGGGGCCGGATAGTGACCGAACCTTCCGCGCAACGGTCGGCAAAAGCCGATTTGCCACCTTTGACGCAACGCGGTAAATTGCTCCACTTGCTTCGGTCTGCCTATCCGATACCGGAGCGTTGATGCGAACGGCCAGGGTCACATCCCAGCCGTTGTGCAGCAAGTCTCACCTGCCGTTGGCCGCGCCACAAGCGTGTGTTGCCAAGGCTTCCATTTCGACCTCCAGCGTCCCCCAGGGGCGTTTGCACTGCGTTCTGTCGAGCGTGTGCCGGGTCGGCAAGGTGTCCGGGTGGCGTGGCTCCGTGAGCCGCTAAGCGCCGGATCATGTTGTCGTAACCGGTATGGGTTCAGTTGCCGCCGTATCCGGGCGCGCAGCAGTCAGGGTTGCAGGGCCGGTTTTGAAAGGAACTACAACATGGAAATGAATGGCGCCGATATCGTCGTGCGCTGCCTGGCCGATGAAGGCGTGGAACACGTTTTCGGCTACCCTGGCGGCGCGGTGCTCTACATCTACGACGCAATCTTCAAGCAAGACAAATTCCAGCATATCCTGGTTCGTCACGAGCAAGCTGCCGTGCACGCGGCCGATGCCTACTCGCGCTCGTCGCAAAAGGTCGGCGTCTGCATCGTGACCAGCGGTCCGGGCGTGACCAATGCCGTCACCGGCATTGCCACCGCCTACATGGACTCCATCCCGATGGTCATCATCAGCGGGCAGGTGCCCACTGCGGCCATTGGCGAAGACGCTTTCCAGGAATGCGACACCGTCGGCATCACGCGTCCCTGCGTCAAGCACAACTTCCTTGTGCGCGACGTGAAGGACCTGGCCGAAACCATGCGCCGCGCGTTCTATATTGCGCGCACGGGCCGTCCCGGTCCGGTGCTGGTGGATATCCCCAAGGACATCACCGTCGCGCAGTGCAAGTACGTGCCGCCCAAGGGCGAGATCTCGATGCGTTCCTACGCGCCCGTCAACAAGGGCCACCAGGGACAGATCAAGAAGGCCGTGCAGATGCTGCTGGCGGCCGAGCGCCCCATGATCTACACGGGCGGCGGCGTCATCCTGTCGAACGCCGCGCCCGAGCTCAACAAGCTCGTGACGCAGCTGGGCGCGCCCTGCACCAGCACCCTGATGGGTCTGGGCGGCTTCCCGGCCAGCAGCGGCCAGTTCGTGGGCATGCCCGGCATGCACGGCACGTACGAGGCCAACATGGCCATGCAGCACTGCGACGTGCTGCTTGCCATCGGCGCCCGCTTCGATGACCGCGTGATCGGCAATCCCAAGCACTTTGCGCAGAACGCCCGCAAGATCATCCATATCGACATCGATCCCTCGTCGATCTCCAAGCGCGTGCGCGTGGATGTCCCGATCGTGGGCAACGTCAAGGACGTTCTGGCCGATCTCAGCGCGCAGTTCGAGATCGCCGCCGCCGAACACAAGCCGGCCTCGCTCGCCAAATGGTGGGACCAGGTCGAGACGTGGCGCGGCAAGGAATGCCTGAAGTTCGCCAACTCGGACGAGGTCATCAAGCCGCAGTACGTGGTGGAAAAGCTCTGGGAAGTGACCGGCGGCGACGCCTTCGTCACCTCGGACGTCGGCCAGCACCAGATGTGGGCCGCCCAGTACTACAAGTTCGACAAGCCGCGCCGCTGGATCAACTCCGGCGGCCTGGGCACCATGGGTGTGGGCCTGCCGTACGCCATGGGCGTGCAGATGGCCAATCCGGGCAAGGACATCGCCGTGATCACCGGCGAGGCCTCGATCCAGATGAACATCCAGGAACTGTCGACCTGCCACCAGTACCGCCTGACGCCCAAGATCGTCTGCCTGAACAACCGTTTTCTGGGCATGGTGCGCCAATGGCAGCAGATCGACTACGGCTCGCGCTATTCCGAGTCGTACATGGATTCGCTGCCCGATTTCGTCAAGGTCGCCGAAGCCTATGGCCACGTGGGCTTGCGCATCGAGCGTCCCGCCGACGTCGAACCGGCGCTGCGCGAAGCGTTCGGCAAGCACAAGGAGCGCCTGGTCTTCCTGGACTTCATCACCGACCGCACTGAAAACGTGTGGCCGATGGTCAAGGCCGGCCGCGGGCTGACTGAAATGCTGCTCGGCTCTGAAGACCTGTAAGGAGGCCCCGCAATGAAGCACGTGATTTCCGTCCTCCTCGAAAACGAACCCGGCGCGCTGTCGCGCGTGGTGGGCCTGTTTTCGGCGCGGGGCTACAACATCGAAACCCTGACCGTGGCGCCCACCGAGGATTCCACGCTGTCGCGCATGACCATCGTCACGACCGGTTCGGACGAGGTCATCGAACAGATCACCAAGCATTTGAACCGCCTGGTCGATGTCGTGAAGGTGGTGGACCTGACCGAAGGCGCCCACATCGAGCGCGAGCTGATGCTCGTGAAGGTGCGCGCCGTCGGCAAGGAACGCGAGGAAATGAAGCGCATGGCGGATATCTTCCGCGGCCGCATCATCGACGTCACCGACAAGTCCTACACCATCGAATTGACCGGGGTGCAGGAAAAAGTACAGGCCTTCCTCGAGGCCCTGGACCGCAGTGCCATCCTTGAAACCGTGCGCACCGGCGTGTCCGGCATCGGACGCGGTGAACGGATTTTGAAGATTTGACCGGCCTTCCAGGCCTGCCTCACCCTACATCTGAATCAAACGAATATCCAAATACTGGAATCTGGAGCACAACATGAAAGTTTTCTACGACAAAGACTGCGATCTGTCCCTCATCAAAGGCAAGACCGTTGCCATCATCGGCTACGGTTCGCAAGGTCACGCCCACGCGCTGAACCTGCATGAGTCGGGCGTGAAGGTCATCGTCGGCCTGCGCAAGGGCGGCGCCTCGTGGAACAAGGCCGCCAACGCCGGCCTGGAAGTCAAGGAAGTCGCGGAAGCCGTCAAGTCGGCCGACATCGTCATGATGCTGCTGCCCGACGAGAACATCGCCTCGGTCTACAACAACGAAGTCCACGGCAACATCAAGGCGGGCGCCGCCCTGGCGTTTGCCCACGGTTTCAACGTGCACTACGGCCAGGTCGTGCCGCGTGAAGACATCGACGTCATCATGATCGCCCCGAAGGCCCCCGGCCACACGGTGCGCAACACGTACAAGCAGGGTGGCGGCGTGCCCCACCTGGTGGCCGTGTACCAGGACAAGTCGGGCGCCGCGCGTGACGTGGCCCTGTCGTACGCCAGCGCCAACGGCGGCGGCCGTGCCGGCATCATCGAAACCAACTTCCGCGAAGAAACCGAAACCGACCTGTTCGGCGAACAGGCCGTGCTGTGCGGCGGTACCGTCGAACTGATCAAGGCCGGTTTCGACACGCTGGTGGAAGCCGGCTACGCGCCCGAAATGGCTTACTTCGAGTGCCTGCACGAACTGAAGCTGATCGTCGACCTGATCTACGAAGGCGGCATCGCCAACATGAACTACTCGATTTCGAACAACGCCGAATTCGGCGAGTACGAAACGGGCCCGAAGATCGTTACGGACGAAACCCGCAAGGCCATGCGCCAGTGCCTGACGGACATCCAGACCGGCGAATACGCCAAGAAGTTCATCCTGGAAAACGCCGCCGGCGCCCCGACCCTGACCTCGCGCCGCCGCATCAACGCGGAATCGCAGATCGAGCAAGTGGGCGGAAAGCTGCGCGCCATGATGCCCTGGATCGCCGCCAACAAGCTGGTGGACAAGTCCAAGAACTGATCCCCACGGCAGGCGGGGCGTTGCCCCGCCGGTCAGGATCGAAGCGGCATGCCTTTCATGGGCATGCCGCTTTTTTCTTATTTTTTGGCCTTTTCGCAGCCATTTGGGCGCTTTGGCGCCAAATGGGGCCGGGCACGATCCTTGCTGTAGCCCGCAAGCAGGGCCAGATAGGTTAACCTTTCAAAGTCCGTCGTAAGTTATTGAGACCATGCCCAATTTTTCCATGCGCGATTCCGAGAACCGCCACCGGAGCATTTACCTGCTCCCCAACGCGTTCACCACCGCCGCTTTGTTTGCCGGGTTCTACGCCGTTGTGCAGGCCATGAACGACCGCTTCGAAGTCGCCGCCATCGCCATTTTTGTCGCCATGGTGCTGGACGGCATGGACGGCCGGGTGGCCCGTCTGACCAACACGCAGTCCGCATTCGGCGAGCAATACGACTCGCTGTCCGACATGACGTCGTTCGGTGTGGCGCCGGCCTTGGTCATGTATGAATGGATCCTGAACGACCTGGGCCGCTGGGGCTGGCTGGCGGCCTTCGTCTATGTGTCCGGCGCGGCGTTGCGGCTGGCGCGTTTCAACACCAATATCGCCGTCGTGGACAAACGTTTCTTCCAGGGATTGCCCAGCCCGGCCGCAGCTGCGCTGGTGGCGGGTTTCGTCTGGCTGGCCGTGGACAACAAGCTGCCCATCCATGACAGCCTGATGGCCTGGGTGGCGTTCACGCTGACCATGTACGCCGGCATCACCATGGTGTCGAATGCGCCGTTCTTCAGCGGCAAGAGCTTCGCTCTGGGCCGCAGCGTGCCGTTCTGGGGCATCCTGCTCGTCGTTGCGGTGTTCGTGTTCGTGTCCAGCGATCCTCCCGTTGTCCTGTTTGGCCTGTTCGTGCTGTACGGCCTGTCGGGCTGGGTCACCTGGCTGTGGCGCTGGAACAAGGTGCGCCGTCTGCAGCAGGAGCGACGCGGTCATTCGTCCTGACGTCCAGACGCCGCCAACAAAAAACCCGCCATCGCAAAGATTGGCGGGTTTTTTGTTCCGGGTGGTGCTACCAGAAGTTGAACCGGTCGTCGTCGTACATGGGGTCCGGTCCGGGGTGGAAGTGGGTGACCTTGCTGCCGTCGCGGCTCATGTAGACGTACATCAGGGAATTCCAGACGCTGTTTTCCTTATAGCGATACGACCACACGACCTCGCGCTTTTCGCCCAGGCCAGCCTGTTCGATACGAGCTGGCGGGCCGAACTCGCAGCGCACCCGATCCGGCCCCCAATCTCCGGTCTCCAGCACTTTGAAGTGCGCGTCGGTCAGAAGCGGCATCACCCGGTCGACCCGACCATCGGGGCCGACGTTCGCGCCCCAAGCGTACTGGCCCATGGGCTGCTGCGTCCAGATCACCCGGCGGCCGCCATTGGCCTGGGGACATTCGAAGTTGGGCGCGCCGAACTGCGCCTGAACTTGCGAAAGCGGGGTGCCGGGCGGCACCTCGGTCATGTTGGCGCAGGCGGCCAGTCCGGCCAGTGCGATCGAGGCCAGGGTCACGCGGGCCGTTCTGTATAAGCTGATCATGTCCATGCTCCTTCGGGTGCGCACTGCGGCTTGGCCGGCCCTCGCGGCGGGCCCGGTCTTCTTGCTGGGGTAATTCTAGCGAATCAGCTATAATCGCCGAGCTTTATCAAATGTATTGATTCTGCAAGATCCTTTGCGCCAGCCGCCGGCGGCTTGTCGCAGTACCCGCAACATGGCGCCAAGCCTCAAGTGCCGGTTCTGCCCGATCCCGCCAATGGCAGCAGTGAGAAAGCGAATTCAAGCCTGGCTCGCGCAAAATTTTCCAAACCACGTCAGGGCGCCTCGGCCCTGTCGCATGTCCGAAGAGGTCATCAATGTCTGTAGCTGACATCAAGAAATCCGATATCGTTGCGCAATTCCAACGCGCTCAGGGCGATACCGGCTCCCCCGAAGTTCAGGTGGCTCTGCTCACCGCCCGTATTAACGAGCTGACCGGTCACTTCAAAGAACACATGAAGGATCATCACTCGCGCCGCGGTCTGCTGCGTATGGTCAGCCGTCGCCGCAAGCTGCTCGACTATCTCAAGGGCCGCAATCCCGATTCGTACCGCGCACTGATCGAAAAACTCGGTCTGCGCAAGTGATCGACGGGGCTGGCTCCCCATGACGCAACCGTGGTCGGTGCGACGCATGTCGCAGCGGCCACGGTTTTTCATTTGTAAGGAATAATCGTCATGTTCAACAAAGTGACTAAATCGTTCCAGTACGGCCAGCACACGGTCGTCCTGGAAACTGGCGAAATTGCTCGCCAGGCCTCCGGTGCCGTTGTGGTGTCGATCGAGGACACCGTCGTCCTGGCCACCGTCGTGGCTGCCAAGAAGGCCAAGCCGGGTCAGACGTTCTTCCCGCTGACCGTCGACTACATCGAAAAGACCTACGCCGCCGGCCGTATTCCGGGCGGGTTTTTCAAGCGCGAAGGCAAGCCCTCCGAAAAGGAAACGCTGACGTCGCGCCTGATCGACCGTCCGCTGCGTCCGCTGTTCCCCGAAGACTTCTACAACGAAGTCCAGGTGGTCCTGCACACGCTGTCGGTCAATCCTGAAATCGATCCCGACATCGCCGCCATGATCGGCGCCTCGGCCGCACTGGCCATCTCGGGCATCCCGTTCAATGGCCCGATCGGCGCCGCGCGCGTGGGTTACATCGATGGTCAATACACCATCAATCCGACCGCATCGGAACTGAAGTCCTCCAAGCTGAACCTGGTTGTCGCCGGTACGGAAAACGCCGTGCTGATGGTCGAATCGGAAGCTGACCAGCTGTCCGAAGAAGTCATGTTGGGCGGCGTGGTCTATGGCCACCAGCAAATGCAGACCGTCATCAACGCCATTCACGACCTCGTGAAGGATGCTGGCAAGCCCGATTGGGATTGGCAAGCTCCCGCCAAGGACGAGGCCCTGATCGCCGCGGTCACCGCCGCCGCCCAGGAAGGCCTGAACGCCGCCTACCAGATCCGCGAAAAGCAGGCCCGCACCGCCAAGCTGCGTGAAGTGTCGGCCGAAGTGTCGGCCAAGCTGGCCGCCGCCGCTGCCGAAAAGGGCGAATCGGCTCCCGACGCCGTCACGGTCGACAACATCATGTTCTCGCTGGAATCGGCCATCGTCCGCGGCCAGATCCTGAACGGCGAACCGCGCATCGACGGCCGCGACACCCGCACCGTCCGTCCGATCAGCGTGCGTCTGGGCGTGCTGCCCCGCGCGCACGGCAGCGCCCTGTTCACCCGTGGTGAAACCCAGGCGCTGGTCGTGGCCACGCTGGGCACCAAGCAAGACGAACAGATCATCGACGCGCTCATGGGCGAGTACCGTGACCGCTTCATGATGCACTACAACATGCCTCCGTTCGCCACCGGCGAAACCGGCCGCATCGGTGTGCCGAAGCGCCGCGAAATCGGCCACGGCCGTCTGGCCAAGCGTTCGCTGGTGCCGCTGCTGCCGGCCCCCGAAGACTTCCAGTACACGATCCGCCTCGTGTCGGAAATCACCGAATCCAACGGCTCCTCGTCGATGGCCTCGGTCTGCGGCGGCTCGCTCGCCATGATGGACGCTGGCGTGCCCATCAAGGATCACGTGGCCGGCGTGGCCATGGGCCTGATCCTGGACGGCGGCAAGTTTGCCGTGCTGACGGACATCCTGGGCGACGAAGATCACCTGGGCGACATGGACTTCAAGGTTGCGGGCACCGAAAACGGCGTCACCGCACTGCAGATGGACATCAAGATCCAGGGCATCACCAAGGAAATCATGCAGGTTGCGCTGGACCAGGCCCGCGAAGGCCGTCTGCACATCCTCGGCAAGATGAAGGACGCCCTGGACGGTTCGCGCGGCGAGCTGTCGGCGTTCGCGCCGCGCATGCTGACCATCAAGATCAACCCCGAGAAGATCCGTGACGTGATCGGCAAGGGCGGCGCCACCATCCGCGCGCTGACCGAAGAAACCGGCACGCAGATCGACATCTCCGACGACGGCACGATCGTGATCGCCAGCGTCGACGAAGCGCAGGCCAAGGAAGCCCAGCGCCGCATCGTCGAGCTGACCGCCGACGTCGAAGTGGGCCAGATCTACGAAGGCTCGGTCCTGCGTCTGCTGGACTTCGGCGCCATCGTGCAAGTGCTGCCGGGCCGCGACGGTCTGCTGCACATCTCCGAAATCGCCAACTACCGCATCGCGAACATCAACGATGTGCTGAAGGTCGGCCAGCAAGTCCGCGTCAAGGTCATCGAGGCCGACGACAAGGGCCGTCTGCGCCTGTCCATCAAGGCAATCGGTGGCATCGAGCAGCAGCAAGCCGCTGCCGCTCCCGAAGCTGCCCCCCAATCGGAACCGCAAGCTGAATAAGCCTGCAGCCTCCTGATTGAAAAGCGGCGCCTCATCCGAGGCGCCGTTTTTTTTGCCTGGCGCGGCTGAACGTGAGGGGGATGGGTCGCTGCTCCCCAGTTCGTCCGCCTTCCTGTAAAGTCTTGCGCGAGAGACGCGCCGCCGGGTGCAATGGCGCGCTTCACGCTTGATCGAAGGGGGCATACGGATGAGCAAGGCATGACGGCGTGGCCGATAACCGCAGTCACCGCAGCGCTGTTGGCGGCGCTGTTGACCGGCTGCATGTCGCCCCCCGGGGCGGGCCAGCGTGGCCCCAAGGGCGAGGACATGACGGCGGACCAGTTCGCGCAGACGGACTTCAACCGGACGGTCACGCTCGAGGTACGCGACAACCTGACCAGCCTGTATTCGTTGCTGGACAAGCTGTACCGCCGCAATCCGCGGGAATGGCGCAAGACCGGTGCGCCGGACCTGGCGACGGCGGTGAACCGCGTCAAGCATTCCATCGAAGTCCGCGTGCCGCCGCGAGATCTGAGCGGGCTGCGCGACATCCAGATCCTGGCAGTCGCCCTGGATCCCAATTATCCGGGCGACCGGGTCGGCGCCTTCATCTACGGGCTTGCGGACACCATCATCGCCGCGCACAACGGCAAGACGCGCCTGTACGCGACAGACGCCCTGGACGGCCAGCGGGTCTACAATGCCGCACGGAACGTCGAGGCCGCGGCTTGGCTGCTGGCCACGCGCCGCAACAACCAGGGCGAATTGCTGTTGCTGGCCAACGAAATTTCCCCGACCGCCACGAATCTCAGCTTCGAGCGCGAGTTCGGCGCCATCATCGGCCGGCTGGACCTGATCGCCAACCTGCTCGGCGAGAACTCCCGGCGCATCGGCATCAACTACGCCCAGGGCCTTTTGCTGTTCAACTTCCTGCCTGTGCGTTAACCGGATTTCCATCGTGATCGATATCGCATCCATCCAGGCCGCCCGCGAAAAGCTGCGCGGCCAGGTCCTGAAGACCCCGTTCACCCTGTCCCGCACGCTGTCTGACATTTTCGGCGCCGAGATCTGGCTGAAATTCGAGAACCTGCAGTTCACCGCATCCTTCAAGGAGCGCGGGGCGCTGAACCGCATGCTCACGCTGTCGGACGAGGAGCGCGCCAAGGGCGTGATCGCGGTGTCGGCGGGCAACCACGCGCAAGGCGTGGCCTACCATGCGCAGCGCATGGGCGTGCCGGCGGTGATCGTCATGCCGCGCTTCACGCCGACGGTGAAGGTCGCCAACACGCGGCGCTTCGGCGCTGAAGTCGTTCTGGCAGGCGACACCTTTGATGATGCCAAGGCGCGCGGCTACGAGCTGGCTCGCGAACGCGGCCTCATCATGATCCACCCCTACGACGACGAAGCCGTCATGGCGGGGCAGGGGACCGTCGCCCTGGAAATGCTGGAAGACCAGCCCAAGCTGGACACCCTGGTCATCGCCATCGGCGGCGGCGGGCTGATCTCGGGCATCTCCACCGCCGCCAAGGCCGTGAACCCCGGCATCGAGATCGTGGGCGTGCAGACCGAGCGCTTTCCGGCCATGTACGCGGCCGTCAAGGGCGTCACCATGCCGCCGGGGCAGTACACCATCGCCGAGGGCATCGCCGTCAAATCGCCCGGCGATCTGACGCTGGCCGTCGTGCAACGACTGGTCGACCGCATCGAACTGGTCAGCGAAGCGGACATCGAGCACGCCATCGTCGTGCTGCTGGAAATCGAAAAGACCGTCGTGGAAGGCGCAGGCGCCGCGGGCCTGGCCGCCTTGCTGCGCGCGCAGGAAGAGGGCAGCGACCGCTACAAGGGCAAGCGCATCGGGCTGGTGCTGACGGGCGGCAACATCGACCCGCTGATGCTGGGCGAGCTGATCGAGCGCGGCATGGTGCGGGCCGGGCGGCTGGCGCGGATCCGCGTCGACCTGCGTGACCTGCCCGGGGCGCTGGCGCATGCCACCAAACTGATTGCCGACGCGCAGGCCAACATTACGGAAGTGCACCACCAACGCGCGTTCACATCGCTGCCTGTGCGCAATGTCGAGGTGGATTTCGTGTTGCAGACGCGCGGTCCCGAGCACATCCAGGAAGTGATCGACATCCTGAACGCGGCCGGGTTTGCGGCCAGCAATCACGATCATTGACCGCTCGGGCGGCATCGTGATGCGGCCCCATTCTTTCAATCTGCTGTCAGAAAACTGTCGCTCCGGCCGAACTTTCGGCCGGAGCGTTTTTGTATGGGCGGCGTGTACATCGACGCCGCGTTGCGAGCATCAGGTGCGAGTCCCGGCAGGGCCTCGCCGGTGACGGATTCCCCGCTCCAGATCCTGCAAAAAATGCATCTTAATATTTCTACGCAGGCTCGCATCCATTCTGTACGGAACTTTTCCTCTAATGGCTAACTCACCTGAAAAATCGGCTATTTAAGCCAATTTCGCGGATTTGTGACCCTTCCGGCAGGTGCCAGGATGCCGAATTGCGTCCATTCCACGGTCTAGGGATATCCCCCACAAAGTCATGGTTGATACCCATAGGAGATATGTCGTTCCACGATTTACCATCCCGCGTTCATGTCGTTGCCGCCCGTCAAAGCGGCTGCGTTGAAAGAGAAATGAGCGCGTCTGAAGTCAGGATTTCCGGGACGCGACGGATTAGGGAGAAAGCAGATTGATAAGAAACAGACAGGATTTCTGGTCTGGCGTCATGTTCATCGTGGTGGGGGGAGGCTTTGCGTTGCAGGCGACCCAATATTCCATGGGCAGCGCGGCGCGCATGGGCCCCGGTTACTTTCCGTTCTGGCTCGGCATCGTGCTGGCGCTGATGGGCGCGACGGTGCTGATGAGCGCCTTGTCCCCCCGCGCCGAGAAAACGACGATCGGCCGCTATGACTTCCGCATTCTTTTTCTCGTCGTCGGGTCCGTGTTCCTGTACGGCTTTTCCCTGCGTTATCTCGGCCTGTACCTCTCGGTGTTCCTGCTTGTCCTGATCAGCAGCGTCGCCAGCCACGAATTCAACTGGAAGGTTGCCGTCGCCAACGGCCTGTTCCTCGTGGCGTTCTCCTACCTCGCGTTCATTCGCGGGTTGGGCCTGATCTTTCCGCTGTGGCCCAGCGTGCTGACCAACTGAGGTACCGGACATGGAATTGCTTCAAAACCTGATGCTGGGTTTTTCGGTGGCCTTCACCCCCGAAAACCTGACTTACGCATTCATCGGCTGCCTGCTGGGCACACTGGTCGGGGTGCTGCCGGGGCTGGGTCCCGTGCCGACCATCGCCATGCTGCTGCCCATCACCTACGTGCTGCCGCCTACCGCCGGCCTCATCATGCTGGCCGGCATCTACTACGGCACGCAGTACGGCGGGTCGACGACAGCCATCCTGGTGAACCTGCCGGGCGAAACCTCGGCGGTGGTGACCGTGCTGGACGGGCACCAGATGGCGAGAAACGGACGGGCGGGCGCCGCACTGTCGCTGGCGGCCATCGGCTCGTTCTTCGCGGGCAGCGTCGCCACCGTGCTGATCGCCGCCTTCGCGCCGCCGCTGGCCGAAGTGGCATTCGCGTTCGGCCCGGCCGAATACTTCTCGCTGATGGCGCTGGGCCTGATCGGCGCCGTGGTGCTGGCGTCGGGCTCGCTGCCCAAGGCGATCTGCATGATCCTGCTCGGCCTGCTGCTGGGCATGGTGGGCACCGACGTGAACTCGGGCGTGGCGCGCTATGACTTCAGCATCCCCGAACTGCAGGACGGCATCGACTTTGCCATCGTTGCCATGGGCGTCTTCGGTCTGTCGGAAATCATGAGCAACCTGGAGCTCAAGGAGAACCGGGTCGAGATCACCGACAAGGTCGGTTCGCTGTATCCCAGCCGGCAGGAATTCCGCGAGGCCGCGCCCGCCATCGTGCGCGGCACGGCGCTGGGTTCGGCGCTGGGCATCCTGCCGGGTGGCGGTTCCGTGCTGTCGGCCTTTGCGTCCTACACGCTGGAAAAGAAGCTTTCGAAAGAGCCGCAGCGCTTCGGCAAGGGGCATCCCGCCGGGCTGGCCGGTCCCGAATCCGCCAACAACGCGGGCGCGCAGACCTCCTTCATTCCGCTGCTGACGCTGGGCATCCCGGGCAACGCGGTGATGGCGCTGATGGTGGGCGCGATGACCATCCACAATATCCAGCCGGGACCGCAGGTCATGTCCAGCCACCCCGAGCTGTTCTGGGGCCTGATCGCCTCGATGTGGATCGGCAACCTGATGCTGGTGGTGCTGAACCTGCCGCTGATCGGCATCTGGGTGAAGCTGCTGCGCGTCCCTTACCGCATGCTGTTCCCGGCGATCCTGGTCTTCTGCACGATCGGGGTGTATTCGTTGAACTACAACGCCTTCGACATCTTCATGTTCGCCATCTTCGGCATCATCGGCTACGTGTGGAGCAAGCTTGGCTGCGAAGGCGCGCCGCTCCTGCTTGGCCTGGTGCTGGGGCCCATGATGGAAGAGAACTTCCGCCGGGCACTCCTTCTGTCGCGCGGCGAGTTCTCCACCTTTGTCACGCGTCCGCTGTCGGCCACGCTGCTGGCGCTTGCCGCGATCCTGCTGGTGCTGGTTGCGATGCCCGCGCTGCGCAAGAAGCGCGAAGAGGCTTTCGTCGAGGTCGATTGACGTAACGGTAACGGTTGGCTCCGGGTCTGGTTCGGCGAAAGCCGGCCAGGCCCCTTTTTTCTTGGCGGCTTCTTATTGCCTGCCTTATTTCCGCCGGCTTATTGCCGCCGCTTTCATCGCCAAGCGGTCTATTGACGCGCCACCAGGTTCTTCAGACCGTACAGCCGTTCGCGATGCAGGGTCGCAGTCAGCGGCTCCGGCTCGCGGCCCAGCGCGACGTAGTCGGCGGGAATCTGCGCAATCGCGTCCTGCATGTTTTCAGACCCCGCGTGCCACCACTGCACCAGCATCCGGTCCGGGTTGTAGACGTCCAGCCCCTGGCGTCGCAGCTCGGATCGATTGAAATCCTTCAGGTTCCACGTCAGCACCTGCACGGTCGGCGTCTGAGGCAGCCCGCAGCGCGCGCGCCGCGCCAACCCGGCCGCAATCACGTGGAAATCCTTGGGGTCGCTGTAGCGCAGCGACGCTTCATAGACCTGCGTGTCCGATTCCATGGCCGCCGGAAACCGCGCGTTCATGTCTGCCCAGAATTCCGCCATCACCTCCGGCGGAATGTCCCAGATGCGGCAGGCGTTGCGGCGCCATTCCTCGCCGATGCGTTCGGTCCATACGGGCTGGAACACGCCGGCCTCGGCCAGGCGCAGCAACAGGCGGCGCAGGATGCCGGACATGAGGACGCACGCGTCCAGGACGATGAACGGGGGAGAGGCGGGGAGGGAGGTCAAGATCGGTTCGGTCGCTGGCCCGGGCAACGCGCACGAATGGTGCGGCGATGGTCGCCGGGCGGGCGGGAAATATGAGGCGAGGCAGAAGAATAGTGGTTTTTTCTGTGGTCTGCCGAGCGGGTTATCTGTTCAGGAGGTCGTCCGGCACCAGAAGGTTTCGGTCGTCGGGACCCTGTTGGGTACCGCTGAGGAAAGGTCGGGCCATCGGGGTGGCCGTCAGCATGTCTGCCGGAAACGGAACCAGCATCTCGCGGCTGTGGGCGGCCGATGCGGTCAGCCAATCGCCATAGGCGCCTTCCGGCAGGATGACCACCATGCGCTTTTCCGTGTTGGGCTGGTGATAGCGGCTGAACAGGGGATCGTGGTCGGCGTTGATGGTGAGCATGGTGTAGCTCTCCTGCCATTGCCCCGCCGCATCGCGATAACGGTCCCACAAGCCCGCGATGCCCAATGGCTTGCCGTCGGCGCGGGTGAAACGGGTGGCCACGGCCTTGCCGGACGTCCAGTCCGGCTCGAAGATCGCGTCGGCGGGAATGATGCAGTGCTGCGCGCGGCGCCAGGCGTTGCCGAACGTGTACGAGCCCGCGGCGGTCTCCGCGCGGGCATTGAAGGTAGACAGCTTGCCTGCCCGTTCCAGGCCGCCTGAACGCGTCATGGCGCTGATCAGTCCCCAGCGGCCCGCCGCGGCCTCACGATCAGGAACGGCATCGTCGCCGGCGTCATGCTCAGGCGGACGCCGCACGAACACCCCTTCGTAGCGGGGCCACATGTCGTACTTGCCGATGGCGGCGGGTCTGGTGCGCACGCCGAATTTCTGCAGCAGCAGTTCGGCGTCCTTGAGCGTCTGGTAGTGCGAACACATGCACGGGCTCCCGGAATGACGGGGGAGGCGCACGGTGGCGCCTCCGGGGTATCCAAGCTTGCCGTGTGGGCGTGCGATTTGTCCAGCGTGAGGGGACTGCGAGAAGGCGTGGCGAGCAGGGCGCTCATGCGGCGCGGGGCGACAGATGCTGAAAAGGAAGCTCGAGAGCTTCCTTTTTTCATTATGCGGCGACCATCTTCTTGATCGGTGCCGGAGGTCCGGGTTCTTCCCGGGCGCCTTGTGTTATGCCGCTGCTACCGCTGGTGATGGCGCGCAAACCGGAGTCCGTGAGGGTGAGCTGTCGTACCGTGATCTTGGCATCCGGTTTCGAGATGACCGTTGCCTCTTTTACGAAAGTCCAACGTGAGCGCGGGGTGGCAGTTGTCATGTCAATACCTTTTCGTGACGAAATCGCTGATGGCTTCGCAGCCGGCGCCAACTATTTCCATTACATCGTCACGGGCGAACAATGCACGGTCACTTGAATCGAAGTAGATCACGCCCACTGCATGCTGTCGAGAAGCGTCCAGGACAGGAATGGCTAATGCGGAATATCGCCCCGGCGTGAGTCTGCGAGCTTGTGCCGTAGTGTACCCCCAGGCATCAACGAGCTCATCTCTCAATTGTTCGTCCGTCGCGGTTTCGCTCGACATATCAAATGGGGTCTTATTGCGGATGGCTTTGCCGGTGATGCCCGCGTTCACCGGAAACGTTCGGCCAACCCCTTCGCCGCTTCCGCCTGCATAGTTGATGATCTGCTCGATCTCAGTCGGATCGTTGACAGGTGGGACGACTCGATGAAAGGTTGTCCGCAAGTCCGACCCGCATTCTCGGGTGGCGCATTGCTTGGCGAGCATATGGTGTACGGTGGACACCGCAGCATACAGCCCTTCGTGGACGGCGGCGGGGCTGTCTTTGGTATCCTCCCCTCGAGCTACGCTGACGCGAACCATGAGGGCGGCAATAAGCCAAACGAACGCAAGAGCGGCGCAACCGAAAAGGAAGTAATCAGGCTTTGGCTCATGCCACAGCTTTATCGCCGCAATGCCGGCCGCGAATATAGGCGGCACGTTATACAGGAGTTCACGCGGCCAGCGCTTCTCGAGCAGCCGTCGCTTTTTGGCGCCGGGGATTTCTTTCAGGCGCATAGGGTTCCCTCCTGTTCGGACCCGTCGGGTGGCAGGTGACCGATTCTGCGAGGTAAGTCTAGCTTGGCTGTTATCGCGGTAGCCAAGGCTCAACAAAAATCAGACAGAGTCGCGCATAACGCTTGCCGAGCATTGGTGCCAGTGGGCATGCGAAACAATCATGAACAGTTTCGGGAGGCGCGTGGCGTTGCGGCCCCTGACGGGCACAGCGAACGCCAAGGAAGGCGGCGCAGAAATGGCGTCCTGCCTTGGATCGTGATGCAGAGGGGTGGTGCCCGAGACCGGAATCGAACCGGTACGGCCGCGAGGCCGAGGGATTTTCTTACCACTTCGGCTTTCGCCGCCAGCACAGGCTTGCTGTTCGTGGTCTGGAGCACGCCTTCACCATAGCCCTTTCGGCCTTAGGTGCCCGCCGTCTGCTCTCTACACCTTCCCCGATATGTCATCGGGGCTTGGCTCGGCGTTAGCGCGGAACGGGTCCAGGGCCTTCGCCGAGTTTGACGGGCTTCACCTTTGGAGTTTCCTCCAGAGGGCTCAAATTTGTTCAAGTCCCTTGTGTCTACCAATTTCACCACTCGGGCGATGCGCGTCCCGCGAGGGGCCGGCAGCGGGCGAGACTATACCACCTTGGCAGCGGGGATATTGGCGGCGCGCGCTGGTGACGGGTAATCGCGACAGGAACTGGACCGGCGGGCGGGTAAACCCCGATCCCTGCGCGGCGGGACTACGGACGACACTTTGCGCCATGAAGCCCAGCCCGCCCGCCCCGCCGTCCCGCGACATCGACCCCGTTTCCCTGCGCCTGTTCCTGGCCGCGCTGGAGGAAGGCAGCCTTGCGCGCGCCGCCGCCCGCGAGAACATCGTGCCGTCGGCCGTCAGCAAGCGCATGTCGGAAATGGAAGACGCGTTTGGCGTGCCGCTGCTCGAGCGCGGCGTGAAGGGCGTGCAGCCGACGCCGGCCGGCGATGCGCTGGCCGCGCACGTGCGCCGCGTGCTGGAGGATATGGACCGCATGCAGCGCGACATGGCGGGATTTGCAACCGGGGTGCGCGGGCATATCCGGCTGGCCGTCAGTTTTGCCGCCTTGTCGGGCGACCTGCCGGCGCAGATCCAGTCCTTCCGGCGCGCGAATCCGCAAATCGATATCTCGCTGGAAGAGGACACCACGCAGACGGCGTTTCGCGCCGTGCTGGAAGGGCGGGCGGACGTGGCGGCCGGTTCCGACTTCGGACACGAAGGCCTGCAGGTGTTTCCCTTTGGCCATTGCGAACTGGCGGCGGTGGTGCCGGGCCGGCATCTGCTGGCTGACCGCGAGACGCTCGGTTATGCACAGCTGCTGCCGTTCGAGCAGATCGAGCTGAACCGCGATAACGGCATCAGCAGCGTATTCGATCAGGCGGCGCGCGAGGCGGGTATGACGCGCCGCATCAGCGCGCGTGTCAGTTCGCACGAGACCATTTGTCTGCTGGTGTCGCGCGGAATGGGCGTGGCGGTGGTGCCGCATTATCTGAAGCCGCGACTGGCGCACCTGGACATTCGCTTCATTCCGCTGGAAGGGCCGTGGTCGAGCACGCCGCTGTGCATTGCGGTGCGGGATCCGGAAGCGCTGTCGCCGGCTGCGCGCGCGCTGCTTGCGCATCTGGGCGTGCTGGGGGATTGACGCCCTCAGGGCTAACCCGGACGTTCCGAAACGAGAATGCCCCCGTGCTGAAAGACCGCTACCCGCCGGTGCCGCCCGCCCGCGATGATGCAGACATGCCGGCGCGGCGGACAAGTTTCCGAGGCTGACGCCGCGCTCCCATCGAACAGGCTGGCAAGAGGAACCGCAGATGACAGCAGCACCGGCTTCACCCTTCATGGACAGCACCGAACTGCCGCTGCGCGGCATCAAGGTCCTGGAACTGTCTCACATGATCATGGGGCCGGCCGCCGGCCTGTCGCTGGCGGACCTGGGCGCGGACGTCATCAAGGTCGAACCGATCGACGGCGACCGCACGCGGCGCTTGAAGGGATCCGGCAGCGGCTATTTTCCGGTCTTCAACCGCAATAAGCAGAGTCTTGCGATCGACCTGAAGTCGCCGGAAGGCCAGGAGGTGGTGCGCAAGCTGGCGCTGCAGACCGACATGATCGTGGAGAACTTCCGCGACGGCAGCCTGGCGCAGTACGGACTCGATTACGAATCGCTGTCGGCTGAGAACCCGGGGCTGATCTATGTGTCGCTCAAGGGCTTTCTGTCCGGTCCCTACAAGCACCGCACCGCGCTGGACGAGGTGGTGCAGATGATGGGCGGGCTGGCGTACATCAATGGCGGGGCGGACACGCCGCAGCGGGTGGCGGCGTCGGTCAACGACATCCTGGGCGGCACGTTCGGCGTGGTGGGCGCGTTGGCCGCGCTGCACGACCGCCACGCCACCGGCCGCGGGCGCCATGTACGGTCCGGCCTCTTTGAAAACAATCTGCTGCTGGTTGCACAGTTCATCGCGCAGTTCCAATTGACGGGCACGGCACCCAAGCCGATGGGCGCCGAGCGCAAGCCGCCATGGGGCGTGTACGACGTCTTCGAAACCGCCGATGGCCGCGTGTTCGTCGCAGTGGTGGGCGATGCGCAATGGCGCAACTTCGCGCAGAAATTCCTGCCGCCCGAATGGGCCGCGGATCCGCGCCTGGCGACCGCCATCGACCGCGAGGCCGCACGGTCGTGGCTGGTGCCGGGCGTCGGTGAAATCCTGAAAACCTGGAAAACCGACGAACTGTGCGCCGCGCTGGAGGAAGCCAATCTGTCGTATGGCCCGATCCGCCAACCGCACGATTTGCTTGATGACGCGCATCTGAACGCGGGTGGCGCGCTGCTGCCGACCCGGCTGCCGGACGGCGGCGAGATCTCGGCCGCCGCGCTGCCCATCGAGTTCGATGGCCGCAAGGCGGGCAAGCGGTTCGATCCGCCCACCCAAGGCGCGCAGACGCACGCCATTCTTCAAGGCCTGGGCCTGGATGCCGCGCGCATCGACGCCTTGCGCACGGCGGGAGTGATTGCATGACGCCAGGGCGTTAGCGCCCGATTTCTGTCGAGGCGGCGTCAGACCGCCAAGACATCCATCAAAGAGGAGACACCCATGATCCGCAAACTCGTTGCGCTGGCTGCGCTGGCCGTCGCATGTACCGCCACTGCGCAGGACTATCCGAACAAGCCCATCCGCATCATCATCCCGTCCACGCCGGGCGGCGGCACCGACTACATCGGCCGCCTGATGAGCACCAAGCTGCACGAGCTGAACGGCTGGGCGGTCGTGCCCGAGAACAAGCCCGGCGCCGGCACCGCGCTGGGCTTGGCCGAAGCGGCGCGCTCGCCCGCGCAGGGCTATGACCTGGTGATCGGCCAGTCCGACAATGTCACGCTGATTCCGCTGCTGATGAAAGTCGCCTACGACCCGGTCAAGGATCTGACGCCGGTAGCGCTGGTGGCCACGACGCCGATGGTGCTGCTGGTGGCGGAGGCCTCGCCCTACAAGACGCTGCCTCAGGTGATCGAAGCGGCCAAGAAGGCGCCCAACCAGATTTCGTACGGCACGTCGGGCACCGGCGGGGGCGTGCACATCGCAATGGAAATGCTGCAGCACGAAGCCGGCTTCAAGATGCAGCACGTGCCGTACAAGGGTTCCGCGCCGGCGCTGGCCGACCTGATGGGCGGGCATCTGCAGTTCGCGGGCTCGTCGATCTCGTCGGCGGCCACGCTGATCAAGTCGGGCAAGGTGCGCGCGCTGGCGGTGACCTCGCCCAAGCGCAACCCGGCCTTGCCGGACGTGCCGACCGTGGCGGAGCTGGGATACAAGGACTTCAGCGTGGTGACCTACTACGGCGTGCTGGCCCCGGCCAAGACGCCCGACGCCATCGTCACGCGGCTGAACAGCGACTTCAACAAGCTGCTGGCGCGCCAGGATGTGAAGGACGCGCTGGCGGCGCAGGGACTCGAGACCGACCCCGTATCCAGTGCCCAGTTCGCCGCGCTGATCCAGTCGGACATCGGCAAGGCGCAGCAGACCATCAAGAGCGCCGGCATCGTCATTCAGCAATAGACACGGGAACGTATATGAACCAGGAAGTCAGGCTTTGCGAGGTCGGGCCGCGCGACGGGTTGCAGATGGCCAAGGGCATGATGCCGGGCGCCGACAAGCTGCGCTGGATCCGGCAACTGGCTGATGCCGGGCTGCGCGAGATCGAAGTGGGCAGCTTCGTGTCGCCGCGACTCGTGCCGCAGATGGCGGACACGGGCGACATCCTGCCCGAAGTGCTGAAGATCGACGGGCTGACGGTGTGCGCGCTGGCGTGCAATCTGAAGGGTGCCATCGCCGCCTACGAGGCCGGTGCGCACGTGCTGGCGTTTCCCGTGTCGGTCAGCGACACGCACAGCCGCGCCAATGTGGGCAAGGGAACCGACGCGCAGGTCGACATGCTGGCCGCCATCGTCGACTGGGTGCGTTCGCAGGCGCGGCCGATGCGAATCGACGCCGCCGTCGCCACCGCGTTCGGGTGTTCGATGGAAGGCGAGGTGCCGGTGCGGCGGGTGGCCGAGGTCGCGGCCGCGGTGGCGCGCGTGGGCGCCGATGAAATCGCGCTGGCCGATACCGTGGGCTATGCGCATCCCGGGCGCGTGCGCGAGGCGGTGCGTGCCGCGCAGGATGCCGTGGGCGCGCGACTGACCAAGCTGCATCTGCACGACACAATGGGATTGGGTCTGGCGAATGCGCTGGCGGGGCTGGACGAAGGCATCCGCGCCTTCGATTCCTGCCTGGGCGGGCTGGGCGGTTGCCCGTTTGCGCCGGGGGCGTCGGGCAACATCGTCACTGAAGACCTGGTGTTCATGCTGGAAAGCATGGGGTATCGCACGGGCGTTGACCTGCCCCGCCTGCTTGCGGCACGGCCACTGCTGGCCGAATCATTGCCGCAGGAAACCCTGCGCAGCGGCGTGGCCGCCGCCGGCATTCCCGGGACCTACGCGGCCACCGCTTAGGTCAGCGATACACCAGGACGGGCAGGGTGGTGTGCGCCAGCACCTTCTGCGTCTGGCTGCCCAGCAGCAGCGCGGCCATGCCCCCACGGCCGTGCGAAGACATGGCAATCAGGTCGCAGTTGCGCGTCATGGCCACGTCGACGATCACCTGATAAGGCGAGTCGCTCTCGCGCATTTCCGTGACGCAGGCCACGCCGGCGGTGCTGGCCTTGCCGGCGGCTTCGGACAGATACGAGCTGGCCAGCTCGCGCGCCTGGTTTTCGTAGATGCCGCGCATGCCTTCAAGCTGCACGGATTCCATGGAGGGCATCTCGAACGGGCTGTAAACGGTCAGGACCGTGACGCTGGCGTCCAACGCACGCGCAAGCGCAAGGGCTTGTTCCAGGCCGGAATTGGCCAGGCTGGATCCGTCGATGGGGATGAGTATGTGCTTGTACATGGCAACCTCCAGAAGGAATCTGCGTCCATGGTACGCCCGTTGGGGACGGCCCGTTTGGGACGGCCCGTTTGGGACGGCCTGTGGAGGACGGCCTGTGGAGGACGGCCTGTGGAGGACGGCCTGTGGAGGACGGCCCATTTGGGACGGTTGCCTCTGAATCTGGCGGAAGCGGTGAGATTCGAACTCACGAACGGTTGCCCGTTGCCGGTTTTCAAGACCGGTGCAATCGACCACTCTGCCACGCTTCCGGGGTGTTGCCAGTACTGCCGGCGATTTTGCCTGCCGGATTGCCCGCAGTGCCGCCAGTCTATTGCGGCCGCCAGGCAAACATTCTGCCCGAACGGAATCACGATATGCCGCAAAGGGCGCAATAATAATCCATTTGCTGCAAAGGAGGCACGCGATGCACGCTGTTGAAATCACCCGCCCCGGTGGCCCCGAAGTCCTCGTCCCCGTGGAACGCCCCACGCCCGAGGCCGGCGCCGGCGAAGTTCTGATCAAAGTGACCGCTGCGGGCATCAACCGCCCCGACGTGTTCCAGCGCAAGGGCAACTACGCCCCGCCGCGCGGCGCATCCGACCTGCCGGGTTTGGAAGTGGCCGGTGAAATCGTCGGCGGCGACGTGGCCGGCAGCGGCTTTGCCGTGGGCGACAAGGTCTGCGCCCTGGTCGCGGGCGGCGGCTATGCCGAATACTGCGTCGCGCCTGTGGCGCAATGCCTGCCGATTCCCAAAGGCCTGTCCGACATCGAGGCCGCCGGCCTGCCGGAAACCTATTTCACCGTGTGGAGCAACGTGTTCGACCGCGGCCGCCTGTCCGAAGGCGAGGCGCTGCTGGTCCATGGCGGCGCCAGCGGCATCGGCACCACGGCCATCCAGTTGGCCCGTGCGATGGGTCACAAGGTCTACGCGACGGTCGGTAGCGACGATCGCGCCCGTGCCGTCGAGGCGCTGGGCGCCGACAAGGGCATCAACTACAAGACGCAGGACTTCGTGAAGGAAGTGCTGGACGCCACCGGCGGACGCGGCGTCGACGTGATCCTGGACATGGTGGCCGGCGATTACATCGCCCGCGACATGCAGTGCCTGGCCGATGATGGCCGTATCGTCATCATCGCGCAGCTTGGAGGCTCGCACGCCAATGTGGATACCGCCCAGGTCATGCGCCGTCGCCTGACCATCACCGGCTCCACCCTGCGGCCCCGTCCGGTCGCCTTCAAGGGGGCCATCGCCCGCGCTCTGCGCGAGCAGGCCTGGCCGCTGCTGGAAAAAGGGGCCATCAAGCCCATCGTCCACGCCACGTTCCCGCTGGCCGAGGCCTCCAAGGCGCACGCCATGATGGAAGGCGGGGAAAACATCGGCAAAATCATCCTGACTATGTAAGAAACGCGCGGCGTTCGGCGTATCGCCGCGCAACAGGATACAATCTCGGGTTTCGCCTGGAATTTTTTCCAGGCAGGCCCGTGGGCGGTTGCTGCACAAGTCCCCTGTATCAGGACCTGCAGGCTCACCCCCTCACTCCCAATCGTCAGACAAATTCGCCATGACTTCAGTCGAAAACCGCGCCCGCCTCGTGCTGGGCAACTGGAAGATGCACGGCAACCTTGCCGAGAACGCCGCGTTGCTGACCGAGCTTCGTGCCGCGGATGCGGCGGGCCACTGCGAAATCGGCATCTGTGTTCCGTTTCCCTACCTGGCGCAGGCTGCTTCGGCCCTGACCGGCAGCAGCGTGTCCTGGGGCGCGCAAGACGTCAGCGCGCATGACAAGGGCGCGTACACGGGTGAAGTTTCCGGTTCGATGCTGAAGGAATTCGGTTGCCGCTGGGCGCTGGCCGGCCACTCCGAGCGCCGCGTCCTGCACGGCGAAACCGACGAGATCGTGGCCGCCAAGGCCCAGGCCGCACTGGCCGCCGGCCTGACCCCCGTGGTCTGCGTCGGGGAATCCCTGGCCGACCGCGAAGCCGGCAACACGCTGGCCGTGATCGAACGGCAGCTCAAGCCCGTGCTGGCGTTGGGCGCCGATGCGGTTTCCCGCATGGTTCTCGCCTATGAGCCCGTCTGGGCCATCGGCACGGGCCGCACCGCTTCGCCGGAGCAAGCCCAGGAAGTCCACGGCGCCATCCGCGCCGCCCTGCGCGCGCTCGGCGCTGCACAGGTCCAGGTGTTGTACGGCGGCAGCGTCAAAGCCGCCAACGCCTCCAGTTTGTTCGCCATGACTGATATCGACGGAGCCCTGGTCGGCGGCGCGTCGCTCGTGGCCGAAGAGTTTTTGCGAATTGCCGCCATCTAAGTTTCCGTTCCGGAGTCTGTAATGCCCCTGATGCTCAAAATTCTGCTGGCCGTCCAAGTGATCTCGGCGCTGGCTATCATCGTCCTGGTCCTGCTTCAGCAGGGCAAAGGCGCCGACATGGGCTCCGCTTTCGGTAGCGGCTCGTCGGGCAGCCTGTTCGGCGCCACCGGTGCGGCCAACTTCCTGTCGCGCGCCACCAAGTGGGCCGCGGTCGTGTTCTTTGCCTCCACCGCTGGTCTGGCCTACTTCAGCCACAAGGGCACCGCTGGCCCCGCTGTGGATTCCGGCGTGATGCAAAGCTTCCCGGCCGACCGTTCGGTCCCGCAAGCGCCGGGTTCCTCGGTGCCGGCCACGCCGGGCGCATCGTCCGTCCCGGGCGCATCGTCCGTGCCCGCCACGCCGGCGCCCGCCCAGCCCGACGCCTCCGTGCCGACGGCTCCGGCTGCCCCGGCCGCCCCGGCTGGCGACAAGCCGGCGGCCGCGCCCGCCGCCCCGGCAAAGTAAGGCACAGCAGCAGAAAGGCCGGCGTAAGCCGGCTTTTTTTATGCTTGCCGCATTGAAGCGACCTGCCTGGAAAAGCCATGGAAAAGCGATTGATGCCGTCGATGATGGCGCTGCAGTGTTTCGAGGCGGTGGCGCGGCACATGAGCTTCACGCGCGCGGCCGAGGAACTGCACATGACGCAGAGCGCGATCAGCAAGCAGATCGCGCAACTGGAGGCCCTGCTGCGCAACCCGCTGTTCCTGCGCGTGCGCCGCCGGCTGCAACTGACGCCCGCGGGCGCGCTGTACCAGTCCGAGGTCAGGGCAATTCTGAATCAGATCGACGTGGCTTCGCGCGACATTCTGACCTATGGCAGCGAGACTCAGGTGCTCACCATCGGCACCCAGCCCACCTTCGGGTCTCGCTGGCTGATCCCGCGGCTGCAGCGCTTCATGGCTGCGCATCCGGAAATCCAGTTGAAGGTGCGCAGCGAAACCCATCCGTTCGATCTGATGCAGGCCAAGATCGACATATCGCTTTTCTTCGGCCATGGCGCGCTGCCCGGCGCGCAGTGCGTGGAACTCTTCGAGGCTGACGTCGTGCCGGTGTGCTCGCCCGCCATCCTGCACGGCGGCAAGCTGGCCAGCCTTGCCGACCTGAGCCGGCAGACGCTGATCCAGTGCGCCTCCCGCCCGGAGGCCTGGCACGACTACTTTTCCCATCAGCAATTCCAGTCCGACCGCAGCTATCTCGGACCGCGCTTTGACACCTTCTACATGTGCGTGCGCGCGGCCGAGGGGGGTTGCGGCATCGCGCTCACGCCGCGCCTTCTGGCCGAAGAAGAATTGCAGGCCGGCAAGCTGGTCGTTCCCTGGGATTACGTGCAGCCCAGCGATGGCGCGTACTTCGTGGCGTATTCCGAGCACTCGGCCGAGGTGCCGAAGATCAAGCAGTTCGTGGCATGGGTGCGAGACGAAGCCCGCCAGCCGGACGGCCGGGGCGCGCCGCGCGCCCGGTCCATGAAAAAACGGACTGATTAGGCCGAATTTTTTCATTTGATCGGCGCGGGGCGGCGTGATTACATGCGGGCCATCCTTTTCCACCGATGTGCCGAGCCCGTCATGAGTCAGAACTACGTCAATCCCGATCAGATCCGCGCCTGGTTTTCGCGCGCCATGTCCGACATGTACAAGCAGGAAGTCCCGCTGTACGACACGCTGCTGGACCTGGTGGCGCAGGTGAACGCCCGGACGATGGACGAGCAGCCGGAACTGGCCGCGCATCTGGCGCGCACCGGCGAGATCGAGCGCCTGGACATCGAACGCCATGGCGCCATCCGCGTCGGTACGCCGGAAGAACTGGCCAACATGCGCCGCGTGTTTGCCGTGATGGGCATGCTGCCCGTCGGCTACTACGACCTGTCGCCCGCCGGCGTGCCGGTGCATTCGACGGCTTTCCGCGCCACGCATGAAGCGGCCCTGCAGGCCAGCCCGTTCCGCGTCTTCACCTCGCTGCTGCGCCTGGAGCTGATCGACGACGTGGCCCTGCGCGAAAAGGCCGCCCGCATCCTGGCCGCCCGGCAGATCTTCACGGACCGCGTTCTGGCGCTGACCGCCAGCTGTGAGGCGCAAGGTGGCCTGAATGAGGCCGACGCCCGGGAATTCGTGGCCGAGGCGCTGCACACTTTCCGCTGGCACAGCGAGTCCACGGTCAGCCTGGCCGACTACCGCGAATTGCATGGCCAGCATCGCCTGATCGCCGACGTGGTGGCATTCAAGGGGCCGCACATCAACCACCTGACCCCGCGCACGCTGGACATCGACGAAGCGCAGGCCGAGATGCCGCGCCGCGGCGTGTCGGCCAAGGCCGTCATCGAAGGCCCGCCGCCGCGAAAGTGCCCGATCCTGCTGCGCCAGACCAGCTTCAAGGCGCTGGAGGAACCGGTGCGCTTCGCCGGCGCGGATGGCTCCAGCGCGGTGGGCAGCCACACCGCCCGCTTCGGCGAGATCGAGCAGCGCGGTGTGGCGCTGACCCGCAAGGGCCGCGCGCTGTACGACCAACTGCTGGACCTGGCCCGCAGCCGCATCAGCGGCGCGCCCAACGAGGGCAATGCGGCGGCTTACATGCAGAACCTGCAGGATTGCTTTGCGGCGTTTCCGGACGATTACGCGGCGCTGCACGACCAGGGGCTGGCGTACTTCCGCTATTTCCTGACCGGCAAGCCGGGCACGCCGGAAACCTCGGATCTGTCCGCCCTGATCGATGCGGGCTACGTCCAGTTTGAACCGCTGGTGTACGAAGACTTCCTGCCGGTCAGCGCAGCCGGCATCTTTCAGTCGAACCTGGGCGACAAGGCGCAGGCCGAATACGCGCAAAACGCCAGTCAGGCCGCGTTTGAAGCGGCGCTTGGCGCACCGGTGATGGACGAACTGGCGCTGTACGACGCCACGCAGGCGCGATCGCTCGCGGCGTGCCTGCAGGCGCTGGGCGTGGAGGCGGTGGCGGCCTGAAGTTGTCCGGGCTGAGTGGGCCGCAACCCGCCGCCTTGCAGATAAAGCGGGACGGCTTTCCCGCTTTCCAAATTACGTGATAGAATACTCGACTTTCCAGCAGGGTTCGCCTTGTTGGGTTGGTCAAGCCGACGTGGTGAAATTGGTAGACACGCTATCTTGAGGGGGTAGTGGCGAAAGCTGTGCGAGTTCGAGTCTCGCCGTCGGCACCAAGAAATTCCTCGCAATGAACCCGCATTTTTCTTTTGGAGGATGCGGGTTTTTTGTTTGTGGGTCCCTTCGGTGGATGGTCCCTTCCATGGTGGGTCCGCAAGCTAACTGTGGCTATCCCCGGATCCGCTGGAAAACAGATTTCCAGATAGCGGAACAAAGGACAGAAGGGCCTCGGATCCCCCGTGAACCGGCCATCTCAGGGGAAACCCCATCCGGTCGCGTATCGCCGCTGCGCTTGTGCCGTCGCCGCCTCGCGACTAACATGTCGCAAGCCAACTATCAAGCCAACATTGCAATCTGTCGCTCGTGCCCCGAGATTGCGCAAAATTCTTCAATGCTTTCCTGCACCTTCGAATCCCCGAGCCGACATCGGCATGACCGACCGCATCCTCATGCCGGGGCTTTCCGGCATTTGCCGAGGCCGCGTCCGTGCTGAACGTGTCGGTCCGGCAAAAGACCGCCCATCCGAAGACGACACCCTGGAAGGGCCTGCAAGTCATTCCGCGGCGGGCGCTCGCCCCGTCGGAATCGGCCAGTCCGTTCGAGGTCCTGGATTTGAAGCCGCTGAACATCGCCGCGGCGGGCAGCGAGCGGGACGTGTATCTGCATCCGGCCGACAACTCGTTGCTGATCAAGATCGTCAATGGCGTGCGCCGCAGCCAGGCCGACCGCAAACGTCCCTGGTACAAGCGTTTCCGGCGTGATGCCTCGCATCGCGTGTTCATCATGGAAGCCGTTGAATACATCGCCACCACGGCCCAGCAAGGCGCGCGGGGAGGCAATGTGCTGATGGCGCGCATCTTCGGTTTGGTGTTGACCTCGAAGGGCTTGGGCCAGGTGGTCGAGCGCATCGTCGACGCGCATGGCAACCTGGCGCCCACGCTGAAGGAAGTCGTGGCGCGGCACGGGTTCTCGCCGGAACTGCGCTATCGCGTGCACGAATTCATCATGGCGCTGATCGACGCGCACGTGGTGTTCAACGATGTCAGCGCCAGCAACATCGTCGTGGGTTTCAATGCCGAAGGGCGCGAAGGCCTATATCTGGTGGACGGGTACGGCTCCAAGCAGCTCATTCCCGTCTATTCATGGAGCAAGTCGCTGAACGGCCGGCGCATTCTGCGCCGTTACGACACGATGACCAAGAAGCTCCTGGCCGCTAGCGAACGCCGGCGCTAGGCGTTTACCTCGTTAGCCCAGATTTGACGCCTGTCCTTGGGGGCAGGCGTCCGCCGCTTTTGTCTCTAACGACTTGAAATTCTTCGCTGCCTATTCAACAGGGCAGGAAGTAAGAATTTCGGGCGCGAGTTTCTGGATATCGCTTCCTGATAGCGCCGGCAGCGCCTCCGCCTTGATGCTGCGCTTGATGACTTGTAGCGCACAGGTGCAATAGCCGGAGTTTCCGCTACTCGCCGCAACACAGTTCTTTTCGAAGTTGCGATCAAACTCAGATTGCCGCGAACAGCTTGTTAACATCGCAAGCGTCAGAAACATAAAAATACATTGAAGAAAATTTTTGTGACGCATTGTTAGTCTTATCCTTATAATTTCAAACTGTCCCGAATTAAAACACGGGGTCGTCCATGCCCGCGTGACGGAGATTGGGGGCTGTTCGTCCAGATTGTGGGCGATATAAAGCAGACAAGTAACAAAATATGCTAGGCGTTAAATTACGTAGCGAAAATATTGACCAGTTTGATGTGTTGGGCGAACGCGGACAGGCCATTCACCTTGTCGCCAGCCAAATCCTGACTGTGTTGAAAGGCAAGCGTCCCGATCTGCTCGCCAATTTCGCCGTGCCGCAGCCTAGCGAAAATGGCACTCGCATTGATTGGTACGCGCCTAATCCGGGAGCCGTGATCGCCTGGAACGCGGCGACCAAAACAGAGCAGTCGAGCGCATTGGCAAGGCTCGAATCGGTACGGGCTGGCGTGGCGCAGTTGCGGGAAACCGTGCAAGCGAAGGGGAGCAGCAACGATGCTGCCTTGCTGGGTCAACTGCTGAAATGGATCCTGCACCACCCGGATAACAGCTTTGTGTTCCTCGTGGACGGCCAGCCCGTCATCACGTTCTGGGGCTTCGTGCACAGCGGTGCGGATCGATCCCTCGATCCTCTTCACGCCTTGCGGCCATCCGCTTTCGCGGAATCGGTCCCGCAGGCGCCACTCCTGGAAACTGCAACCCGTCCCTCCTTGTCCTCGCCGGGGCTGCCTCAGGTTGGCGCGTCCTCACCTTGGTGGAAGCGGTGGTGGATATGGCCGCTCTTGCTTCTTGCATTGTTGGCTTTGTTGTTTGGTTTGCGTGCGTGCATGCCGGGTCTCGCGCCCAGCTCATCCTTGCCGGTCGACACGGCGCCGCGCGACGTTGGGGGGTCACAAACCCTTCCGGAGCTGCCTAAGCCGCCTGGTGTCACACATTGGACCGCGCCCGCAGCGAATGGCAATGGTGCAAGCAGTGGCTTGCCCGCCACTTCGGGCAGCGCTGTGTCGGGCGAGAAACTGCCTGTTCCCGGCCTGAATACTCCCGCTGAATCTGCATCTGCCCTTGCCGGAGCAGACCAAGTCGCGCCTGCGACGCCGCCTTTGGCCGCGAATGACGCCAATTCTTCCGCGCCGGGCGCCTCGGACAATTCCTCCGGCCAGCGCGATGTCGTGCCGCCGTCGCCGGCAGAAAACAAGGACGCCCTGCAGATTCCGGTTGACGCGGGCGAGGGCAATGCCGACTTCCTCAACGGTAACTGGCGCGCCGGCGCGGGAATTCAAGACCGCGATACCGGCCAGCCCCTGCGTCTGCTCTACCAGTTCAAGAACGGGGAAGGGAACGTCACCCTCAATCGTCACAACGGCGTGCAGTGCTCCGCGCCTGTCAGTGCCGCCATGAGCAAGGGCTCGTTGATGATCAACAACAGCGTCGAGGCACAGTGTAGCGATGGAGGCACCTACGAAATGCCCCAGATCCAGTGCCAGCCCGGCGCGACAAGTATCGCGTCGTGCGCCGGCCATTATGGGGACACTCGATTCCCCATCTCCATGCGTCGCGCCCAACCCTAATCGTTGAGAGAACCTGCCATGTTGCCCCCAGTTGATACCTACGACGCCGACAAAGATAACGTTGAGCTTTTCGGAAATACGGGCGTCCAGTTCCTCGACCTGGCGTGCGCCCTGCCTGATCTCAAACGAGAGCCGGAGGGTGAGTTCTGCATGCATCCATCTGGCAGGATGCCGATCAGGCTGTATGTGCCTGACGACGGCAAGCCAGGCTACGAAGACAGGCCGGGCAACTTCTTCGAGACGAGGGCCGCCTTTTCCCTGCCGCTACAGGAAAGCCTGGAGTTGTTTGACGGCTACTGGTTGCCTGCTCCTTTCTTTCGCTACAAATCAGACAGCCAATTCGATCGGGGTCCGAAGAACTGGGCGCGCCTGCGCTTCGTCAAGCTCGCTGAAGCTGACGCCAATGGCAATACGCACCGTCTAACCCTGGCGTTCGACACTCGCACGCGTGCGCGCGACGACGCCCGCGATTACATCGAGCCCTACGACGAAGACATGGAGACGGGCGCCTTGTTTCGTCTTGCCTTCAACCTCCACGAAATGCAGTGGTTCCTTGACGAACAGGAATGGGTCGTCAAGTGGCTTGAAAGTATCTTCCGCGAGCGCCGGGACGACCTCGAAAACCGGGAAATTGAAAAGGCGCTCGCAAAGAAAGAGCACATTGCCCACTACTTGAACCTGCTCAGCCTGATGCGCGAGGGCGCGCCCACCACACGCTCCAACAAGGAGCTGAAGGACAAGGTCAAGATCAAGTTGCCGCGCATCAAGGTGCTGAACATGGTTGCGCCCGGTAGCAATGGCCGCAAGGTGATTCGAGGGGGAAGCGTGCCGGTCGACCTGGTGCTGGACGTGGGCAATTCGCGCACCTGCGGCATCCTGATCGAGGAACACAAGCAGAACGACAACGGCTTGAACGACTACAGCTTCCTGACCTTGCGCGACATGACACGGCCGGAGCATGTCTACCATCATCCGTTCGAGTCGCGCGTTGAGTTCGCACCGGTCAGCTTCGGCAAGGATGACCTTTCTCTGCAAGGCGGACGCGACGACGCGTTTGTCTGGGTCTCGATGGCGCGGGTCGGCACCGAAGCGACGAACCTGGCCGCGCGCAAGGAAGGCACGGAAGGGTCCACCGGACTGTCCAGCCCCAAGCGTTACCTCTGGGATGCCGAGGATGCCTACGAGACTGGCTGGCGGCCCAATGCTTCAACGATCAAGGGCGAAGCGCCTGAATGGGCGACGCTCGGGCCTTTGAAGAACCTGATCGACGAGAAGGGCATTCCTTTGTATGGACCGTGCCCGCTTTACGAAGGCGAGGAAACTTCAGGCTTTCCCGCGTTTGAGGCCCACTACACGCGCAGTGCGTTGATGGGCTTCATGTTGAACGAAGTGTTCGCGCAGGCGGTGTCGCAGATCAATAGCTGGTTGTATCGTTCGCGCAAGAAAGATCGGACCCTGCCTCGCTTCCTGCGTGCCATCATCCTGACCGTCCCCCCCAGCATGCCGCAGGTGGAGCGTGGCATCTTCAAGCAGCACGCGCAACGCGCACTCAGCTTGCTCTGGAAGAGCATGGGCTGGCACACCGGCGATGGCGACCCCGTCGAGGACAGCGAGGATGAGAAGCACGACCTGTTCGTCATTCCCTTGCCCAAGATCGTCATCAAATGGGACGAAGCGACCTGCGGTCAATTGGTTTACCTGTACACGGAGGTCGTCACCAACTTCAACGGCTATGCCGAGGAGTTCTTCGATGCGATCGCGCGGCGCGAGAAGCCGGATCGTGAATGCATCACCGTGGCCTCCCTGGATATCGGCGGCGGCACGACCGACCTTGTCATCACCGACTACAAGCTGGACCGGGGCGCGCGGCAATCGGCCAACAGCTTCGTCCCGATCACCCCCACGCAGCGCTTTCGCGATGGCTTCAAGGTGGCGGGAGACGACATCGTCCTGGAGGTCATCCGCAAGTACGTGCTTCCCCAGCTGGAAACCGCGCTCAAGGAGGCGGGCGCCCGGGAAACGGCGAGCCTCATGGACATCCTGTGCGGAAGCACGGGCGACGACGAGCGCCAGCGCCTTCTGCGCCAGCAGCTCACGTTGCAGTGCCTCTATCCCTTGGCGCTCGTACTGCTCAAGGAGTACGAAGGCTATGACCCGGAGAAGCCGGCCGAGCGCAAGGAACAGACCATTGGCGATTGGCTGCACGATAAGCAGCCGCTTAGCAGTGCGGTGCGAGGATTCGTGGGCAAGGCGCTCAATGAAGCCGCCGGGCAGCCGGTCGAGTTTGACCTGGACGCGGTGGTCCTGACGTGCGACCCGCTCAAGATGCACTTTGACTTCCTGACCGACAACCTGGATATCTGCAATACCTTGCGGAACCTGTGCGAGATCGTCAATTACTTCGAGTGCGACGTGTTGTTGCTGACCGGCAGACCGTCTGTCCTGCCGGGCGTGCAGGCCGTGATCCGCAAGGCCGTGCCGTTGCCACCGGGGCGGCTGGTTTCCATGCACAACTACCGCACTGGCGACTGGTTCCCGTTCCGCAAGGCTGGATGTATCGACGATCCCAAGACGACGGCGTCGGTGGGGGCCATGGTGATCTGGTTGTGCGAGAACAATCGCATTCCGACCTTCAAGATCAACACCAGCACGCTACGGCCCAAACCGCTGATCCGCCACTTCGGCGAGATCGGCAACGACAACATGCTCAAGCACGGCAACGTGCTGTTTGCCGACATTCATACGCGGCAGTCCGATGACGGCAAGACGTCCATGGACCAAAGCATCGAGTTGCCCCTGGGGCCGGACGGCGACGTCATCCCGTTCAAGATGGAAAACACGGCGCGGCTGGGTTACCGGCAGCTCAAGGCGGAACGTTGGCCCGCGACGCCCATGTATGTCCTGGGCTTCGACCGGGAGTGGGAGCAGGAATACAAGCGCATGCAGGAAGCCAATCCGAACAGGAGCCATGCCTCGGGCCGCGTGTATTTCAAGGTCGCCAAGCCCACGGAGCAGGAGCGCAAGGCGGGCCTGATCAGCGACCGGCTGCTGGTTGCCAAGACCGCGCCTCTGACGGACGACGCGCGAGGCAAGCCGGAGGTGAGGCTGCAACTGAACACGCAGCTCCGGATCGGGAAGGCGAATTTCTACTGGCTGGATAGCGGTAGCGTGAAAGGTTGATTCAGGATTGATTGCGACATGAGCGAATCTCAGGAAAAAATTGCGAACCAATGGCGTGCGATTCATCGCGGCGCGGGCCGTGCAATTGCATGGATAGACGCCGTGCGCGGCAACTCCAAGCGGCTCGACGACAAGGCCGATGCCTTGATCCACGGGTTGCGCCGGACCAGCAACAAGGCGCGCAGTCTCGAGCGTGCGGCGGGTCACCCCATGGCCATCGGGTTCTTCGGCTTGTCCCAGGCGGGAAAGTCGTATCTGATTTCCACCCTGGCGGCGAGCGAAGACGGCCGCCTGGAAACGGAGTACGGCGGTCAACGCGTCGACTTCTTGACGTCGGTGAATCCTTCCGGCGGCGGTAGCGAGGCGACAGGACTGGTGACCAGGTTCACGCGGACCAAACCTGCCATCCAGGATGCGGCCTATCCCATCGAAGTGCGCCTCTTCCGGGAAATCGATCTCGCCAAAATTCTGGCCAACGCATGGTTCAAGGACTTCGACCAAGGAAAGGTCGAATACAAGATCAATGGCAATGGCATCAAGTCCATCCTTGAGCGGTTCGCCGATCGGGTATCGCATGAGCCTCAGCCCGGCGTAAGCGCTGACGACGTCGTGTCCCTGTGGGACTATGTGTCCGATTCGTTCGGCAACCACGTCCAAGCGCTGGAAGGCGACCTTAAAAGCGGCTATTGGCCGCAGGCCGTCGCTCTGGCGCCTCGGTTGTCTCCCGCCGACCGCGCGGAGTTCTTCTCTCTGTTGTGGGGCGAGGAAAGGGAGCTGACGAAGGTTTACGCGCAAATGGCCGAAAGCCTTCGCGCCATCGGCAATGCCGACGTCGCGCATATTCCGCTCGATGCCGTGCAGGATCACAGCGACGGTCCTCCCAGCATCATGAACGTCACGATGCTGGACCAGATCGGCGGCGGCGACGGCGCAACCATCAAAGTGCGCGCGGTGAAGGGGGGGGCATTGGGCGAGCCGGTCAGCATTCGGCGCTCGAATCTGGCTGCCCTGACGACGGAGCTGGTTTTTCCGCTGGTGAACCCGCCGCGGGAACGCAGCCTGGAAACGGTCGACCTGCTGGATTTTCCCGGCTACCGGGGCCGATACGACAAGGCCCGTTTGAGCGAAATTCCGAACAATCCGGTAGGCGAGCTGCTGCGTCGTGGCAAGGTGGCCTACCTGTTCGAGCTGTACACCGAAAATCAGGAAATGAACGGCCTGGTGCTTTGCACGCCAGCGCACAAGCAGCCCGAAACGAGCGCGGTAGTGCCCGTGCTCGATCGGTGGGTCAGGCGAACGCAAGGCGATTCGGGCCGTGATCGCGCCGAAAAGTCGGGCTTGTTGTGGGCCGTGACCATGTTCAACGCTCGCGTCACGGACATGCTGCAGAAGGAAGACAAGTGGCACCAGGAGTGGAAGGGCTTGAACGACATTGCGTTCAAGATCTATGAAAGCCTCGACTTCATGCGTGACTGGAAGGGCGGAAAGCCGTTCAGCAACACGTTCCTCGTGCGCACGCCTTCCTACTCGGACTTCACGACCAAAGACGGCCATCGGGAAGTCGCCGTGTCTCCTGAGAAGCGGGATGCACTGAGCCGGATGCGTGAGAGCTTCATCAACGCCGATGCGCTGCGCAGCAGGTTCCCGCAGGCGGGCGAGGCGTGGGACGCCATGATGCAGCTTGACGACGGCGGCATGGGACGCATGGCAGGCGCCATCGCGCAGATCAGCGACATCGGGTTCAAGCTCGATCGGCTGCGTTCCCAGGTCGAGGACGCGCACCACACGATCGCCGATGTTGGCGTGGGCCTGTTTTACCGTGAAGGCAGCGATGTCGAAGCGGCACGAAAGAAAAAGCGGGAACTGGCTGACAAGGTCGCGCCCGTCTTGCGTGGCATCGCCGAGAACCCCAAGGCCTATTTCATCCTGTCGGAATTGATGCACGCCCTGGAGATTCCGAGCGAAGCACTCCGCAACCTGTATCTGAACGGCGCGGACGTGCCGCAGGCGCGGCAGGTTCAGGCCGAGGCGAAAGCGGCGCCCGCGAGCACGGGAGACGATCTGTTTGCCAGCCTGCTGGACAGCGGCAGTGGTGGCGGCGATGATGCGCCAGCCAGCGCCGCTGCGGATGTGCTCGTTGATACCTACGAACACTGGTTCGCCGATTCGGCGTTCAAGCTGTGGCTCAACCATCTGAGCGAGATTCCCGCCCGAACGCGCCAGCACGCGATGCTCAAGAACATTCCGCAGGATGTTCTGGAGATTGTCGTCGAAGAGCTGCGCAACGCCGCCTATCGGGACAATGCCATCGGCCATAACCTGCCCAAGCAGATGCTGCTCAGCCTGCTCGCGCGCTCGGACAGCGCTTCCAAGCGCGATCAGATGGTCATGAGCCAGGTGCTGCGCGTGCAAATGGTGCTGCGCGACTTCATTGCGTGGCTGGGTTACCCCGGCATGAACGACGACGACAAGCCTGCCAGCGCGTCGGTGGCCAACGGCAAGGTCTTTGCAAAGACCACATCGCTTGACGCCGCCACCGGCCTGCCCGACCTGCCCGAGAAGAACGAAATGGGTAAGGGGCGCGAGTTCTTGAAGGACTGGGTTGCTTGCTTGACCGACATGATCGTCAAGAACGCAGGCTACACGGCCGGGCAGGAAATCAGCGATGAACAGAACGAGGCGCTGGGCGCCATCATTGCGGACATCAGGAAAGGTTGATAAATGGCTGTTTTTATTTCTTTGAATCCGCTGCCGAGCCGGCGCGCGGGTTACGCCGAACTGCAGATCGAAGGATGGAGCGGCGACGCCGTCGAAGTCGAGCTGAGCGTCCGGCGCAACTCATCGCCGGCGCACCTGGATGCACAAGGGACGTGGGGCGGCGAACAACAGTGGCTGCGCTTTGGCCATGGTCAGGCGCGAGACGGCCGGCTGGTGATCGAGATCGGCCCTGCGATCGTGGACGCGATGCTTGAGGCCAAGCGCAATTCCCAGTTCCAGATCGAAACGCGCAAACCTGACGGTAGCGTGGCGCGCTATCCGGTACGTCCCATTCCGAATGATGTAACGCCGTCGACCGCGGCGGGCGAAGCGCCCGCGCAGGCCGAAGTTGTCAATGTCGCGGCCGCCCCGCAGCCAACGCCGTCCGAGCCGGTCGTCCTGCCGCCCACAGTCGAGCCAGCCGAGCCGATGGGCCAGCCTGAACCTGCGCCGCCCGAAGCGCGTAAATCCAAGCCGGTGGTTGCCATCGTCGCTGCCGTGCTGGCGCTTCTGGTGGCGGCCGGTCTGGCCGTCTGGTTCTTCCTCAAGAAGGGCGACATGCCCGCGCCAGCGCCGAAGGCGGACGTTCCGGCGGCCGCGCCGGCCGCTTCTGCAGCCGCTTGCTCGAAAGACAGCTTGGGTACTGCATCCGAAATGGTCTTCGTGCAGGACTGCGTGCGGGACGTCAAGGATCCCGTCGCGATGTTGTCGATCATTCAGGCCGCGCGGGACGCTGGCAAGTGCTCGATCGCCCAGCGGCTCTATGCGAATCGCGCGCAGGCCGGTGACGCTCAGATAGCCCTGGCTTATGCAGGGGAGTATGACCCCGCGAGCTACAAGGAAAACGCCTGCTTCAAGGCGGATGCCGCGACCGCTGCGTACTGGTACCAAGCGGTGCTGGAAAAGGATAAGGACAACGCGCAAGCGCAAGCGCGCCTCAAGGAGCTGCCGAAATGAGGAAGATCTTTCTGGCGATCGGCCTGATCGGCATGTCCTTCGCGGTACACGCCGCACCGCCGCTGTTGCAGGAAGGCAAGAAGACGCTTTACCAGCGCGTGCTGACCACGCCAGGTTGCCAGCTGCACGAGACCCCCGACGGAAAACCCGGTGCGGTCCAAGCCACCTTCAGCCGTTTCTACGTTTATGCGGATCAGGAAGTTGGAGGCAAACGCTGGGCGCAAGTGGGACCAGATTCATTTGGCAAGACGCTGGGCTGGCTTGACCGAGCCTGCACGGTGGACTGGAAGATGCAGATGTCGCTGGCCTTCACCAACCCCGCTGGCCGGGATCGAACCTTGTTCTTCAAGGACCGCTCGGCACTCGATTCGGTGCTCAACGCAATCGACCCTGTCGAGAAGATCGCTCCCGCGCGACAGCAACTCAAAACGTCGGGCAAGGCTCCGGGCGTGGTGGCGCAGGAGCCTGAGCTGTTCGTCGATATGACCAAGAACTTCTATCTGCTGCCCATTCTTGGCGGCGAAGAGGTGATGACGGAACAGAACATGCGCGTGCGCGTGCTGAACGTGGCGTCCGTCAGTGCGGCGGACCCCGGGGCCGCGGCCAATGGGAGCCCGGACCAATCGACCGAGCAGGAACGCACGAAGCAGATCAAGGAATTCAGTTCGGCGGTGGTCTTTGTCATCGATTCCACTATTTCCATGGATCCGTACATTGAGCGAACGCGCGAGGCGATTCGCAAGGTCTATGCAAAGGTCGAGGCCGAGAAACTGGGCGACAAGGTCAAGTTCGGCCTGGTGGCCTTCCGCTCCAGCACCAAGGCCGTGCCGGGTCTGGAGTACGTGAGCAAGATCTACGCGGATCCGAACAATATCAAGGACGGCGCGGATTTCATGGCCAAGGTGGCCGAATTGAGGCAGGCCAAGGTCTCCAGCAGCCTGTTTGATGAAGATTCGTACGCAGGTGTCATGGACGCCATCAACAGCATCGATTGGCGTCCGTATGGCGCGCGATATGTCGTCCTGATCACCGACGCCGGCGCGATCGATGGCGGCGACAAGTTGTCCTCCACGGGCATGAGCGCCAGCCAAGTCCGCCTGGAGGCGGCCAAGCCTGGCGTTGCCATCTACACGCTGCACCTGAAGACGCCTTCGGGTTCCAAGAACCACGCAGCTGCCGAGGCGCAGTATCGCAACCTGTCGACGTACGGCAACAGCAACTTGTCCCTGTACTACCCGGTGAATGCGGGAGATGTGAACGAATTCGGCAAGAAGGTGGATGCCTTGTCGGAGGCGATTACGCAGCAGGTGAAGTCGGCCTATCAAGGCGAGGATGCTGTCGGCAGCGCCGCCAACGCCACGGACCCGGGCAAGAAGCCGGCCAACGCTGACGAAAAGATGCTGCAGGATGCGGATCTTATTGGCAATGCGATGAAGCTGGCTTATCTCGGTGAACGCATCGGCGCCAAGGCCCCTCCGGTGTTCGAGGCATGGATCAGCGATCGCGATCTGATCAAGCAGACCGTACCGACGACCGACGTGCGCGTGTTGTTGACGAAAGGGCAATTGAGCGACCTGAACGACATCATGAAGACGATCGTGGACGCGGCGAATCAGGGCTTGATTTCGCCGACCGACATGTTCAACCAATTGCGCAATGTCGCTGCCACGATGGGCGCGGATCCCAATCAATTGCAGAAGTCCGACAAGAAGCTGGCGGAAATGGGATTCATGGCGGAGTACCTGGAGGGACTGCCCTACCAGAGCGAGGTCCTGAATCTTGACGAGGCGACCTGGAAGAGCTGGGACGGCTTGGCCCAAGAAAAGTTCATCCGCAATTTGTCCATCAAGCTTCGGCACTACCAGGTCTACAACGCCGATGTCGATCGCTGGGTATCGCTTGCGCCAGACAGTGATCCACGTGATTTCGTCTACCCGGTGCCTCTGGAAATGATGCCCTGAGCGGTCGGATGATGCTGGCTATTGACGATTTGCGGTTGCAGCGAGGGCGGGGCGATTCCACCTACGAGGTTCGGCTTCCGCGGTTACGCCTCGCGCGCGGCGAGGTGATGGCGGTCGTGGGAGGCAGCGGATGCGGAAAGAGCACGCTGCTGGAAGGTATCGGCCTGCTCTTGTCACCCGTGCAGATTCAAACTTACACCCTTGGCGACCAGCGTGACGTGGCCGCGTTGATGATGCGCGATGACGAGTCTGCGCTGGCGGCCGTGCGTGCGTCCAGGATCGGCTTCGTGCTGCAGACCGGCGGGCTGTTGCCTTACCTGACGGTGCTGGAAAACATCCTTCTGCCGCGCCAGCTTCTTGGTCTGCCCGCGCACAGTTCGCGCGTCCGTCATGCAATCGAATTGCTCGCCCTTGACGGCTTGCTTGATAAGCGGCCATCCCAATTGTCCATTGGCGAGCGGCAGCGCGTTGCGGTGGTGCGGGCACTTTCGCACGACCCGGATGTGCTGTTGGCCGATGAGCCCACGTCTGCGCTGGATCCGGATAACGCGCGCAAGCTCTTTCAGCTTTTCCTCGATCTGGCGCGCGACGAAAGCATGGCTACGCTGGTCGTCTCGCACGATTGGGACCTGGTCCGTCAGTTTGGGCTGCCTTGCTTGACGGCGGAGTTGGAGCCAGGCTTGAGCGTGTTCGGTCTGCGCGAGGCATTTTGATGCGCACCTGGCAGATATCTCGGCTGGCAATCAGAGACCTTTGGCATGACCGATTGGTGTCGCTCTGCATGATCGCTACGCTCGTGGCGGTGATCGCGCCACTGTTGCTCCTATTCGGGCTGAAGCATGGGGTTGTGAGCGCCATGCAGGACGAGTTGATGCGTGACCCGCGCAATCTGGAAATCCGTATGCTCACCAGCGGCAGCTATGACCAGGCGTGGATTGACGAACTAGCTGGCCAGTCCGGTGTCGGCTTCACGGTGGGTATGACGCGTTCCCTGAATACACAGGCGGACTTCATCCGTAGCGCCTCGAACTTCCTGGAGAATGTGGAAGTCCTGCCCACTGCCCCTGGCGATCCGCTGATGAGCGGCGTGGACGTTCTCGCCTTGCCGCATTTCGGCGTGATCTTCAGCGCACAAGCCGCGCAGCGCTTGAAAGCCGTTTCAGGAGATGTACTGCGCATGCAGATCGCGCGTCGCCTGAACGGCATGGATCAGCGCGCCGTGGTCGAACTCACCGTCCTCGCCGTGCTGCCGGGTCCAGCCTACGAGCGTGCCGCCGCATTTGTGCAACCCGCCCTGTTGCGAGACATGGAGTGGTACCGCGACGGCTACGCCGTCGCCGCCTTGGGCGCTGCGGACGGCAATGACGTGGAAGCCGCGAAGGTGCGTTTCGCGCGTGCTCGCATGTATGCGAAGGACCTGGACGCCGTGGAAGGCCTGGAGAAGCGCTTGAACGACCGCCGCATCGAAACCAGCAGCCGCCTGGCCGACATACGCAACGTCAAGGCCATCAACCATCTTCTGACGACCGTGTTCGGTGTGATTTCCATCACCGCGGTTGCAGGGTGCGTGGCGGCCTTGGTGGGGGCGTTCCTGGCCAGTGTCCGGCGCAAGCGGCGCGACATCTCGACGCTGCGCCTGCTGGGACTGGGTAGCCGGGACGTCGCCGTCCTGCTTGCGATGCAAGCAATCGCTTTGACCGTCGTGGCGATGGGCGCAGGTCTCGCCATTTACTTCACGGGAAGCGCGGTGTTCAACGACATGTTGGGCGGCGTCCGGGAGGCTGGCCAATTCGCCTGCCAGATCACGCCGCTGCATGGCGGCATGGCGTTCATGCTTGCCCTAGGCGTAGCGCTGCTGGCGTCGATGATCGGCGCGGCCAGCGCCAAACGAATTCAACCCGCGGAGAGTTTGCGTGAAATTTGAACTGCTGGGCCGTTGCGCCGCACTTGTCCTGCTGGCGTGGCCCTCAAGCCAAGCGGCGCTTGCCGCGGATGCGCCGGCGTCACCCTCGAAGTGGGATGCGCGTTTCTATAACCCCAAGCCGGAAGCTGGCGACATTGAATTGCCGCTGCCGTGCAATGGCGCCATCGTCTTCCGAAAAATCGTCGTCCCGGTGGGGGGGCCGCTGGCCGACCTGCCCATTCAGGTGGGCCAGGAAGGGGGAGCCTACTCTTTTGTCGAAAAGAGCAGGCCGGCGTACATCGCAGGCGGCTTCACCGAAATCTCGGCAGACAAGAAGTCGCGATCCAGCTATTACCTGATGGCCAAGTATGAGCTGACCACCAGCCAGTATCTCGCTCTGGCGACGCTGGCCAACGGCGATTCGACCAAGTGTCCGGATCCACAGGCTGGCGATGGCCGGTTCCCCATTACAGGGGCGAACTGGTTCGACGCGATGCGGACTGCCCATCTTTACAACATTTGGCTGCGGCAGCATGCCAAGGGGTTGCTACCTCAGGAAGACAAGATCTCCGGCTTCGTGCGCCTGCCCACCGAGGTCGAATGGGAGTTTGCCGCCCGGGGCGGCATCAACGTCAATGCCGCGGAGTTCGCTGAACCGCGTTATCCCATGCGCGACGGGAAGATCACGGAGTATGAATGGTTCGGCGGCACGCAGTCGTCGAACAGCAAGATCAACCGGATTGGCGTGCTTCTTCCGAACCCGCTGGGACTGCACGACATGCTGGGCAACGTGTCAGAGATGACGCTTGATGCATTCCGGCTCAACAAGTTCGATCGCCAGAACGGCTCGGCCGGCAGTTTCGTCATTCGCGGTTCAGACTTCATGCAGCCGGAGTCGGAGCTTCGTGCCGCGCTGCGGCGCGAGGGGAATCTCTACGACGAGGACGGCGAGATCAAGGACAAGACGGTGGGCCTGCGATGGGTGATCGCATCGCGCGAGATGACCAGCGCGAACCACGTCAAGGCGCTTGAAGAAAGCTACAGCAAGCTGGGAGACGGCCATGTTTCTTCGGACGCGACCAAAAAGGGCGCTTCGGCAGTCAAGGAATTGAACGCGTTGGCAGGCACTGTCACGGATAAGAAACTGAAGGATCAACTGGCTGGCTTGGAAGGCAAGCTGCGCGCAAGCAACCAGCAACAGGAAGAGGCGCGTGACCAGGCAATTCGCGCGAGTCTTAACCTCGGCGCGTTTCTGTGCACCAAGCTCAAGGATGACGGCGAGCACCGCAATCTGCTGCGCAGTGTCTACAAGTCCAATTGCGAGGACGGCAATTCCGACGCCACTTGCGAACGCCGCAAGAAACTGCTTACCAGCCACGAGAGCCGGGTCGAGGGCGTCACACAGTACTACGCCAGCAGCCTTGTCGACGCGGCCACCCTGTACGGCGCCAACAACCTGACCAAGCAGGTGCCGGTCCTGGACAAGATGTTCGAGCAGAACAAGCAGCTTAACGGGTTGCGGCCCTACTTGACGACCTATTGGTCGCAACAGAAGGCATACCTGAGCAATAAGAAGATCGACCGCTCGGCGTGGCTGGATTCGTGCATGGCAGTCAACAAATAACAATCAAGGAGTTCTCATGGCTTTATCCGCAAGGAAGTGGAATCGCATTCCGGTCGTTCTCATGATGGTCTGTTCTTTGGCGATTAGTGGGTGCGCCAGCACGGGCAGCTCCTTCCTCAACAATGGCGTGAAGCCCGACCCGCGTCTGACGCAGGGCAGTGATGCCAAGTTTTTCAGCCAGTCTGGTCTGCAGGCCTGCATGATGGGCGCAGCTGCGGGATTGGCGGTAGGGTTGCTGGCCGGAGGCAAGAACAAGGCAACGGCTGCCGTCGTCGGCGCCGTTGCGGCCTGCGGCGTGGGAATGGGCGCAAATTACTATCTGGACGTCCGCCGCAGTCAGTACAAGAACACCTCGGATCAGCTCAAGGCGATGGGCGACGACATCAAGACCGATACGCAAAAAGTCCAGGACCGCAGCAACTCCATCGTGGCAGTGATGGCCGACGACAAGAAGAAGCTTGTCCAGTTGCAAGCCGAGATTGCGACCAAGTCCGCAGACCAGACCGCCGCTCGAAAAGATCTTGCGCAGATCGACGCCAACATCGGCCTCATCAAGAGCGACATCGATCGGATGAAGGGCGTCGCAGATCAATACCGGCAGGCTGGCGAGCAAACTGGCGGCAGCGCGAAGGACACCAAGGAAATGCAAAAGGAATTGGCCGTGCTCGAGAACAAGATTGCGAAGCTCAACAAAGAGGCGGATAGCTACTTTGCCTTGCGCGGCGCCATCGATCTCGGGGAGCAAAAGGCATGAAGCGCTTGATGACGCGAGTTGCGCAGCTTGCTCCGATCGTGGCGCTGTTCGTTCTGGCCGGTTGCGCAACGACGGCAGCCGATTGTGATCCATCGAACACGAACGCCGGTTTCATCACCAAAATGAACTGCGACGTGGGCGGAGGCTATGGCAAACACGTGGCACAGCGCGAAGACGACATACGGGCGGCTCAAGCCGAAAATGCGCAAGCCAGGCAGGTGCTAGCCGATCTGGAGGCGCAGCGGGCGTCAATTGGCAAGTCCTTGGCGGAAAAGACCAAGGCGCGTAACGCGCTGTCAGCATCGGTCCAGAAGTTGCTGGATCAGGCGCGGGCCAAGTCCAAGAACAGCGAGGAGCTCAAGCGGCAACTGGCACAGTCGGAACGGGCACTGAAGACGCCCATCAACGTCAATGTTTCGGATGCCGCCCTGGAAGCGCAGATCAAGGCCAAGCAGGCCGAAGTGCTCAGGCTGCAAAAGAGCATGGGCCTCGTTCCTTGACGCCTCCGTAAGCCCAAACTTCGAGACTATCCATGCAACGCTTCTTGCGGGACCCGCGAGGGAACATGTCGGAGGCGTCGCTGTCCGGCACCTACGGCGAGCTGATCGAGTTGATCCGCAAGCATTTCGCGCCGGGCGTGGCGGCGACGTACGCCGTGCCCCGGATTGGCGCGGACGGGGTGCTCGAGTGGTGGACTTCCCAGCAGGGGGCGGTGACGCAGTATGCCGCCCTGTCTGAGGACGCCCAGCAGGCGCTGCTTCGCGCCTATGATGCGCATGTCGCCACCCTTGGTGGCCTGGCAGAGGCCATGCGAGCGCGCGGGATGGAGCACCAGGCGCAGCAGATAGAGGCGCTGCGGGTTCCGCCCGATCTGGACAAGCTGTATGGCGTGGACGGGCGCCTGCTGATTCGCCTGCAGGATGCGGCGCCCACGCTTCCGGCTGCGGGCGGCGCGCCGGCGCCGTCCTTCGCTCTCTGGCGCTGGCTTGCGGTGGGAGGGGCGCTGTTGCTCGCGCTGCTCCTGGCTGGCGCATGGTGGTGGTACCGGCAGCCGGCATCGCCGAGCGGCCCAGCTTTGCCTGCACTCAGCCCTGAGCCCAAAGCAGAGCCGGATCGCACGCCGGAATGGCCCACGGAACTGGTGTTCGTGCTGGAAACGGCAGCGCGTATGAAGGCAGCGCCGGAAAAGATCGGCGGGCCTGAACGCCGGGTCATTGGCCACGATGAGATTCGACGGATCGTCGACCGATTGCCGGACGTCACCGATACGCGTCTCGTCACGTTCCCAGCAATGCAGTGTGGAATGCCACACAGTCAGGGCGCTTTCCCATCGGCGAACCGAGCGGAACTCCTGCAGGCTCTGAAATCCACGCAGAACGAGGGCAAGGCGGCGTTGACCGACGGATTGAAGATCGCGGCAGCGACCGTCGATGGCGTCAAGCGCGATGCCCTGATATTCCTGTTCCTGGCCGGCGCGGACGAATGCGGCCAGGATATCTGTGCAACGGCTGTGCAGCTCTCCCGGGACAAGCCGCGGCTGCGGATCAACATCGTGGACTTGAGCGGTACGCACGCGGTGGCGGCCTGCCTCTCCGATCAGTCACGCGTGGGCTCGTACGCCTGGACGAGGTCCAAGCCAGATGGAAAAGGAGTGGATCTGTCACGAGAGGCGTCCAGGATGCTCTCGCCCGCAACGGATTCAGCTGGGTCATCCCAAGGCGCCGCTTCAGCCAAGTAAGCAGTTGGCGCGGCGCCACATCATTACGCCCCCTTCAACCGCTCCGGCACATCCTCCATATCGCTGCACACGGCCAGCACCTCGGCCGGCTTTCTGCTCAGCGACAGATAAACGTGGCCGATGCTGCTGTCGAAGTACGCCGATTCCAGCCGGTTCAGCACGACGCTGTCGCCGTTTTCGAACTGGATGCGGACCTTGCCCGACAGGACCACGACGAACTCCTGGCCCGGGTGGCGGATATAGTCTTCAAACTCCACGACCTTGCGCGAATCGATCATGGCGACCATCGGCAGCATCTTCTTGCCGGGGTATTCGCCCATCAGCAGGCGGTAGTGATAGTTCTCGGTGATGTAGTCGCGGGCGTCGCTGAGCCGGTTCTTGACGAAGGTGGGGGCGACCGCGGCCTGCGCGGCGTCGCGCAGCATGAACATGCGGGTCATGTCGATGTCGAGCGCGCGGGCCAGCGCGGCGAATTTTTCGTAACTGAGGGCGATCTGGCCGAGTTCGGCCTTCGATAGCGTCGACACCGCGATGCCGCTGGCCTTGGACAGCGCCTGCAAGGTCATCTTCCTGGCCTTGCGCTCGGCGCGCAGGCGGGCGCCCATTTCTTCCTTGCCCACGATTTCGGGCGGGGATGTGTTGCCGGTTGGGGCCATGTAGCGGTCTGGCTTATAGGGTTGAGGGCGGGGGCAGGGCCCGCAAGCCCCGCCGCGTGTAGCCGGATTGTACGGGGTGGGCCGGGTCAGGCGGGAGGCTGGGTGCCGGTGCGTTCGACGATCATCCGGTAGTGCTCGGGCCGGCGGTGGGCGGCGAAGTTGAAGATGTTGGCGCGGTAGTGATCCGACACCGACAGGTCGCAGACGAAGTTGATGACCTCGTCCTCCTCGGAGAACGTGCGCACCATGATTTCGCCGGTGGGCGCGACGATGCAGGATCCGCCGATCATGGGGTTGCCTTCCTCGACGCCGGCCTTGGCGGCGGCGGCCACCCAGCAGGCGTTCTGGTAGGCGCCGGCCTGCAGCGACAGCAGGTGGTGGTGCATGCGCAGGTGGATGGGCTCGTTCCATTGCACGTAGCCGGAGGGCGTGTTGTACCCGGCCATGACGACCTCCACGCCTTGCAGTCCCATGACGCGGAACGTCTCGGGCCAGCGCCGGTCGTTGCAGATGCACATGCCGATGGCGGCGTCCGGGGTCTGCCAGACAGGAAACCCCAGGTCGCCGACCGCGAAATACTTCTTCTCAAGATGCTGCAAGGGCGCGCCGTCGACGGCTTGCGCGTCGCCGGGGATATGAATTTTGCGGTACTTGCCCACGATCTGGCCATCGCGACCGACCAGGATGCTGGTGTTGTATTGCACGCCGTCCGCCAGCTCGGCGTAGCCCAGATAGAAGCCGATGCCCTTGTCGCGGGCTGCGTCGAACAGGGGGCGGGTCAGGGGGCCCGGCATTTCGGTTTCGAAGAACGCCTGCACCTCGGCCGGATCGTCGATGGACCAGCGCGGAAAGAACGTGGTCAGCGCCAGCTCCGGAAACGTCACCCAGGCCGCGCCGCGGCTGTGGGCGTCTTCCAGCAGGTCGATCAGCCGGCGAACGACCTGGACCCGGGTGTCGCTGCGCTGGACGGGGCCAAGTTGCGCGACGGCAAGGTGGAGCTTGCGGGCGGTCATGCGGCGCTCCCGGCGTTTCCTGGAGCGGCGATCCCAACGGCGCTCCGCGCCAGGACGCGGCCGGCGTGCTGACCGGTGAAGGCCTGCTCCTCCCACACGGGCGCGCCGTTCACGTAGACCGAGTGAATGCCGGCCGCGCGTTCGGTGGGGCGTTCGAAGGTGGCGGCGTCGGCCACCGTGGCCGGATCGAAGACCACGAGGTCGGCGAAGTAGCCAGGCTGCACCTGCCCGCGTTCGGCCAGGCCGAACTTGGCGGCGGTCAGGCCGGTCATTTTCCAGACCGCGGTTTCCAGCGGGAAGAGGCCCAGGTCGCGGGAGTAATGGCCCAGCACGCGCGGGAAGGTGCCCCACAGGCGCGGGTGCGGACGCTCATCGTGGGGCAGGCCATCCGAGCCGATCATGGTGGGGCCGAACTTCAAAATGCGCTGCACGTCGGGCTCGTCCATCATGAAGTAGATGGCGCCGGCCGGTTGCAGCTCGGGCACCACGTCGAATTTTGACTTGCCGCGTTCGGCGGCGACCTCGTCCAGGTCGCGGCCGCTGAGTTCCGGAAAGGGCTTGCACCAGGTGATGATGGTGCGGCCGGCCAGCAGGACGCGGTCCTGCTTGAGCATGGTGGAGCCGGCTACATAGGGATAGGCGTCCAGCGAGACGTCCTGCTTGGCCATCGCGGCCTCGATCAGCGGCAGCGTCTCGGCGGAGCGGCCGAAGTTGGGCTGGCCCATGACCTTGTGATGCGAGATTACAACCGGCACGTCCAGTTCGCGGCCGATGCGGAAGGTTTCTTCCAGTGCCTCCACGATGTGTTCGCCCTCGTCGCGCATGTGGGTGGCGTAGATGCCGCCGTGCGTGTTGAGCGGGCGGCAGACTTCGATGATTTCCTCGGTGGTGGCCTGGGCGGCTGGCGGGTAGAACGTGCCGGTGGAGATGCCGATGGCGCCGCTGGCCAGCGCGTCGTCGGCCAGCGTCTGCATGGCCTGCACTTCATCCGGCGTGGCGGCGCGCTGCAGGTCGGGCATGACGGCCGCGCGCAGCGTGGAGTGGCCGACCATGCAGGCGGCGTTGACGGCGGCGGGCGTGGCGCGCAGCGCGTTCAGGTAATCGGAGAAACGTTCGAAGCGATACGAGCCGCCTTCGTCCAGCAGGTCCAGCGGCGCGGGCGGGCTGGCATGGGCGTGGGCCAGCGGCGCCAGGCTGATGCCGCAGTTGCCCGTGACGACGGTGGTGACGCCCTGCGAGATCTTGGGCGTCATGTCGCGGCGCTTGAGCAGGTAGTTGTCGTCGTGGGTGTGCGAGTCGATGAAGCCGGGCGCCACCACTTTGCCCGTCACGTCGATGCGGCGTTGCGCGGCGCTGCCGGACAGGTCGCCCACGGCGGCAATGCGGTCGCCGCGCACGCCCACGTCGGCGCGCTGGCCGGGGGCGTTGGTGCCGTCGATGACGGTGCCGCCGGTGAGGATGTAGTCAAACGGGGTGGCGTCGGGCTGGGACATGCGGTTCTCCGGCTGGATGGATCAGGCAATGCGGGGATCAGGCAAAGTGGCAGGCGACCTGCTGTTCGGCGGCGACCTGGCGGGGCTGGGGCGTTTCTTCGGCGCAGCGCGGCTGCGCCATCGGACAGCGCGTGCGGAACGCGCAGCCGGATGGAGGCGACAGCGGGCTGGGGATTTCCCCCTTCAGGACCTCGACCGGATTGCGTTCTCCCTGGCGCGCGGACGGCACGGCGGCCAGCAGCGCGCGGGTGTACGGATGCGCCGGGCGGTCAAAGATCGCGTCGCGCGTGCCGATCTCGACGATCTTGCCCAGGTACATCACGGCCACGCGGTGGCTGATGTGGCGCACGACGCTCAGATCGTGCGAGATGAACACGTAGGTCAGGCCCAGGTCGCGCTGCAGGTCCATCAGCAGGTTGATGACCTGCGCCTGCACCGACACGTCCAGCGCTGACACCGGCTCGTCGCACACGATGAGGCCAGGGTCCAGCGCGAGGGCGCGCGCGATCACGATGCGCTGGCGCTGGCCGCCCGAGAACTCGTGCGGATACTTGTCGGCCGCGTCGGGCCGCAGGCTGACGCGCGCCAGCAGCTGCGCCACGCGCTCGCGAATGGCCTCGCGGCCGTGTCCGAAGTTGCGCAGCGGCTCGCCGATGATGTCGCGCACCCGCATGCGCGGGTTCATCGACGAGAACGGATCCTGGAAAATGAACTGCATGCGGCGGCGCATGGCGCGCAGCTGACTGCTGTTCATCTTGGCGAGGTCTTCGCCTTCCAGCAGGATGCGGCCTTCGGTCGGATCGGTCAGGCGGATCAGGCACTTGCCCGTCGTGGACTTGCCGCAGCCGGACTCGCCGACCAGGCTGAGCGTCTGGCCGCGCGGCACCGATAGCGAGATGCCGTCGACGGCGCGCAGCACCTTGGCGCCGCGCCCGCTGTCCACAGGAAAGTGCTTCTTCAAGCCGATGACTTCCAGCATGGGCACCGCGGTGGCCGCGGGCGCGGAAGACGCGAGGGGAATGTCGTGCAGATTCATGGCGGATCTCATGCGTCTCAGGCAGTCAGGGCGGCGGGCGCGGGGGCGTCCTGGCGGGCCCAGCACCAGACGCGATGGCGCGCGCCGGCGTCGGTGGCGGACGGCGCTTCCTCGGTGCAGCGTGGCAGGGCCTCGGGGCAACGCGCGGCAAAGGCGCAGCCGCGCGACACGGGCGTCCTGACGGGGACGATGCCGGGCAGCTCGGCAAGCCGGGCAGTGTGGTCCTGGCCGTCGACGAAGTCGGGCAGCGAACGGATCAGCGCCTGGGTGTACGGATGCTGCGGGCGGTCCAGCACGTCGTCCACGCTGCCTTCCTCGACCTTGCGGCCGGCATACATGACGATGACGCGCTGGCACATCTGCGCGACCACGCCCAGGTCGTGCGTGATCAGCACGATGGCCGTGCCAAGCCGCGCCTGGATGTCTCGCAACAGGTGCAGGATCTGCGCCTGGATGGTGACGTCCAGCGCCGTGGTGGGTTCGTCAGCGATCAGCACCTTGGGCTGACAGGCCAGCGCCATGGCGATCATGGCGCGCTGGCGCATGCCGCCCGAGAGCTGGTAGGGATACTCGCGCACGCGGCGCGCCGGGTCGGAGATCTGCACCAGGTCCAGCAGCGCCTCGGCCTGCGTCAGCGCCTCGCGCCGCGACAGGCCCTGGTGCAGCATGAGCGATTCGCTGATCTGCTTGCCCACCGTGATCACGGGGTTCAAGGAGGTCATGGGCTCCTGGAAGATCATCGAGATCTTGTTGCCGCGAATGGCGCGCATCGATTTCTCGGGCAGGGCCAGGAGATCGCTGCCGTCGAATTCGATGCTGCCGGTGGCGACGCGGCCGGGGGCGCGCAGCAGCCGCATGATGGACAGCGACGTGACGCTCTTGCCGCAGCCCGATTCGCCCACCAGGCCCAGGGTTTCGCCGGGCAGGAGGTCGAACGAGAGCTTGTCGACGGCCAGCACGGTCGTGTCGTCGCCGTCGAAACAGGTGGTGAGGTCTTGCACGCGCAGGACGGGATGGGGCTGCATGTGCGCTCCTACAGCTTCTTGGCCAGGCGGGGATCGAGCATGTCGCGCAGCCCGTCGCCGACCAGATTGACGGCCAGGACGGCCACGCCCAGAAAGAGGCCCGGATACAGGATGATGTGGAACGCCACGGCCACGAAGTTGCGGCCTTCGGCCATGATGTTGCCCCAGCTCGGGATGTGCGGCGGAATGCCCACGCCAAGGAAGCTCAGCACGGCTTCGGTCAGGATGGCGGAGGCCGCGATGAACGTGGCCTGCACCATCAGCGGCGCAAACAGGTTGGGCAGGATGTGGCGCATCAGGATCGACGGCACCCGCGTGCCGACCGAGACGGCGGCCTCGATGTAGGGCTGCTCGCGGATGGTCAGGACCAGCGCGCGCACCAGCCGCACGACGCGCGGCACTTCGGGAATGACGATGGCGATGATGACGGTGCCCAGCCCGCCCTTCAGCGTGGCCATCAGCGCAATCGCCAGCAGCACGCCGGGGATGGCCATCAGGCCGTCCATGATGCGCATGATGACGGCGTCGATGCGGCGGAAGTAGCCTGCCATCATGCCCAGCACCACGCCAGCGGCGGTGGAGACGACAGCGACCACGATGCCGACCAGCAGCGAGATGCGGGCGCCCCAGACAGTGCGCGAATAGACGTCGCGGCCCAGCGCGTCGGTGCCGAACAGGTGTTCGGCCGAGGGCGGCTTCATGCGCGCCAGCGGATTGATCTCCTGCGGGTCCACGGTGGCCAGCCACGGCGCGGCCAGCGCGATGGCCGCGAGGATGATGAGGATCGCGCCGCCGGCGTACAGCATGGGATGGCGGCGTATAGACCGGAACGCGCGCCGCAGGCGCGGCCGCGCGGCGGGAAGGGGCAGGGTGGTCGTGTTCATGCGTGGCCTCTTCTCAATAGCGGATGCGGGGATCGAAGAGCCGGTAGCTCAGGTCGACCAGCAGGTTGATCAGCACGTAGATGCCCGAGGCCACCAGCAGCACGCCCTGGATGACCGGATAGTCGTGGCGCAGCACGGCGTCGATGGTCAGGCGGCCCAGGCCGGGGATCGCAAACACGGTCTCGGTCACGACGACGCCGCCGATCAGCAGCGCCACGCCCACACCGATGGTCGTGACGATCGGATTGGCGGCGTTCTTGAGCGCGTGCCAGACGATGGGACCGGATGACAGGCCCTTGGCGCGCGCGGTGCGGATGTAGTCTTCGGACAGGGCCTCCAGCATGGTGGCGCGTGTCATGCGCGTCAGCAGCGCCATGTACACCAGGCCCAGCGACAGACAGGGCAGCACCAGGTGGCGCAGGTAAGGCACAAGGCCATCGGCCAGCGGTTTGTAGCCCTGCACCGGCAGCCAGCCGAGCTTGATGGAAAATCCGTACACCAGGCTGTAGCCGATCAGGAACACCGGCACCGAGAACGCACAGACCGCGCCCACCATGACCAGCCTGTCCAGCCACTTGCCGGCGTTCCACGCGGCCAGCACGCCCAGCGGAATCGCGGCCAGCACGGCAAACAGCATCGTGAAGAGCGCGATCGAGATCGTGGGGCCCATGCGCTGGGCGATGAGCTGCGACACGGGCATCTGCGTGGACATCGAGGTGCCCAGGTCGCCGACGGCGATATGGCTGATCCAGATGACGAACTGCTGCAGGAGCGGCTTGTCCAGCCCCAGGTTCTGCCGGATTTTTTCGACGTCGTCGGCGGTGGCGTTGTCGCCTGCGATGACCGCCGCGGGATCGCCCGGCGACAGGTGTATCAGCAGGAACACCACGACGGCCACGACGGCCATGACGGGTATGACGGCCGCGATGCGGCGCAGGATGAATTTCACGCTGGATTCCCCCCGGCTTGCGGCCGGGCGCGCACGGCGCCCGGCGTCTGCCTTACGGTTTCTCGATGTTCCACATCACCGGAATGCCGGACTTGATCAGATCGGTCTGCTTCAAGCCGCGCACCGCGAAGACAGGCTTGAACTCGCCCCACATCACGTAGGGCACCGTCTGGTAGGCGCGCGCCTGGATCTGCGCGGCAAGGTCCTTGCGTTTGGCGGCGTCGTTCTCGCGGATCCAGCTGGTGCGCAGGGTGTCCAGTTCCTTGTCGCACGGCCAGCCCGGCAGGCTGTTGCCGCAGGCGGCGGATAGCCACGGGTTGGTGACCGGCGTGCTGGCGTCGAAATAACCGCCCCAGGTCAGGAAGATGTTCCAGCCGCCTTGAGCGGGCGGATCCTTCTTCAGGCGGCGGCCGGCCAGCGAGGCCCAGTCCATCGACTGCAGGTCCACGTTCACGCCAGCCTTCTTCAGGTTCTGCGCCAGCACCATGACGGCCGGGGCGCTCAGGTGATCGGTGGGGTACAGCAGCACCACCTTCTCGCCCTTGTAGCCGGCTTCCTGCAGCAGTTGCTTGGCGCGTGCGGGATCGGTCTTGGCGTAGGGCGCGGCGCCCGCGTCCGTGGCCAGGGGCGAACCGCAGATGTACATGGTGGCGCAGTAGTCCACCCGGTACTTGTCCGGGTAGCCCATCGCGGTCAGCATTTCCTTCTGGCTGACCAGGTAGTACACCGCCTGGCGCGCGAGCGGGTTGTTGAACGGCGGATGCAGCGAATTCAGGATCACCATGCCTTGCGAGGCCACCGACGTGCTCAGCGTGATGTCCGGGTTGGATTCCAGCACCGGCAGGAAGTCGGGCGTGACCTGTTCGATCATGTCGACCTCGCCGTTCATCAGCGCGGCCGTCGACGTGTTTCCATCGGGGATGTAGACCCATTCCACGCGGTCCACCTTCACGTTCTTGCCGCCCGCCAGGCCGTCAGGCGCTTCGGATCGCGGCACGTAGGACGGGTTCTTCACATAGACGACCTTGTTGCCGGGCACCCATTCATCGCGCTTGAAGAGGAACGGACCCGAGCCGACCATTTCGGTGACCTGGGTGTTCGGATCAGTGGCGGCCAGCCGCTTGGGCATGATGAAGGGCGGCATGCCCGAAGGCTTGGACAGCGCGTCCAGCACGAGGCCGAAGGGCTCTTTCAGCGTCAGCGTGAACGTGTTTTCGTTGGTGGCGGCAAATTCTGCGCCGGCCGCCATCATGGCCTGGCCCAGCGTGTCCTTCTTTGCCCAGCGCTGGATCGACGCAATGCAGTCCTCGGCCGTCACCGGCGTGCCGTCGTTGAACTTCAGACCGGGACGCAGGGTGAAGGTCCAGGTCTTGCCGTCTTCGGACGTGGTCCAGGTATCCACCATCTGCGGCTTGACCTGGCCCTTGCTGTCCTGCGCGAACAGGGTGTCGAACACCATGTAGCCGTGGTTGCGCGTGATGTAGGCGGTGTTGAAGAGCGGGTCCAGCGTCTTCAGGTCGGCGTGCGGCACGAGGCGCAACGTCTTGGTCTGGGCGAGTGCACCGGTCGCGGCGCTCATGGCTAGGAGCGCGGCGGCTCCCAGCAGGCTGAAACGTCTGATCATGGATTTCCCCTTGTTGGTTCTGGTCTGCCCGTCATGGGCGGCAATGGTGGTTGGTCCTCGGCCCCCGCCTCAGGCCTTGAAGGGCCATTTCGGCAGCTTGCGCTTCACGAACGGCAGCGTGTTGAGGTCATTCGTGATGGCGCCGGGCGTTTCGACGTAGATGACGTGGCGGCCGACCTTGGAATACGAGGCATAGAAATGCTGCGAAGACTTCACGATGACGAGTTTCATCGCGGCCAGGTCCACGCCGAATTGCGTGAACAGGTCGGTGCCCATGGCCTGGGTGCGTGAGGTGGTCATGACGAGGGTGACGCCGCCGGTGCGCACGACGGCCACGTCGCCCAGCAGCGCAGGCGTGCCGGCCAGACCAGTCATGACGGCGTCGCGCTTGAGCGCCAGGATCTCGCAATCCAGGTCCAGCGGCTGGCCGGACACCGGCGCCACCTTGCCGCCCACGCGCAGCTTGATCTGCGCGCCTGCGCCGGCCTCGAAGCACAGTTGCACGGCAACCGGATCCCAGAACGGGCCGGTGGCGACATCGGTGATGCCGCGCGCCAGCACGCGTTCCAGGATGAAGGTGGCATCGCTGGGCGCGCCGCCGCCGGCGTTGTCGGCCGAATCGGCCAGCACCACCGGGAATTCCTTGTGCGCCAGCGCCTGGTCCAGCGCTTCGTCCGCGCCGGGGTAAGGCGGCGCCAGCTGATCGCGGAAACCGATGATCTCCTCGCCCAGCGTGCGCGCCAGCGCCTCGGCCTGCGCGGCGTCGCCGTCGGTATAGACCAGCACCTTCGAACCCATGTCCGGCGTGTCGCCCCACGGGAAGCCGTGCGCGATGGACACGGACAGCACGCCTTCCTTGCCTTCCATCGCGAGCAGGCGGTCCACGAAGCTGCGCATCGGCTCGCGGCTGGTGTGCATGATGGAGATCATTTCGCAGTCGTAGACCGCACGCGTGGGGTTGATGCGGCCCTCGGCGCGCGCCACGCACAGGTCGACCAGGTCGAACGCACGTTCCAGGATGTCGGTGTGCGGGTATTCCTTGAAACAGACCAGGAAGTCGGCGCTCTCTACCATCGCGTCTGTCAGGTGACAGTGCGGATCGAGTTCGGCGCCGATCACGGCGTCCGGGCCGACGATCTCCCGCGCGCGGCGCAGCAGGTCGCCTTCGCAGTCGTCGTAGCCGTCGGCGACCATCGCGCCATGCAGGCCGAAGAGTGCGATATCCACCTTGCCCGCGCGGCGCAGGTCGTCCAGCAGCTCATCGCGCAGCGTCTCGTAGGCGTGGCGGGTGGTGATGCCGGCCGGCGTTGCGCCTGCGGTCAAGCCTTCGATCAGCGTCCAGTCCTTGCCCGCGGCGCGCTGGCGCGCGGCCCACAGCGGACCCGAAAACATCTGCATGCGGTCCGGATGCTGGCCGGCGGGGAAGTAGCCGCGCGCCCGGTAGGAAGCCAGGCCGGTCGGAATGGGGGAGAAGGTGTTCGTCTCGGTCGCCAGGGACCCGGAAAAGATCTTCATGAATGACGCTCCGCGCTAGAGAGGGGCTTTGAGGGCGCGGGCATCGGGGCGCGCGCTGGGAGGTGTCGCCCCGCCAGGCGTGGGCCTGGCGGTGACATGCAATCGAACGAATACGGCGTCAGGCGGCTGCGGGACCCTTGGGCCGGCTGTCGCCCAGCCAGGCCTGCACTTCGATCTCGACATCCACGTCCATGGCCAGCTTGGCCTCGACGGTGGAGCGCGTGGGGAAATCGGAAGAGAAATGGCTGCGGTAGGCCTCGTTGAACTGCGCGAACAGCGCCAGATCGGTCAACCACACGGTCACGCGAACCACGTCCTTCAGGCTGGCGCCGGCCAGTGCGAGCGTGTCCTTGATGCGCTCGATGGCGGCATTCGTCTGGGCGGTGATATCGCCGCGCACGACCTGGCCGTCGGCATCCAGCGGGATCTGCCCGGACAGGAACAAAAAGCCGCCCGCCTGAGTGGCGCGCGAGAAGGGCAGGGGCAGGCTGCTGGGGTATCGGGTGATGGCGGTCATGTCGGGGTCTCGGTTATCGGTGACTGGATCAGCGCAAGCGCTCGGGCCGCACGGCGTCGGCATTGACGCCGTGCGCGTGCAGGTGATCGGGTAGGGGCTGGCGCGTCAGCAGCGCGGCCGCCAGTTCGGAAGTGGCTGCGGCGGTCTGGATGCCGTAGCCGCCTTGCGCGGCCAGCCAGAAGAAGGCCGGCGTGGCCGCGTCCCAGCCCACCACGAAATCGCCATCGCGCACGAACGAGCGCAGGCCGGCCCAGATGTGCTTCGGGCGGCGGATGGTCAGCGACGTGGCGGTTTCGATGCGATAGATGCCGGTTGCGACATCCAGCTCTTCGGGCACGACGTCGTGCGCGTCGACCGGATCGGCATTGGCGGGCGAGCCCAGAAGCTGCCCGGCGTCCGGCTTGAAGTAATAGCTTTCGTCTACGCCGACCACGGCGGGCCAGTGCGAAAAATCGACGTCGTCCGGACCGCTGAAGGTAAAGGCGGTACGGCGGCAGGGTTGCAGGCCGACGGGGGCGGCCCCGCACAGCGTTGCCGTGTGGTCGGCCCACGCGCCCGCGGCGTTGACGACGGCGCGCGCTCGGATCTGGCGCCCGTCGGCCAGGGTCAGCGTCCAGACATCGTTCTCGAACGCGGCGCCGGTCAATTCGGCATTGTTGTGCAGCACCGCGCCCTGGCGGCTCATGCCGCGCAGAAAGCCCTGATGCAGGGCATGCACGTCGATGTCGCGCGCGTCGGGCTCCTCGATCGCGCCGCAGAGCTGGTCTTCGCGCAGGCAGGACACGCGGGCCACCGCTTGCGCGGCGTCGATCAGCGTGACGTTGGGCGACTGGCGGTGGAAGTCTTCGAACACTTCCTGCAGCAGATCCTTCTGGTCCGGCGTTGCGATGTACAGCACGCCGCGCGGGCTAAGCAGCGGATGCTCGCAGAAGCCTTCGGGCGGATGCTCGTAGAACGCGCGGCTGGCGCGCGTAAGCGCCTTGATCTGCGTGGTGCCGTAGGTCTCCATGAACATGGCTGCGGAGCGGCCGGTGGAGTGATAACCGGGTTGGGACTCGCGTTCCAGCACTGCCACGGACGCCGAGGCGCTGAGGCGGTAGGCCACGGAGGCGCCGGCGATCCCGGCGCCGACCACGGCAAAGTCGTATAGGGTTTCAGCAGTCATTTTGTCGGAAGCGAGAATTCTCTTATTTGATAATTCTCGAATACGATAGTTTTTTGACGCGGCTGGAGTAATAGGGGAATGCCCGCATGGGCGCAAAAGGCGCGCACGATGCGGCGCAGCGCGGAGAGGGAAGCCGCGCTACCTGTCCATGGGTGCGCGACGGCGGGCCGCGCTACCCCAGCTTGCCCAGCAGACCGATCAGTTTTCGCCGATCCGCCGCGCCGAGCTTGCCGCTGATGCGCGCGTCGTGCGCCTGCACGGCCTCGGTGATGGCGGCTAGCGCGGTGTGGCCGGCCGGCGTCATGGCCAGCGCGTAGGCGCGCCGGTCGCGTTCGGCTTCCTGGCGCTCCACGTAGCCCAGTTCCTGCAACTGGTTGACGATCTGCACCGCGCCCGAGCGCGCAATGCCCAGGATGCGCGCCAGGTCGGTGAGCTTGAGGTTTTCATTGGCGGCGATCAGCGTCAGTGCCGAATAACGCTGCGGCGTGATGTCCCACGGCGCCAGCGCGGCCAGGAAGTCCTCGTAGATCAGGATCTGCGCGCGGCGGATGGCGTAGCCCACCAGATCGTCCAGCGCGCCGTACTGAATGCCGGGCACATGCGGATCGAAGTGTTCGCCGCGGGCAGCAGGGCGGCGAGGGCGTGGGGCGGAGGCTCTGGACATCGGGGGCAGATCGTGAAACGGGGCCTCAACACTAATGCACGCGTCGCCGCCGCGCCACCGGATTGCGGGAAATCCCTCGTGCGAAACGCGTGGCTATTTTGTTATGTTGCATAACAAATAAGACCAGGAGTAGACATGCATATCGTCATTGCCGGGGCGGGGATCGGCGGGCTGACCCTTGCGCTGATGCTGCATCGGCGCGGCATCGGCTGCCGCATCTATGAAAGCGCGCAGGAATTGCGGCCATTGGGCGTCGGCATCAATCTGCTGCCCCATGCGGTCAGCGAGATCGAACAATTGGGCCTCATGCCCCAGTTGGCCGAACGCGCCATCGAGACCTCGCAGCTTCACTACTACAACAAGCTCGGCCAGCCGATCTGGCGCGAGCCGCGCGGCCTCGAGGCCGGTTATCCGCTGCCGCAGTTTTCGGTGCATCGCGGCGAATTCCAGATGCTGCTGGCGCAGGCCGTGCGCGACCGGCTCGGCCCGAATGCCATCGTGCCGGGCATGGTGCTGGAATCGGCCAGCCAGGATGCGGCGGGCGTGCACGCGCAGTTCCGCCGCCGCGCGGACAACGCGCTGCAGGCCGTGCACGGCGACATCCTGGTGGGCGCCGATGGCATCCACTCGGCACTGCGCCGTCAGCTTCATCCCGTCGGGGACGAGCCCCGTTTTTCCGGGCGCATGTTGTGGCGCGCCGTGACCGAGGCGCCGCCGTATCTGGACGGGCGCAGCATGTTCATGGCGGGTCACCAGGACCAGAAATTCGTCTGCTATCCGATCTCCGAACCGCTGCGCAAACAAGGCCGTTCGCTCATCAACTGGATCGCCGAGCTGTCGATCCCCGGCGCGGAACTGCCCGCCACCGACTGGAACCGCAAGGTCGACAAGTCCGTCTTCGCGGACCGCTTTGCCGATTGGCGCTGGGATTGGATCGACATCCCTGCCATCATCGACGGCGCCGAGGCGATCTACGAATTCCCGCTGGTGGACCGCGACCCCTTGCCGCGCTGGACGCGCGGGCGCTTTACGCTGCTGGGCGACGCGGCGCATCCGATGTATCCGATCGGCTCGAACGGATCGGCCCAGGCGATCCTGGATGCGCGCTCCCTGGCCGACTGGCTGGATCAGGCGGTGCAGGGCAAGGCGCGTTCAGCAGAGATCGCGCTGCTGGAGTACGAGGCCGAACGTCTGCCGCGCACCGCCGGCATCGTGCTGCGCAATCGTTTGAACGGCCCCGAACAGGTGATGCAGTTGGCCGAAGAGCGCGCGCCGCAAGGCTTTGCGAACATCAACGACGTCATATCGGGCGAGGAGCTGGCGGCGGTATCGCTGCGCTACAAGCAGCTGGCGGGCTTTGACCCCGCTGCGCTGCGCCTTGCCCGCGGAGAAAAGCCATGAGCGGCGCCGATGCCATCAACGAACCCCACGCGCCCCGGCTGGAACACGTGACCACCGTGGTGGTGGACGTGGGCGCGCCGCAGGAAGTGGGCGATACGCCGCAGGGCCGGCGCCGCGTGATCCCGATCACAGGCGGCACGGTCGACGGTCCGCGTCTGTCGGGCAAAGTGCTGCCCGGCGGCGCGGACTTCCAGATCATCCGCTCGGCAACATTCACGGACATCCACGCACGCTACGTGATCGAGACGCCCGAAGGCGAGCGCGTGTATGTCGAGAACACCGGCATCCGCACGGGCAGCGCCGAGGACATCGCGCGGCTGGCGCGCGGCGAAGCCGTCGATCCGGCGCGCATCTACTTTCGCAGCTATCCCCGCTTTGAAACGTCGTCGCCCGCGCTCGGCTGGATGAACGAAAGCCTGTTCATCGGCACCGGCGCGCGTTATCCCGACCGCGTCGAATTGCGCTTTTATCGCATTTGCTGAACCCGCGGCAGCCGCCGCGGCATTAAAAAAACCAGGAGACAACCATGCAAACGATGCTGCGCCGCCTGCTGGGCGGCTTCATGCTGTGCCTGCCGCTTGCGGCAGCCGCCCAGTTCCCCAATGGGCCGGTGCGCCTGAACGTGGGTTTTCCGCCCGGCACGGGGCCGGACATCGTGGCCCGCACGTTGTCCCAGCACATGGGACCGCTGCTGGGCGAAAGCGTGGTGGTGGAGAACAAGGTCGGTGCGGGCGGGCAAATTGCCGCCCAGAACGTCGCGCGCAGTCCGGCGGACGGCCAGACGCTGCTGCTGGGCGAGGTCGGCTCGATCAGCATTTCGCCTGCCACGTACCGCAACCTGAACTACGATCCGCCGCGCGACTTCGCGCCGATCTCCGAGGTGGTGCGGGCCGACTTCGTGCTGGTGGTGCCGGCCAGCTCGCCGTACAAGGACCTGCCGGCGTTCATCGACGCCGCGAAGAAGGCGCCGGACCGCGTGAACTTCGCCACCTTCGGCGCGGGTACGCCCGGCCATTTCGGCGCGGAGCTTTTCGCGCGCGAGGCAGGCCTGAAGATCGAAGCCATCCATTACCGGTCGACGGGCGATGCCGTGTCTGGACTGGTGTCCGGCGGCGTGCAGGCGGCCTTCGTGACGACGGCCCTGGCCGCGCCCCAGGTGCAGGGCGGCAAGCTGCGCGCGCTGGCCACCACCGGCGCGAAGCGCTCGTCCGCGTTGGCTGACGTGCCGACGTTCGCGGAGGGCGGCCTGCCCGCGGTCAATTTCGGTGCCTGGTTCGCGTTGTTCGCGCCGGCCGGCACGCCCGAGGCCGTGCTGACTCGCTTGCAGGCTGACAGCGCCGCCGCGCTGCGCCAGCCTGCCGCCGTGAAGACGCTTGGCGAAGCGGGGTTTGTCGTCGTGGGCTCGGACCGGCAGGCGCTGCAGGCCTTGCTGACCGCGGAGTCCAAGCGCTGGGCCGATGTGGTGAAGGCGACGGGGTTCCGCGCCGACTGATGGACCGAGGGATCTGGCCGGCCGTACGTCGCCGGCCATACGTCGCCGGCCACAGCGATTGCTATAGTCTCGCGCTCATCAATCTTCGCGCTTCACTGGAGACCCGCTGCATGTCCGATCCCACGTTCGATCACGTTCTGTCCCACCCGCCACGCTGTCTGGATGGCGTGCGCGTGACACCCGCGCCCTTGATCGTGGAAGACCGTGGCGAGGTTGCGGTCGCATTCCGCCTGCTAGGCGCCGGCGGCGCGCAGACGGGCGAAATCCTGGGCTTTGACCTGCGCGACTACAACGAACACGTCCAGGACTACGAATTCGTGTCGCCGCTGGCCGTGAAATGGGACGGCGCATCGGAGGATGTCGTGGTGTTCGACAGCGACATCCACGGCTATCACGGCGAGCTGGATTGCTCGGCCAAGATCCGCGGCGAGGGGGCGGCGCAGGCCTTTGCCTGCCCCGCCTGCCAGGGCACGCGGTTCAGCGTCTTCGCCCAGTTCGACTACGACGGCACGGACGAACTCTGGGACGAAGATCCGGACACCGTGCAGAACTTCTTCAGCAATCTCATCGTGGCGGGCCAATGCACGTCCTGCAACACGGTGACGCGCGTCCTGGACATGGACCTCTGACCAAATCAAACGTTTGAACTCGGCCGTGTGAAGGCGGCCGATTGCTCGTGCGGACAGCACCTTGCAGCCCCTTTGGCACCATCAGTGGAACAGTATGTTCCAGCCAAAGTGCGTTTGAACGGGTATTCGCGTCATGGTCGAGCCGGTAGAATGCCTCCCATCGTCATCTCTATCTACTGGTCGAAAGGTCAAATAATGAGCAACGCATATCTCGAAGCGCTCAAGCAGCGCCGCACGCAGTATTCGCTGGGCCGCAACCTGTCGGCCTCCAAGGAAGAACTGACCACGCTGATCCAGGAAGCGATCAAGCACAGCCCGTCCTCCTTCAACTCGCAAAGCTCGCGCGCCGTGATCCTGTTTGGCGCCGAAAGCGACAAGCTCTGGAACCTGGCTACGGAAGAAGTGCGCAAGGTTGCGCCCGCCGAAGGTTTCGACAAGACCGAAGCCAAGCTCAAGAGCTTTGCCGCCGGCGTGGGCACCATCCTGTTCTTTGAAGACCAGGACGTCGTGCGCAGCCTGCAGGAAAAGTTTGCGCTGTACGCCGACAACTTCCCGGTCTGGTCCGAGCAATCGGGCGGCATGGCCCAGTTGTCCGTGTGGACCGCGCTGGCCAACGCCGGTGTCGGCGCCAGCCTGCAGCACTACAACCCGCTGATCGACGCCGCCGTCGCGCGCGAATGGAACGTTCCCGCCTACTGGAAGCTGCGCGCGCAGATGCCGTTTGGCTCGAACGAAGCCGGTTTCGGCGATAAGGCTTTCATGGACGACGCCGAGCGCTTCCGCGTGTTTGGCTGATCGAATCCGGGGGCGTGCCGCGCACGCCCCGCATGACCGCGGTATTCAGGCCCGCATTGCCCCACACGGCAATGCGGGCCTTGTCATTGACGGGCTGACTGAATGCGCAAGCCGGCAATGCATCCCGGTGGTATCCGTTTGACCGAGCACCCATATCGCCTGCAGCGGATGGCGCTATAGTCGACCGATCCCCACCAGGAAGGAGATGTCATGCAGACCAACGAGATCCATCGCGGTCGTCTGATCGATCACATCCAGCTTGTCGTGCGCGATCTGCCGGCCAGTCAGCGCTTCTACCAGGCGGTGTTCGATGCCCTGGAGGTGCCGATGGGCGGCACGGCCGACGACTACTTCTGGGCGGACGAGCTCTTTGTCTCGTCGGCTGACAGCCAGGCCGCGCTGGGCCAGTTGACGGGACGCCACCATCTGGCGTTCCAGGCGCGAGATCAGGCGATGGTCGACGCGTTTTACAAAGCGGCGCTGGCTCACGGCGGCAAGGACAACGGCGCGCCGGGATTCCGCGAATACCATCCCGGCTACTACGGCGCCTTCGTTTTGGATCCGGACGGCAACAACATCGAAGCCGTGTTTCATGGCGAAGCCCGGCGCAGCGCGCCGTCAGTCAAGGTGACGTTCTGACCGGAGCGTTTCCGTGCAACTGCGCCATCTCCGGTACTTCGTGAAGATCGTCGAGGCGGGCAGTTTTTCCCGCGCGGCGGCGCTCATTCCGGTGGCGCAGCCGGCGCTCAGCCAGCAGATCGCGGCATTGGAAGAAGAGCTGGGCGTGACGCTGCTGCATCGCAGTGCGCGGGGCGCGCGTCCCACGGCCGCGGGCGCCGCGCTCTACACGGAAGCCGCATCCATCCTGAGCCGCATGGAGCGCATTCCGCAGATCGTGCGCTCGCTCAGCGGCGACATCCAGGGCGTCGTGCGCATCGGCATGTCGTCGACGCTGGCGTCGTTTCTGGCGGGCGAACTGATGGAAAAATGCCGGGCGGCGCTGCCCAAGATCAGCCTGCGTTTCAGCAGCGATGCCAGCGGCCAGCTGGGCGCCCGCATCCGCGACAGCTCGCTGGATCTGGCGCTGGTGTTCGAGGACGAACCGACCACGGGTTTTGCGCGCCAAGCGCTGTTCCGGCAACGTCTTTTCGTGATCAGCCCGCGCAAGCCCGGGCGCCGGCCGTCCGCCATGCGCTTCGAGCAACTGGCGGACATGCCGCTCATCCTGCCCGCGCATCCCAACATGACACGCAATCTGCTGGACCGGCTGTTTGCCGAGGCCGGCATCGCGCCGCAGGTGGTGGCGGAAACCGAGGTCTTTTCCGGCATGCTGTCGGCGGTGCAGGCGGGCATCGGCCATACCATCCTGCCGCTGGGCGATTTTTCGGGGCAGCCGGGAACCGCGATGGTGTCCGCCGTGCTGATCGAGCCGCCCGTCTATCTGACGGCGGCAGTCATCGCGTCCAGCGACGTGCCGCTGGCGCCGCCCGCCGAGGCGGTGCGCACGCTGCTCAGCGAGTTCGTGATGCAGCAGGTGCAGGAAAAAGGACTGGCCGGCGCGGAGCCGCTGCCTTCCTGACGCGCCGCTAAAGGCCATATCCGCGGCCGATACCCGCATATCGACATAGTATTTTTCCAGCTTCGCCGGCAGGCGCAATCTTCACGCTCATGCAGCAACCGCAATGTCTGCGGCCTGCAGAACTGGAGAGTGATGATGGCAAAGCTGGTTTATCGCGTGGTGTCCGCGTGCGGCGCGTTGGGATATGGATTTCCCCGTGAATCGCTGCAAAAGGCGCTGGAAGGGCGGATCGACGCCGTGATCTCGGATGCTGGGTCGATGGACGCCGGCCCCTATTACCTGGGCACGGGAACCGAATACTTCGAACGCGAGGCCGTGAAGGCGGACTTTCGCCACATGGTCGAGGCGGGCGAACGCATCGAGGGTCCGGTCATCCTGGGAAGCTGCGGCATGGCGGGCGGCAACCGCAACCTGGACTGGATGATCGACGTCGCCAAGGAAGTGTTTGACGAGCTGGGCGTGAAGGACCGCGCCGTGGCGGTCATCCGGTCTGAACTGGACCCGGCCAGCGTGATCCGCGAATTCCGCGCGGGTGCGCTTCGGCCTACGGGCGCCGGGCCGGAGCTGGATGCAGCGGCGCTCGAAGAGAGCACCATCGTGGGTCAGATGGGCGTGCATCCGCTCATCACGGCGCTGGAAAGCGGCGCGAAGTACGTGCTGGCAGGCCGCTCGTGCGACATTGCACTGTTCGCGTCCGACATGATCCGCCGCGGTATCGATCCGGGTCTGGCGTACCACGTGGGCCACGTGCTGGAATGCGGCGCGCTGGCCTGCGACCCGGGCTCGCCGTCGGATTGCCTGATCGCCGAAATCTACGACGACGGCACGGCGCTTTTCGTGGCGCCGGACTCTGGACGGCGCTGCACGCCGTATTCGATTGCGGCGCATTCGCTGTACGAGGAAAGCCATCCGCAACTGCAGTTCTATCCCGAAGGCATCCTGGCGATGGAACACACGGAATTCTTCGCGCGCGACGCCCGCACCGCCGGCATCCGCAACAGCCAATTCGTGCATGCGGGCAAGCCATGGCCGTGGAGCATCAAGCTGGAAGGCGCGCGGCGGCTGGGCAAACGCAAGGTGTCGCTGGTTCATCTGGATCCCGCGGACCTGCCGCGTGTGCCTGGCGACGTGCTGGTCTATGGCCGCAACGGCGTCCAGGCCGTGCCGCTGCGCGAGGGCGAAAAGGAGCTGGGTCTGATCGTGGAAACGTGCGCGGCGACGCCGCAGGCGGCCGAAACGCTGGCCAGTCTGCTGACCCACTATTTGATCCACTACGGCTATGCGGGGCGCAAGGCCACCGCCGGCAACATTGCCTATCCGCTGTCGCCCAATCTGGTGAGCTTCCGGCGTGAAGATGGGCAGTACGGCGCGGTGGTTCCCAGCGGCACGCGCGATCCGGTGTTCCAGGCCAATTACCCGATGATCAAGGACGCGGTCATCACGCTGGTTCAGGCGGAATTTCCGGACGCGCTGCGCGCCGCCACCTGGAAAATCCATGAGGCCGACGCGAGCCATCCGGTCGCGCTCGTGCGCACCATCGACCGCGATCCCCGTGTGCTCGCCGACCGCCATCGCGCCGAGTTGCAACGCCTGCTGTCGCTGGCCGCCGCGCGCGACGGCTCGCGGATGGACATGGATGCCGGCGATGCCTACGAATGGACGCTGTACCACCTGCTGCAGAACGAAGACATCATCAAGAACCGCATGTTCCCGATCACCTACTTCCGCGCCAACGGCAAGGCGTGGACGGAAAGCGGATCCGGCCGGCCGCGGTACTACGACATCGGCATCACGGACTACCAGGGCAATCTGGACGACCGCACGCTGTCCCTGATCGCCGACGTGCCGCCTGAAGGCACGCCCCAGCGCGAACAACCGCTGCTCGACATGGCCGTGGTGGTCCGCAGCAAGGACGCGGGCATCAACCGGCTGACGTTCGACATCGTGTTCAACTCGGCCGCTGATTACGAGGCCGCGTTGCGCTCGAACGTGTTCTGCCCGGCCAATGTGGCGCAGGTGCTGGGCGTGGCGCCCGAGCGCGTGGTCGGCACGTTCTTCGTGGATAGCTGCAACGCCATCAAGCTGACCATCGACCGTCCGAACATTTCTGCTTCGCCGGATGAGCGCGACGTGTTCGGGGCGCAGCAGCAGGCCGTCATCGAGCGTCTGTCGATACCGCATTACGCGGAGCGGCTGGCGATGGCCTCGGCGCTGTAGCGCGTGTTGAGGCCGCCGCCGATCGCGAACGGGAAGGGCGATCGGCGGCGTGCGTTTGTGGGGTCGTCCCCGGTTTCGTGCCAGAATTGCGGGCTGTTCAACCGCCATCGAACCCGAGAAGAAGCCGATGAAACCTGGAATTCCCGCCCTACGATTGTTGTCCCTGGCTGGCTTGTTCTCCTTGTCCGCGCCCGCGCTGGCCATCGATTGCAAGAAGGCATCCACCGGCGTCGAGAAGCTGATCTGCGCCGACCGCGGCGCGGTGTCCGCCGACGCGGAATTGAATCGCAGCTACAGCGCACTGTTGAAAGCCGCGCCCGATGCCGAGATCCGCACCATGCTGATCGACGGCCAGAAGCGTTGGCTCGCAGCGCGCGACAACGCACTGGAAAGATTGATCGAGTCGCCCGACCTCCTGCCCGACGGCAAGACCCCCGCGCAGGCCGCGCGCAGCCTGATCCAGGCGCGCAGCGCCCAGTTCAAGGAAAAGGCCAAGGGGTCTGATACGCAGGTCCTGATCGCGCGGGCGCTGGATCAGCGCAAGTTCCGGGCGCAGTTCACCGGCGGTCCGTTTGCCGGGTTTGCGTCGTCGTGCGACGTGCTGCCGCCCGACTACAACAACTATTCCTGCTTCGCGACCCGCCATTACCAGCACAATGACCGCGTCTGCTCGGTGGACGAGTATTGGGCGTCCGGCGGCGTCTACACAAAGCGGTACGTGGCCAGCGTGGTGAACGGCAAGCCCAAGGTCATCGCGTCGTGCTCGTTCAGCAGCGCCGACGAGGCGTGCGACGACGGCAATGGCAAGACCCACTGGAACCGGTCGCCGGCAGCGCCCGATTTCAGTTATGCCGACAAGCCTCTGCCGAAGATCGACGGCGAAATCTTCGATACCGACGACTACGAATGGGCGCAGGCTTGCCTGGCAAGCCCGGTGTATCCCGCTGCCAAGTAGCGCGTTCAGGCCTGCGCGGCCGCGCGTGGGCCTGACGGGGAAGGTGTCAGACTGTAATCGCGCCCGCGCTGGCCGTGAGGGCCGGACCGCGCCCGCCGGATGAACATTTCCCATGCGGGGCACACGGCGCGCGGACGGTTCGATCACGATGCCCCGGGCTGGTCGGCCGCAAGATTTGGAAACGGACTGCGCCGCGCAGCGGTAATTTCGTCCACGGCACGGACGTAGAATCCCGCTTTTCGTCAATGCCACGCGGCCGTCAGGAACCAATCATGAAAAAAGCCATCCTTCTTGCATCCGTCTGCGCGGCGCTGCTGTCTGCCTGCGCGCCCACGACCTCACCCCGCGAAGGATCGTCCATGCCTGATTCCGCCACCATGTCCGCCGAAACTCAGGCCGGCCTGAGCGCCTACCACTGGCGCCTGACCGCCGCCACCGATGCCGCGGGCAAGTCCATCGCGGCGCTGCAAAAGGGCGTCGAGCATCAGGTGCGCCTGACCTTCAAGGACGACGGCGTGAACATCCGCGGCGGCTGCAATGCGCAATTTGGCGGGTACACGTACAAGAACGGCGTGCTGACCATCGCGAATCTCGCGTCGACGATGAAGGCCTGCGAACAAAGCCTGATGCAACTCGATGCCGAGATCGCCCAGCGCCTGAAGGGCGATCTGCGCGTGACGATGTCGGGCGACAAGGCCGAGCCGACGCTGGACCTCACGACGCAGGACGGCAGCGTGCTGAAGTTCGTCGGCGAACCCACGCCGGAAACGCTGTACGGCAGCGCGGGCCAGATCATGTTCCTGGAAGTGGCGGCCAAGCGCGCCGAATGCAGCCATCCGATGATTCCGCACTATCAGTGCCTGATGGTGCGCGAACGCAAGTTCAATGACGCGGGCATCGCGCTGCCGGCGCCGGACAAGTGGCAGCCGCTGTACCAGTCGATCGAAGGGTTTGAGCATCAGGAGGGCGTGCGCACCGTGCTGCGCGTCAAGCGTTACGACTGGAAGAACCCGCCCGCCGATGCGCCCTCCAAGGTCTACGTGCTGGACATGGTGGTGGAGCAGGACGCCTCGGGCAAGCGCAAGTAAACGGTGAGGTTCGCGTGGAGGGGCGTTAGCGCGATCCGCGCGGTTATCGCCCTGTTCGCGGTCAGCGCCCTTGGCCCGGTCACCAGGTGACGTAGAACATCGCCTTGGCCAGCACGACGATGGCCAGCATGTGGCAGAACACGCTCAGGTGCAGACGCCCTTGCAGCGCACCGGTGAGCTTGCGCTGCCTGGCCAGCACTAGCGCGGTCGCCACATGAATCAGCACGCTGATGGCCAGCGCGATCTTGATGGACAGCAGCAGGCCGAACGATGAGGCCAGCGGCGCGGACAGCGCGCCGCGGTGCTGCCACGCCAGCCCCAATCCCGCCAGATACAGCACCACCACCGACCACGGCACCACCGAACGCACGCGCGGCCCAAGCTGGCTACCCAGCGCCTTGCGCACCTCGGGCGGCAGGCGGCGGTGCACTGGTTCAAGGAACAGCACCTCAAAAGTGACCGTGCCGACAAACAGGAAGGCCGCAAGCAGGTGCACGATGAGCAGCACGGGATAGAGGGTCATGACGGCATTCTCCGCCCGCAGATGACGGCGCGAAATGACAAACATCAACCGCGCCATCGCAGGGTTGAATCGCCCCAACAACCGGCGCCCGTCGAACCTTGGTGTCAGACACCCGTTGTGACGCCGCCACACGCTCGGCCGTTGGTGTCAGACACCCGTTGTGAAGCCGCCACAAGCTCGGACCCTTGGTGTCAGACACCCGTTGTGATGCCGCCACATGCTGACGACATCTTCGGCGGGTGTCTGACACCGACCCAAGCAAACCGCCCGGCAAACCAGCCGGGAACTCAGGTCACTTGCCCGCCGGCTGCAGCGTCAGCGTATCCGACCGCTGGCTATCCACCTTGGCCCGGCTGAAGGCCATCGGGAAATACTCGCCCGTTGACCAGCCCTTCAGCAGGTCCTGGTAATGCGGGCTGCGCGGATCCGCCGATTGGCCCGGCACGTTCTGCACGCGCGAGTTGTCCCAGTCGGACACGTCGATCACCTGACGGTACGATGCGCCGCTGGTCACGCGGTAGTCGCTCTTGCGGAACGTCGCGCGATGCACCGTGTCGTTGTCGCCGCCGACCGGATAGCGCGGCGTGCCCCACGCCTTGGCGGTGTCGGGCGGCAGCAGGCTGGCCAGGCTGTGATCGAACTGGATGTGGTGCAGCTTGCCCCACTGCCACTGCTTCGAATCCGGCCCCATCTTCGCGGTGAGCTTCGTGAGGCCATCGGCCAGCGCCTGCAACAGCAGGGCGTCGCGGCCCTGGTCCGGACGAGGACCAAAGGCGGCATCGGGCGTGGCCAGCTTTTCCAGTGTCTTGCGGGTGGAAAGCTCGCCGAACGCCGCGCGCCCGTTTGCCGGCACATACAGGTCGGTCACGCGTTTGACGACCTCGGGCAGCCAGAAGGCATAGACGGTGGCAGCCCGGGAGTCCGTGGCCATGCGGTAGTCCCAGTCCTTCAGCAGGCTCAGCGCTTCGCCGACCTTCGCGTCCGCCGAGTTCAACGACTTGGCATAGCCGCCCAGCGTGCGGGCAGGAATCGACAGGTTATCGAACTGCAGGTCCTGCGACTGCTGCACGGTCAGCCCCTTGCCGTCAGCCACCACCTCGCGGATTCGCTGGATGCGGAAGGGCTCGGCCCAGGTGCGCGCCGACATGTCCTTGTACGGATAGTTGGCGGGCAGGTTGTACTCGTTGGCCGTGGCGACATAGCCTTCGGGCGGATTGAAGACGCGGGGCAGGGCGTTGCCGGGCAGCACGCCGCGCCATTCGAAGTCGCCATTGCCCGGCACGGGCAGCATGCCGGACCAGTCGTTGCGCGGACGGATGGGCGCGATGCTGCCGCCGAACCAGCCGATGTTGCCGTCCACGTCCGCGTAGACCATGTTCTCGCTGGGCGTGTAGTGCTTTTCCATGCCGGCCACGAACTCGTTCCAGTTCTGGGCCTGATTCAAGCGCAGGCTGGCCAGATAGGCGGCCGTACCCGGGAATTCCAGGTAGGCGGCGCGCAGGGCGTAGGCCTTGCGGCGCACCGGGTCTTCGTGGATAACCGGACCATGACGCGTGAACTTCAGGCTGCGCATGGCAGGCGACGCGCCGCGCACCGGAATGCTCTCGTCGATCTGGCGCATCTTTTCCCAGCGGCCCTGGTAGCGGTATTCGCCGGGGTTCGCGGGGTTGGTGTCGTAGACGTACAGGTCTTCCTCGTCGCCGAACGCGAAGATCGTCAGGCCGAACGCGATGCGGTCGTTGTGGCCCATCGACACCCCGGGCAATGCCGGTTCGCCCGCGCCGATCACGTTCCAGCCCGGCGCATTCAGGTGGACCATGTAGCGCAGCGACGGCATCGTGATGGACCGGTGCGGGTCGCCTGCCAGGATGGGCTTGCCGGTGGCGGTGCGTTCGCCGCTCAGCGTCCAGTTGTTGCTTTCGTAGCGCGTCGCCAGCGGATCGAAGGCCGGGTCCAGCGACGCAAGCCGCCCCTCGGACAACGCGCTCGCCAGCTTGGCGCGTTCATCCGCGGCAAGCGGGCTGCGCGGGAAGTCGCCCGCCTCGAACTTCTGGCCGTCACGCGCGAGCCGGTAGGTGGCCAGGACGGACTTGTTGATCTGGCGCACGTCCAGGCCGGCAGGCACCTGCAGCGCCAACGGCGGCTCGAAGGTGCTCAGCCCCTGCACGTTGTGCAGGCCCAATGCGGCGATCTGCTCGGACATCCGCACTTCCTCGCTGACATTGCGCGTCAGGCCGTAGATGCGGATCAGGGAAGTCTCCGGACTCCAGTAGCCCGGCTCGGTGCCGGTCAGCTTGAACTCCGGCGGAAGCTGGTCGGGATTGGCCTTGACCCAGTTCACGTAGGCATTGATGCCGTTGGCGAATGCGGTGAGGATGGCCTGACCTTCGGGGTGGTAGCTGGCGAATTCCGCCTGCATGTCGCCGCGGTACAGGAAGAGGCGCGCGGCGCGATCCTGCTCGATGAAGCGCGGGCCGAACTGTTCGGCCATCTTGCCTTCGCCCTGGCGGCGCCACAGGTCCAGTTGCCACAGACGGTCGCGCGCGGCCGAAAAGCCCTGGGCAAAGAACAGGTCCGCCTGGTTCTTGGCGTAGATGTGAGACACGCCGTGCTTGTCCCTGACGATTTCCACGGGCTGAGAGAGCCCCGGCATGGCAATCGTGTCCTTCTTGCCGCCTGGCGAGGCGCAACCCGCCAGCACTGCGATCAGGCCGCTTGCCAGGAATGCGGCGGCCCTGCGCTTGAACGTACGCATAGACTTCTCCTCCGGTTATTGATCTTTTCTTTGCCGGCAGTACGTCAAACGCTGGAAGCCGCGCCGAACGCAACACCATGCAGCGACTAGAACTAAAGCAGAAGCGTGGGGAGAACTGTTTTATTTGATTAGATCTGGCAGGACTTGTAACGCTTCGTTGAAGTCTGGCCACTAGGGGAAAGCGCACCTGGCTGACATCACGTCGTCTAATGACGCGATCAGGCATGAAATTTTTGGTCACGACATCGCGCGCCGGCCGGTAAACTCGGGCGCCCTGAATACCGCGGGCGCGCTTGCTGTTCGCCGTCCTCACCCATTGCCGTACCTCATGCCGATCTCCGACCTCGCACGCAGCCTGTCCCGTCCCATCCTCGCCGCCGATGACCTGGAGTCGATGGCGCAGTTCTTCAGTCGGCCCGAGGTTGGCGCCTTCCTGACCCATGCCCGCAACCCGGCGAACACTGCTGCGGCCCTGCGGGATTGCGCCCTTCTTCTGCCGCAACTGCATCCTTCCCATGCTGCGGCGCTTGCGCTGATGGGCGGATCGCTGGTGGAGGGCGGCGCCGATCCCGCCATTCTGTTTCCCACGCTGCACGCACTGCTGCGCGATTGGCTGCAACGCCTGCGACCGTTCTGCGCGCAGGAAGTCGAAGAGGACGACGAGGAGGTCGAAGAGACCGACCGCCAGGCTTGGACGGACGCGCAGGCCAGGTTGGCAGCGGTGCCGCAGGACGCATTCTGGGAGGTTGAAGCCCTGCAAGCGGCCGTGGACGTGCTGGTGCTGCCGATGATGACCATGCTCTTGCGCCACCGTGGCAATCATCAGGCGTTCATCGCCGACGACGCGCTGATGGCCTTGCTGTATGCCATGACCTCGCTCAACGACAGCCTGCCGTTCGACCAGCTGCATTTCCTGTGGCTGGCATCGCGCGTCAGCTACGAAGACGAACTGGTAGTCGTGCTGCCGGCGTCCGGAACGGGTTTCATCGCCGAGGCCCACGCCATCAACAACACCTTTCACGCCCTCACGCTGCTGCAGATCCTGATCGGCGAACACGCGCAGGCGCTGCGCGTGCAGCGGGACATCGCCTCGCGCACGCCGGACATGGATGGCGACACGGCCGACTTCCAATGGTTGCAGGCCGGCGCGTATGCCGGAGGCGAGCTGAAGAACATGCTGAAGTGGGCGTGGGGCGAAGCCGCGCTGCGCGACCATCCGTCCCGCCACGGAAAGCGCGTGCTGATCGCGTTGGAAACGGACGAGGGCACCAAGCGCAACTGGTCGGGTTTCAACGGCGCGATCCACGAGGCGCAGCAGCCGTCGATGACGTTCAAGCGCTATCTGACGCCGGAGGAAGTGGCGTCGTATCTGGCGTGAACCGGCGCAGGTTCAGCTGCGTCCGAACAACCCGTCCACGCTGTCCTGCAGGTCGAAGACGTCCGACACGGCATACAGGCCCACCGGCTTGCCCAGTCGGCTGGTGTCCGGCGGCGTTTCCACGCAGGCCTTGATCAGCACGAACTGGCCGGCCGGATCCGGCATGAACTTCATGCCGGCGACCGACATCCGTTCGATCTGTACGCTGCCATCGTTGTAGCGGCGGCCGCGCGCGGGCTTGTCGCGTACTTCGTCGATGGCGGGCACATGGTCGAAGACGGCGTCATAGAACTCGATGACCGGGCTTTGGTTGGTCTGCGCGCAGTGGTGGACATACGCTGCGTGATAGCGGCCGTCGAGCTGGTATGACACCACGTCGCCCGCCCGGTAGAACGTCAGGCTGTCGGGCAGGCCGGGCGCGCGCTTGAGCGGTGCGGGCGGCGTGTGCAGGAAGGCGGCCTTGATCGCGGCGGTCTTGCGATGAAAATCGTCGCTCAGGGCCACGGCCTCGTTCAGGGCGTCGATGGCGGCATCCGCGCGGTCGGCGATACCGGCTTCGGCGATGCCGTACTTGTGCAGCAGGATGGCCAGCGCCACGGCGGTCTTGTGGCGATACAGCGGCGAGGCCGCGTCGTCGCTCGCCTGCAGCACGCAGTTCCAACGGCGCAGCAGGCGCGTCAGTACGCTGTCCGATGGGTTGGCCGCAATGGCGGCGTCATGGCGGGCGCGCGCCATGGTGTCTGCCAGCAGGCGCGCAAGGTCTTCGTCCAGCGTCTGGACCAGGATGTCGGCGGCGAGTTTCTTCAGCGCCTGGGCGTGGGTGATGGCGGTCATGGTGTCGGTCGTGGCCGCGCCGCAGGAGCCGGCGCGGGCCGAGCGGGCGGCGGAGGATCAGGCCCGCAGCGTGTCCCGCAGAGGATAAAGGGGGATGGTATCCCCCTCGTTACCAGATGCAAACCGATCCGCCGATTATTTGCCAAATGGCGTCGCGCGGCGGGGCAGGCAGCCCCGTTGCCGCGCGAGGTCATCGTGTTGCAGACATCACCACCTGCGCTCCGACCCGCTTGTGGGCTGCGCTGCCGACTGGCCCATGCCGCCGGTCCGGACGGTGGATTCGTATTTCTTGTAGTCCTCGATGTACGTGGGCGAGTTGACGTTCGGGCTTTCCTCGCCAGCCCATTGTTCTTCCAGCCCGGCTTCGCGCCATGCGGCCAGGTCGCGTTCGACGTCGGCCCGGGTGGGCGTGAAGTCCGAGGAAGGCGCCGCGGTCGCCGGCGCGGTTGAGGCGGATTGCGCACCCGCGGGGCTGGACAGCAGGGCAAATGCCGCCAGCGCAGCGGGGATAAGGGCGCGGAATGGCAGGACAGGGTTCATGAAGGGCTCCTTGGGGGTGCGTGGGGGCGCAGCGTTGGGACCGGTGCCGTTCGGGGCGCGCGCGATAGCGCTACGCGGCCGAGGGCAGCTGCGGGACCGGATGGGCGGAGTCATGGTCCGGCGGGCTCAGGCGCCGGTTTGCGGGCCTGCAGATCGCGAGCGCAGACGGGGTGGTGACCCGACAGGCGCTTGGAGGCCCGGGTCTCATGCCTTCGTGCTCATCGTAGAGCCGCATGGGTGCAGGCCGCATACTCAAATCTGAGTACACCAAGCGGCGCACAGGCCTACAACAACGACGCCAGGCGGACCAGTTCGGATTGGCGGCTGCACTCCATCTTGGTCAGCAGAGACGCCACCTGCTTGCGCACCGTCAGGACCGAGGCGTGGCGCAGCGTGGCCACTTCCTCGACGCTGTGACCGGCGGCCAGTCCGGCCAGCACCGCGGCTTCGGCATGCGTGATGGAGAACACCGATTGGAGCTTGGTGACGTCCGGCATCGCGAACGCGCTCTTCTTGCGCATTCGCATCAGCAGCATCCGGCCGCCGATGAGGCTGAGCGCAGGCGGCGCGGCGCTGATGTCGACCCAGAACAGCTCGCCCCAACCCGAAGCCGTGGCCATCGACCGCATCTGGCCGTCACGCGCGACGGCGGCACAGTGCGCATCCAACAGCCGCTGCACCTTGGCGTCCGCATGGCGCAGCCGGCGGCCGTGCAGCGTCCAGCCGTTGACGTCGTCCAGGAAGCCCACGGCCAACGGCGACAGTTTGTCGACGATGCAATCCACGCTGATCAGCAGCACGGCTTCGTTGACATCGGAAAACGCGCTTTCCAGCGACTTCCATCCGATTGCGCGGTTGCGCTCGCGTTGCGACAAGTGGTGGCGCAGCGCGCGGAAGTAGCGGGCGTAGTCGCCGGATTGCAGCCGGTCGCTGGCCTTCGCGTCGATGGACGAACGCTGAAAGCCGATCGCGGCGTGCAGCACGGTGTTCGATTCGATGATGAGCGACAGCACCTGCGCCATGCGATGCCGGGCCATGAAGTCCGCATAGAACTCGGTGCGCTGCAACTGCGCGGGTTCGTACATTCGCGTGGTGTCCAACCAGGTGCCGGCGGGTGCATTGCGCCCCTCCTGCTCAACGATGTCGCAGTTGCAGTAGTGCTCCTGGTAATCCGAGACGCACGCGTCGGAAAAACCGATGGCGGTCAGGGTCAGCAGCTTGTTCCTGGCGTCGAACACGATGAGCGCGCCGCTGTCGGCCCCGACAAGATCGCGGGCGGTGCCCAGGATGTCGCGCCACGGCGGTTCGGGGTCGGTCAGGTGGTCGACGGCCTCGACGGCGCGGCGCAATGCGATTCGATGATCGGGCATGGCGAGCCTCCAACTCTGGTTCAAACGTAATCGCTGCTACGTGTCACAGATGGTGGTAGGTGGCGCCGGCCGGCAAGACATGGCGGCGCACCGCTGCTGCGGATCAAAGCGGAGAGCGCGTCGCAGGGAGCGTACAGGGATAGCGGCGGGCCCAGCGCAGATTATCGTCGCAAATTTGCGGGCGATGATGATTTTGCTGTGCTTTCCCGCAAGGAAAATGGCGTGTTGATGCGGCGATACCAGGAAAATTCAACTGGCGCGAAACCCCTGCATATCGCCGCGTGACACCGCCGCGCTTATTGCGCCAGCAGTTGCAGCAGCAGCGCCTTTTTCGGTTCGTCCGCCTTGCGCGCCAGTGCCGCCAGCTTCTTGTCGGATCCGAACAGCCGTTCGCGCACATGCGCCCTCAGGTGCTCGGGCAGTGCGGCCAGTGCGTCAGCCAGCAGCGCAAGCAATGGCGCATCTTCAATCGTGAACCCCGCGGGCGGTTTGAAGGCGTCGGTGCAGACGCACAGGCATGCCACGACGGTGGCAAGGGTCTGCGGCGTCAGCCCATGCTGTTCGAGAAACACGGTGGTGTAGCGGTCCTGCACTGACTGATGTTCGTCGTCCACCAGATCCATGTAGTGGCGCAGCAGCGCAAAGTGGCCGGCGTCGGCCAGACCCAGCGCAAACGTCGCATACGTGCCGGACAGGCAGGCCTTTTCGGCCTCCGCATCCGAATACCATTCGTAGGGCTGGATGGCGGCGTGCGCATAGCGCGCCAGCGCATCGTGCGCCTCGGGATGCTGCGCGGCGTTGGCAAAAAAGCGATGCGTGTCGGACTTGGCCAGGCCCTTGATGGGCAGGTAGTGGCGTGCACGGCTTTTCAGTTCGATGCGGTAGCCGGCCGGAAAGCCCGCGCGCAACAGGCTGGCGAGGAAGTCCAGCGCCAGGCAGTAGGCCGCCGGCGACTCCTGCCGGATCGCAATGGACACGGTGGCCAGTACGTCGTTGGCGGCGCAGGTGACGGTGTCGGTCGCCAGGCGCGTGCAATCGGCGGGAATGGCGCCGCTGCCGCTGGCCAGCATGGTTTCGGCGCGCGCGCTGCCGACATCGCGCGCCAGTTCCAGAAAGGTCAGGCCGAGCGGCCGCGCATAGCCGGGTTCAAAGCGCAGGATCAGCGTTGCCGCATACAGCAGCAGGTCGATGCCGCGGTCGTTGGCATCCAGCGTTGCGCCGGGCTTGAGCTTGTAGGTGTTCGTGCGGAAGGCGTTCTGCGACACGTCGAAATAACGCGGCAGATACTGTTCCTCGGACCAGCGGCGCAGCGCGTGGATGATGGAGCCCCGCTGCTCGGCCAGCGACTCCTGGCCCGCGTTCAGCGCCAGCACGCGCGTGAAGACGGCAATCAGCCAGGGGTAATCGAACTTGGGAAACAGGCGTTCGTTCAGCAGATGGCGGCACAGCAGGCTGATGTGCAGGCGGCCGGTGGGTTGGGCGCCGTTCAGCACTTCCTGGTCTACGTATTGCGCAACGCGTTCGCGCAGGCCTTGCTGCTTGGCCTCGTCGGTGTGGTCCACCAGCGTCAGGCGCAGCCGGCCCTCGGTGGTGGGAAACTGCGCGCGAAAGCGGAAGTGGTGGTCCAGGTGCGGTTTGCCGGCAAGCCGGGCGATGCGTTCAAGCACGGCCTCGCGCAGCACGGGCGCCAGCGATTCGTGGACTTCATCGGGACTGAGCGGGCCGTTACGGCCTTCGGCGCGCAGGCCGTCTTCGTCGTCGGGCTCCCAGCTGGGCATGACGTCGAACATGATGCGCGAGGGCTCGTACTCCAGCAGGATCTCGCTGTGGATGCCGGCCTGCAGCGGTGTGCGGGCCACGATCGCGTCGATGTCGTCGCGCGCTTCCAGCTTGTCGAACCAGCCATGAATGGCGCCAAGCGTTTCATCCTGGATCTGCTGGGCGGTCTTGTGATGCAGGCCAATGGCGCGGGACTCGTGGGACATCGTGATTCGTGAGGGTGGCAACAGGTGCGCCGAATGCTACACGATGAGGCGCCGCGCCCGCGTCAGTGCCGGGACGCGAAATCGCCGATGGCGGCCGCGGGCGACAGCGCGAACGACGCCTTCATATCGCGCACTTCCTCCACAGGCGTGCGGCCAAAGAATCGCTTGAACTCGCGGCTGAATTGCGATGCGCTTTCGTAGCCGACGCGGGCCGAGGCCGACGCGGCGGTCAGGCCGTCGCGGATCATCATGAGCCTGGCCTGATGCAGCCGCGTGGACTTGATGTACTGAATGGGCGAGGTCTGCGTCACCGCCTTGAAATTGACATGAAACGCGGGGACGCTCATGCCGGCTTCCTGCGCCAGGTGAGTGACGTCCAACGGCTGGGAATAGTCGGTATGAATGCGGCGCAGCGCGCGGGCAACGCGGCCGAAGCGGCCCGGATGCGCCAGGGCGGCGCGCAAGGCGCCGCCCTGTTCGCCGCTCAGGACGCGAAAGCAGATTTCGCGCACCAGCGCCGGGCCGAGGATCTCGGCATCGAGCGGATGGCACAGCGCGCGCAAGAGGCGCACGGTGGCGTCGGCCAGTTCATGGGACAGGGGGGTCGAGGCGATGCCGAGCGGCGCGTCGCCGTTGTGGGCGCCCGCTGCGGCTTCGGAACCTTCGCCCGATCGGTTATCGATCGCCACCACCAGATCGGCCACGGTCGCCAGATCCATCCGGATGGACACCGCAAGCATGGGCTCTTCCTTGCTGGCCTGCGTCTCCGTGGAAAAGGGCAGGGGCACGGACAGCACCAGAAAGTGCTGGGCGTCGTAGACGTAGGTCTCGTCGCCCAGAAAGCCAAGCTTGCGGCCCTGGCACACGATGACGATGCCGGGCTCGTAAAGCACCGGCGTTCGGCACAGCGGCCGGTCCGAGCGCATGAAGCGCACGCCGTCCAGCGCGGACAGGCTGTAGCCCTCGTTGGGCGCCAGGCGGTCGATGAGGGCAATCATTTCGCGCGACAGCGGGTTGGACGGCAGCGTCATGGGGCATCCGTGGTTCGTTTCCGGTGGGGGACATTCTACCGGCGCCCATCGGGGCGGAACAGGGTGCGCAATAGGAATGGGCAAGGGTGCGATAGACGCAGGTATTCGCGCGCGCGGCCGCAATCCTTAGCATTTCAGTCACGTCAACGACTTGGAGAAATGACCATGACTGCAACACAGAACCGGCAATCCAAAGTGGTGCTGATCACCGGCGCCAGCAGCGGCATCGGCGAGGCCACGGCGCGGCTGCTGGCCGCGCAGGGCCACCGCGTGTACGTCGGGGCGCGCCGCACGGACCGGCTGGAAACACTGGTGCAAGAGATTCGGGCAAACGGCGGTACGGCAGCGTTTCGCGCGCTGGACGTCACGTCGGCCGAGGACATGCGGGACTTCGTGCGCGGCGCCGAGGCGGCCTACGGGCAGGTGGACGTGATCGTCAACAACGCGGGCGTGATGCCGCTGTCGCCGCTGAATTCACTGAAGGTGGACGAGTGGGACCGGATGATCGACGTGAACATCCGCGGCGTGCTGCACGGCATCGCCGCCGTGTTGCCGGGCATGGAGCGCCAGGGGCACGGACAGGTGATCAACGTGTCTTCCATCGGCGGACTGGCCGTGTCGCCGACGGCGGCGGTGTACTGCGCGACCAAGTTCGCAGTGCGCGCGATTTCGGACGGCTTGCGCCAGGAGACCGACAAGATTCGCGTGACGGTGGTCTGCCCCGGCGTCGTTGAATCGGAACTGGCCGACACGATTACCGACGACACCGCGCGTGTGGCGATGCAGTCGTTCCGCCGCGTGGCCCTGCACCCGGACGCCATCGCCCGCGCCATTGCCTACGCCATCGAACAGCCTGACGACGTGGACGTCAGCGAAGTGGTGGTGCGCCCGACGGCCAGCCCGCATTGAACCTACAACCATAAGGAATCGAACCATGACGGCAACGACTATTTCTGACCAACCCTTTTCAGACCAACCCTTTTCCGGCCGGACGGCCATCGTGACCGGCGCCGCCAGCGGCATCGGCCTGGCCACCCTGGAACTCCTGCACGCGCAGGGCGCCCGCGTCGTGGCGGTGGACCGGGACGAAGCCGTGCGCGCGCTGGCGCGGCCCGGCGTCGAGCCCCTGGTGGCCGATATCTCGCGGGAAGACAGCGCCGAAAAGGCGGTCAAGACCGCGATGGACCGCTTCGGCAGGCTGGACATCCTGGTGAACAACGCGGGCGTCATCATCAACAAGCCGGTGATCGACATGACGCTGGACGACTGGGAAGGCATTCTTGCCGTGAACGCCACGGGCGCCTTCCTGTTTTCCCGTGAAGCGATGCGCGTGATGGTGCCGGCGGGCCGTGGCGCGATCGTCAACGTCGGCTCGTACGCCTGCTACCAGGCCTTTCCGACCATTGCGGCCTACGCGGCGTCCAAAGGCGCGCTGGCGCAGCTGACGCGCGCGTTGTCGCTGGAGGCCATCGAGCACGGCATCCGGGTGAACGCCGTGGGGTCGGGCGACGTGGTCACCAACATCACCAACCACATCCATGCGGACGGTCCGGGCTTCCTGGCCGAGCACGGCAAGAACGCGCCGATCCGGCGCGCGGCCGAGCCGCGCGAGATCGCGGAGGTGATTGCGTTCCTGGCATCCGACAAAGCCAGCTATATCGTCGGCGCGGTGGTGATGGCCGACGGCGGCATGAGCGTGGCGCTGCGCTAGGCGCAGAGTGCGTGCGGCCTTAAAGCGGCGGAAAGATCGCCGCGCGCCACAGGTCCAGGAAGTGGCGCTTTTTCAGCGGGTCCAGATACACCAGCAGGCCGACGCCCAATGCCACGGGCCGCACGCCGGCTGCGGGCACGACCGATGCGCTGACCGGCCGCATGCCGGACTCGCGTGCCAGCGCTTCCTGCCCGCGCGCCGACAGCAGATAGTCCAGGAACAGCGCGCCCAGGTCGCCGCGCGGCGCTTGCTTCGGAATGATGGCCGAGCGCGACAGCATCAGCGTGTAGTCCTGCGGGTAGATGATGGCGAGCGGCGCGCCGTTGTCGATGCGGTGCCGGGTATAGGACTCCAGCAGGTTGTAGGCCAGCGTGACGTCGCCGCTTTCCAGCTTGTCCAGCGCGTGTTCGGTGGACTCGTGGATGGACACGCCGTTGCGGCCGAAGGCGCCAAGCAGCGCGCCCGCCATGCTGTCCAGCCGCGTGTCCTGCGTAGCCGCCAGATAGCCGATGCCGCTGCCCTGCACGTCGTAGGTGGAGATGCGGCCGGCGAGCGGCTGGTCGGGCGCCTGCAGCAGCGACAGCAGTTCGCGGCGGGTGTGCGGCACGCGTGCGGCATCAAGCTTGCGCGTGTTGTAGACCATCACGATGGGGTCGGTGCCGATGCTGAAGACCTCATCGCGCCAGTTGGCCCAGCCGGGCAGGGCGCGCGTCTGCGGCGATATGTGCACGCGCGCGTAGCCGTCGTTGACCAGCTTGGTCTGCAGGTCCATGGCGCTGCTGATGACGATGTCCGGCCCTGACGGGACGCCGGGCGCTGTGGCTGCGCGGGCCACGGTGTCGCTGTAGAGATCCTGCGTCGACAGCTCGGTGTATTCCAGCCGGACAGATGGGTTCAACCTGCTGAAGTCTTCCAGCACGCCGCGAAACACCTGCACGCTGTTGGACGCGTGAACGACCAGCACGTTGCTGCTGCCGGCCGGTCCCAGCGTGAGACCGCTGCCGCTCACTTCGGCGGCGTGGCTGATCGCGGACAGCGTCAGCGCGGCGATCGCGGCCAGGCCGCGCAGGATGGAGCGGGCGTCACGCATGATCGGCTTTCGCGGGCAAAGCGGTTGCGGGCAACGTGATGACGGCGTCCAGCCCGCCGCCCACGCGGTTGCTCAGGCTGAGCGTGCCGCCGTGGATGTCGACGACGCGCTTGATGATGGACAGACCCAGGCCGGCGCCTGGCGAGCGGGGATTGGGGCCGCGCGCAAACCGTTCGAAGGCCGTGTTGGCCAGGGCCGGCGGAATCCCCGGCCCCTGATCGGACACCGTGACGCGCCAGCCACCGTCGTGCGGATCCAGCCGCACGTCGATGTGGCCATCGTCATTGGCACCGTGCCGCAAGGCGTTGTCGATGAGGTTCTTGAAGGCCTCGCGCAGCATCAGGTTGTCGCCCATGACGCGCGGCGGATTGCCGCCGTTGGCGGACGGCAGATGCAGCCGGACATCAGGCTGCGGGTCCGCCTGCGGGACGGTGTCGTACACGGCCTGGCTCAGCAGCTCGGCCACGTCGACCGGCTGGAACTGCCGGACATTGCTGCGGTGGATGACGCTGGCGTCGCTGAGCAGCTGGTTGACCAGGCGCGACAGCTTTTCGGCGTTGCGCAGCACGGCCAGCAGGCTGCGCCGCTGCTCGGCTGGATCGTCCTCGTCCAGTGCAAGCTCCATCTGCGCGTGCAGCGCGGCCAGCGGGGTGCGTAGCTGGTGCGCGGCCTCGGCGATGAACAGGCGCAGGGTGTCCAGGTTTTCCGACAGCCGGCCCATGAAGCCATCCAGCGAGTGAACCAGCATGTCCAGTTCCTCGGGCACCGGCGCAGCGATGGGATGCAGGTCCGATGCGGTGCGGCCGGCCAGTTCGCGCTCGACCCGCTGAATGGGCGACAGCGACCGCTGCAATCCCCAATACGCCAGCGCCAGCGCGGCGGCGGTAAAACCGATTAACGCCAGCGTGCCTTGCCACAGGATGCGGTCGGCCAGCGCGTTGCGCGCCTCGCGCGTCTGGGCGACCTGGATGATCGCGGTCTCGGTCTCTTGCGGACCGGCTACCTTGCGTTCCATCCAGGCGACGCGCACCGGTTCGCCCTGGTATTCGGCGGCGTAAAGCTGCGGCGTGCTGGCGTCGCCGCTGCCTCGCGCGGGCGGTGCGGGCAGGTCGCCGTATCCGGAGATCAGCGCACCGCGCGCCGAGGCCACCCGGTAGAACACCCGGTCGCGCGGCGCCTGCTCCAGCAACGCCAGCGCCGCGTAGGGCATGTCCATCTGCCACTCGCCCTGCACGAGCTGCAGGCTGTCGGCCATGGACAGCACGGACGCGCGCAGCAGTTGGTCGTAGGTGGTGTCGGCGGTCTGGTGCGCATAGCCGCGCACCAGCAGGTAGATCGCGCCCAGTCCCACCGCGAACAGCGCGCCGAGCACGGTCAGCAGCCGGCGGCGCACGGAAATGCGGCGGGGCAGCTCGGAACGCGGCCGGTTCATGGCGTGGCGGGCCGCTACGGAAGCGGCGGGGCCGAGGGCTCGCCGTCCGCGCCGTCGGCTGCGGTCAGCAGGTAGCCGGTGCCGCGCTGCGTCTCGATGCGCAGCGGCGAGCCTTCCAGCTTGCGGCGCAGCCGGGCGATGTAGACCTCGATGGCGTTGGGCGCGGCGTCGTCGTCAAACGCGAACAGCTTGTTTGCGATCTCCGACTTGCTGACGGCGCGGTTCATGCCGGCCAGCAAAATTTCAAGCAGGCTGAATTCGCGCTTGGGCAGGTCGATGCGCCGGCCGGCCAGCGTGACCTGCCGCGCCGCGCTGTCGATGACTAGGTCGCCAAACCGCAGGGTGCCGGTGGCTTGCGGGCTGGGACGGCGCAGCAGCGCGCGGCAGCGGGCTTCCAGTTCACGGAAATCGAAGGGCTTGGCCAGGTAGTCGTCCGCGCCGGTATCCAGGGCGTGCACGCGGTCTTCGATGTCGATGCGCGCGGTCAGCGCCAGGACGGGCGTCTTGCTGCCGCGATCGCGCAGCCGGTGCAGGATGTCAAAGCCCGACATGCGCGGCAGGCCGATGTCCAGGATGACGAGATCGAAGGTCTCGTACTGCAGCACGCCGTCGGCGTTCAGCCCGTCGTTCTGGCTGTCGACGGCATGGCCGAGACGGCGCAGCCGGCGCACAAGTGCGTCGGACAAATCCTCATCGTCTTCGATTACCAGGATGCGCATGCGGCGATTGTCGCATGATGGACAGCCCCCACGCCGCGCGCGCTTCGCACGCTAGATGCCCCCCGGGGGGGCGCTTTTCCCTTGGGGCGGCCCGGCGGGAAAAGGGCCCCCATGCCGCGAATGCGTCTCCGCGGCCAACAAAAACGACAGGTTCCAGACAGCTTTTCTTCCTAGTCTTGCGTACCCGCTTCCCCAGCCGGAGGCAGGCACACATAACAACGACTAGCTGGAGATAACCCTCATGCTTCTGACCCTGCTTGGCTTCGGCATGGTGATCACGTTCATGACGCTGATCATGACCAAGCGCCTGTCGCCGCTTGTCGCCCTCATCCTTGTCCCCATTATCTTTGCGCTGCTGGGCGGTTTTGGCGCGGGCATCGACAAGATGATGCTGGACGGCATCCGCAAGATCGCGCCGACCGGCGTGATGCTGATGTTCGCCATCCTGTACTTCGGCGTGATGATCGACGCGGGCCTGTTTGACCCCATCGTCGGCCGCATCCTGCGCGCGGTGAAGGGCGATCCGCTGAAGATCGTGGTGGGCACGACCGTGCTGGCGCTGGTGATCTCGCTGGACGGCGACGGGTCCACCACCTACATGATCGTGGTGGCGTCGATGCTGCCGCTGTACCGCCGCCTGAAGATGAACGCGCTGTCCATGACCTGCCTGGCGATGCTGGCCAGCGGCGTCATGAATCTCACGCCGTGGGGCGGACCCACGGCGCGCGCCGCCAGCGCCCTGCACGTGGACGCGGGCGACATCTTCGTGCCGCTGGTGCCGGTGATGGGCGTGTCCATCGTGGCGATCCTGATCCTGGCGTTCTTCCTGGGCCTGCGCGAGCGCCGCCGTCTGGGCGTGCTGGCGCTGCCGGAGGGCGCGTCGCTGCATGCGGGCTACGACGAAGATGGTCCGAAGAACCTGCCCGAGATCGAGGTCGACCACGACCTGCGCCGCCCCAAGCTGCTGTGGGTGAACGCCGGCCTGACGCTGGCGCTGATGGTGAGCCTGGTGCTGGGCGTGCTGCCGCTGCCCGTGCTGTTCATGATCGCCTTCGCCATCGCGCTGATCATCAACTACCCGAACCTGGCCGAGCAGCGCCGCCGCGTGGCGCAGCATGCCGGCAACGTGCTGTCGGTGGTGTCGCTGATCTTCGCGGCGGGCATCTTCACCGGCATCCTGTCCGGCACCGGCATGGTCGAAGCCATGTCGCGCAGCCTGCTCGCCGTCATTCCCGACGCGCTGGGACCGTATCTGGCGGGCATCACCGCGCTGGTCAGCCTGCCGTTCACGTTCTTCATGTCGAACGACGCCTTCTACTTCGGCGTGCTGCCCATCCTGAGCGAAGCCGCGCAAGGCTACGGCATCACGCCCGTCGAGATGGCGCGCGCCTCGCTGATCGGCCAGCCCGTCCACCTGCTCAGCCCGCTCGTGCCGTCCACCTACTTGCTCGTCGGCCTGGCCGGCGTGGAGTTCGGCGACCACCAGCGTTATGCGCTGAAGTGGGCCACGATGGTCTGCATGGTGATGCTGGCGGCCGCCCTGGCGTTCGGCCTGTTCCCCCTGGTGGGCGCGGCCGCCTGATTCCCCGCGGCGCCAGCCGCATGACTTTGAAAGGAAGCACCATGGCTTTGCGCATCGCTTACGTCACCAGCGGCATGGGCCACACCGGCACCGCGATCTGCCAGGCGCTGCATCGCGCCGGCCATCGCGTGGTCGCCGGCTGCGGTCCGCGCTCGTCCCGCAAGGACCACTGGCTGAAGGAACAGAAGTCGCTGGGTTACGACTTCATCGCCTCGGAAGGCGACGCCACCGACTGGGCGTCGACCGAGGCGGCCTTTGCCAAGGTCCGGCGCGAAGTCGGCCAGATCGACGTGCTGGTCAACAACGCCGGCTCCATGCTGGACATGCGTTTTCGGCAGATGAGCCACGCCGACTGGTCGGCCGTCCTGCGCAGCAATCTGGATACGCTCTTCAACAGCACCAAGCAGGTCGTCGACAGCATGGCGGACCGCGGCTGGGGGCGCATCATCAACATCGGATCGGTGGCAGCCGAGAAAGGCCAGATCGGCCAGATCAACTTTGCGACCGCCAAGGGTGCAGTCATTGGTTTCACGCGCTCGCTCGCGCAGGAAGTGGCGGCGCGCGGCGTGACGGTGAACCTGGTGTCGCCGGGCTTCATCGCCGACGACACGGTCCGCGCGTTCCCGCCGGCGCTGCTGGACCGCATCGTGGAAAGCGTGCCGGTGGGCAGGCTGGGCACCGCGCAGGACCTGGCCGGGTTGTGCGTGTGGCTGGCGTCTGACGAGGCCGCGTTTGTCACCGGCGCCAACTACGCCATCAACGGTGGCGTGTACATGAGCTGATGCCGAGGCGTCAGGCCCGCGCAGGTCAGACGCTGCGGCTTTTCAGGAAGTCGGCGATGGAGGTCGCGGTGCGCTTGCTGTCGGCCAGCCATTCCACGCGCCATTCGGTGATGCGTTCTGCGGTGTGGTGTTCAAAGACGCCCGGCGTAGGCTCGTTGATGGACTCCAGCTGCCGCACCAGCACCAATGGTTGTTCCGCGCCCGGCGTGTCTTGCGAAAACGCCGCGGCGTCTTCGAAGGTGTCAAAGGCGTAGTAGTAATCGTCGCCCTCATGCAGGTCTTCGCCGCCCGCATGCGGGTGCACCCACACGCGATATTCCAGGACGTCGTCGTAGAAATAGCCGCCGCCCGATTTGGTCATGGCGGGGTATTCGCCCACCTGATCAGGATCGATGGCGACGGGGTGGGCGGAGGAAAGAGGTGGCGTCATGGTGAGCGGCGGATAAGGTTGAAGCGCTGCGGATTGTGGCAGGCCGACACCTTAGCGCATTCAGGCGCCACGCCGCTCAATTCGCCAGCTTCACCGCGCCGCTGTCGATCAGGGCCTTCCATTTGGCGTTGTCCGCCTGGATGAATTTCAGCAGGTCTTCCCGCGAACCGCCGCCGGCCAGCATGCCGGCGTTGTCGACCGCCGCCTTGAACGCGGGCGTGGCGACGGCGGCGCGCAGCGCGGCGTTGATGGGTTCAAGCTGGTCGCTCGTGATGGCATTGCTGGCCGCCACCGAAAACCATTGCGTCGCGGCGTAGCCTTTGAATCCTGATTCTTCCACCGTGGGCAAGTCGGGCAGGCTGTCCAGGCGATAGGGCGTGGTCACGGCGTAAGCCTTCAGTGCGCCGGACTTGATCTGCGGCATGACCGGCGCGGATCCCAGGATGGCCAGCGGAATCTGTCCGCCGGCAACGTCCGCCACCGCCTGGCCGCCGCCCTTGTACGGCACATGCACGATGCGGGTGCCGGCGTATTGATTCAGCAACTCGCCCGCCAGGTTCTGCGACGTGCCGTTGCCCGAGCTGCCATAGCTCCAGGCTTCGGGTTGGCGGCGGGCATCGGCCAGCACGTCCTGCAGGCTGTTCTTGGCGTTGCGGGCAGGGCCCACGATGACCATGGGGCCCTGCGCCATCAGCATCACGGGGGCCAGCTCGCGGCCGATGTCGGGTTGCGGCGTCGGGTAGATGAGCGGTCCCGGCACGGTGAGCAGATAGCCGTCGGCGGCCTTGCTGCGCGCGACCAGTTGAAGGGCGATCGCACCCGAGGCCCCGGGACGGTTCTCCACGATGACGTTCAGGCCGGTCTGGCGCGCCAGCTCCTGCGCCGCGATGCGGGTCAGCACGTCCGCCGTGCCGCCGGGCACGAAGCCCACCACCCACGTGATCTGTTTGGCCGGCCATTGAGTATTGCTGTCGGCCGCCGTGGCGGCCGCGGCGGGCATGGCGATGCTTAGAAGCATCGCGCAGCATTGGATAGCGAATTTCATGTTTTCCCCTTGATTTCTGCTATCGGTGATTCGTCTTTCGCTCAGCCGGGATCCCGCTTGCCGGGCGGCGTGTTCGGATGTTCGGCGCACGACTGGTTGAACGCCTGCACCATTTTCAGGATGGGGCCGAGCACCCACGTATTGAAGATGAGAATGTCGCTCTCCTCCTTGGGGTCCTGTAGCAGATTGAACAGGTACGGGGATTCCAGTTTGCCCTTGCCCTCGTTGACCTCGGGCTCCCAGTAGAAGTGCAGCTTCCAGTCGCGCCATTTCACGGCGCGCAGGTCGCCCTTGATGTAGAACAGGAATCCCTCACGCAGGGATTTCGCGCTGGCTCCGGTAAAGAAGTCGGTCTGGTCGATGCCGTCGATGGGCCGGTCCCGCGGAATGTCGGCGCCGCCGATGCGGGACAGCGTCGTGTACAGATCGGTCACGTGGACCATCTCGTTGGACACCTGACCCGGCTGTACGCGGCCGGGCCAGCGGATGATGAAGGGCACGCGCAGGCTGCCTTCCATGGCGGTATGGTAGGTGCCGCTCCAGGGACCCGCCGTGCCGCGGTACGGCTTGCGGTATTCGGGACCGTTGTCGCTGCAGAAGATGAACACGGTGTCCTCGCGCAGGTTCAGCTCGTCTACGGCCTGCACGATCTGGCCGACGCGATGGTCCATTTCGACCATGGAGTCCGCGAAGTCGCCCGCGCCCGTGCGCCCGGCAAAGTCGGGGTGCGGCAGGGTGGGAAAGTGCAGATGCACCAGCGGCAGATACAGGAAGAACGGGCGCGCCGCCTCGGCATGCTTGCGCATGAATCCGATGGACCGGTCCACCAGTTCGGCGTCGATGCCGCGCCGCGTGTCCAGATCGTAGACCTTGACGTTCTCCGACGGCCCGCCGGCTTCGCCTTGCATGATGTGCGGAATGTCCGCCACCGTGGGATCGAAGCCGATCGACGACGTGAACTGGCTTTCGTCGGTGGTGCGCGGGATGCCGTACCACTCGTCAAAACCCCGGTCGCTGGGATACCGGCCGGGGATGTCGCCCAGATGCCATTTGCCGAAATGCGCGGTGGCGTAGCCCTGGCCCGACAGTTGTTGCGCCAGCGTGATCTCGTCGCGCGTAAGCCCTTGCGGCAGGCCGGGCGGGACGGATTGCAGGCAGCCCGTGCGGATGGGGTGACGCCCGCTCATCAGCGCCGAGCGCGTGGGCACGCAGTCGCTTTCCACGTTGAAGTTCTGCAGCAGCAGGCCCTCGGTGGCCAGGCGGTCGATGTTCGGGGTGGGTGCGCCGCGCAGGGCGCCGCCGCCGTAACAGCCAAGTTCTCCCCATCCCAGATTGTCGGCCACGATCAAGACGATGTTCGGCTTGTGTTCCATTGTGCTCTCGCCTCGGTGAATGCTCGGGTTGATCCCAGGATTCTAGGAGGGCGAGGTCGCCGTTATATTCCCGAAAGTACGTAAATGAATGAACTTTGGTTATGAATCTGTCGCTGCGGGATATTGAGTATTTCCTTGCCGCCGTCGAGTACGGCAACCTGGAACGCGCCGCGGCGTCGTTCGGCGTCAGCCAGCCGGCATTGTCGAAATCGCTGCAGCGGCTGGAGGCTGATACGGGGCTGGCGTTGCTGGACCGCAGCGGCCGTGGACTGCGCCTGACGTCCGCCGGGCTGGTGTTCCTGGAGCATGCCAAACGGCTTTGGGCCGAGTACCGGGACGCCATGCGCCACGCGGCGGAATTGCGGGTGGGCCAGGCGGGATTGCTGCGCGTGGGGGTAACGGGCGCGACCGTCGACAGCGTGGCGATGCCCGCGATGCGGCACCTGCTGCCGCGCCGACCGGCGTTGCGGGTGCAATTGACGCAGGGGTTATCGGATGACCTGAACGAGCAGGTCGCCAGCGGCAAGCTGGACCTGGCCGTGACGCCCATCTATGCGGACGTGCCTTCGACCCTGCACCATGAACCGATCATGGAAGACCGCCTTTGCGTGGCGGCCAGCCGCCACCATCCGCTGGCCACGCGCCGCAAACTGGCATTGCGCGATCTGGCGGACCTGCGGTGGATTCTGCCCAAGCCTTCCTCGATTGCCCGCAAGGCCCTGGATTCGCGGTACGCGGAAAGCAGCCTGCCGTTGCCCGCCGCGGCGCTGGAGGTCGAGCACTTTTCCAAGGGCACGCTCGAGCTGCTGGCGCAGACGGATCTGCTGGCGCTGCTGCCGCAAAGCGCGCTTGAGACTGGGGCGGACGTCGTCGCGCTACCGGTGGCGCTTGGCCGGCCGCTGCCGCGCGCCATTGCGCTGATTTCCCGGCAGGGGACCGCCTGGTCGCCGCTGATGCATGAATTCCGGCGCGCCATTCTGGATTGCGCAGCGGGCATGGCCTGAGCACGGCGACTGGCGCAACGGCGGTTTTCGGCTGTGCCACAATGGTCCGCTTTCAAATCATCAGGAGCGGGGTTCATGGCTGGAACGTCATTGCGGGTTGCGGCGGGCGTGGGGCTGCTGTCGCTGGCGGCGCTTGCCGCGTGCGGCAAGAAAGACGCCTATCCGCCCGAGGTCCAGCGCGAGACCTACAGCTCGTGCGTCGCCGGTTTTAAATCCAGGGTCCAGGCGTCGCCGGAAGTCGACGCGAAGGCCGCCAGTTATTGCAATTGCATGGTCGACGGCTTGCAGAAGTCCGTGCCCTACGAGGAATTCAAGCAGTTGGATCAGCTGCTGGCGACCAAGAGCGCCACGCCGGACAGCGAAAGGCTGAGCAAGGGCGTGACCGATGTGGTCAATGCCTGCTTGAAGCGCGAAATGCCCAAGGGCTGACGGCCCTAATGCGGAATGCAGTTGCCGAGCGCGCGTCAGGTGCACTGCCAGAGGTGCCCGCTGACGCGGCAGGCGGCGCACCAGAAGGTGTAGTTGCAGCCGCCGCTGCCCCACAGCCATTCACCACCGTCCTCTTGCGGCAGGCCGGAGTCCAACTGCATGGCCAGAGGCATGTCCTCGCCGCAGTCGGGACACGCCGGGTAGTCGGCGGATTGCACCCAGCTCGGTGCGCCGCCGACCCGGCTGAGGTTCTGGCGGCCATTGGACTCGCCCCAGTCCTGCCAATGCCAGCGCGCCGGCGCCTTGAACAGCGTCACGCCGGCTTCCAGCAGCGGAATCGCGACGAAGTCCGGCTTCAAGGGGGCGTCGCGCTGCTGGCTGGGGTGCATAAGCGGCGCGCCGTCCTCGGCGTGGCGAAAGAAAAGGGCGCCGTCGGTTTCCCAACCCTGGCACGACAGGCAGGTCGCGAATTCGATGGCGCTGTGATTATCGATGCCTGCTGCGGCGGCATCCTGAATCGCCAGCAGCCGGTGCAAGGGGCCGTGGCACAGGCCGCAGCGGTTTGCCGACGTGCCGCCCATGCGCGCTTGCGCGCGGTCCGTTGATTCGGGGTTCCAGGTGGGATGCGCGCGCTGCATCTCGCGCCGCCATGCCGGCTGTTGCGCCAGCATGGATTTTCTTTGCGCAGCGCTAAAACCGATGTGCAGCGGCTGTTCGCCGTGCAACGCGCGCAAGCCCCCTCCGTGTTCCGCATAGCCCGCTTGCTGCAACCACGATGCGGCATCGGGGGCGTCGGCCTCGGGAAACAGGCGACGCCAGGCCGCGTATACCGTCTGCGGCCGGCGCGACCGCAGCAACGCGACGGCGCGCGCGCGTCCTGGACTGCCTTCGGCGAGGTCGTCGTCCAGCCGGTGCAGCCAGTCGAGCAGCGTGGCGTCGTCCAGGGCGCGCCATGCGAGATCGGCCGCGTATTCCGGACCGCCGTCGTCGTCCTGCACGGCGGTCAGCAGCCGCTCCCAGTCTCGGGCAAAGGCTTCAGGGTGCTGGACCGCTGCGGAATCCAGGACCGCGCGCGCCAGTTCGGAATCGGCGCCGCGCCGCCAGACTTCGCCAACCGTGGCCACGTAGGCCGCGTCGTCCATCAGGTCGAGCGCGGCGTCAATGACGGTGGCGTGCTTGATCGGCCTGTCCAGTGCCTGCAGGACCAGATCGGCCAACGCGGCGGGCGCATCCCGCCGCAATTGCAGCATTTGCGCCATGGGGTCGTTGTTCTTCCAGCCCAGGCGCTCATAGGCGTCAAGAATCTCGGTGGCGGTTTTCATCGGCCGGTCCAGAATTGATCGAGCGGGGAGGATATCCGATGGCATCGCTTGCCGCGGACCGGAGGCGCAGGCCGCGGCCGGACCCAGGGGCGCTGTGCCGGGCCCGCGCTATCGTGACAGCTTCGTCGACACGTCCGTGTGCGTGCCGCGGTCCAGATCCGCGCCAAGCGGCCTGTCCCATGCGGGCAGGGTCCGCAACTCCTGGTTGACTTCGCCCGCTTCGATACGCCGCGCAATGTCGTCCAGCAATTGCGTTCGCGTGGCGAATCCCCGGCCCTGCAGGTCGCGCGCGAACAGCCGGTAACGCAGATTGGGTTCAGCGCCTTTCATAACGCCCAAATTCAGGATGTGGCCTTGCTCGTTGCGCAGTAGCAGATGGCCGGGGCGGGCATAAATGCGGTAAATGCGCCATGGCGACGAAATGGCGGCGTGAATGGGATAGGGATCGCACCCGGGGTCGCAACCCGGGGTGCTCCGGGGATCGCGCCGGATGTCGCCATGGCCTCCGGGCGGCCGTGGCTTCGAAGGAAGGCGCTTGATGCACGCATTGGCGAATCGGGCGATGGATCTGCTGAAAACGCTCACGCAGCGCCCGCCGTTATCGCGGGAAGATCGACGGGGCGGGGGGCTGGCGGCCGGGGTTGGCGCTGAATGACCACGAGTTGTTCCTCATATGGCGATACGGCGAGGCGACGCGCGTTCAAGCACCAAGCGGCCAGCATACGCGCTTTTGTCAGCCGGCTTGCGCGCTGAGTGGATTGGTTACTCATTAAGCACAAAGCGCGTTGACTTCCCCCCGCACGCCGCCCATAGTGACCTGGAGTCTTTTCGAGCATCGTGATTTTCGTCCGGTCTTGCACCCTCCGCGGGGCGCCTAATTGTTCGCGATCCTTTCCTTGACTGGCCTCATTTCGCGGGTTTGCCCGCATTTAAAGGAAAGCGTCAATGGAAACCGGAATTGTGAAGTGGTTCAACGATGCCAAGGGTTTTGGCTTCATCATGCCCGAGGACGGCGGCAAGGATCTGTTTGCGCACTTCTCGGAGATCGTCAGTGACGGTCACAAGGTGCTCGTTGAGAATCAGCGCGTCAGCTACGTGACCGCGCAAGGCGCCAAGGGTCCGCACGCAACGCAGATCCGCGCATTGTGACCGGTGGCCGCGAGGCCTTTCGGTCAGATATTGGAGGTCCCATGTTTCATAACAATATGGTCTACAAGGGTTATCGGCTGACGGCGAGCGTGTCCCGGGTTCCGGTCGGCAATGCGCGCCGTCCGGCCTTTACCGCAACCGTGGCCGTGGAATTGGCGGGTGATCGGGACCGGCTCGGCGAGCTGCATCCCGTGCCGCTTTTCGTGTCCGGCGGGTTCGTCGCCACGCCCGGCATGGCGGTCGATGCCGCGATCACGCACGGCCGCCTGATGGTGGATGCGCATTCCCGGGTAGATTGACGGCGCGATGCGCGCCGCCGGGCAGCGCGAATCGTTGCCCATGATCGGCGCAATAGCCAGACCGGGCCGCCCGCGTTACGCGAGGCGGCCCATTTCATTTTGGGTAGCGCTGGTTTCACGAATTTCTGATCGGCATACCGGCTGCAGCACAACATTCCGGTGAACCGCCTCAGGCTTTCAGTCCCAGCCGTCTTGCCAACTTATGCAGGTTGCTCGGATCCACATCCAGCGCCCGCGCCGCCACCGCCCAGTTGCCCTGATTGACATCCAGCGCGCGCCGGATGACCTGACGCTGGCAGGCGTCCACCGCGTCCCGCAGCGATTGCAAGGGTGCGCTTGCATCGGGCGCCTCGGCCGCATCATCCTCCAGCGACGCGGGCATGTCGCCATCGGACAAATCCAGCAGCTTGGCCCCCAGCGTGACAATTTCGTTGCGGCTGGCGCCGTGGCTGACGGCCTTGATGGCGGCGCGGCTGATGACGTGTTCCAGTTCGCGCACGTTGCCCGGCCAGCGGTAGCGCCGCATCATTTCCTCGGCCTCGGGCGATAGCCGCAGGCTGCGCAGACCGAGCCGCGCGCGGTTCAGTTCCAGATAGCGTCCGGCCAGCAGCAGGATGTCGTTGCCGCGGTCGCGCAGGGGCGGGATGGGAATGGGATAGACCGACAGCCGATGATAGAGGTCGGCGCGGAAGTCGCCCGCGCGCACCAGGTCGCGCAGGCTGCGGTTGGTGGCCGCCACGATACGCACGTCCACGGTGCGCGGGCGGTCGTCGCCCAGCCGCTGGATCTCGCCGTTCTGCAGGGTGCGCAGCAGCTTGGCCTGCACCAGCAGCGGCAGTTCGCCGACTTCGTCCAGGAACAGGGTGCCGCCATTGGCGGCTTCGAAGCGGCCGGGGCGGTCAGCGACGGCGCCGGAGAATGCGCCCTTGGCGTGGCCAAACAGCTCGCTTTCGGCCAGCGATTCGGGCAGCGCGGCGCAGTTCACATGCACCAGCGGCCGGTCGCGGCGGCGCGACAACCCGTGCACGCGATGCGCGAACAGCTCCTTGCCCACGCCAGTCTCGCCCAGCAGCAGGATGGGCAGCTCTGAATCGGCCACGACTTCGATCTCGTGCAGCAGCCGGCCGATGGATTCGCTTTGGCCCAGGATGTCGCTGCTGGCCGGAGCGGCGCTGTCCGCCGGCGCCTGCCCGCGCGCCACGCGCAGGGCACGGATCTCGGCTTCAAGGCGCGTGGTGCGGAGCGCCGCTTCGAGCAGCACGATGTAATCGCGCAGGTCGGCCTGCGCCTCCATGTCGAACGTGCCGACCTCCAGCGCGTCCAGCGTCAGCACGCCCCAGGTCTTGCCCTCGATGTGCAGGCTGGTGCCCATGCAGTCGTGCACCGGCAGCGGTTCGCCCGCCATGCCATTGATGAGTCCATCGTAGGGATCCGGCAACGTGCTGTCGTGGTGAAAGCAGGTGACGCCGCGCCGTCCCAGGATGGCCGCCAGCCGCGGATGCTGCTGCACGGCGAAGCGGCGGCCCAGCGCGTCCTGGGTCAGGCCGTCCACCGCGATGGGGCGCAGATGGTCCTCTTCAAGCTGCAAGAGCGCGACCGCGCCGCAACGGAAATGGGTGCGAAGGCTGGAGACCAGTCGCTGAAGCCGGATGGCGGGCGGCAGGTCGGCGACCAGGTCCGCGAGCAGGAGATTTTGCATGGGGTGAATTCTACCGTTGCAAGGTGAATAGAACCCTCCTGTTGAAGGGTGATATCTACCCTTTAAATCGCAGGTGGTTGATAAATCGCAAGTTTTTCCTGGCACGGATTTCGCAAGTAGAGAAGCACCGCAATGATCTTTGGAGAGACGCGATGAGCATGGTTGAGCAATCCCTGGGCCAGTTGGCCCGCAGCATTCCCGGCGCCACGCAGGTGTTTCACGAGTTCGATCTGGACTTCTGCTGTGGCGGCAAGAAGAGCCTGGCCGAGGCGGCGGCCCAGCGTTCGCTGGACCCAGCGCAGATCGAGGCCCGTCTGGAGGCCCTGGCGCAGAATCCGCAACACGAAACCGACTGGGGGCTGGCTTCGCCGGCAGAACTGGTCGACCACATCCTGGCGCGCTACCACGAGGTGCATCGCCAGCAATTTCCGGAACTCATCCGCCTGGCCCTGAAGGTTGAACAGGTGCATGCCGACAGCCCGGACTGCCCGGCCGGCCTGGCCGACCACCTGCGCACCATGCAGCAGGAACTGGAAAGCCACATGCAGAAAGAGGAACAGGTGCTATTCCCCATGCTGGCCCGCGGTCACGGCGCCATGGCGACCATGCCGATCATGGTGATGCGCATGGAACACGACGACCACGGCGTCGCGCTCGAACGCCTGATGGCGCTGACAAACAACGTGACGCTGCCGCGCGCCGCCTGCAATACCTGGCGCGCGCTGTACCTGGGCATCCGGCAGTTCAAGGAAGACCTGATGGCGCACATCCACCTGGAGAACAACATCCTCTTTGAAAACGCAGGCGCGCGCGCGCCGGCCTGACGGGCGCGGCAAGGAAGGGCGGGGCCCGCCGGCCCCGCGGCATCAGCAGGGAAGGTTTGTATGAACATCGACAAATTCAAGCAGCAGCACGTGGATATCCTGGAAGGGATCGCGACGCTGCGCAGGCTGGCCCTGGCGGGCGTGGCCCGCAACGCGGCCGAAATCGCCCAGGGCATCGTGGCCATGAGCGCCACCATCAAGCTGCATCTGGCGGTCGAGGACCGGGCGCTGTACCCGGCCGTGGCGCGCAGCGCCGACGCCGAACTGGCGCGCAAGGGGCGGGAATTCCAGGAAGAGATGGACGCCATCGCCGCCGCCTATGAAGGCTTTGCCAAGCGCTGGAACAACGCGCGCAACCTGGAACTGGACGAGCGCGGTTTCCGGGACGACGCCAACACCGTGCTGCGCCGCGTCCACGAGCGCATGCAGCGCGAAAACCGCGATCTTTACCCGCGCATCGAGGCGATGTAGCAAACCGGCCCGGGCCGGACACAAAAGGAATGAAAAGCGCCATCTCCGTTGCATGAAACCGGCGACCGCCGCCTGTACACTCGGAACACCTTACAGGGCGACAGGGGTTCTTGATGGCCGGAAGCAGTTTCTTCGCGTTGTTCGACGATATCGCCACCATCCTGGATGACGTTTCCGTCATGACGAAGGTGGCGGCAAAGAAGACGGCAGGCGTGCTGGGCGACGACCTGGCGCTCAATGCCCAGCAGGTCAGCGGCGTGCCGGTCAACCGCGAGCTTCCCGTGGTCTGGGCGGTGGCCAAGGGCTCCTTCATCAACAAGCTGATCCTGGTGCCCGCGGCGCTGCTCATCAGCGCGTTCGCGCCTTGGGCCATCACGCCGCTCCTGATGCTGGGCGGCGCGTTCCTCTGCTACGAGGGCGTCGAGAAACTGGCGCACAAGTACCTGTCTCACGGCGAATCCCCCGAAGGCCACCACGCTGCGCGCGCCGAGGCGCTGCAGAACCAGTCCGTCGACATGGTGGCGTTCGAAAAGACCAAGATCAAAGGCGCGGTGCGCACCGACTTCATCCTGTCGGCGGAAATCATCGTTATCAGCCTGGGTGCCGTGGCCGGCGCCGACTTCACGCGGCAGGTCGCGGTGCTGTCGATCATTGCCATCGGGATGACGGTGGGCGTGTACGGCCTGGTTGCCGGCATCGTCAAGCTGGATGACCTGGGCCTGTACCTCCGCCAGAAATCGTCGCGCGCGCTGGCCTGGATGGGCGAGCGCATCGTGGCCGCGGCGCCTTATCTGATGAAGACGTTGTCGGTGGTGGGCACGGCCGCGATGTTCATGGTCGGCGGCGCCATCCTGACCCACGGCATCCCGCCGGTGCATGCGGCCGTCGAACACGCCGCTGCGGCGGTTGGCGGGGGCGGCGTCGTTCACGCGCTGGTGTCCACGCTGCTCAATGCCTTGTTCGGCATCGTCGCCGGCGCGGTGGTGCTGGGCGTGGTCAGCCTCGTCAAGCGCCTGTTCAAGAAGGGCTGACAGGCAGCGGGATCCGGCGCGCCGGGCAGGCGGGCGTGACCGGGCAACGGGGGCGCCCGGAAGACCGCCACGCCGAAAAGGCCGTGGCGTACCGCTACCGCTACTTCTATCGACTGCTACTGCTACTTCTACCGACCGCGACCGCTACTGCTGCGGCGCGGCGCTCGCCGGCGAGCCCATCGCCTGAAACAACGCCGCCGTTTCCGTCATGCGGGCGTTGGCGTATTCCAGTTCTCGCAGGCGCGCCGCCACGTAATGCTGTTCGGACGCGTACTGGGTGTAAGGCGCCAGCGCACCCAGCCGAACGCGCTTGGCCGTGTTCTGATAGGACAGCTCCGCCGAGCGCCGCGAGGCTTCGGCTGATGCCAGCGCCTGCCCGCCGGCATCCAGCCGTGACAGCGTGTCGGCCACGTCGCGGAACGCGGTCAGCACGGTTTGCTTGTACTGCAACACGGCAGCCTCATAACGCGCCTTGGCGGCGCTGCGCTCGGCAAGCAACTGCCCGCCGTGGAAGATCGGCTGCGTCAGCGACGCGCCGATGGCCCAGATGGAGCCGGCGCCCGACAAGGCATCCGCCCACGCAAACCCGCCCTTGCCCATGGAAGCCGTCAGCGACAGGCTCGGAAAGAGCTGCGCGGTCGCCAGGCCCACGTCGGCGGCGGCCGCCACCAGCGCCGCCTCGGCAACCAGCACGTCCGGGCGGGAAGCCAGGAGTTCCGACGGCACCACTACCGGCACCGTATCGGGCACGGCGATCGTGCTGAAGGCCAGATCCGGCGGCGCCTGATCGGGGCTGCGGCCCAGCAGCACGGCCAGCGCGTGACGCGTCGCATGCCACCGCGCGCGCAGGCCGGGCAGCGATGCCTCCAGCGTGGCGGCATCCTGATCCGCGTCCAGCGCGTCGTTCTGCGACGCCGCGCCCAGTTCGTACCGGCGCTGCGTATCGCGCGCGACCTGCCGCAACAGCACCACCTGCTTTTCCGTCAGCGCCACCTGTTCGGCCAGCGAGGCCGAGGTGATCGCACCCGTGACGATGTTGGCCGCCAGCGAACGCCGCGCGGCTTCCAGCTGATAGGCCTGCTGTTCCACCTGCGCGGCGAGCGACGTGTTGGCAAAGCGCGCCGCGCCAAAGAGGTCCAGGTTGTAGCTGGCCTGCACCTGACCTGTGAAGACATTGAAGAGCGCAGTGGGCTGCGGCAGGTTGGGCATCGTCAGCGCGCGGTTGCGCGTGGCGCTGACGCCCGCGTCCACCGTGGGCAGCAGCGACGAATTGACCTGTCCGCGCAATTGCTCGCGCGCACCGGCCAGATTGCGTTCGGCGGCGGCCAGGTCGGGGCTGTTGGCCAGGCCTTCTTCGACCAGCGCATTCAGCGCGTCGGACTGGTAACGCGTCCACCATTGCGGGACCGGGTGCGCGCCGCGTTCGAAGCGCTGTGCCACGCCCTGCGCGGCGGCGCCGGCGGCAGGGGCGGCCTCGACCCCGTATTGCGCGGGTTCGGCCATCGCGGGCGGCCTGCTGTCCGGCGCAAAAGCGCAGGCGCCCAGCGCCAGCACCAGCGGCAGCGCGGCAAATCGCAGGCAGACGGAAGGGATGGAATGTTGCATCGTCAGGCTCCTCGTTCCACCGTGTCGCCCGCGTTGGCGCCGGGCGGCACGCCTTCAGGTTCGTCGCGCTCGTCGTGCTTCACGCGGAACCACGCGGCATACAGGGCCGGCAGGAAGAACAGCGTCAGCACCGTGGCGCTGGTGATGCCGCCCATCAGGGCCGTCGCCATGGGGCCGAAGAAGTTGCTGCGCAACAGCGGAATCAGCGCCAGCACGGCGGCGGCCGCCGTCAGCGTGATCGGCCGGAAGCGCCGGACCGTGGCGCCCACGATGGCGTCCACACGTTTGTGGCCCGCGCTGATGTCCTGATCGATCTGATCCACCAGGATGACCGAGTTGCGCATGATGATGCCGAACATGGCAATCACGCCCAGCATCGCGACAAAGCCGAAGGGCTTGCCGAACAGCAGCAGGGCGGCCACCACGCCGATCAGCCCCAGCGGCGCGGTCAGCACCACCATCAGCACGCGGGCGAAGCTTTGCAGCTGCACCATCAGCAGCGTCAGCACGGCCACCGCCATCAGCGGCATCTGCGCGTTGATGGACGTCTGGCCCTTGGCGCTTTCCTCCACCGGGCCGCCGACTTCGATGCGGAAACCGACCGGCAGCTCGGCGCGCAGCGTGTCCAGCTTCTTGTCGATGGCGCGCGTGACGTCGATGCCTTGCGCGCCGCCGATCACGTCGGCCTGGACGGTGATCGTGGGTTGGCGGTCGCGTTCCCAGATGACGCCGTACTCCAGGTCGTACTTCACCTGGCCGATGCTGCCCAGCGGCACGGGACCGTTCGCCGTGGGCATTGCCAGCGTGGCAAGGCGGGCGGGGTCGACGCGCTCTTCGCGCGGGGCGCGCAGGCTGACGTTGATGAGCTTGTCGCGTTCGCGGTACTGCGTCACGGTGTAGCCCGACAGCGTCATCGCCAGGAAGTCCGAGATGTCGCTGGAGCTGATGCCCAGTTCGCGCGCCTTCTGCTGGTCGACTTCGAAGCGGACCGAGCGCTCGGAAGGCTCGTCCCAGTCGAACTGCACGTTGGCCGAACGTGTGTCGGCGCGGACTTCGGCGGCCACCTTCTCGGCCACCGCTCGCACGTCCGGGATCTTGTCGCCGCTGACGCGGAACTGCACCTGATAGCCGACCGGCGGTCCGTTCTCCAGCCGCGACAGGCGGCTGCGGATGGCGGGGAAGTCGCTGCGCAGCATCGGCTCCATCCACTGCGCAAGCTTTTCGCGATCTTCCACCGAATGTGTCGTGATGACGAGCTGGGCGAAGTTGGGCGTCGCCAACTGCTGGTCCAGCGGCAGGTAGAAGCGCGGGGCGCCCGTGCCCACAAAGCTGACCGAATGCGCGATTTCGGGCCGGCCCTCGATCGCCTTTTCCAGACGCTCGACCTGGCGCAGCGTCGCCGCAAACGACGCGCCTTCCTGCAGCCGCACGTCGACCAGCAGCTCGCTGCGGTCCGAGCTCGGAAAGAACTGCTGCGGCACGAACTTGAAGCCCGCCATGGCCACGGCAAAAACAATTACCGTGCCGGTCAGCACCAGAAAGCGGCGGTCCACGCACCACGCCACCCAGCCGCGCAGGCGCTGGTAGAAGCGTGTGTTGTAGATGTCGTGTTCGTGGTCGTGCGGCAGATGCGCCTCGCGCTTGCGCTCGGGCAAGAGGCGGTAGCCCAGCAACGGAATCAGCACCACGGCCGCGAACCACGAGGTGATCAGCGCAATGGCGGACACCTGGAAGATCGAGCGCGTGTATTCGCCCGTGGCGGACTTGGCCAGCGCAATCGGCAGAAAGCCCGCCACGGTGACCAGCGTGCCGGTCAGCATCGGAAACGCGGTGCTGGTGTAGGCGAACGCGGCGGCGCGTGTGCGGTTCCAGCCTTGTTCCAGCTTCACCGACATCATCTCGACCGCAATGATGGCGTCGTCCACGAGCAGGCCCAGCGCCAGCACCAGCGTGCCCAGCGACACCTTGTGCAGGCCGATGCCGAACATCTCCATGAACAGCGCCGTGATGGCCAGCACCACGGGGATGGAAATCACCACCACCATGCCCGTGCGCAAGCCCAGCGACACCAGGCTCACGGCCAGCACGATCGCCACGGCTTCCGCGACGGAGCGCAGGAATTCGTCAACCGAATGCGACACCGCCGTGGGCATGCTGGAGACTTCCTTCAACGTGAGGCCCGCAGGCAGTTGGGCCTGCATTTCCTTGAACTTCGCGTCCAGCGACTTGCCCAGGCGCACCACGTCCTGATTCGGCTGCATGGTGATGCCGATGCCCAGCACCGTTTCTCCGCTGAACCGCATCTGCTGCGCGGGCGGATCGTCATAGCCGCGATGAATGGTGGCGATGTCGCCCAGCCGGATCGACTTGTCGTTCACGCGGATCAGCGTGTCCGCCAGCGCCCGGCTGTTGGGAAACTGCCCAGAAGGCCGCACGAAGATGCGGTCGTCGGCCGTGGTCAGCGTGCCCGCGCCCTGCACGGCGTTCTGGCTGTTGATGGCCTGCGCGATCTGTTGCGGCGACACGCCCAGCCGGGTGAGCTGCGTGTTCGTGATCTCGATGTAGATGTGTTCGGGCTGATCCCCGAAGTAATCCACCTTGGCCACGCCGGGCACGCGCAGCAGCACTGTGCGCAGCTTGTCCGCATAGTCGTGCAGCTGCGCCGGCGAAAAGCCGTCGCCCTGCAAGGTATAGATGTTGGTGTAGACGTCGCCGAACTCGTCATTGAAGAACGGCCCCTGCACGCCTTGCGGCAGCGTGGCCCGCATGTCGCCCACCTTCTTGCGCACCTGGTACCACTGGTCCGCCACCGTGTTGGCGGGGGCCGAGTCCTTCATCGTGTAGAAGATCAGCGATTCGCCGGGCCGCGAGTAGCTGCGCAGGAAGTCCGTATTGGCGGTTTCCTGGAGTTTCTTGGCGATGCGGTCGGTGACCTGCTCCTGCACCTGCTGCGCGGTGGCGCCCGGCCACAGGGTCTGGATCACCATGACACGGAAGGTGAAGGGCGGGTCTTCGGACTGCGCCAGCCGCGAATACGACAGCACGCCGAACAGCGTGACGAGCGTGATGATGAAGATCACCAGCGGCTGATGCCGCAGCGCCCAGGCCGACAGGTTGAACCGGCCTTCCTCGTGGCGGTGGGCGTCCTGGCCGGCTTGCTTGCCCCCTTCCTGGCCGGGGGCGCTCATGACGCGAAGTCCTCGGGATGCAGCGGCGGCACCGGGCGCACCTTCTCGCCCGCCGACACCGTATGCACGCCTTGCCACACCACGCGCTCGCCGGCCTGCAGGCCTTGCGACAGCGTGACGGTGCGCGCGTCGTATCGAAGCACCTGCACGCGACGCAGTTCCAGCGTGTCGGCATCGGGCTTGACGATCCACACCGCGGGCTCCCGGCCTTCATGGAACAGGGCGGTGGCCGGCACGGTAAAGGTGGTCTGCCCGTTGGCCGAGCGGTTGTCGAAGCTGATGTTGGCCGTCATGCCCAGCCGGACGTCGGGCGAGGGCGATTCCAGCGTGAGCTTGGCGCGGTAGGTGCGGCTTTGCGGATCGGCGGCCGGCGCAATCTCGCGCAGCACTGCCGTGAAGGTCTGGCCGGGCAACGGACCCAGCGTGACGCTGGCGCGTTGGCCGATCGCCAATCCCGCCAGCACGCTTTCGGGCACGTCGCACAGTGCGTCGATGTCGCCCGACCAGGCCAGTTGGTAGACCGGGGTGCCCGCCGCCACGTTCTGTCCGGTGTCGGCCTGTTCTGCCGTGATCACGCCAGCGTGGTCGGCCGTGAGGGTGGTGTAGTTGAGCTGGTCGGCCGCCAGCGCCGCCTGCTGCGCGGCCTGGTCCCGCTGCGCAAGCGCGGAGGCATAGGCGTTGCGGGTTTGTTCAAGCTGCGTCGCGGCAATCAGGTTTTCACGTGCCTGGGCGCGGTCGCGGTCCAACTGCTGCCGCGCGTAGTCCAGCTGGTGCTGCGCCGCGGACAGCGACGCGCGCGCCGCCGCGGCGTTCTTGGCCGCGTCGGCCGGATCCAGCTTGGCGAGGACCTGGCCGGGCGCGACGGTGTCGCCCAGCCGCACCTTGCGTTCGATGATCTTGCCGCCCACGCGGAACGACAGCGGCGTGCTGTAGCGGGCCTGGACTTCGCCGGGCAATGTCCAGGCGGGCAGGGCTTCGTCCGCCTGCGCGGGCATGGCGACCACGGGACGCGGCGCCGGGGCGGGCGCCTCCTCGCGGCCGCAGCCGGCCACGGCGGCAGCCAGGGCAAGCACGGCAGACATTGCCATCAGGCGTGTCAGGCGGTGGGGCAGGGAAACGGGAGGTAGCGGCGCTGCATCCGCAGCGGCGTGGCGCGCGGTGGAACGCACGGCCGGGCCAAGACAATTCACGAAACACCTCGCGGCGCGGAAAAGGGCAGGAAAAGGGCGAGTCGGACTCGATACGGACTGGATTCTAATACAGTCATGTATCCGGATTCAATGTTGAATCTGAAACCGTCGCCGATGCTAAACTCCGCCCATGTCAAAAGTCCGCCTAACCCGAGAGCAGAGCCGTGACCAGACGCGTCAGCGCCTGCTCGACGCTGCCCAGTCGATTTTTCTGTCCAAGGGTTTCGTGGCGGCCAGCGTCGAAGACATCGCCGAGCAGGCGGGCTATACGCGCGGGGCGTTCTACAGCAACTTCGGCAGCAAGTCCGAACTGTTTCTGCAACTGCTCAAGCGCGACCATGAAAACGTCATGGCCGACATGCGCGCCATCTTCGAAGCCGGCGAGACCCGGCAACAGATGGAAGCGCGCGTGCTCGATTACTACAGCACGCACTATCGCGAAAACGACTGTTTCCTGCTGTGGATGGAAGGCAAGCTGCAGGCCGCGCGCGATCCGGACTTCCGCGTGGGGTTCATCGCCTGTCTGCGCGAACTGCGCGCCGCCACCACCGAATACATCCGCCAGTTTTCGGCTCTCGTCGGCACACCGCTGCCGCTGCCGGCCGAGCAGCTTGCGCTGGGCCTCCTGGCTCTGTCCGACGGCATGCAGTTCAGCTATGCCTTCGATCCCCAGGCCGTCACGCCCGAGATGACCGAGGCCGTGCTGGCCGGGTTCTTCCGCCGCGTGGTCTTCGGCGACGCAAAGCCCGAATAAGACCGCGGCGCCGATCTGAAAACTTCCGATTCCTGACTCAGGTGATTGTCAGCTTGGGTGCGCCCGTGATAGTAATACCGGCGGTGCACCGGTCGTGCTGAGGGGGCCAGCGCCATGTTCCGCGACCCTCGGGCGCAAGGAGTGCATCCATGACTTCGGAATCCCGACCCGGCACAACCATCCATCGGCCCGTCTTCTTTTCCGCAGCCCTATTCACCGTGCTGCTCGTCGCCTTCGCCATCATTGCGCCCAAGGCGGCGCAGGACCTCTTCGGCGCGATGCAGGCCTGGATCATCAGCAACGCCAGCTGGTTCTACATCCTGGTCGTCGCGATCATTCTGCTCTCGGTCGCGTTCCTGGCCATCAGCCGGTACGGCGACATCAAGCTGGGCCCGGACCACAGCGAGCCCGATTACCGAAATTTCACCTGGTTCGCCATGCTGTTCTCCGCCGGCATGGGCATCGGGCTGATGTTCTTCGGCGTGGCCGAGCCCGTCATGCACTTCGTGTCGCCACCGGTGGGCGAGGGCGGCACGGTCGAGGCGGCGCGCGAGTCCATGAAGATCACCTTCTTCCATTGGGGCCTGCACGCCTGGGCGATCTACGCGGCGGTGGCGTTAACGCTCGCATTCTTCAGTTTCCGTCACGGACTGCCGCTGACCCTGCGGTCCGCGCTGTATCCGCTGATTGGCAACCGCATCCATGGCCCGATCGGCCATGCGGTGGACATCTTCGCCATCATTGGCACCGTGCTGGGCGTCGCGACGTCGCTGGGCCTGGGCGTGGCGCAGATGAACAGCGGGCTGAATCACCTGTTCGGCATTCCGGTCGGCGTGGTGCCGCAGATCATCCTGATCGTCATCACCTGCAGCCTGGCGACGATGTCGGTGGCCAGCGGGCTGGACAAGGGCATCCGCATCCTGTCGGAAGCCAACATGGTGCTGGCCGTGATCCTGCTGCTGTTCGTGCTGATTGCCGGCCCCACGGTGTTCCTGTTCCAGACCTTTGTGCAGAACACCGGCGCCTACCTGTCCGACATCGTCAACAAGACCTTCAACCTGTACGCCTACGAGCCGACCGATTGGCTGGGCGGCTGGACGCTGTTCTATTGGGGCTGGTGGATCGCGTGGTCGCCCTTCGTGGGGCTGTTCATCGCCCGCATCTCGCGCGGCCGCACCATCCGTGAGTTCGTCTGCGGCGTGCTGCTGGTCCCAGCCGGCTTCACGCTGTTCTGGATGACGGTGTTTGGCGACACGGCCATCTATTACATACTGGTTGGCGGCGACCAGGGCCTGGCGCAGGCGGTGGATAAGGACAGTTCGCTGGCGCTCTTCGCATTTCTTGAGTTATTGCCCTGGAGCAGCGTGATATCGGTCTTTGCCATCGCAATGGTGGCCGTGTTCTTCGTCACGTCCGCCGACTCCGGAGCGCTGGTCGTGGACCTGCTGGCCTCGGGCGGCGCGGACCGCACGCCGGTGTGGCAGCGGATCTTCTGGTCGCTGTCCATGGGGGCGGTGGCAATTGCGCTGCTGCTGGCCGACGGCCTGACCGCGCTGCAGACCGCCACCATCGCCAGCGCGCTGCCGTTCTCGATCATCCTGCTGCTGTCGCTATGGGGGCTGTTCAAGGCGCTCAAGCTTGACGCGACCAAGCGGGGCATCCGCTACCAGTCGCTCACGCTTTCCCGGCCGGCGCGCGGCGGCCAGTCCTGGGAACGCCGCCTGCGCAACATGGTCATGATGCCGCGCCGCGCCCACGTGCTGCGCTTCATCTCGGACGTGGTGCGGCCGGCCCTGGAAGACGTGGCCGATGAATTGCGCAAGCAGGGCTACGCGGTTGAGGTGCGCGAAGACGAAGTTGACGGCGGCGCGATCCTGGAAGTCTCGCACGGCGAACATCTGGACTTTTCCTACGCCGTCCAGCCGCAGGCCTTCGTGCGGCCCAGCCTGACGCCAGACGAGGCGGCCGACGAAGACGAGCGCAAGTATTTCCGCGCCGAGGTCCATCTGCGCGAAGGCGGCCAGGACTACGACATCATGGGTTGGAGCCGCGACGCGGTGATCGGTGACATCCTGGATCAATACGAGCGGCATCGTCATTACCTGCACATGGTTCGCGGTTGAGCCGATTGCGCTGATCCACCCGTTCCGTTTTTCCCCTTAGGCCACGCGCATCGCGTGGCCTTTTTTTCGCCCATAGGCCGCCGCTATCCCCTTCATTGCTTTCGCTGCTTTGACGAATCCCCCCGATTCGTGGATTATCCAAGCAAATTCTTGTTTAAATAAAAAGTGAGCGAAAAATGAAGGCGAAGGCAGGAGCATGGGCGGTTGTCGCCCTGGCCGTGGCGGCGGTGGCCGGCGGGGCGATGTACTGGAAATCCAAAGCGGCAACGCAGGGCGGCGGATGGTCGATGCCGCCCGCCAAGGTCGCCGTGGCCGCCGCAGTGCAGGCGGATTTTCCGGTCGTCCTGGCCGGCATCGGCTCGCTGGAAGCCACGCGCCAGGTGTTGGTGCCCGCCGAGGTGGACGGTCGTGTCGCGCAGATCCTGTTCACGCCGGGCGAGTCCGTGAAGGCCGGGCAGTTGCTCGTGCAGTTGAATGACGCGCCCGAGCAGGGCGAGCTGGCGCGGCTGCAAGCGCAGGCGCGCAACGCGCGGGCCTTGCTGGACCGCACGCGCCGGCTGGTGCCGCTGCAGGCCGCAACGCGCGAACAGCTTGATCAGGCGCAGGCCGACCATGAGCAGGCCGCCGCCGACGTGCGGCGCGTGCAGGCGCTGATCGACCAGAAGCGCATCAAGGCGCCATTCGATGGGGTGCTGGGCGTGCGCCGCGTGAACCTGGGCCAGTTTGCCCGCGCCGGCGATCCGCTGGTGTCGCTGACGGATGCGTCCTCCGTGTACGCCAACCTCACGCTGCCCGAACAGGCGCTGGGCACGCTGCGCGTGGGCCAGCCGGTGTCGGTGACGGTGGACGCCCACGCCGGCCGTGCGTTTCAGGGCAAGGTCACGACCGTGGAACCGCAGGTTGACCCTGGCACGCGCACGGTCCGCGTGCAGGCGCTGCTGGCCAATCCGGACGGCGCGCTGTCCGCCGGCATGTATGCGCAGGGCAGGATCAGCCTGCCCGACCGCCCAAACGTCATCACCGTGCCGGAGACGGCCGTGAGCTACAGCGCCTATGGCGATTCGGTCTATGTCGTGGCCGCGCCGGAATCCGGCACGGCCGGCGCGGCACCCACCGTCCGCCAGGCCTATGTGAAGACGGGCGAACGCCTGCGGGGCCGCGTGGTGGTGACCGAAGGGCTCAAGGCCGGCGACCAGGTCGTCACGTCGGGCCAACTGAGGCTGCATAACGGCGCGGCCGTCGAGATCCTGCCGGACGACACCGTGGCGCTGACCGCGCCGGGGCAGACCGTGGCGCAAGCCCGGTAAGGCACGGAGGCTCCCATGAAGTTCACCGATCTTTTCGTGCGCCGCCCCGTGCTGGCGCTGGTGGTCAGCACGCTCATCCTGCTGCTGGGCGTCAAGGCGCTGAGCGGGCTGCCCGTCCGGCAGTACCCGCTGACCGAAAGCACCACCATCACCATCACCACGCAGTACCCGGGCGCCTCGCCCGACCTGATGCAGGGCTTCGTGACCCAGCCGATCACGCAGTCCGTCGCCACGGTCGAAGGCATCGATTACCTGTCGTCGTCGTCCACGCAGGGCCGCAGCGTGATCACCGTGCGGATGAAGCTGAACGCCGACTCCAACAAGGCCATGACCGAAGTGATGGCCAAGGTCAACGAGGTCAAGTACCGCCTGCCGCAGGACGTCTACGACCCGGTCCTGGTCAAGTCCGCGGGCGAGGCGACGGCCGTGGCCTACGTGGGCTTTTCCAGCACGAACCTGTCGCTGGCCGCGCTGACCGACTATCTGTCGCGGGTGGTGCAGCCGCAGCTCTCGTCCATCGACGGCGTGGCCAGCGTCGAGCTGTACGGCGGCCAGAAGCTGGCGATGCGGGTGTGGCTGGACCCGGACCGCATGGCGGCGCGCGGCATTTCCGCCGGCGAGCTGGCCGACGCGCTGCGCCAGAACAACGTGCAGGCGGCGCCCGGACAGGCAAAGGGCCTGTACGTGGTGTCCAACATCCAGGTCAACACCGATCTCGTCAATGTGGCCGAATTCCGCGATCTCGTCATCAAGCAGGAGGGCGGCGCCATTGTCCGGCTGGGCGACGTGGCCACGGTGGAACTGGGCGCGGCGTCCACGGATTCAAGCGGTCTGATGGACGGCGAACCGGCCGTGTACTTCGGCCTGAACGCCACGCCCGTCGGCAACCCGCTGGTCATCGTGAAGCGCCTGAACGAGCTGTTGCCCAACATCAAGCAGAATCTGCCGCCCGGCACCAGCGTGCAGGTGCCGTTCGAGCTGGCCCGCTTCATCAGCGCGTCCATCGACGGCGTGACGCAGACGCTGCTGGAGGCCATCGTCATCGTGGTGGCGGTGATCTTCCTGTGCCTGGGCTCGCTGCGCGCTGTGCTGATTCCGGTGGTGACCATACCGCTGTCGATGCTGGGCGGCGCGGCCATCATGGCCCTGTTCGGGTTCAGCGTGAACCTCTTGACGCTGCTGGCGATGGTGCTGGCCATCGGCCTGGTGGTGGACGACGCCATCGTCGTGGTCGAGAACGTGCACCGCCATATTGAAGAGGGCAAGTCGCCCGTGCGAGCGGCGCTGATCGGCGCGCGCGAGGTCGCGGGGCCGGTGATCGCCATGACTATCACGCTGGCGGCGGTCTATGCGCCGATCGGGCTGATGGGCGGACTGACCGGCTCGCTCTTCAAGGAGTTCGCATTCACGCTGGCCGGCGCGGTGGTGGTGTCGGGCGTGATCGCGCTGACGCTGTCGCCGGTGATGAGTTCGTTTCTCTTGAACGGCCGGGTGGCCGACGGCTGGATGGCCCGCAAGGCGGAACACTTCTTCGGCCGCTTGGGCGATGCCTATGGCCGCGTGCTGGACGTGTCGCTGCATCATCGCTGGGTCACCGGCGTGCTGGCCGTGGCCGTATTGGCCAGCCTGCCCTTCCTGTACAACGCCGCGCAGCAGGAACTGGCGCCGGTCGAGGACCAGTCCACGGTGCTCACCGCCATCAAGTCGCCGCAGCAGGCCAACATCGACTACGTCGAGAAGTTCGGCAAGAAGTGGGACGACGTCATGAAGACGCTGCCCGAGCAGAACGGACGCTGGCTGATCAATGGTTCCGACGGCGTGTCCAACAGCATCGGCGGCGTGAACTTCGTGGACTGGCAGGACCGCAAGCGCTCGGCCGACGAGATCCAGGCCGACATGCAGGCGATGGCGAATGGCGTGGAAGGCAGCAACATCTTCGCGTTCCAGCTGCCGTCCTTGCCCGGCTCCACCGGCGGGCTGCCCGTGCAGATGGTGCTGATGAGCGCGTCGGACTATGCCGTGGTCTATGACGCCATGGAGAGCCTGAAGAAGGCCGCGCGCGAAAGCGGCCTTTTCATGGTGGTGGACAGCGACCTGGACTACAACAATCCGGTTGTGCAGTTGAAGGTGGACCGCAGCAAGGCGAACAGCCTGGGCGTCACCATGAAAGCCATCGGCGACACGCTGGCGGTGCTGGTGGGCGAAAACTACGTCAACCGCTTCGGCATGGACGGGCGTTCGTATGACGTCATTCCGCAAAGCCTGCGCGAGCAGCGCATCTCGCCGCAGGCGCTGGCGCAGTACCACGTGAAGAGCGCCTCGGGCGCGCAGGTGCCGCTGTCCAATCTGGTGTCGGTGTCGATGGGCGTGGAGCCCAACAAGCTCACGCAGTTCAACCAGTTGAACGCCGCCACGTTCCAGGCCATTCCCATGCCGGGCGTCACCATGGGCGATGCGGTGCGGTTCCTGACGCGTGAGGCGCAATTGCTGCCGGCAGGCTTCAGCTACGACTGGCAGTCCGACGCGCGCCAGTTCACGCAGGAAGGCTCGGCGCTGATGATCACCTTCATCTTCGCCATCATCGTCATTTACCTGGTGCTGGCCGCGCAGTACGAAAGCCTGCGCGATCCCTTCATCATCCTGGTGAGCGTGCCCATGTCGATCTGCGGCGCGCTGATTCCGCTGGCGCTGGGCATGGCCACCGTCAACATCTACACGCAGATCGGGCTGGTGACGCTGATCGGGCTGATCAGCAAACACGGCATCCTGATGGTGGAGTTTGCCAACGAAATGCAGGTCAGCCATGGGCTGGACCGGCGGGCGGCCATGGAGCAGGCCGCCCGCATCCGCCTGCGTCCCATCCTGATGACCACCGCCGCCATGGTCATGGGGCTGATCCCGCTGCTGTTCGCCACCGGCGCCGGCGCGCACAGCCGCTACAGCCTGGGGCTGGTCATCGTGGTGGGCCTGCTGGTCGGCACGCTGTTCACGCTGTTCGTGCTGCCCACCGTCTACACCGTGTTTGCCCGCGATCACCGGGCGGCCAACGACACGCCGCGTGCCCGTGAACTGGCGCAGGCTGACGCCGAGGACGCGCGCGCCGCGGCCTCGCATTGAGGAATCGAACATGAATAAGCTGCACCGCTATCCCCGGCTGAGCCGCAGTGCCGTCGTGCTGCTGGCTGCCCTGGCCTTGGCCGGCTGCGCCGTCGGGCCGGATTACCAACAGCCGAACCCGGCGCCCGTCGTCCTGGCCAGCCCCGAGCAGGCGCTCTTTTCCACCGACCAGGTCCAGCGCGACTGGTGGAAGCAATTGCAGGACCCGCAGCTCGATCGGCTGATCGACATGGCGCTCGCCCGCAACCTGGATATCCGCATCGCCCAGGCGCGCCTTGCCGAATCGCGCGCGGTGCTGGACGAAAGGGAACTGGACAAGCTGCCCGTCGTGACCCTGGGCGGCGGTTACGCGCGCAGCCTGTCGCAGGCGAACCCCGGCGTCGCCGGCCAGCGCAATCTGGCCGAAAGCTATCGCGCGGGCTTCGACGCGACCTGGGAGCTGGATCTGTTTGGCCGGCTGCGCCGCGCGGCCGAGGGCGCGGCGGCCCGCAGCGAGGCGCAGGCGGCCGACCTGGCGCAGGCGCGCATCGTGGTCGCGGCCGAGGTCGCGCGCAACTATTTCGAGCTGCGCGGCGCCGAGCAGCGGCTGGCCGTGGCGCGCGCCAACCTCGCCAGCCAAGAGGACAGCCTGCGCGTGACGCAGGCCATGGTGTCGGCTGGCCGCGGCGACGAAGGCGACCTGGCCAGCGCGCGGGCGGAGCTGGAGACCGTGCAGGCCAGCATCCCCGTGCAGGAGACCGCGCGCCGGCTGGCGCTGTACCGGATCGCGGTGCTGGCGGCCCTGCGCCCGGTGGAACTGGGTGCGCTGGATGCCGCGACGCCGCTCGCGCCGTTGACGGCGCGGCTGCCCATCGGCGATGTGGGCGCCTTGCTGTCGCGGCGTCCGGACGTGCTGGCCGCCGAACGCAACCTGGCGGCCGCGAATGCCGACGTGGGCGTGGCCACGGCCGAGCTCTACCCGCGCATCGACCTGGGCGGATTTCTGGGATTCGTCGCGCTACGCGGCGCGGACTTCGGCTCGGCGGCCAGCCGCGGGTTCAGCGTGGCGGCCGACGCGGGCTGGCCCGCCTTCCATCTGCCTACGGCGCTGGCCCGCAAGCGCGGCGCCCAGGCGCGTCTGGAAGGCGAGGCGGCGCGCTACGAGCAGGCGGTGCTGCGGGCGGTGCAGGAGGTGGAGGAGGCCCTGGCCGAGTACGGGCAGACGCAGCAGCGCCTGGGCAGCCTGGCGCAGGCCGCCGCGCACAGCGGACGGGCCGCGGAACTGGCCCGGCTGCGCTACCGCGAAGGCAGCACGCCTTATTTGACCGTGCTGGACGCGCAGCGTACGCTTTTGCGCGCCCAGGACGCCGTGGCCGTCGCCGAAGCCGAGTCCTACACGCGCCTCATTGCGTTATACAAGGCGCTGGGGGGCGGATGGCAGGCCCAGCCCGCCGACGCCGTGGCGGCAAGCCAGCCCGGCGCTGGCTGACCACCGCGAGCCGTCCGTGGCACCATAGGAACCTTCTTCCGGAGCATCGATACCTCTCATGTCTGACAGCTTGTCCCACCCGGCCGCCGCGACACCGCACCAGCCTGCGGACCGCGTGCTCATGACCCTGAAGACGCGCGGACCGCAATCCATCGCGGTCATCGCGCGCGCCATGGACGTGACGGCCGAGGCGGTGCGCCAGCAGATGACGCGCCTGCATGCCGACGGGCTGGTCGACTTCGAAAGCCAAAGCGCGGGCCGCGGCCGGCCCACCCAGATCTGGTTCCTGACCCAGGCCGGCCATGGGCGCTTCCCGGACACGCACGCCGAGATGACGGTGCAGATGATCGCGGCCGTGCGCCAGGTGTTCGGCGATGACGGCATCGACAAGCTGGTGCAGGTGCGCGAAGGCGCCATGCTGAATGTCTACCAGCAGGCGATGCAGGACGCGCCGGACTTGAAGACACGGCTTGCGCGCCTGGTCGACGTGCGCAGCGCCGAGGGCTACATGGCGGAACTGCGTGAAGACGGCGCGGATTTCGTCTTCATCGAGAACCACTGCCCCATCTGTTTCGCGGCCAAGGCCTGTATGGGCTTTTGCCGCAGCGAGCTGGAACTCTTCCGCAAGGTGCTGGGCGAGGGCGTGCAGGTCGACCGCGAAGAACACATCCTGGCCGGCGCGCGGCGCTGCGCCTACCGCGTCAGCCAGCGGCCATGACGCTCAAGCAGCTCGAGGCCTTCTACTGGGCCGCCACCTGCGCCAGTTTTGCCGTGGCGGCCGAGCGGCTGCATCTGTCGGTGTCTTCGCTGTCCAAGCGCATCACGGAACTGGAAGAGGGGCTGGGCCAGCCGCTCTTTGACCGCAGCGGCCACAAGGCCGTGCTGACCGACGCAGGCCAGCGCCTGCTGCCGCAAGCGCGCGGGCTGCTTGCCACGGCCGACCAGATCCGCGCCTCCATGACCGAAATGCCGGGTCTGCGCGGCCGTTGCCGCTTCGGCGTCGGCGAGCTGACGGCGCTGACCTGGCTGCCGGGGTTGATACGCGCCGTGCGCGCGGCCTACCCGGAGCTGGTGCTGGAGCCGTACGTGGACATCGGGCAGGTGCTGGAACAGCGCGTCGCGGACGGCGAGCTGGATTTTGCCGTGATCGCCGGCCGGTCTTCCCGCGCCGGCATTGCGTCATCGCCCATCGGCGAGGCGCACTTCTCCTGGGTCGCCGCGCCCTCGGTGCTGCAACCGGCCGACACCGGCATGACGATGGCCTTGCTGGCCCGGCTGCCGCTCGTCACGCTGCCCGAAGGCGCGGGCACCACGCGCATCATCGACGACTGGCTCGGCGGACGCGAATCCGCGGGCGAGCGCCTGTGCTGCAACAACTGGGGCGCCATCGTCGGGCTGCTGATCGAGGGCACGGGCGTGGGGTTGCTGCCCAGCCATTGGGCCGAAAAGCTCCAGGCCGAAGGCGGCCTGCGCGTCCTGCACGGCGAGCCCGAACTGGCCGCCTTGCCCTACGCCTTCCAGTATCGGCGCGACGACGCCCGGCCGCTGGTCGCCATGCTGCGCGACACGGTCGCCGCGTCGGCCGATTTCTCGGCCCCTTGCCGCCTGCCCTGAGCCTTTCGTCCGCAAGGCGGCCGCCACGGGCGTATAGTGGGCGGCGCGTCACCCGCCGGTCTATACAATCGCCGCGCGCCTGGCGCAGAATCCAACAACAAACAGCGTGCGCACAAGGGGGATGGGCCCGGCGATGCGGCGCGTCCCGGGGTCTGTTGCTCTCAGCCAGGCGGTGCCTCCGCGCACGAGACGACAGATCCTGACGGAACCGACGGAGATCATTCATGCGTAAACTTTGCCTCGCCATGGCCATGGCGGGAATGCTGGCCACCGGATTGGCGAACGCCCAGTCCACGCTGCGTATCGGTCTGCAGGACGACCCGGACGTGCTGGACCCGGCGCGCGCCCGCACCTTTGTCGGCCGCATCGTGTTCGCCTCGTTGTGCGACAGGCTGGTCGACATCACCCCAGACCTGAAGATCGTGCCGCAGCTCGCGCAATCCTGGACCATCGGCCCGGACAACAAGACGCTGACCTTCAAGCTGCGCACGGATGCCGTGTTCCACGATGGCACCCCCATCAACGCCGCCGCCGTCAAGGCCAACCTTGACCGCGCCCGCACGCTGCCCGACAGCAACCGCAAGAGCGAGCTGGCCACCGTTGCCAGCGTGGACGCGCCCGACGAGCACACCGTGGTGCTGAACCTGTCGGAGCCGGACGCCTCGCTGCTGTCGCAGCTGTCCGACCGCGCCGGCATGATGATTTCGCCTGCCAGCTTCGACAAGGACCCCGGCGGCAAGCCCGTGTGCTCGGGCCCCTACCAATTCAAGGAGCGCGTGCAGAACGATCGCATCGTGCTCGAGAAATTTCCCAAGTACTGGGATGCGGCCAATTACCACTTCGACCGCCTCGTCTACACGCCGATTCCGGACAACACCGTGCGCCTGAACAACCTGCGCGCCGGGGACCTGGACATCATCGAACGCGTGGCGCCCAGCGACGCCAAGGCCGTCAAGGATGACGCCAGCCTGCGTCTGGCGCCGGTTACGGGCCTGGGCTTCCAGTCCATCTCCGTGAACCTCGCCAACGGCGCGCGCGCCGATCATCCCCTTGCCAAGGACAAGCGCGTGCGGCAGGCGCTGGATCTGGCCATCGATCGCGACGTCCTGAACCAGGTGATCGGCGAAGGCATGTTCCAGCCCGCCCACCAGCCGTTCCCGCCCGCCAGCTTTGCGTATAACAAGTCCTTCGACCGCCCGGGCCGCGACCCCAAGAAGGCGCAGGCCCTGCTGAAGGAAGCCGGCTACGACCGCGTGAAGGTCGAAATCACCTTCGGCAACAACACCACCATGCAGCAGGTCTTCGAACTGGTGCAGGCCATGGGCGCCGAAGCCGGCTTCGATATCTCGCTGCGTCCGGTCGAGTTCGCCTCGCTGCAATCCTCGCTGGCCCGCGGCGACTTCCAGATCGGCCAGAGCGGCTGGTCGGGCCGTGTCGATCCCAGCGGCAACATCCACCAGTACCTGAGCTGCAAGGGCAACCTGAACGACGGCAAATTCTGCGACCCCGCCGTCGACAAACTGCTCAACGACGCCCGCGCCGAAGCCGACACGACCAAGCGCCGCGCCATGTACGACCAGGTGCTGGCCGCGATGCAGGACCAGCGTCCGATCATTTACCTGTTCTACCTGCCGTGGACGTTCGGCGTGCAGGCCAAGTTGGACGGCTTCGTCCCGTACCCCGACGGTCTGATCCGTCTAAAAGGTGTACAGAAAAAGTAATGCCTCGGGGCCCGCATATGCGGGCCTCTTCACGGGCGGCGCTGACACCGCCCCAACACCAGGACCCACCATGTTTACGACTCGCCCGGAAATCCTCGGCACCTTCGGTGTCGTGACGTCCACCCATTGGCTGGCCAGCTCGGCCGGCATGTCGCTGCTGGAGCGCGGCGGCAATGCGTTCGATGCCTGCGTCGCCTCGGCGTTCGTGCTGCAGGTGGTCGAACCCCATCTGGTCGGCCCGGCCGGCGAAGTGCCGGCCGTGTTCTATTCGGCCCGCACCGGCAAGGTCGAGGTCTTGTGCGGGCAGGGCACCACGCCCGCCGCGGCCACGCTGGAACGCTACCGCGCCGAAGGCCTGAAGCTCATTCCCGGCAACGGTCTGCTCGCCACCGTGGTCCCCGGCGCGTTCGATGCCTGGATGCTGCTGCTGCGCGACCACGGCACGATGCGCGTGCGGGACGTGCTCGAACCCGCCATTTATTACGCGGAACAAGGCCATGCGCTGATGCCGCGCATCTCCAACACCATTGCCGGCCTGAAGGACTTCTTCGAAACCCACTGGCCGACGACCGCCCAGGTCTACGTGCCGGGCGGGCAGGTGCCGCAGGCCCGCAAGCTGTTCCGCAATCCGGCATTGGCCCGCACCTGGACCCGCGTGCTGCAAGCCGCCGAAGGCGCCGGCGCCGACCGCGAGCGCCAGATCGAGGCCGCGCGCGACGCGTTCTACCGTGGTTTCATCGCCGACGAAATCGACCGCTTCGCCCGCAACACCGACGTCATGGACGAAAGCGGCGCCACCCATCGCGGCGTCATCACGGCCGATGATCTGGCCGGCTGGTCCGCCAGCTACGACGAACCGCTGACCTACGACTATCACGGCTACACGGTCGCCAAGGCCGGCGCCTGGAGCCAGGGGCCGGTCTTCCTGCAGACGCTCGCCATCCTGAAAGACATGGACTTGGCGGGCGTCAGTCCCACCAGCGCCGAGTTCATCCACCGGGTGACCGAGGCCATGAAGCTCGCCTTTGCCGACCGCGAAGCCTATTACGGCGACCCGGCCTTCATCGACGTGCCGCTCGCCCATCTGCTTTCCGACGCGTACAACGCCGAACGCCGCCAACTGATCGGGGAGGGCGCGTCGCACGGCCTGCTGCCCGGCCAGGTGCCCGGCTTCGAGGCGCAGGTCGCGCGCGTCATGGACACGCTCGAGCGCCTGTCGCCCGTCACCGCGCCCGGCAGCGCCACGAACGAACCGACCCTTGCCGATATGCGCGCGTCGGCCAAGCGCGGCGACACCACGCACGTGGACGTGATCGACCGCTGGGGCAACATGATCTCGGCCACGCCGTCCGGCGGCTGGTTCCAGTCCTCGCCGGTCATTCCGGAGTTGGGCTTCGGCCTGAACACCCGCGCCCAGATGTTCTGGCTGGAAGAAGGCCTGCCCGGCACGCTGGCGCCGGGCAAGCGCCCGCGCACCACGCTGACCCCCTCGCTCGCGCTGCGCGACGGCAAGCCGTACCTGGCCTTCGGCACGCCGGGCGGCGACCAGCAGGAACAATGGCAACTGCTGTTCTTCCTGCGACACGTGCACCACGGCCTGAATCTGCAGGAAGCCATCGACCTGCCCATGTCGCACACCATGCACTTTCCCACGTCCTTCTACCCGCGCGACCGCAAACCCGGCCATCTGGCGCTGGAGGCCAGCTTCGGCGCCGAGGTCATTGCGGCGCTGCGCCAGCGCGGCCACCAGATCGAAGAACTGCCCGAGTGGTCGGTCGGCCGGCTGACCGCCGCTTCGCGTGACGCGGACGGACTGCTGCATGCGGCCGCCACGCCGCGCCTGATGCAAGCGTACGCCGTCGGCCGTTGAACGGACGGCGCACGCTTTCTTACAAAGCGTGCGCCGTGCGGCGTCTTGCGGCGGTTTACCCGCTTAGGGTATGTTTGTCGCATGACGCCATCCGAGCAGAGCCCGGCAACAGCGGCTCGACCCCTCACGGGAAAAGAACCCTTATTCATCGTCCTCAATAAAGGATCGGGGCGCGGCGACGCGCAGGTCTTGCAGGACACCATCCGGACAATCCTCGACGAGGCCGGGCGGCGCTACGAACTCATGCCGGTCGGCGATCCGTCGCGGCTGACGGACGTGGCGCGCCAGGCGGTCAAACGCGCCCAGGACGAGCAGGGCGTCGTCATCGCCGCGGGCGGCGACGGCACGCTCAATGCCGTTGCGTCCACGGTGCTGGGACAGGGCGTGCCATTCGGCATCCTGCCGCAAGGCACCTTCAACTACTTCGGCCGCACCTACGGCATTTCGCAAGAAACCGAGGTGGCGCTGCGCGGCTTCCTGCAAGGCACCATCCGGCCCGTTCAGGTTGGCCTGCTGAACGGCCGGCTGTTTCTCGTCAACGCCAGCCTCGGCCTGTATCCGCAACTGCTCGAAGACCGCGAGGCCTACAAGCAACGCTACGGGCGCAGGCGCTGGGTCGCGCTGTGGTCTGGCCTGGTCACGCTCTGGCGCCAACCGCGCCAGCTCGGGTTGCAGCTCGAATTCGAGGGCAAGTCGCGCAGTCTGCGGTCGCCGACGCTGGTCGTGGGCAACAACAAGCTGCAACTGGAACACATCGGCATCGAGAACGACGAGCTCGACCGCAAACGGCTGATCGCCATGGCGGCGCGACCGGTGGGCACGCTGGCCCTGTACGGCCTGCTGGTGCGCGGTTTGCTCAGCCGGATGGGCGACGCCGAGAACGTCATCAGCTTCGCCTTCGACAAGCTGACGGTCGGTGTGCGCGGGCGCCGCCGGGTCAAGGTGGCGATGGACGGCGAGATATCCTGGATGGACACGCCGCTTGAATTCAAGGTGGCGAGCGATCGCCTGCCCCTGGTGGTGCCGGCGGACCCCGAGCTTCTGGACCGCTCATGACGCGGATCCTGCATTTGTCGGACACCCATTTCGGCACGGAGCGCAAGGCGGTCGTCGAAGCCGTGCTGGACCTGGCGCGGCAGTTGTCGCCCGATCTGGTGGTGCTCAGCGGCGACATCACCCAGCGCGCGCGCCGCAGCCAGTTCGCCGCCGCGCGCCGGTTCATCGAGCGTCTGGCCCTGCCCGTGCTGGCGGTGCCCGGCAATCACGACATCCCGCTGTACAACGTATTCGCACGCGCCCTCAATCCCTACGGCAACTACAAGCGCGCGCTGGGGCCGATCCTCGAGCCCGTGTTCGAAAACGATGGCGTGCTCGCCATCGGGGTGAACACCACGCGGCCAAAACGCCACAAGGATGGCGAGATCTCCGATGCCCAGATCGCTCGCGTCGCCCAGCGGCTGCGGCAAGCCCGGCCAGGCCAGTTGCGCCTCGTCGTGGCGCACCACCCGGTGCGCGCCAAGGTCGAATCGGACCTGTCCAATCTGCTGATCGGCCGGGAGCGTGCGCTGTCGGCCTGGGCCCAGGCGGGTGTCGACCTGGTGCTGGGCGGTCACATACACTTGCCCTACGTGCTGCCGCTGACCGCGCCCACCGGACCGGCCGGCTGGATCGTCCAGGCCGGGACGACCTGCTCGCACCGGGTGCGGGGCACCGTGCCCAACTCGCTGGGCGTGATCACCCGCTCTGAAGAGGAAGGCCAGCAGGTCTGCCACGTCGAGCGGTGGGATTACGCGGCGGGCGCGCATGCCTTCGCTCCGGTCGACAAGACGCTGGTCTCGTTGTAGCAGGGGGCGCGGCCCCCACGCACCTTTCTTTTTGATGGCGCATACATGACCGATGTCTACGCGGCATGGGCCGCAGCCCATGCCCTCTCTTTGTTTGTCGCGCTGCCGCTGGTCGCGGGCGGCGTGGCGCTGCTCTTCATGCGCTGCCACGGCCGCCTGTCCGGCAACGGCCGTGCCGCGCTCTTCGCCGCGACGGCGGGCATTTCCTTTGCGTTGTTTCTGGCGCTGGCCCTGGCCGTCGAAAGCCGCGGGACGATCGTGGCGTTCGACAGCGCGCTCGCCAATGCGCTCAGCATGTCCATGTCGACGTCCATGCTTTGGTTGCTGTCCTGGATCACGTATCTAGGTGACCGCAACCTGCTCACGGTCGTCGCTGTGTTGATGACGATTGCGCTGCTATGGCGCGGGTCGTGGCAGCTCGCGCTCTTCTGCGCGGTCGCGACAGGCCTGAACGGCGCGCTGAACTGGCTGTTCAAGCACACGTTCGAGCGCGTGCGCCCCGACCACGATCACGGCTACGCCATGGCGACCGGCTGGAGCTTCCCCAGCGGCCACTCGTCGGCGGCAATGGCTGTGTACGGCACGGCCTGCTACCTGATGTGGCGATTCGCGCCACCCGCGTGGCGTCTGCCCTGCGTGGCGTTCATGGCCGCGCTCATCATGGCCATCGGTCTCAGCCGCATCCTGCTGCAGGTGCATTTTGCGAGCGATGTCGTAGCCGGGTTCGCGGTCAGCCTGGGATGGCTGGTCCTGTGCGTGGCGGCCGTCGAACGGCTGCACGTGTCAGGCAGGACGGTTCAGCGCGTCCAGTAGGCGCGCCTCGATGCCGTCCGCGGCGGGCGCCTGCATTGGCGCGCAGGTGTAGCGCCCGCCCGCGCAGGTGATGGCGCGGTCAAGCTGCCGCATCCGGTCGGCGGGTGGCGGGTCCAGATCGATGATCAGCTTGCCGGCAATGGGCGCAGTGACCTGTCCGTCGCTGAAGCGCTCCAGCGTGCGATCGATCTCGCGCTCCCGGGGCAGGGCCAGCACGATGGTGTCTGACTCCGCCAGGGCTTCGCGCGCCGAGGTTGCCAGCGTCGCGTTGCCGCGGAAATCTTCGCACCGCTCCGCCTCGATGTCATAGAGGGTCAGCGCAATGTCGGGCTCGGCGGCCAGCAGCCGCCGCGCGGCCATCGTGCCGATCCTGCCCATGCCGACGATGCTGACGCGCGGGCTCATGGCTTGGGCACCGACCACGTGCTCACGATATGCGCGACCGGCTCGTCCGAGCCTTCGCCGGTCAGCACGACTTCGCCCGCGGAAAGCCTGCCCACCTTGAGCAGCCGGGCATGCGCATGGATGGCGCCTGCCGGACTTTTGCGCAGGAAATTGATGGTCAGGCTGGCCGTGACCGCGTGGGCCTGCCCGGTGGCGCCCACGACCGCCGCATACATGGCCAGGTCGGCCAGTCCCATCAGCATCGGTCCGGCAACAATGCCGCCCAGCCGCTGGTGCGTGTCCCGGGCGGGCAGCACGGCGTGCGCCGTGCCGTGGCCGATGTGCAGCACATCGATCCCCAGCAGCATCGAGAACGGATGCTGGTCGGCAAGCAGCACGTGAAAGTCGGCAAGGCTGATCTGCGGCGCGCGCGCATCGGCGGCGAGGGCGGTTGCGGTCATCGTTGTTCCAGGGCGTGGCAATAGTTGTCCAGCAGCGCATCGGCCTGCTGGCCCAGCGACTTGAGGCGGCGGGTGTGCACCAGCAGCAACAGTCCCATCAAATAGGTGAACACGTTCATCTGCTCGGCCTGAACGGTCTCGTCCCGCCAGCCTTTTGTGCGCGACAGCGCCTGGCCGATCAGATCGATGCATTGCCGCAACCGGCCGTTGAGCTTTTCGTCCATGTCCCGGCCGAGCCCCCGCGGGCCCAGTCCTTGGAACAGATACATCCCCAGCGAAAAATCCGTGCGCCGCTGCGCGTAGTAGGCAAAAAACGCCCCTATCACGCCGCGCGCGGCCGACTGCGGCGTCTCGGCATCGCCCGCCTGCGCCAGATGCGCGTGCAGCCGTTGCAGCGATCCGTCCAGCAGTTCCCCGTAAAGCGCCTCCTTGCCCGCGAACCAGGGATAAATGGCGCCCGTCGTGCAACCAGCTTCTTTGGCGATGGCCCGGATCGTCGTCTTTTCCAGACCATCCCGTTCAAACACGCGCTGCGCGGCGTCCAGGATGATCTGCCTGCGCAGGGCGCTCAGGCGTTCGTTGCGGTCGGCTCGAGGGGAAGGGGTGGACATGGCGCTCAGCGGCTATGCGGTGCCAACGATCATATCGACGATTTTTATTAATAACAACGTTATTAACGCCGCACGTGATTACGATGATCTTCAGTGCCGGCATCATCCCGGCCGCTCCGGTTTAGCGCTGCATGGCAGCCGGAGCCGCGAAGAAAGTAGCGTGACGAATGGGTTTTGGAATTGCCCGGAAAATTGGGGGCAGGGCCGAAAGTCGCATGGTTGCGCGCTCGGGCAGTTCGGTAAGGGAAAGCCCTAGCGTTGCGCGGCAAGCATCAGCGGGATGTTGCAACTTCCCAACAAGCCTGTCGCAAACCTGCACTTTTCTGATGCCGACCATAGCCAGTCCCCCCGATTTTTGATGCAATAGCGTCAACTTCCCTTCGCGGAGTTAGGGGGGCGGCAGGCTGGTTTGCTGGATTGCTGCTCTTGTCACTCAAATCAACGGAGATTTCTTAAATGAAAAAGACTCTGCTCGCTGCCGCCCTGCTCGCCGGTTTCGCCGGTGTCGCCCAGGCAGAAACGTCTGTCACCCTGTACGGTATCATCGACACGGGCCTCGGCTACAACCGTATCAGCGGTGTTAGCGACGCCGTCAACGGCAGCCGCTTCGGCATGATCAACGGCGTCCAAAACGGTTCGCGCTGGGGTCTGCGTGGTTCGGAAGATCTGGGTGACGGCCTGCGCGCTGTTTTCCAACTGGAATCGGGCTTTGATTCGGGTAACGGCCGTTCGGCTCAAGGTGGCCGTCTGTTCGGTCGTCAAGCCACCGTCGGTCTGGCCAGCGACAGCTGGGGCCAACTGGACTTCGGTCGTCAAACCAACATCGCTTCGAAGTACTTCGGTTCGATCGATCCGTTCGGCGCTGGCTTCGGTCAAGCTAACATCGGTACCGGTCTGAGCGCCGCTAACACGCAGCGCTACGACAACATGGTCATGTACCAAACCCCGTCGTTCAGCGGCTTCCAATTCGGCGCCGGCTACTCGTTCAGCGCCGACGACACGAAGACGACCGAAACCGGCTTCAAGACCGCCGACAACACCCGCGCCATCACCGCTGGTCTGCGCTACGTCAACGGCCCGTTGAACGTCGCTCTGTCGTACGACCAACTGAACGCCTCGAACCGTCTGACGACCGAAGCTACCGACGCTACCCCGCGTTCGTACATGATCGGTGGTTCGTATGACTTCGAAGTGGTCAAGCTGGCCCTGGTCTACGGCCGCACCACCGACGGCTGGTTCGCTGGCCCCGGCGTGAACGGCAACTCGATCCTGTCGGCAACCGCCAGCGGCATCAGCAACGTGTTTGCTGACGGCTTCAAGGCCAACTCCTACCTGGTCGGCCTGTCGGCCCCCATCGGTGGCGCTTCGAACGTCTTCGGTTCGTGGCAGCGTGTTGACCCGTCGAACGACAAGCTGACGGGCGACGATGCCAACATGAACATCTACTCGCTGGGCTACACCTACGACCTGTCCAAGCGTACCAACCTGTACGCCTACGGTTCGTACGCCACCAACTACGCCTTCCTGGACGACGTCAAGTCGACCGCCGTCGGCATCGGTGTGCGTCACCGCTTCTAATCCAATGCAGGGCGCAAGCCCTGTGTGGATTTAAAGCAAAAGCGAACGGGCCTCGGCCCGTTCGCATGAACCACCCTTTTGGGGGTGGTTTTTTTTCGTCTGCGGACTGAATTCAGGCATACTACGGCTTCGTGTCGTTCGAGCCGCACATGCTCGACATGCACCGACGAAAGCTGCAATTGTTCCATTTGAGGAATGCAGTCTTTCGCCTGCTATTCAAGCTACAGAGTTCAGCCGGAAGTAACCGCGCGAATGCTACAATCCTAAGGTTTGCGCATTTGACGGACGCCTGAATGAACCTGCAACAGTATTTTCCCGTCCTGCTGTTTATCGTAGTGGCCACCCTTATCGGGTTCGCGCTTCTAACGGCCGGCTCCCTCCTTGGCCCGCGGCGTCCTTACGCTGAGAAGCTCTCGCCTTACGAGTGCGGCTTCGAAGCGTTTGAAGATGCACGCATGAAGTTTGACGTGCGCTACTACCTCGTGGCGATTCTGTTCATTCTTTTCGACCTGGAAATCGCGTTCCTGTTCCCGTGGGCCATTGCTCAGGGCACCGTCGGACTCGTCGGTTTCTGGACGGTCATGGTTTTCCTCGCCGTGTTGACCGTCGGCTTCATCTACGAATGGAAAAAGGGCGCGCTGGATTGGGAGTGACCTTCGGGTTCATTTCACAGCACGTTATCAGAGACGAATATGGCTATAGACGGCATTCTCAAGCAAGGGTTCATCACCACCAGCGCCGACAAGTTCCTGAACTGGGCGAAGACCGGTTCGATGTGGCCCATGACCTTCGGTCTGGCCTGTTGCGCGGTTGAGATGATGCACGCGGGCGCAGCCCGCTATGACCTGGACCAATTCGGCATCATCTTCCGGCCCAGCCCGCGCCAGTCCGATCTTATGATCGTTGCCGGCACGCTGTGCAACAAGATGGCGCCCGCGCTGCGCAAGGTCTACGACCAGATGCCCGAGCCGCGCTGGGTGGTTTCCATGGGCTCCTGTGCCAATGGCGGCGGCTACTACCACTACTCGTATTCGGTGGTGCGTGGCTGTGATCGCATCGTACCGGTAGACGTCTACGTGCCGGGCTGCCCGCCCACGGCCGAGGCGCTGGTCTACGGCTTGCTGCAAATGCAGAACAAGATCCGTCTGACCAACACGATTGCGCGCTGATGCTTCGTCAGGTTCGACGGCAGGCCTCAGCCGCCTCGAACCTGCGAAACCAGCGTATCGGTTCACCTAAGCGTACAAGATGATGACCAGGCTCGAATCCCTGAAAAACAATTTGCAGACCACCCTCGGCGCGGACATTGCGCTGACCGAGGCGCTGGGCGAGCTGACGCTCGAAGTGCCCGCGGAGCAGTGGTTCTCCGTCTGCAACAAGCTGCGCACCGAAGCCGGCCTGCGCTTTGAAACCTGTATCGACCTCTGCGGCGTCGACTACCTGACCTGGGGCAACGGCACGCGCCAGATGCCCGAGGAAACCAACGTCCGCATCCACCGCTCGCGTTATGCCGTGGTGGCGCACCTGCTCTCCCTCGAGAACAACTGGCGGCTGCGCGTGCGCACGTGGGCGCCTGACGACGAGTTCCCGATGGTCGCCTCGCTGATGGAATGCTGGCCCACGGTCGGCTGGTTCGAGCGCGAAGCCTTCGATCTGTACGGCATCGTCTTCGAAGGCCATCCGGACCTGCGCCGCATCCTCACCGACTACGGCTTCATCGGCCATCCGTTCCGCAAGGACTTCCCGCTGTCGGGCACCGTCGAAATGCGCTACGACCCCGAGCAGCGACGCGTCATTTACCAGCCGGTCACGATCGATCCGCGCGAGATCACCCCGCGCGTGGTGCGCGAAGACACCTACGGCATGGGGCGTTGAATCATGGCAGACATCAAGAACTACACCCTGAACTTCGGTCCTCAACACCCGGCCGCGCACGGCGTGCTGCGCCTGGTGCTCGAGCTTGACGGCGAAGTCATCCAGCGCGCCGATCCGCACATCGGCCTGCTGCACCGCGCCACTGAAAAGCTGGCCGAGCACAAGACCTACATCCAGGCGCTGCCCTACATGGACCGCCTGGACTACGTGTCCATGATGTGCAATGAGCACGCCTACGTCATGGCCATCGAAAAGCTGCTGGGCGTCGAAGCCCCGCTGCGCGCGCAGTACATCCGCGTGATGTTCGATGAAATCACGCGTCTGCTGAACCACCTGATGTCGCTGGGCTCGCACGCCCTGGACGTGGGCGCCATGGCAGTATTCCTGTACGCCTTCCGTGAACGCGAAGACCTGATGGACTGCTACGAAGCAGTCTCGGGCGCGCGCATGCACGCGGCCTACTACCGACCGGGTGGCGTCTATCGCGACCTGCCGGATTCCATGCCGCAGTACGGCGACTCCAGCAAGTTCCGTGGCGACAAGGAAATGCGCGTCATGAACGAAGCGCGTTCGGGCTCGCTGCTGGACTTCATCGAAGACTTCACCAACCGCTTCCCCGGCTGCGTCGACGAGTACGAAACCCTGCTCACCGACAACCGCATCTGGAAGCAGCGTCTGGTCGGGATCGGCGTGGTCGATCCCGAGCGCGCCAAGGCGCTGGGCTTCACCGGCCCGATGCTGCGCGGTTCGGGCGTCGCCTGGGACCTGCGCAAGACGCAGCCCTACGAAGTCTACGACCTACTTGATTTCGACATCCCCGTGGGTGTCAACGGCGACTGCTACGACCGCTACCTGGTCCGCATCGCCGAGATGCGCCAAAGCAATCGCATCATCCGCCAGTGCGTGGAATGGCTGCGCAACAATCCCGGCCCGGTCATGATCGAGAACCACAAGATCGCCCCGCCGTCGCGTACCGCCATGAAGACCAACATGGAAGAGCTGATCCATCACTTCAAGCTCTTCACTGAAGGTTTCCACGTGCCCCCGGGCGAGGCGTTCGCCTCGGTGGAGCACCCGAAGGGCGAATTCGGCATCTATCTGGTGTCCGACGGCGCCAACAAGCCTTACCGCCTGAAGATTCGGGCGCCTGGCTTTGTCCACCTGCAAGCGCTGGATGAAATGTCGCGTGGCCACATGATCGCCGACGCCGTCACCATCATTGGCACGCAGGACATCGTTTTCGGCGAGATCGATCGCTGATCCGCCCAGACAGTCACGAGCACGCCCGCATAACCCGGATTCAAACTATGCTGCTTTCCGAACAGGCCTACCAGAAAATCGACCGTGAACTGGCCAAGTTCCCGGCCGACCAGCGGCAGTCCGCCATCATGGCCTCGCTTGCCATCGCGCAAGAAGAGAAGGGCTGGTTGGCTACCGAAGTCATCGAAGACGTGGCCAACTACATTGGCGTTCCGCCCATCGCGGTCCAGGAAGTCGCCACGTTCTACAACATGTTCGACGTCAAGCCCGTCGGCAAGAACAAGATCGCCGTCTGCACGAACCTGCCCTGTGCCTTGCGCGACGGCGACCGCGCCGGCGAATACCTCAAGCGCAAGCTGGGCGTCGACTATCGCCAGACCACCGAAGACGGCCAGTTCACGCTGGTCGAAGGCGAGTGCATGGGCGCCTGCGGCGACTCCCCCGTGCTGATCGTGAACAACAAGCATATGTGCGTGCGCATGACCGACGAGAAGCTGGACGCGCTGGTCGCGGCCCTCAAGCAGCAAGGAGAGTCGGCATGAACGCGCCTGACCTGTACAAGCAGTTCGCGCAGGGGCTGGATCCCAACCCCCTGAACGACCTGTCCAACTCGATGGCCCTGCACGGCCGCCACCTGCAGCCGCAGATCATGGCCGACGTCGACGGCGCCAACTGGCGCCTGGCCGACTACGTCAAGCGCGGCGGCTACGAAGCCCTGAAAAAGATCCTGACCACCGGCATGAAGCCGGAAGACGTGATCGCCGAAGTCAAGGCGTCGGGTCTGCGCGGCCGTGGCGGCGCGGGCTTCCCGACCGGCCTGAAGTGGAGCTTCATGCCGCGCGCCTTCCCGGGCCAGAAGTACCTCGTCTGCAACTCCGACGAAGGCGAGCCCGGCACGTTCAAGGACCGCGACATCCTGCGCTTCAATCCGCACATCGTGATTGAAGGCATGGCGATCGCGGCCTACGCCATGGGCATCAGCGTCGGCTACAACTACATCCACGGCGAAATCTTCGAAGTCTACGAGCGCTTTGAAGAAGCGCTGGAAGAGGCGCGTGCCGCCGGCTTCCTGGGTGACCGCCTGTTCGGTTCCGACTTCAGCTTCCAGCTCCACGCTTTCCATGGTTACGGCGCCTACATCTGCGGCGAAGAAACCGCGCTGCTGGAATCGCTGGAAGGCAAGAAGGGCCAGCCGCGCTTCAAGCCGCCGTTCCCGGCCAGCTTCGGCCTGTACGGCAAGCCCACCACCATCAACAACACGGAAACGTTCGCGGCGGTGCCGTGGATCATCCGCAACGGCGGCCAGGCCTACCTGGAAGTCGGCAAGCCGAACAACGGCGGCACCAAGCTGTTCTCGATCACCGGCGACGTCGAGCGTCCCGGCAACTACGAGATCCCGCTGGGCACCCCGTTCTCGACGCTGCTGGAACTGGCTGGCGGCATGCGCGGCGGCAAGAAGCTGAAGGCGGTCATCCCCGGCGGCTCGAGCGCCCCGGTCCTGCCCGCCGACATCATGATGGAATGCACGATGGACTATGACTCCATCGCCAAGGCCGGCTCGATGCTCGGCTCTGGCGCTGTGATCGTCATGGACGAGACGCGCTGCATGGTGAAGTCGCTGCTGCGTCTGTCGTACTTCTATTTCGAGGAAAGCTGCGGCCAGTGCACGCCGTGCCGCGAAGGCACCGGCTGGCTCTACCGCATGGTGCACCGCATCGAAAACGGTCAAGGCCGTCCGGAAGATCTGGAGCTGCTGGACAACGTGGCGCTCAACATCATGGGCCGCACCATCTGCGCTCTCGGTGACGCCGCCGCCATGCCCGTCCGTGGCTTCCTCAAGCATTTTCGCGACGAATTCGCGCACCACATCGAGCACAAGTCTTGTGTGGTCCCGCAATATCTGTAGGTCTCAGGAACAGCAATGGTTGAACTAACCGTCGACGGCAACAAGGTCGAAGTGCCCGAAGGCAGCATGGTCATGCATGCCGCCCAGAAAGTCGGGCTTTACGTGCCGCATTTCTGCTACCACAAGAAACTGTCCATCGCGGCCAACTGCCGGATGTGCCTGGTTGAAGTGGAAAAAGCGCCCAAGGCGCTGCCCGCCTGCGCCACGCCCGTGACCAACGGCATGGTCGTCCACACCTGCTCTGAGAAGGCTCGCGCCGCTCAGAAGTCGGTGATGGAATTCTTGCTCATCAATCACCCCCTCGACTGCCCGATCTGCGATCAGGGCGGCGAATGCCAGCTGCAGGATCTGGCCGTGGGCTACGGCGGCTCTTCCTCGCGTTACCAGGAAGAAAAGCGCGTCGTGTTCCACAAGGACCTGGGCCCGCTGGTTTCCGCCGAGGAAATGTCGCGCTGCATCCACTGCACCCGTTGCGTGCGCTTCGGCCAGGAAATCGCCGGCGTCATGGAGCTGGGCATGCTGGGCCGTGGCGAGCACTCCGAAATCACCACCTTCGTGGGCCGTTCGATCGAGTCCGAACTGTCGGGCAACATGATCGACATCTGTCCGGTGGGCGCGCTGACCTCCAAGCCCTTCCGCTACAGCGCCCGTACCTGGGAACTGGCTCGCCGCCGTTCGGTCAGCCCGCACGACAGCCTGGGCGCCAACCTGGTCGTCCAGGTCAAGGGCGACCGCGTGATGCGCGTGGTCCCGTTCGAAGACGAAGCCGTCAACGAATGCTGGATCAGCGACCGCGACCGTTTCTCGTACGAAGGCCTGAACAGCGACGACCGCCTGTCCGCCCCGATGATCAAGGGCACCGACGGCAAGTGGCAGGAAGCCTCGTGGGCCGACGCCCTGCAAGCCGTGGCCCAAGGCCTGTCGCGCGTACGTGACAGCTTCGGCGCCGGCCAGATCGGTGCGCTGGCGTCCGAATACGCCACCACCGAGGAATACGCGCTGCTGGGCCGCCTGGTCCGCTCGCTGGGTTCCGAGAACATCGACTTCCGTCTGCGCCAGACCGACCCGGCCTTTGACGCCGCGCTGACCGGCGCGCCGTGGCTGGGCATGCCCATCGCCGAACTCGACAACCTGGACCGCGTCCTGGTCGTCGGCTCGTTCCTGCGCAAGGATCATCCTCTGATGGCCCAGCGTCTGCGCCAAGCCGCCAAGCGTGGCACGCAGATCCTGATGGTCGACAGCGCCGCCGACGATCCCCTGATGCCCGTCACCGCGCGCATCACCGTGGCCCCGTCGGAACTGGCGCGCGCGCTGGCCGAAGTGGCCGTCGCGCTGGCCCAGGCCAAGGAACAGGCCGTGCCGGCCGAGTTCGCCTCGGTCACGCCGGGCGAAAACGCCAAGCTCATCGCCGCCAGCCTTGCGTCCGGCGCCAACACCGCCGTGCTGATGGGCAACCTGGCTGTCGCCAGCGCCCAGGCCACCACGCTGGCCGCCAACGGCCGTGCCGTGGCGGACCTGTCCGGCGGCAAGTTCGGCTTCCTGACCTCGGGCGGCAACACGGTCGGCGGTTACCTCGCCGGCGCCATCCCGGGCAAGGGCGGCAAGACCGCCGCGGCCATGCTCGCCGAACCGCTCAAGGCCTACATCGTCCTGCACGCCGAACCGCTGCTCGACGCCGACAATGGCCAGCAAGCCATCGCCGCGCTGCGTGGCGCGCAGTTCGCCGTCGCGCTCACGCCTTACCGTTCGGCCGCCGCTGAATGGGCCGACGTGATGCTGCCGGTGTCGCCGTTCACGGAAACCTCGGGCACGTTCGTCAACGCCCAAGGCCTGGCCCAGAGCTTCAAGGGCACGGTCACGCCGTTCGGCCAGACCCGTCCGGGCTGGAAGGTTCTGCGTGTGCTGGGCAACGTCCTGCATCTGGCGGGCTTCGACGACGAGACCTCCGAGTCCGTGCGCGACGCCGTGCTGGCCAGCGGCGTCGAAGGCCGTCTGTCCAACGACGTCAAGGCCCCGCTGGGTCTGGGCCAGGCGCTCACCGGCCTGGAACGCGTCGCCGATGTGCCGATCTACCGCACGGACGCCATGGTGCGCCGTTCGGAACCGCTGCAGGCCGCGCCGGCTTCGAAGAAGCCCGCCGCCGCCATGAACGGCCGCACCCTCACCAGCCTGGGCCTGACGGCCGGGGTCAAGGTGCGCGTGTCGGCCGGGCAGGGCGCCGTCGAACTGGAAACCGTGCAGGATGATGCCGTGGCCGATCGCGCCGTGCGCATTTCCGCCGCCTTCGAAACTACCGCTGCCCTGGGTGGCGCATTTGGTCAAATCAGCGTGGAGCGTGCCTGATGGAATGGCTCAATGTTCTTGAAAGCCACGGTCAGGCATTGCTGGGTCCGACGGTCTGGATGGTCCTCTGGACCATCGTCAAGATCGTCATCATTGCGGTGCCCATCATCCTGTGCGTGGCCTACCTGACTTACTGGGAACGCAAGATGATCGGCGCCATGCACGTGCGCATGGGCCCGAACCGCGTCGGTTTCAAGGGGCTGCTGCAGCCGTTTGCCGACGTCTTCAAGCTGCTGACCAAGGAAGTCGTGGTCCCCAGCCAGGCCAACAAGGTGCTGTTCATCGTGGCCCCCGTGGTCACGCTGATGCCGGCGCTGGCGGCCTGGGCTGTCGTGCCCTTCGGTCCCGACGTCGTGCTGGCCAACGTCAACGCCGGCCTGCTGTACATCATGGCCATCACGTCCATCGGCGTGTACGGCGTGATCGTCGCCGGCTGGGCATCCAACTCCAAGTACGCGTTCCTGGGCGCGCTGCGCGCCTCGGCCCAGATGCTGTCGTATGAACTGGCCATCGGCTTCGTGCTGGTGACGGTGCTGCTGGTGTCGGGCAGCCTGAACATGTCCGAGATCGTGCACGTGCAGAACCGCGGCTGGTTTGCCGAAAAGGGCCTGACGTTCATGTCGTGGAACTGGCTGCCGCTGCTGCCGCTGTTCGTGATCTACGTGATCTCGGCCGTTGCCGAAACCAACCGTCACCCGTTCGACGTCGTGGAAGGCGAATCCGAAATCGTGGCCGGCCACATGGTCGAATACTCGGGCATGGCCTTCGCGCTGTTCTTCCTGGGCGAATACGCCAACATGATCCTGCTGTCGTGCATGGCATCGATCATGTTCCTGGGCGGCTGGGCTTCCCCGATCGATATCGCGCCGCTGACCTGGATTCCGGGTTGGATCTGGCTGGGTCTCAAGACGTTCTTCGTGGTCTCGTTGTTCGTGTGGTTCCGGGCCTCGTTCCCGCGCTACCGCTATGACCAGATCATGCGCTTGGGTTGGAAAATCTTCATCCCGCTGACCGGCGTCTGGCTGGTCGTGGTGGCGATCTGGATGCAGACGCCCTGGAACATTTGGCGCTAAGCGCCAAGCAGAGGCAGGATATGGAAGCGATCAAGGATTTCTTCGGCAGCCTGATGCTGACCGAGTTGCTCAAGGGCATGCGCCTCACGGGCAAGTATTTTTTCAAGCGCAAGGTCACCTTGCGCTACCCCCAGGAAAAGACCCCTGCGTCGCCGCGTTTCCGCGGCCTGCACGCGCTGCGCCGCTACCCCAACGGGGAAGAGCGCTGCATCGCGTGCAAGCTGTGCGAGGCCGTGTGCCCCGCGCTGGCGATCACGATCGAGTCCGACCAGCGCGACGACGGCACCCGCCGCACGACGCGCTACGACATCGATCTGACCAAATGCATTTTCTGCGGCTTCTGTGAGGAAAGCTGCCCCGTGGACTCCATCGTGGAAACGCACATCCACGAATACCACGGCGAAAAGCGCGGCGACCTGTATTTCACCAAAGACATGCTGCTCGCCGTGGGCGACCGCTACGAAGCCGACATCGCCCGCCGCCGGGCCGAAGACGCGCCTTACCGCTGAAGCCCAGGGTCTGATCCATGACTTTTACCACTGTCCTTTTCTACATACTGGCCGCCGTGCTGGTGATCGCGGCGTTCCGCGTGATCACCGCGCGCAGCGCGGTCACCGCCGTTCTGCATCTGATCCTGGCGTTCGCCAACGCGGCCATGCTGTGGATGCTGCTGGGCGCCGAGTTCCTGGCGCTGCTGCTGGTGCTGGTGTACGTGGGCGCCGTGATGGTGCTCTTCCTCTTTGTCGTGATGATGCTCGACATCCGCATGGACACCTTGCGCCAGGGCATGAAGACCTACCTGCCGCTCGGCCTGGTCATCGGCGTCGTGCTCGTGCTGGAAGTGTCCTTCGTGCTGGGCACCATCTGGTACGGTTCCGGTCCCCAGGCGCAACTGCCCGCCGACTACAACAACGCCCGCGCGCTCGGCGAAGCGATGTACACGCAATACATCTACGCCATTGAAGTCGGCGCTGCGTTGCTGCTGGTTGGCATGGTTGCCGCGATTGCGCTGACCCTGCGCCGCCGCCGCGACGTCAAGTACAACGACCCGGTCGCCGCTGTCCGCGTGCGTTCGAAGGACCGCTTCCGCATGGTGAGCATGCCCGCCCAGAGCGAGCGCGCCCAGGCCAAGCGTGACGCCTCGAACGGTGCCGCGCCCCAAGGAGAAAAACAATGACGCTGACGCTGGCCCACTATCTGATCCTTGGCGCGATCCTGTTCGCGATCGGGATCTTCGGCATCTTCCTGAACCGCCGCAACCTGATCATTCTCCTGATGTCCATCGAGCTGGTGCTCCTGGCCGTCAACATGAACTTCGTGGCGTTCTCCAGCTGGTTCGGCGACACCGCCGGCCAGGTGTTCGTGTTCTTCATCCTGACCGTGGCCGCCGCTGAAGCGGCGATCGGCCTGGCCATTTTGGTGCTGCTGTTCCGCAACCTGAACACGATCAACGTTGACGAACTCGATCGCCTGAAGGGCTGACGGGGTATTGGAAGAAAATGTCTAGCTCACCCAATCTCTACCTGCTCATCGCGCTGGCGCCGCTGGCCGGAGCAATCCTCGCGGGCCTCTTTGGCACCGGGTTCCTCGGCCGGCCCATCGGCCGCCGCGCCTCGCACGTCATCACCATTCTGGGCGTGCTCATCTCCGCCATCGGTTCGGTGGTGGTGCTGGGCGACGTGCTGAACGGCCTGCGTTTCGACGGCGCTGTCTACACCTGGAGCCTCATCGGCCAGACCAAGCTGGAAATCGGCTTCCTGATCGATCCGCTGTCGGCCATGATGATGGTCGTGGTGACTTCCGTGTCGCTGATGGTGCACATCTACACCATCGGCTACATGGCTGACGATCCCGGCTACCAGCGCTTCTTCTCGTACATCTCGCTGTTCACGTTCTCCATGCTGATGCTGGTGATGTCGAACAACATGGTGCAGCTGTTCTTCGGCTGGGAAGCGGTGGGTCTGGTGTCCTACCTCCTGATCGGTTTCTGGTACACCCGTCCGACGGCGATCTTCGCCAACATGAAGGCGTTCCTGATCAACCGCGTCGGCGACTTCGGCTTCGTGCTCGGCATCGGCCTGCTGTTCGCCTACGCCGGCACCATGCACTACGGTGAAGTCTTCGCGCAGGCCGACAAGCTGGCCGCCATGACGCTGCCCGGTTCCGACTGGATGCTGCTGACCGTCGCGTGTATCTGCCTGTTCATCGGCGCCATGGGTAAATCGGCCCAGGTTCCGCTGCACGCCTGGCTGCCCGACTCGATGGAAGGCCCGACCCCGATCTCCGCGCTGATCCACGCCGCCACCATGGTGACGGCCGGCATCTTCATGGTCGCGCGTTTCTCGCCGCTGTTCGAACTGTCGGACACCGCGCTGTCGTTCATCATCGTGATCGGCGCCATCGGCGCGCTGTTCCTGGGCATCCTGGGCATCATCCAGAACGACATCAAGCGCGTCGTCGCGTACTCCACGCTGTCGCAGCTGGGTTACATGACTGTGGCACTGGGTGCGTCGGCCTACTCGGTCGCGATCTTCCACCTGATGACCCACGCGTTCTTCAAGGCGCTGCTGTTCCTGGGCGCGGGTTCGGTCATCATCGGCATGCACCACGACCAGGACATCCGCAACATGGGCGGCCTGCGCAAGTACATGCCCATCACCTGGATCACCTTCCTGCTGGGTACGCTGGCGCTTGTCGGCACGCCGTTCTTCTCGGGTTTCTACTCGAAGGAAAACATCATTGAAGCCGCCGGCCAGGCCAACGTCTGGGGCGCGAGCTTTGCCTACTATGCCGTCCTGATCGGCGTGTTCGTCACCTCGCTGTACTCGTTCCGCGTGTACTTCCTGGTCTTCCACGGCAAGGAACGCTTCGACACCAGCGATCACGGTCACGGCCACGGTCATGATGCGCATGGCCATGACGACCATGGTCACGACGACCACGGTCACGGCCATCACGGTGGCAAGCCGCACGAGTCGCCCTGGGTGGTTACGCTGCCGCTGATCCTGCTGGCGATTCCGTCGGTGTTCATCGGCGCCTGGGCGGTCGATCCCATGCTGTTCGGCAAGTTCTTCGACGGCGTCATCAAGGTCCTGCCGCAGCAGCATCCCGCGATGCACGTGCTGAGCGAGGAATGGCACGGCTGGGTCGCCTATGGCCTGCATGCCTTCCAGACCCTGCCGTTCTGGCTGGTCGTGGCTGGTTTCGTGATCTCCTGGTACTGCTACCTGATCAACCCGAAGGTGCCGGCCGCCATCAAGGCCAACCTGTCGGGCGTGAACAAGATCCTCGAGAACAAGTACTACGTGGATTGGGTGAACGAGCAGATCATTGCGCGTGGTCTGCGCTGCCTGGGCCGTGGCCTGTGGCAGACCGGTGACCGCGGCATCATCGACGGCATCCTGATCAACGGCAGTGCCCGCGTCGTGGGCTGGGTGGCAGCCATCAGCCGCCACCTGCAGTCCGGCTTCATCTATCACTACGCGTTCGCAATGATCATCGGCGTCATGGCGCTGGTGACTTTCTTTGTGCTGATTCCCCAATGATGGCAAGCGAGATGGCATCCAACACTTTTCCCTGGCTCACGCTTGCGATCTTTGTCCCGATCGTATTCGGCCTGCTGGTGCTGGCGGTGGGCCGTGACGACCGTCCCGGCCTGACGCGCGGCCTGTCGCTCGTCGGCTCGATCGCCGGCTTTCTGGTCACGATTCCGCTCTACACCGGTTTTGATTCCTCCACGGCCGCCATGCAGTTCGTGGAGAAGGCGTCCTGGATCGAAGCCTTCAACGTCAATTACCACCTGGGCATCGACGGCATCTCGATGTGGTTCGTGCTCCTGACCGCGTTCATCACCATCATCGTGGTGCTGGCCGGCTGGGAAGTCATCACGAGCCGCGTCGCGCAATACATGGCCGCCTTCCTGATCCTGTCGGGTCTGATGGTGGGCGTGTTCTGCGCGCTGGACGGCATGCTGTTCTACGTGTTCTTCGAAGCCACGCTGATCCCGATGTACATCATCATCGGCGTCTGGGGCGGCGGAAACCGCGTGTACGCGGCGTTCAAGTTCTTCCTGTACACCCTGATGGGTTCGCTGTTGACGCTGATCGCGTTCGTGTACCTCTGGAATGTCTCCGGCGGTTCGTTCGACATCCTGACCTGGCAGCAGACCAAGCTGGGCTACACGCCGCAGATCCTGATCTTCGTGGCGCTGCTGGCTGCGTTTGCCGTCAAGGTGCCGATGTGGCCGGTCCACACGTGGTTGCCGGACGCCCACGTGGAAGCGCCCACGGGCGGCTCCATCGTGCTGGCCGCGATCATGCTGAAGCTGGGCGCCTACGGTTTCCTGCGCTTCTCGCTGCCTATCGCGCCTGACGCCTCGCACAGCCTGGCCGGCATGATGATCACGCTGTCGCTGATCGCCGTGATCTACATCGGTCTGGTCGCGATCGTCCAGGAAGACATGAAGAAGCTGGTGGCCTATTCGTCGGTCGCCCACATGGGCTTCGTCACGCTGGGCTTCTTCATCTTCAACACGGCCGGCGTCGAAGGCGCCATCGTGCAGATGATCTCGCACGGCTTCGTGTCGGGCGCCATGTTCATGTGTATTGGCGTGCTCTATGACCGCATGCACTCGCGCCGCATCGCCGACTACGGCGGCGTGGTGAACGTGATGCCGCGTTTTGCCACGTTCTTCATCCTGTTCTCGATGGCCAACAGCGGCCTGCCGGCCACCAGCGGCTTCGTCGGCGAATTCATGGTGATCATGGGCGCGGTCGAGCACAACTTCTGGATCGGCCTGCTGGCAGCCACTGCCCTGATCCTGGGCGCGGCGTACTCGCTGTGGATGGTCAAGCGCGTCGTCCTGGGCGACGTCGCCAACGACCACGTGCGCGAGCTGACCGATATCAATCGCCGCGAATTCGTGATTCTTGGCGTGATGGCGATCGCCGTGTTGTACATGGGGATCTATCCCAAGCCCTTCACCGACGTGATGCACGTGTCGGTCGAGGCCCTGCTGCAACACGTTGCCGTCTCGAAACTGTAAGACAAGACAATGATGCAATCCCAAATCGATTTCGCCCTGGCGACACCGGAAATCCTTCTGCTGATTTTCGGCCTGGCTATTTTGCTCATCGACGCGGTCAGCAATCACCCCGAGCGCAAGCCGACGTTCCTGCTGACCATGCTTGCCCTGGGCGTGCTGACCGTCGTGTCGGCCGTGCAGTGGAAGAACGGCGTGGCTGGCTCGACGTTCAACGGCCTGTACGTCACGGACGAGCTGTCGCACCTGCTCAAGATCGCCTCGTATCTTGCTGTCGGCGTAACGCTGATCTATGGCCGCGTGTATGCGCAGGTCCGCGACATGATGCGCGGCGGCGAACTGTACGTGCTGACGCTGTTCGCGCTGCTGGGTCAGATGGTGATGATTTCCTCCGGGAATCTGATCTCGATCTACCTGGGCCTGGAACTGATGTCGCTGGCGCTGTACGCGCTGATCGCCCTGCGCCGTGACAACGTCGTGGCCACCGAAGCCGCCATGAAGTACTTCGTGCTGGGCGCGCTGGCCTCGGGTTTCCTGCTGTACGGCATGTCCATGATCTACGGCGCCACGGGTCACCTCGACCTGACCGAAGTGTCCAACGTCATCGCCGCCGGCAAGGCCGAAAAGATGGCGCTGGTGTTCGGCATCGTGTTCCTGGTGTCGGGTCTGGCGTTCAAGCTGGGCGCCGTGCCGTTCCACATGTGGGTGCCGGACGTCTACCAGGGCTCGCCGACCGCCGTCACGCTGATCCTGGGCGGCGCGCCCAAGCTGGCCGCCTTTGCGATCACGCTGCGTCTGCTGGTTGATGGTCTGCACGGCCTGGCCACGGACTGGCAGCCGATGCTGATGATTCTGGCAGTGCTGTCGCTGGCCATCGGCAACCTGACCGCCATCGCACAGACCAACTTCAAGCGCATGCTGGCTTACTCGACCATCTCGCACATGGGCTTCGTGCTCCTGGGCCTGATGTCGGGTTCGGTGGCCGGCAAGCCGGAACTGTCGTCGGCCGCCTACGGCGCCTCGCTGTTCTACATGCTGACCTACGTGCTGACCACGCTTGCCAGCTTCGGCATCGTGCTGCTGCTGTCGCGTCAGGGCTTCGAGTGCGAGCACATCGACGACCTGAAGGGCCTGAACCGCCGCAGCCCGTGGCATGCCGCCATCGTGCTGCTGCTGATGTTCTCGCTGGCCGGCATCCCGCCGCTGGTGGGCTTCTACGCCAAGCTGGCCGTGCTGCAGTCGCTGGTTGCCGCGGGCCACGTCACGCTGGCGGTGGTGGCGGTGCTGTTCTCGCTGATCGGCGCGTTCTACTACCTGCGCGTGGTCAAGGTCGTCTACTTTGACGAGCCGGCGGCCGACGCTGCCCCGATGGTGGCCACGGCCGGCCAACGCGGCGTGCTGTCGATCAACGGTGCCCTGATCCTGGTGCTGGGCCTGTTGCCCGGCGGCTTGATGGCGCTGTGCGTGCAAGCCATCCGCTCGTCGCTGACCCTCTAACGGACGGAGTGCAGCCATGAACCAGACGCTGGCGGTATGGCTGTTGATCGCGCTGGCGCTTGTCAGCGCGAATCTTCCCTTCCTGACCGAGCGCGTCTTTGCCGTGCTGCCCTGGAAGCAGGGCGGGGCGGCGGCGGTCAAGCCGTTCTGGATGCGCCTGATCGAAGTGCTGGTGTTCTACGCCATCGTCGGCGCGCTGGGATTTGCCTTCGAGTCTACGCTGGGCAACCGTTTCGCCCAGACCTGGGAGTTCTACGCGATCACGCTCAGCCTGTTTCTGGTGCTGGCGTATCCCGGGTTTGTGTACCGGTATCTCTTCAAGCGGCATCCGCGTCTGCGGACCTGACGACGCAGTAGCCTGCCTGCACATGGACGCACCAAGACGCCCCGATCGGGGCGTTTTTTTATGTGTGCAGCAACCTCCGCGTCGACTCTGCCTCGCGCAAAATCCGGCCGCAATCCGCCCCTTTTTTGATCTCCGATCCGTTCAGGATTTTGAGCAAGATCAAAGCTGTTGTTTTTTTATCCTTTTGATTTGGAAGGGGCTTTCATTCAGGTTTCATTCAGCGCCTCCGTTCAGAATCGCAAACAACAAAAAAACAAGAATCGTTGTTATTTACGTTCTGGAGAAGTCCGCTTGAAGCCCCAAGATTCGTATTCGCTGAATACGCTCGCCACCTCGCTGGCCGCCGCCATTGCCGCGCCCGCGTTGTTCGTCAGCCCCTATGTCGCAGCCCAGTCCGCCGACACCGGCGTGACGCAGTTGTCGCCTGTCCGCGTCGAGGGCGAAAGCTCGTCCTATCAGACCTCGACCGCGCAGTCGCCGAAGATGACCGCGCCTTTGCTGGACACGCCGCGCACAGTGCAGGTTGTGCCGCAGCAGGTGATCCAGGACCAGGCCGCGTCGACGTTGCAGGACGTGCTGCGCAACTCGCCGGGCATCACGTTCGGCGCCGGCGAAGGCGGCCGTCCGGGCGGCGACCTGCCGATCATCCGCGGCCAGAACTCCGCCGGCAGCATTTTCCTGGACGGCATCCGCGACAGCAGCACCCAGGTGCGCGATACGTTCAATCTGGAGCAGGTCGAAATCATCAAGGGGCCGGACTCGGTGTATTCGGGCCGGGGCGGCGCGGGCGGCAGCATCAACATGGTCAGCAAAGCGCCCAAGACCACGGACTTCACCGAAGCCACGGCGCAGATCGGTACGGACAACAACTACCGCGCGACCATCGACAGCAACTGGCGCCTGGGGGACAAGGCGGCATTCCGCCTGAACGTGATGGGCAACAAGGGCGACACGCCGGGCCGCGATGACGCCGTGGACTTCGAGCGCTGGGGCGTTGCGCCGTCTCTGATGCTGGGCGTGGGCACGCCGACCCGCATCACGCTGAGCTACTACCACTACCAAGACGACAGCATGCCCGACTACTCCATTCCGTATGACCCGAAGTCGGGCCAGCCGGTGACGGAGACGATGGGCGTGAGCCGCAAGTCGTTCTACGGCCTGACCGGGCGCGACTTCATGAAGACGCGCGATGACGTCGCCACGGTGGACTTCCAGCACGACTTTTCCGACAAGCTGCAACTGCGCAACGTGACGCGCTATGGCCGCGGCACGACCGACTTTGCTGCGACCAATCCCGACGACAGCAAGGGCAACATCCCGAACGGCCTGGTGTACCGTGCGCTCAAGTCCGGCTACTACGTCACCAAGACCTTCGCCAACCAGACGGACCTGACGGGTGAATTCGAGACCGGCAGCCTGAAGCACTCGTTCGACCTGGGATTTGAGTACAGCAACATCAAGCAGGACAAGGACAGCTACACCCAGACGATCGCCCGCGGCCCGATGGACTGCAAGGTCAGCGCAACCGACCTGTCGAACCCGGCGCTGTGCACGTCGCTGTGGGACCCGAATCCCCACGACGACTACATCGGCAAGCTGACGCGCAACAACAATCCCGCCGTCTACAACACGGACACGCTGGCGCTCTACGGCTTTGACACCATCAAGTTCAACGAGCAATGGCAGGCGAGCCTGGGCGCGCGCTGGGACAACTACCGCACCAGCGGCAGCAACATCGCGCGCGGCCGCAGCGATCCGGCCAGCACGCCCGCGTTCTACAGCACAAGCCGCGAGGACAACCTCTTCAACTACCAGGTCGGCCTGGCGTACAAGCCGGTGCCCAACGGCACCATTTACGCCACGTACGGCACCTCGTCCACGCCGTCCGCCATTGCCGGCGGCGCAATCAGCGATGCGACGTCACTGTCGACGTCTTCGCTGGAACCGGAAAAGAGCCGCACGGTGGAGCTGGGCACGAAGTGGCAGGTGTTCGACGACAAGCTGACGCTGTCGGCCGCGGCGTTCCAGGACATCCGCAAGAACACCAGCGTGGCCGTGTCCGCGACCGAAGTGGCGCAGGTGGGCGAAGCCAAGGTGCGCGGCATCGAACTGGGATTCTCGGGCGCCATCACGCCCAAGTGGAACGTGTTCGGCGGCTACACCTTCATGGACAGCGAAATGACCAAGGGCGCGTACAACAGCGGCGCCGTCGGCCAGGACCTGCCCAACACGCCGCGCAACGCCTTCAGCCTGTGGACGACCTACAAGGTCCTGCCCAAGCTGACGGTCGGCGGCGGCGCGTATTACGTCGACAAGGTGTACGGCAACTCGGACGCCACGAAGAACGCCGACGGTACGCCCAAGGCGCGCTGGGTGCCTTCGTACTGGCGCTTCGACGCGATGGCTGGCTACGAATTCAACGAGCACTTCTCGGCGCAGTTGAACGTGCTGAACATCTTCGATGAGACGTACTACACCAAGGCCTATGCCGCGCACTATGCGGCGCTGGGCACGGGCCGGGCGGCGCTGCTCTCGCTGCGCGTGCGGTACTGATCAAGGAGCGCCGCGGCCGCGGCGCCGACTTGCATGAAAAAAGCCACCTCATTTATTGAGGTGGCTTTTGCTTTGGGGAAGGGGGCCGGTGTCTGACACCCCTGTCAGACACCCTGTCGCAGGATCAGCTTTCGAACCAGTTCAGCACGCCGTCCAATCCCGAGACATTGAGCGCATAGCGCGTCTGCTGACGCACCAGCGGCTTGGCGTGGTAGGCCACCGGGAAGCCGGCGTTGGCCAGCATCTTCAGGTCGTTGGCGCCGTCGCCCATGGCGATGATCTGGTCCGTCGAGGCGCCGTGCGTGCGCGCGAACTCGCGCAGGTGCGTGGCCTTGGCGTCGGCGTCCAGGATGTCGCCCAGCACGCGGCCGGTCAGCACGCCATTTTCGATCTCGAGCGTGTTGGCATGAGCGCTGTCCAGGTTCAGGCGGGCGCGCAGGCGCTCGGTGAAGAAGGTGAAGCCGCCCGACACCAGCAGCACCTTGATGCCGGCGGCCTGGGCCGTGGTGATTAGACGCTCGGCGCCCGGATTCAGGCGCAGCTTTTCCTCGTAGACCTCGTCCAGCGCGCCAGCGGGCGCGCCCTTGAGCAGCGCAACCCGGCGGCGCAGGCTTTCCGCGAAATCCTTGATCTCGCCGCGCATGGCGGCTTCGGTGATCTCCGACACCTTGTCCTTCACGCCCACCACGCCCGCGATCTCGTCGATGCACTCGATGTTGATCAGGGTCGAGTCCATGTCCATGGCCAGGATCTTGCAGTGGGCCAGCTTCAGGCCGGCGGGCACGAAGGCAGCGTCGACGCCGCGCGCTTCGGCCCAGGCGCCCACCACGGCGCGCGTCTCGTCGTCGTGTTGCACGTCGAGCAGGCGGGCGGCGGTGTTGCTGATGCGCGCCACGCCCTGGGCCTGGGCCAGCGCGGCAAGCTGCTCCGCATGTTCGATGGCGAGGCCGGGGGATTGGACGACGAGATTGTGGGTAGTCATGGCGGATGGGTAAGGGTGTCGGGAATTACTTCAGGGCGCGCAGAACGGCGCGCACGGCGTCGGCACGGGCTGGGACTTGAGGCGCCTTGATCTCGACGCGCAACTTGTCCTGCCCGGCCAGCTTGATGTGCCGCTGCCGCTGGACGAGCTCGATGATGCGGGCCGGATCGACCGAGGTCTTGGGGCCGAACTGGATCAGCGCCTGCGCTTCGCTGGCGTCGATCTTGACGATGCCCAGCGGTTGGGCGGCGAGGCGCAGGCGGTGCGTGGCCAACAGCGTCTGCGCCGCCTCCGGCAGTTTGCCGAAACGGTCGATCAATTCTTCCTGGATGTGGATCAGGTCGTCTTCGTCGGCCGCGTGCGCCAGCCGCTTGTAGATGGCCAGGCGCGCGTGCACGTCGGCGCAGTAGTCGGACGGCAGCAGCGCCGGCGCGTGCAGGTTGACTTCGCACGCCAGGTTGAAGGGCGCGTCCAGGTCGGGCTCTTCGCCCGCGCGCAGGGCGCGCACGGCCTCGTTGAGCATCTCGTTGTACATCGAGAAGCCGACTTCCTGGATGTTGCCCGACTGCGAGTCGCCCAGGACTTCGCCGGTGCCGCGTATTTCGAGGTCGTGCATGGCCAGGTAAAAGCCCGAGCCCAGCTCTTCCATGGCCTGGATGGCTTCCAGCCGCTTCTTGGCGTTGCTGGTGATCGCGTCCTCGCCCGGGGTCAGCAGGTAGGCGTAGGCCTGGTGGTGCGATCGCCCGACGCGCCCGCGCAGCTGGTGCAGCTGCGCCAGACCGAAGCGGTCAGCGCGGTGGATCACGATGGTGTTGGCGCTGGGCACGTCGATGCCGGTTTCGATGATGGTGGTGCACAGCAGCACGTTGTAGCGCTGCTGGTAAAAGCCCTTCATCACCTGTTCGAGTTCGCGCTCGGGCATCTGGCCGTGCGCGACGGCGATCCGGGCCTCGGGCACCAGCTCTTCCAGGCGCGCGCGGCGGTTATGGATGGTCTCGACCTCGTTGTGCAGGAAGTAGCACTGGCCGCCGCGCTTGAGCTCGCGCAGCAGGGCTTCGCGCAACGTGCTGCCGTCCTCGCGCCGCACGAAGGTCTTGATGGCCAGGCGCTTTTGCGGCGCCGTGGCAATGACGGAGAAGTCGCGGATGCCTTCGAGCGACATGCCGAGCGTGCGCGGGATGGGCGTCGCGGTCAGTGTCAGCACGTCGACTTCGGCGCGCAGCGACTTGAGCGCTTCTTTCTGGCGCACGCCGAAACGGTGTTCCTCGTCGATGATGACCAGGCCCAGGCGCTTGAATTTCACGTCCTTAGACAGGATCTTGTGCGTGCCGATGACGATGTCGACCCGGCCGTCGTTGATGCCTTCGATGGCGCTGGAGACTTCCTTGGCCGAGCGGAAGCGCGACAGTTCCACGACGCGCACGGGCCAGTCGGCAAAGCGGTCGGTAAAGGTCTGCGCGTGCTGTTCGGCGAGCAGGGTGGTGGGGCACAGCAGCGCCACCTGTTTGCCGTTGGCGACGGCCAGAAAGGCGGCGCGCAGCGCGACTTCGGTCTTGCCGAAACCGACGTCGCCGCAGACGAGCCGGTCCATGGGGCGGCCGGAGGTCATGTCGCTGATCACGGCCTGGATGGCGGCAGCCTGGTCGGCCGTCTCTTCGAAGCCGAAGCCCTCGGCAAACGCCTCGTAATCGTTCAGCGGCAGGTTGAACGCAAAGCCTTCGCGCGCGGCGCGCTGCGCATACAGCGCCAGCAATTCGGCGGCGGTGTCGCGGACCTGCTTGGCGGCCTTGCGGCGCGCCTTGTCCCATTGGCCTGAACCCAGCTGGTGCAACGGTGCGGCTTCCGGGTCGGCGCCGCTGTAGCGCGCGATCACGTGCAGTTGCGACACGGGCACGTACAGCGTGCTGCCGTTGGCGTACTCAAGATGGAGGAACTCCATCTCGCCTTCGCCCATGTCCATGTTGACCAGGCCGTGATAGCGGCCGATGCCGTGCTGGGCGTGGACGACGGGGTCGCCCTCGCGCAGCTCGGACAGGTCGCGCACCATGGCTTCGACGTTGCTGGCGCGTTCCTGGTCGCGCTTGCCGCGGCGGCCGGTGGTCGCCAATCCGGGGTAGAGATCGTTTTCGGTCAGGAAGGCAAGGTTGGCGCCGGGCAGTTCGAACCCAATGCCCACCGGCGAAGCGACAATGCCGAAATGCGCGTCCGACGCCAGGAAGCCGTCGATGGTGTCAGGCTGCGCATCCGGCGTGACGCCAAATTCGTTCAGCATCTGCACCAGGGTCTCGCGCCGGCCGGCCGAATCGGCGCACAGCAGCACGCGGGTGTGCCGCTTTTCTACCAGCGTGCGCAGCTTGGCGATGGGATCTTCGGCGCGCCTCGCCACGCTGACGTCGGGCGCGGCCCGGAAGTCCGGATGCGGCTGGCCCGCAGTCAGCGACAGGCGGCGGAATGCCTTGAGGCGGCCATAGAGCGATTCGCTGTCCAGGAACAGGGCGGACGGCGGCAGCACGGGCCGTTCGCGGTCGCTTTTCAGGAAGCCGTAGCGGCTGGTCGTGTCCTGGTTGAAGCGCTGGATCGCGTCGTCGATGTCGCCGACGGTGACCATGACCGTGCCGTCGGCCACGTAGTCGAACAGCGTGGCGGTTTCTTCAAAGAAGAGCGGCAGGTAGTACTCGACGCCGGCAAACGGGATGCCGTTGCCGATGTCTTTATAGGGCAGGGCGCGGGAAGGATCGCCTTCGAAGACCTCGCGAAAGCGCGCCCGGAAGCGGTTGCGCGAGTCTTCGTCCATCGGGAATTCGCGGCCCGGCAGAAGCTGCACCTCGCGCACGGGGTACAGGCTGCGCTGGGTGTCGACGTCGAAACTGCGGATGGTTTCGATCTCGTCGTCGAACAGGTCCAGCCGGTACGGCACCACCGAGCCCATCGGGAACAGATCGATCAGGCCACCCCGCAGGCAGAATTCGCCCGGCGAGGTTACCTGGGTGACGTGGTTGTAATTGGCCAGCGTCAGTTGGGCGCGCAGCGCCGCTTCGTTCAGCCTGTCCTTCTGCTTGAACGAGAACGTGTAGGCGGCCAGGAACGAGGGCGGTGCGACGCGGTACAGCGCCGTGGTGATGGGCACCGTCAGCACGTCCACCGTCTTCATCATCAGCGAGTGCAGCGTGTTCAGGCGCTCGGAGATCAGGTCCTGGTGCGGCGAGAATGCGTCGTAGGGCAGCGTTTCCCAGTCGGGCAGCTGCCGCACGCGCAGGCTGGGCGCAAACAGCTGGATTTCCTCGGCTAGCCGCTGCGCTTCAAGGGGCTCGGCGGTCAGGATGACCAGCGGCGCGCTGGCCTGGCGCGCCAGATCGGCCAGCAGCCAGGCGTCGCCGGAGCCCGGCGGCCGGGGCTGCGCATAGCGCGTGCCGGGCTTCAGCGCGGACAGGGTGGGGACCGTGGCGGGGACGGGCGGTGCGGCCGTGGCGGAGGAGGAAGGGGCGGGCATCAGGCTGGAAGCGGACATCAAGCGAACGATTATAAAATCTCCGCACCATGTCTGACTCAATCATCGCAATCGTGCCCGCCGCCGGCGTCGGCGCCCGCGCCAGCCGGCCCGGGCACGAGGCCGTTCCGAAGCAATACCGTCCATTGGCCGGACAGCCCATGCTGCGCCACGCGGTAAGCGCGCTGCTGGCCGATGAACGCGTGTCGCAGGTGCGCGTGGCGGTCACACCGGGCGACGGCTGGGTCGACGCCGCGCTGGCGGGCTTGCCGCGCACCGTCTGGCGTGCCTGCGGCGGCGCCACGCGCGCCGATACGGTCGCGGGCGCGCTGGCCGACAGCGAGGTCACGGACGATGCCTGGGTGCTGGTGCATGACGCGGCCCGCCCGGGCTTGCCCGCCGAGGCGCTGGGGCGGCTGATCGACGCTTGCCTGGCCGACCCGGTCGGCGGGCTGCTGGCCCTGCCGGTGGCCGACACGGTCAAGGGCGGCCACGATCGCGTGGAACGCACGCTCGACCGCAATGGCCTTTGGTTGGCACAGACGCCGCAGCTGTTTCGCGCGGGCGTGCTGCGCGATGCGCTGACCGCCGCGTCCGTGAACGGCGTCACCGTCACCGACGAGGCCTCGGCCATCGAGGCCGCCGGCTATGCGCCGCTGCTGGTCACCGGTTCAATGCGCAACTTCAAGGTGACGTGGCCGGACGATTTTGAACTGATGGAAAAATGGCTATGAGCATTCCTTTTCGCGTTGGGCAGGGCTTTGACGTGCACGCGCTGGTCGAAGGCCGGCCGCTGATCATCGGCGGGGTCACGATTCCCCATACCCACGGCCTCTTGGGCCATTCCGATGCGGACGTGCTGCTGCACGCGATCACCGACGCGCTGCTGGGCGCGGCGGGCCTGGGCGACATCGGCCGGCACTTTCCGGATACCGATCCGGCGTTCAAGGGCGCCGACAGCCGTGTGCTGCTGCGCGAGGCCATGGCGCGCGTGCGCAAAGCGGGTTGGACACCGGTCAATATCGACGCCACGCTGCACGCCCAAGCGCCCAAGATCGGCCCGCACGCCCCTGTCATGGTGAAGAACATCGCCGACGACACCGGCCTGGCCGAATCCGAGGTCAACATCAAGGCCAAGACCAACGAGGGCTTGGGTTATCTGGGCCGCAAGGAAGGCATCGCCGCCACCGTGGTCGCCTTGCTGGCGCGCACGGACCCCTGACGCACGGGCCGCGCTGCGTGGCGTTCGCGCCACGCTTATCCGGTATTTCAAAGCCGCCCGAGCCGCCAGGCCGGGCGGCTTTTACGTTGGCATACATCTTTAACAAATGAATAAGCGGACCGCATTGTTCTGACTTACGCTGCGCGACTTGAAATCTGACTAATCAGGGACACTCAGATGCGATTACGTGGCGCGGGGCTACTTTTTGTGCTGGCCGCTTTTGCTACCTCCGCCCACGCGGCCTACGAGAAGCAGCTCGGTCCACTGGCCGGCACGGTCAAGCAGCAGCTTTTGCAAGGCTGGCATGTCGGCGAGCAGGACGGCTGGTTCACCCTGCGCAACAGCGATGTCCCGGGCGGCGAGCAGACGTTCTACATCAACCCGGGACCCGCCCCGGAAAGCGGACGCATCACCGACGTCAACGTGATGGTCAATTCGAAGAGTCCCAAGGCGTCCATCGGCATTGCGCTGAACAACAACGCGCGCAAGGGCCTGTGCCTGCTGGAGATCCGGGCGGACCGCAACATTTTGCTGTTCTGTCTGGAAGGCCAGAAGCGCCGCGATATCGCGTCCGTTCCCAACGTCGCCAAACTGGACGGCACCGACCGCATCCGGGTGGTGGAGGTGCCGGGCGCCGCGCGTTTCCTGGTCAATGGCCAGAAGATCGGCGATATCGAGGACGAGGCCGCGCTGGGCAGCGAGATCGGCATCATGGCCTATGACGAAGGCACGTTCGGCATTGCGGATTTCATGATCGTCTCGGACGTGGCCGGCAAGCCGGTCGGGGTGGGAGCGCAAGGGACCGCCGGACAGGGCAGCGCCGGACGGGGTAGTGCCGGACAAGGTAGTGCCGGCGCGCCGCGCGTGCCGTCGGCGGCGTCGCCCCCCACCCAAGCCCCCGCCGACAACAGCCCGGCGCTGGCCGGCGCCGGCCCATATCCCCGTTTCGGCGGGGACACCTTGCGCATCGTCGCGGTCTACATCGGCATCATGCGCAGCATCTTCCTGCACGAGTTCGGACACGCCCTGATCGGCGAGCTGGAACTGCCGTCGACGGGCGCGGAAGAAGACGCGGTCGACATGTATTCGGCCTTGCGGATCGTCGAGCCCACCATCTACCCGTCCGACAACGAGGACGTGAACTTCATGGCCCGCGAGGCTGCCACGTATGCGGCCCTGCAGTGGTACTACAGCGGCATGCTGGCGGAAAAGCGGGGCGCGTCGGCGAACTCGGCCTGGCAGGACGAGCACACCGGCGACCTGAAGCGCTTCCGCAACATGCTCTGCATCATGTATGGCGGCAATCCCGCCGTCTTCGAGAACGTGGTCAAGCACGTCGGGTTCGAGGACCGGACCAAGGCGCGTTGCACCGACGAATTCAACAAGCAGAACCGGGCCTGGCGCCACCTGTTGGCGCCCCATACGCGCGTGGGCACCTGGACGCCGGACGGCCAGCAACCGGCCAACGCGCCCGGCGCGCCGGTCAACGTAGTGCTGGAACCCTCCAAGCGCAAGATCGGCAACCTGTTCGCGACGGCCATGTCCAACGCCGTCACCAACAGCGTCAAGGATCTGGGCAACACCTACGTCCTGCCGCGGCCGATCAATGTGACGTTCAAGGACTGCGGCCAGTTGAACGCCTGGTACAACCCGCGCGAGGGCTCGATCACGATGTGCTACGAGCTGATCGAGAACATCGCGGTGATGATTTCCGACATCGAAATGGGCACGGTCGGTGGCGAGGTCGTCGCCAACAAGGGTGGCGGGTCGCAGACGGCGCCGCGGCAAGCACCTGCGGCGGGGCAGGGCATGCCCGCGCTGCCCGCCGGCGCTTTCGACGAGCTGAAGGACTTCGGCGTGCCGCCGACCAGCCTGCTGTTCTCGTCCCCCTACCGGGGGCCGACGCCTGTCAAGCACACACGCGCCGATGTCATCACCACGGCCGACCTGGTCAAGCTGATCAATAACGAGAAGAACATCCTGATCATCGACACCAGCGCGGGGCGGGACACGCTGCCCATCGCCTATCCGCTGCCCGATGCCGGGTCGGACGGCAGCGTCGCGGACCATCTGCAAGGCGCGCTGGACGACTGGCTGAAGAAGAAGACCGGCGGGCAGCGCAACGCGCCCATCGTGTTCATGGGCGCGGGCATGAATGACCGCTCGGCCTACAACGGCGCGTTGCGCGCCGGGTCGCTCGGCTGGCGCGCCTACTGGTATCGCGGCGGCATGGAGGCGTGGACCGCCAACGGCCTGCCCACTGCGCCGGTGAAACCCGCCGCGGGCAAGTAATCCGGCGGTGACTCGCCGGGCTGCGGCAACGGGCCCGGCGCCGGCCAGAACCGCGTCATCGGAAACGACGCAACGTCGCCGCCAAAAGAAAAGCCCGCCTGCATGATGCAGGCGGGCTTTTTTGCGGTCGGCGAATCGCTTACTTGCCTTGCGCGGCCAGCGCCAGCGCGGCGGCGTTGACGACGGCGGCGATACGGCCGGCATCGCGCAGCTGTTCGGTCGACAGGCCGTCGTTCTTCAGGTTTTCATAATGCGAGGCCACGCAGAAGTGGCACTTGCCGATGATGGAGGCCACCAGGGCGAACAGCTCGAAGCGCTTCTTGTCCACGCCGCCATGGGTGGCGTAGGCATTCATGCGCAGCTGGGCCGGCAGGCTTTTGAGCTGGGCGTCGCCGGTCATCTCCACGTAGGGATACCAGGTGTTGTTCATGCCCATGAGGGCGGAAGCGGTCAAGGCGGCGTTCGCGTCGCCTTCGGACAGGCCGCTCTTGAAGGCTTCAACCAGCACCGGGCTGCGTGCGGCATAGGCGGCGGACAGGGCGGCGCCCACGGCGTCTTCGGGAGCCAGCGTCGAGCGGGCGATCACGGCGTCCAGATTCAGGCGGATGTCCTTGGCCCAATCCGGCAGCTGTTCCTTAATGGTCGTAAGAAATTCCATAGTTTTTACCTATAATCTAGCGCAGTTAAAGCCCGGCGCGGGCCCCTGCAGGGCAGGGTCCGGACCGGGCTGGAAATTACAGCGTGGCGCCGCCAACCGTACGGTTGCACGGGCACAGTTCGTCGGTTTGCAGACCGTCGAGCAGACGCAGAACTTCTTCCGGGTTACGGCCGACGTTCAGGTTGTTCACCGAAACGTGCTGGATCGTGTTGTCCGGGTCGACGATGAAGGTGGCGCGCAACGCAACGCCAGCACCCTTTTCACGCACGCCCAGTTGGTCGATCAGGGCGCCGGTGGTGTCGCCGAATTGGTAGTGACCCAGCTTGTTCAGGTCCGGGTGCTCACGGCGCCAGGCCAGCTTGACGAATTCGTTGTCGGTCGAACCGCCCAGCAGGACGGCGTCGCGGTCTTCGAAATCCTTGGCCAGCTTGTTGAAGCCGACGATTTCGGTCGGGCACACAAACGTGAAGTCTTTCGGGTAGAAGTAGATCACCTTCCACTTGCCGGGGAACGAGCTTTCGGTGATGTCTTCGAACGCCGACACGCCGTTTTCTTCGTGCTGATTGAAGCCGGGCTTGACGCCGGTGACCTTGAAGGGTTCGAGTTTGTCGCCAACAGTTTTCATGTTTACTCCCGTAGTTGTTGGGTGGAGATGAGGCCAAGCCTCAAAACCATAAATTCTACGCTATGGATTATCGTTGTCTAATTGATAATTCCTAAACTTGGCTTTGGGCAGCTCTATCCTCGCGGTCAGTCCGCCGCCTTCTCGGGGCAGCATTCGGAGCGACCCGCCAACGTGTTTGAGCAGGCGTTCGACGATGGCCAGACCCAGTCCCGCGCCGCTGACGCCGGTGCGCGCCGCCTCGCCGCGGGAGAACGGGCGAAGCAGGCGATCCACGTCTTCGGGCGCGATGCCGGGGCCGCGATCGGAGACCTCGATGACGATCATGCTGCCTTCGGCCTGCAGTGTCATGTTCAGGTGCGCCATGCCGTCATCGGGTGAGCGGCCGTAGCGACGCGCGTTCTCGATTAGGTTGCTGACGATACGCTTCAGGTCCAGCGCGGTGATGCGGGCGCGCAGGCCAGGTTCCAGCGCCGCGTCCAGCTCGCCGCCCAGCGAGGCGGTGTGGCTGCGTTCGCGTTCGTACAGTTCGGCCAGCACGGCGGAAATGTCGGTGGCGAGCTGCGGCAGGGTGCCGGCGGGACGCGCGTACTCCATGAGCTGCCCGATGCTGTGGTCGATCTGGCCCAGGTCTTCGTCGATGGCCTGCCGCGCGTCTTCCGACACGCCGCTCAGCTCGATTTCCAGACGCATCCGGGCAAGTGGCGTGCGCAGGTCATGTGAGATGCCCGCCAGCATGAGCTCGCGGTCGGCCTCGGCCTGGCGCAAGTCCTTGGCCATGCGGTTGAACGACGCGTTCAGGTCGCGGATCTCCAGCGGGCCTTGTTCGGGCAGGGCCGCGGGCGTTTCACCGCGCGACAGCACCTGGGCGGCCCGCGCCAACCTGGATAGCGGCCGGTTGACGAAGCCCACGCTGACCGCCGCGCCGACCAATGACAGCAATAGCGCCGTGGCGCCCCAGCCCAGCCACTCGATTCCGCCTGTAAGACCGATCTGCTCACGCTCGAACACCAGCCAATACAGATCTTTTTCTATCTGGAAACTGACCCAGAAGCCAGGTACCTGGTTCACGCCCCAGGCAATCTGCGTTTCCGGGCCGAAGCGCGTGCGGATATGCTGCGCCACACGCTGCCAGTAGTCGTCGTCGGGGAGGGCTTCGGCGAAGTCGGTGACCTCGCGCGGATAGACCTGGATGCCTTCGTTGGTGGCCAGGTCGAGGAGGAGCTTGCTGCGTTCGCCGTTATGCGAATAGATCAGCGCGGTGCGCGTGATATTGACGGCCGTGATCACCCGCTGCGCCATTTGATTGGCGCGCGGTCCCAGCTCCATGCTGAAAAATACTTGAAGCCACGCGCCCAGGCTGACCAGCATCAGCGCGGCGAGCAAAAGGAACGTGCGGCCGAACAAGCCGAGCCGCAAACGGGATGTCAGGTTCCTGAATGTTCTGCGCAAGCGCGGCACGACGCTGCGCTCCTGCACCGGGCGGGCCAGCCGATCAGCTACCACCGTCCGGAACGAACACGTACCCCAGACCCCAGACGGTCTGGATGAATACGGGCTTGGACGGGTTCGGCTCGATCAGCTTGCGCAGACGCGAGATCTGGACGTCGAGGCTGCGATCGAAGGCTTCGTATTCGCGGCCGCGGGCCAGTTCCATGAGCTTGTCGCGCGACAGGGGAATCTTCGGATGGCGCGCAAAGACCTTGAGCACCGAGAATTCACCCGTGGTGATGGGCACCTGTTCGCCGTTGCGCGTGAGCGTACGGGTGGACAGATTCAGCACGTAGGGGCCGAAGGCGATGGACTCGTTTTCCTGGCTGGGCGCGCCGGGGTGTTCCTCGGTGCCGCGGCGGCGCAGAATCGCATTGATGCGCGCCAGCAGTTCACGAGGATTGAACGGCTTGGACAGGTAGTCGTCCGCGCCCATCTCAAGGCCGACGATGCGGTCGATTTCTTCCGCCTTGGCCGTGAGCATGATGATGGGGGTATTGTCGTGGCCACCGCGCAGCCGGCGGCAGATGGACAGGCCATCTTCGCCGGGCAGCATCAGGTCCAGCACGAGCAGGTCAAAATGCTCTCGTTGCCAGAGTTTGCCCATCTCTTTCGCGTCTTCGGCAACGAAAACGTTGAAACCCTGTTCGGACAAGTACCGGCGAAGCAGATCGCGCAAGCGCGGATCGTCGTCAACGACGAGGATTTTTCGGGTGGGGGTGGTGTTTTGCGTATTCATGGCCGGAAATGTAACAGTGACAAGAACCGGGGGCTAGAGGGCGTTCACAAGATATTACACATTGCGATCCCTGGTTGAAATCCCCCTTACACACGGGGGTAACTGCGGCTTATTTCGTACAATCTGCATCTATGGAACTAAACCTGCTGGCACTGGAAACTTCGTCGTCACGTTGTGGCGTGGCCCTTTTACGGGCGGTCGACGGCCGTCTGGAGATCAGCGTCCGCGAACACGAAGGATCCCAGGAACACGCCGAGCGCCTACTGCCTATGGCCGATGCGCTGCTCGCCGAGGCCGGCATCACGCCGTCCGGGTTGCATGCCGTGGCGTTCGGGCAGGGGCCTGGCGGCTTCACCGGGCTGCGCGTGGCATGCGGCGTCGCCCAGGGCATGGCCCTGGGGCTGGGGATCCCGGTGTTGCCTATTGTTTCGCACCAGGCCGTGGCCGCCGACGTTGATGGCACGGCCGCCGACGCTGTCGTCGTGGCCCTGGACGCCCGCATGAACGAGGTCTATCTGGCAGTCTACCGCCGCGGCGATGCTGCGGTCGAGGAATCTGTCTGGGAAACGCTCCAAGCCCCTATGCTGATTGCCGCCGCTGAGGTCGTGCCCTGGACGGCGCACCATCTGCCCAACTGGTCGGCCCGCGCCGGGCAGCCGCTGACGCCGCTTCTGGCTGGCGATGCCTGGGAAGCCTATGCCGCCGACATGGCCGCGCCCGCCGAATGGCGCCGGGCCACCGAAGCCCAGCGGCCGCAGGCCGCCAGCGTGGCGCGGCTTGCCCGCCAGGGCTGGCTGCGCGGCGAAACGCTGGCGCCCGAGCTGGCCGCGCCGCTCTATGTGCGCGACAAGGTGGCCTTCACCACCGCCGAGCGCCTGCGCGGCGAGGGCGGTAATCCCAAGGCGCAGCCGTCGCTTGCCGCGCCGGTCCCGCAGCCCATGACGGATGCCGATCTGGACGAGGTCGTGGCGCTGGAGGCGCAAGTGCAGGCCTTTCCCTGGACTCGCGGAAACTTCGCGGACGCGCTGGCGTCGGGCTATGGCGCCTGGACGTTGCGGCGGGAGGGCAAGCTGGCGGGATTCTGCATTCTGATGTTTGCGCCGGACGTGGCGCATCTGCTGGTGATCGCGGTCGCCCAAAATCTGCATCGGCAGGGACTGGGCGGCGTAATGCTCGACTGGTGCGAGCAGCAGGCGCGCGAACGCGGCCTCGAAGGCCTGCTTTTGGAAGTGCGGCCGTCCAACACGTCCGCCATCAGTTTCTATAAGGGCCACGGCTATCTGCAGATCGGCATGCGCCGGGCCTACTACCCGGCCGAGAAGGGCGGTCGCGAGGACGCCATTGTCATGCAGAAACGCTTCGGCGAACCCGACGGAGCACCGGCATGAGCCCGATGGACGCCGCGCCGCGCCCGGCGCCGCCCCGCATCAACCCGTTGCAGCGCATCTGGTTGCGCGAGCTTGGCATGGAGCGGCTATGGCTGCGCACGCCGCCTGCCGTGCCGGTCGCCAAGGCGGGTGCCGTAGCGTCTGGCGTGGTGCTCGGCCAGACGCCGGCTGCCGCGTCTCCTGGCGGTCCGAGTACCGCACCCCATTCCCCCATTGTTGCGCCGACTCCCGTCGAAGCGCGGCGCGACGCCCCGGCGGCTGCTCCGGTGGCCGACGCCGCGCCGGTCGCCGCGCCCGCCGTTGCGCGCACTGCCCCGGCAGAGCCGGCTTCTGGCCGCGCATCGGCTATTCCGGCTTCGATCCTGAACCGCACCGGCCCCCCGCCGCGTCCCGCGCCGAAGGTCGAGGTCCAGGAAGAGGCGCCGCCGCCCATTCCGGTGGCCGAGGCCGTCAAGGATGCCAATCTGGAGCAGTTGGCGGCGCAGGTCGTGGCGTGCGCCGCGTGCGGCCTGTGCAAGGGACGCCGTCACGCGGTGGTCGGGCAGGGCGCCCAGCCCACCCGCTGGCTCGTCGTGGGCGAAGCGCCGGGCGAACAGGAAGACCGCCAGGGCCAGCCTTTCGTGGGACGGTCCGGGCAGTTGCTGGACGCCATGCTGGCGGCGGTCGGCATGAGCCGCGAGCGCGACGTTTTCATCACCAACGTCATCAAGTGCCGTCCCCCGGGCAACCGCAATCCCAAGCCCGAGGAAATCGCGGCCTGCAGCCCGTACCTGATGCGGCAGATTGCGTTGCTGAAACCCGAGCGCATCCTGGTGCTGGGCCGGTTCGCGGCGCAGACGCTGCTGGGCACCGACGCCACCATCGGCAACCTGCGTGGCCGCGTCCATCACCTGAAGACGGACGAAGGCGTGCAGATCCCGGTCATCGTGAGCTACCACCCCGCCTACCTGCTGCGCAGCCCGTCCGAGAAGGCGCGGGCCTGGCAGGACCTGAAGCTGGCCGCCCGCGAGCTATAGCGCGCAGGGGTCAAAGAAAAAACCGGGCAATTGCCCGGTTTTTTGTTGCTGCATCAAGCACTTGGCGCGTTTGCCTCAGTGTGTCGAATCCAGCGCGCGGCCGTGGCCTTCCTGGCCGATCTGGTCATGCAGGTCGGGGTTGGCCTGCATGTTGCGCTTGCTCCAGCGCATGAACACCACCATCAGCACGGCCACCACGGTGCCGAAGATGACGATGATCACGTTGATCGGCAGTTCCAGCCATAGCAGCAGCGTGTACATCGCCACCATGAGCAGGATGTTGAGCTGTTCGTTGAAGTTCTGCACGGCGATCGAATGGCCGGCCGACAGCAACACGTGACCGCGGTGCTGGAGCAGGGCGTTCATGGGCACCACGAAGAAACCGGCCAGGCCGCCCGTCAGCAGCAGGAGAAGATAGACGCTCCAGGGCTGGTAGACCAGCGGCATCAGCAGCACGACGAGACCCATCATGGCGCCGACCGGCAGCACGGCGAGCGCGCGGCGCAGCGGAATGCGCCCGGCCAGGATCGACCCCACCACCGTGCCCAGCGCGGCCACACCCATCAGCATCGACGCCTTGTCCAGCTGGTAACCCAGATGGCTGCGGCCCCATTCGATGACGATCAGCTGCAGCGTGGCGCCGGCGCCCCAGAAGAGCGTGGTGACAGCGAGGGAAATCTGGCCCAGCTTGTCCTTCCACAGCACGCAGACGTAGCCCCAGAACGTGCGGATCAGGCGAACGGGGTTCTTCTGCTGCGGCGGATAGCGCACGTGCGTGCGCGGAATCATCAGGTTGCACAGCGCGGCCAGCAGGTAGACAAAGGCGATGACCAGGATGGCTGCTTCGGCCGGCGTGTGGACCAGGCTGCCGATGAAGGAGTGGCTGAGCAGGGCGGTGGACACCGACGAGGAAATCAGGAGGCCGCCCAGGACCGTGCCCAGGATGATGGAGAAGACGGTCAGGCCCTCGATCCAGCTATTGCCCTTGACCAGCATGGTCGGCGGCAGCATTTCCGTCACGATGCCGTACTTGGCGGGGGAGTAGGCGGCGGCGCCGATGCCCACCACGCCGTAGGCGGCGCAGACCAGCCAGGTCTGGTATTCGGGGGCGACGCCAATGCTGGCGTACGAGAACATCAGCAGACAGCCCGCCACCTTCAGGGCATTGGTGGAAAACATCACGCGGCCCTTGGGGTAGGAGTCCGCGATGGCGCCGACGAATGCGGCCAGCACGACATAGGCCAACGCGAACGACCACTTCATCATGGGGGCCAGCCAGTCAGGGCCGTGCAACTCCTGAATCAAGGCGATCGCTGCGATGAACAACGCGTTGTCCGCCAATGACGAGAAGGCCTGCGCCGCCATGACCAGATAGAAACCACGTTTCAAGAATGTCCCCGTTCTTCGGCCAGAGCCTGGCCAGTCCGCGTGAAAATTATGTGTCGTGCCAAAAAGTGTCAGGGAGTATAGCCGGAGCGTTGCGGCCAGCCATTGCGCGTTTGCCCGCGGGTTGTCCGGCCCCAACGTCTGGGTAAAGACCGCCTGCGGTATCATACGACCCATATGAGAGCCGGCCCTTCTTGGGCCGGTTTGCAATCTGTGCGGCAGGTCCGTTAACGCCTTTCGTTCAACCCACCCCGTCGTCATCGTACTGTGCGCCTTACTCAGCTCAAACTCGCCGGCTTCAAGTCCTTCGTCGATCCCACCGTCATCCCCGTGCCCAGCCAGTTGGTCGGCGTGGTGGGGCCCAATGGCTGCGGCAAGTCGAACATCATCGACGCCGTGCGCTGGGTGCTGGGCGAGGCCAAGGCGTCGGAACTGCGCGGCGAGTCCATGCAGGACGTCATTTTCAACGGGTCGGGCAACCGCAAGCCTGCCGCCCGGGCGTCGGTCGAAATGGTGTTCGACAACAGCGAGGGGCGCGCCGCCGGCCAGTGGAGCACCTACGCCGAAATCGCGGTGCGCCGGGTCCTGACCCGGGACGGCACCAGCAGCTATTTCGTCAACAACCAGCAGGTCCGCCGCCGCGACATCCACGACATCTTCCTGGGCACCGGCCTGGGCGCCCGTGGCTACGCCATCATCGGGCAGGGCATGATCAATCGCCTGATCGAAGCCCGCCCCGAAGAACTGCGCGTCTTCCTGGAAGAGGCGGCCGGCGTGTCGCGCTACAAGGAACGCCGCCGCGAGACCGAAAACCGCCTGTCCGACACGCGCGAGAACCTGACCCGCGTCGAAGACATCCTGCGCGAACTGAACAGCCAGCTCGAAAAGCTGGAAGCCCAGGCCGAGGTGGCCACGCGCTACCGCGAGCTCCAGGCCGACGGCGAAAAGAAGCAGCATTCGCTGTGGTTCTTGAAGGAAACGGGGGCGCGCGAAGAACGCGCCAAGAAGACGCAGGAGATGGCGCAGGCCCAGAACGAACTGGAAGCCGCCATTGCCGGACTGCGCGCCGGCGAGGCCGCGCTGGAATCCCGGCGCCAGGCCCACTACGCCGCCAGCGACGCCGTCCACACCGCCCAAGGCGCGCTGTACGAGGCCAATGCCCAGGTCAGCCGCTTGGAAGCCGAAATCCGGCACGTCGTCGATTCCCGCAACCGCCTGCAGGCGCGCCGCGACCAGCTCCAGCAGCAGATCGCGGAATGGACCAGCCAGCGCGAACACTGCACCGAACAGATCGCCCAGGCCGAAGACGACCTGGCCGCCGCCGCCGCCCGCACCGAAGAGGCGCGCGCCACCGCTGAGGACGCGCAGGCCGGCCTGCCCTCGGTCGAGCAGCGCGTGCGCGAAGCCGCCGCCGGCCGCGACGAGATGCGCGCGGCGCTCGCCCGCGTCGAGCAGAACCTGGCGCTGGTCGCGCAGACGCAGCGCGACGCCGACCGGCAGATGCAGACCCTGGACCAGCGCCGCGAGCGCCTCCAGCAGGAACTGCGCGAACTGCACAGCCCCGATCCCGAGCGCCTGGAACAGTTGGCCGGCGACCGCGCCGCGGGCGAAGACCAGCTTGAAGCCGCCCAGGAAGAACTGGCCATCCTGGAAGGCCGCGTGCCCGAGGCCGACGCCGAGCGCAGCCGCGCCCAGGGCGCCGCCCAGACCGAAGCCCAGAACCTGGCCCGCCTGGAAGCCCGCCTGTCCGCACTCGTGAAGCTGCAGGAAGACGTGCAGAAGCAGGGCGCGCTGGAACCGTGGCTGGCCAAGCACGAACTGGCCGGGCTGTCGCGCCTGTGGCAAAAGCTGCACGTCGAGCCGGGCTGGGAAACCGCCCTGGAATCGGCGCTGCGCGAACGCATGGCGTCGATGGAAGTGCGCAACCTGGACTGGGCGCGCGCCTTTGCCGACGACGCCCCGCCCGCGCGGCTGGCGTTCTACCAATTGCCCGTCGCGGCGCCCGCGCCCACGGCGCCTGCCGGCTTCACGCCGCTGGCCAGCCTGCTGCGCATCACCGACCCCGACCTGCGCACGTTGCTCAACGAATGGCTGGCCGGCGTCTATACGGCCAATGACCTGACCCAGGCCCTGGCCTTGCGCGCGACCCTGCCCGCCGGCGCCGCCTGCGTGGTCAAGGCCGGCCACCTGATCGACGCGCACAGTGTGCGTTTCTACGCGCCCGATTCCGAACAGGCCGGCCTGCTGGCCCGCCAGCAGGAGATCGAAAACCTGCAACGCGAAATCAAGGCCCAGCAACTGATCGCTGACCAGGCCCGCGCCGCAGTCGCCCGCGCGGAAGCGGCGTGGCAGCAGGTGTCGCAGGCCATCTCCCCGGCGCGCACCCGCGTGGCCGAGGTCACGCGCCGCGTGCACGACATCCAGCTGGAACACTCGCGGCTGCAGCAACAGGCCGAACAGTCCGGCGAGCGCGCCTCGCGCCTGCGCCAGGACCTGGAAGAAATCAAGGCGCACGAGGAAGATCTGCGAGCCACCCGCGAAGAGGCCGAGGCCCGCTTCGAGGCGTTGGACGAAGAGCTGGCCGAGCATCAATCCAAGTTTGCCGACGCTGAAATGGATGGCGAGACGCTGGCGGCGCAAGCCGAGGCGGCCCGCACCCGGCTGCGCGAACTCGAACGCGCCGCCCAGGAAGCCGAATTCGCCGAACGCGGCATCCAGGTGCGCATCACCGACCTGCAACGCAACCAGCAACTGGCCGCCGACCAGAGCCAGCGCGGCGCGGTGGAACTTGAACAACTGATGGGCGACCTGACCGAGCTGGACGCATCCGCGTCGCAGGCCGGCCTGCAGGATGCCCTGGAAGCGCGCGCCGAACGCGAGGAAGCGCTGTCGCGCGCCCGCCAGGAACTCGAAAACCTGGCCGCGCTGCTGCGCGGCGCCGACGAAGACCGCCAGCAACAGGAGCAGACCCTGGAGCCGCGCCGCGCGCGCATCATGGAACTGCAACTGCAGGAGCAGGCCGCGCGCCTGGCCGAAGAGCAGTTCACCGAACAGCTCAATGCACGCGAAGTCGACCGCGAGGAACTTGCCCAATTCCTGGCCAACCAGCCCGACGAATGGCGCCGCGCAAGCTGGCTGCAACAGGAAGTCGGCCGCATCTCGCGCCAGATCGAAGCGCTGGGTTCGGTCAACCTGGCTGCGCTCGACGAACTGAACACCTCGCGCGAACGCAAGGGCTTCCTCGATTCGCAGCACGCGGACCTGATGACCGCCATCGAGACCCTCGAAGACGCCATCCGCAAGATCGACCGCGAGACGCGCGAACTGCTGCAAGAGACGTTCAACATCGTCAACGGCCACTTCGGCGAGCTCTTCCCCAAGCTTTTTGGCGGGGGCGAAGCCAAGCTCAGCATGACGGGCGAGGAAATCCTCGACGCCGGCGTGCAGGTGATGGCGCAGCCGCCGGGCAAGCGCAACAGCACGATCCATCTGCTGTCGGGCGGCGAAAAGGCGCTGACCGCGACTGCGCTCGTGTTCGCGCTGTTCAAGCTGAACCCTGCGCCGTTCTGCCTGCTGGACGAGGTGGACGCGCCGCTGGACGACGCCAACACCGAACGTTACGCGAACCTGGTCGCCAACATGAGCGAGCAGACGCAGTTCCTCTTCATCTCGCACAACAAGATCGCGATGCAGATGGCAAAGCAATTGATCGGCGTAACCATGCAAGAGCAAGGGGTTTCGCGTATCGTTGCGGTAGACATAGATTCGGCCGTCCAGATGATGGCCTCCGAAGCGGCATAAACCCAATATTGAGAAAGGCGCCGCCTTCCAGGCGCGGGATTTACACATGAGTGATTTGCAGATCGGGCTGATTGCCCTGGGCGTCTTGCTGATACTGCTGGTGTTGGGATTCAACTGGTGGCAGGACCGTCGCGTCCGTCGCAAGATGCAGAGCCATTTCCCCACCTCCGAACAGGATCCGCTGCTGGGCGCGGGTGTGGCGGGCGCCAGCGCCGCCACCGCCGGTGCTTCCCGGCGCGAACCCGGCATGGGCGGCGACTCTGCGCGCGTCCAGCCCGGCCAGCCCGCGCCGGTGGATCCCGGCAGCGATGCCGACGACGCCGAAGAACCCGATCCCGCCTGCGAAGTGGTCATCGAAGTCAACTTCGCCGAGCCCGTGCGCGGCGCGGATCTGTTGCCGTACATGCAAAGCCTGCGCAACGTGGGCCGCAAGCCCATGCGCGTGTTCGCCGAAACCGACCAGCGCCGCCACCGCGCGCGCGTCCATGCCGGCGAGTCCTATGCGTCCATGCAGCTTGCCGTGCTGCTGGCCAATCGCAGCGGTCCGCTGACCGCGATCGAATGGTCGCAGGCCTGGGCCCGCGCCCAGGATATGGCTGAACGCTTCGACGCCACCATTGAAGGTCCCGACCAGCAGGCCGTGCTGGAGCAGGGCGCCCGCCTGGACGACACCTGCGCGGCACTGGACACCCAGGTCGGCCTGACCCTGCTGCTGGGCTCGGCCCAGCCGGCGGCCGAAGTCATGGCCGTGGCGCGCGACGTGGGATTCGTCGCCGACGGCAACCGACTGGCCTGGCCTAACGAGAACGGCGTGGCCCGCTTTACGTTGGCCCGTGCGGACGGGGCTGCTTTCGATGCGGGCATGGGCGGCATCGAGCGGCTGTACCTGCTGCTGGACGTGCCTTGCAGCCCGGCCGACACCCGCGCGTTTGGCCGCATGGTCGACGTGGGCCGCGACCTGGCCTCGCGCCTGCGCGCTGAACTCGTCGACGATCAGGGCAAGCCCCTGGCCGACGGCTCCGAGACCGTCATCGACGAGCGCCTGCAGGTCCTGTTCGGCCAGCTTGAACAAGCGGGCCTGCCCGCCGGCAGCGAGCGCGCCCAGCGCGTGTTTGCCTGATGGCCAGCGAGTCCGGCGAAAATCCGGCGCAAGCCGCCGCGCGGCTGCGCGCCGAGATCGAGCAGCACAACGTCCGCTATTACGTCTACGACGAGCCCTCCGTCTCGGATGCCGAGTACGACGGGCTGATGCGGGATTTGCAGGCCCTGGAGGCCGAGCACCCGGAACTGGTGACACCCGAGTCCCCCACGCAACGCGTGGGCGCGGCGCCGGTGTCTGCGTTTGGCAGCGTGCGCCACGTGGTGCCGATGCTGTCGCTGAACAACGCGTTTTCCGAAGAAGAGGTTGCCGCCTTCGACCGCCGTGTCACCGATACGCTGCGCGGTGCTGGCCTGCTGGGTCCGGCGCAGCAGCCGGACTACTTCTGTGAACTCAAGCTCGACGGCCTGGCGATCAGCCTGCGCTACGAGGACGGCCGCCTGGTGCAGGCCGCCACGCGGGGCGACGGCCAGACGGGCGAGGACGTCACGTCCAACATCCGCACGATCAAGGCGATTCCGCTGCAACTGAAGGGCGCGGCCCCGAAGGTGCTGGAGGTGCGCGGCGAGGTGCTGATGAATCGCGCCGACTTCGAAAAACTGAATGCGGCGCAGGCCAAGCGCGACGAAAAGATTTTCGTGAACCCCCGCAATGCGGCGGCGGGCAGCCTGCGCCAGCTCGATCCGCGCATTACCGCCAAGCGGCCGCTGCGTTTCTTTGCCTACGGTTGGGGCGAGGTCCAGGGCCTGCCCGGTTCGCAAAGCGGGCTGTTCGACGAAGCCTCCGCCGGCGCGGACCAGGCCTCGCAACTGCCCGAAAAATCCCACGGCGCCATGCTGGAATGGCTGGCCTCGTTAGGGCTGCCGGTCAATGTCGTGCACAACCACCGGGCAAGCGGCGCCGAAGGCCTGATGGCGTTCTACGCCAAGGTCGGCGCCTTGCGCGCGAACCTGCCCTACGACATCGACGGCGTGGTCTACAAGGTGGACTCGCTGCCGGCGCAGAAGGTGCTGGGTTTCGTGGCGCGCGCGCCGCGCTTTGCATTGGCGCACAAGTTTGCCGCCGAAGAGGCCACCACGACGCTGGTGGACATCGAAGTGCAGGTGGGCCGCACGGGCGCCATCACTCCGGTCGCGCGGCTCAAGCCGGTGTTCGTGGGCGGCGTCACCGTCACCAACGCCACGTTGCACAACGAAGACGAGATCCGCCGCAAGGACGTGCGCATCGGCGACACGGTCATCGTGCGGCGTGCGGGCGACGTGATTCCCGAGGTGCTGGGCCCGGTCCCGGAAAAGCGGCCCGAGGACGCACGCGAATTCGTCATGCCGACGGAATGCCCGGTCTGCGGATCGGCCATTGAACGCCTGGAAGGCGAAACCATCGCGCGCTGCACCGGGGGCCTTTTCTGCGGCGCCCAGCGCAAGCAGACGCTGTGGCATGCCGCCAGCCGCAAAGCGCTGGATATCGAAGGCCTGGGCGAAAAGCTCGTGGACCAGCTGGTGGACAGCGGCCGCGTCAAGACGCTGGCCGACCTGTACAGCCTGCGTCCGCTGGAACTCGTGGGCCTGGACCGCATGGGCCAGAAGTCCGCCGACAATCTGGTGGCCGCCATTGAAAAGGCGCGCTCGCCGAATCTGTCCCGCCTGCTGTTCGCGCTAGGGATCCGGCACGTGGGCGAGACCACCGCCCGCGACGTTGCACGGCACTTCGGCAGCATCGACGCCATCATGGATGCGGATGAAGACGCCTTGTCGTCGGTGCCCGACGTGGGACCTGTCGTGGCCGCGTCGATCCGCCATTTCTTTGCCGAACAGCACAACCGCGACGTGATTGGGCAGCTCAAGGCGCAGGGCGTGAACCCGGTGGCCGAAGCCGCGCCGCAAGCCGACACGCTGGCCGGCAAGACCTTCGTGCTGACGGGCACGCTGCCGAACTGGACGCGCGAAGAGGCCTCGATGCACATCCAGGCGGCCGGCGGCAAGGTCAGCGGCTCTGTGTCCAAGAAGACCGCCTATCTGGTGGCGGGCGAGGATTCGGGTAGCAAGCTGACCAAGGCGCAGGAACTGGGCGTGCCAGTACTGGATGAAGACGGGCTGAAGGCGCTGTTGGGCGTTTCCTAGTCAGGACGTTGCCGCGGTTGAATGAAGGGCTGCACGCCATCGGCGCGCAGCCCTTTTTTGTTGCTTGCTTGGGGCGGTGTCAGACACCCGCGGAAGATGGTCGTCAACATGCGGCGGCGTCTCATAGGGTGTCTGACACCTGGATCGCGCGTGGGATGGTGTTCTGACACCCCGAGAAGATTGTCGCCAGCTTGAGATGGCATTTCATCGGGTGTCAGACACCGGAGCACCTTGCCGAGCGCGCAAAAAAAACTGCCCGCGTTCGGCGGGCAGTTTTCTGAGCAGAGCGGGCCTTATTGAATCTTGGCCTTTTCGCGCAGTTGCTTCTGGTAGTCGGCCAGGGTTTGCTGGCGCAGCATTTCTTCCAGTTGCGGACGGACCTGATCCATCGGCGGGAATTCGACCGGACGGGTGTCGTCGACCATGATGATGTGCCAGCCGAATTGGGTCTGGACCGGCTTGTCGACCAGTTGGCCCTTCTTCAGTTGCGTCACGGCTTGCGCGAACGGCTGCACGTAGTTGGTCGGGGGAGCCCAACCCAGATCGCCACCCTTTTCGGCGCTGCCGGGATCCTTGGAGTTCTTCTTGGCCAGTTCGTCGAACTTGCCCTTGTTTTTCTGCAACTGTGCCAGCAGGTCGTTCGCCTTCTTCTCGTCTTCGACGAGGATGTGGCGGACCTTGTATTCCATCTTGCCGGCCTGTTCCTTCTTGATCTTTTCGTATTCGGCGGTGACTTGGGCGTCGGTGACCGGGTGCTTGGCCAGGTAGTCGGCCATCAGCGCGCGAACCAGGATGCCTTGGCGGGCCAGCTCGATTTCGGTCTGGACGTCAGCCTGCTTGGCGATGCCGCTGGATTCGGCGGCCTGCACGAAGATCTGACGGTTGATCATTTCCTGCTTGACCTGTTCGCGCAGTTGCGGCGAATCGGTGGCGCCCTGGCCGACCAGGAGCTTGACGAATTGATCCAGGCTCTTTTGCGGGATGGCTTTACCGTTGACGGTAGCCACGTTCTGCGCAAAAGCAGGCACGGCGATGACGCAGGCCGCAGCCAGCATGACGATGCGTTTCATGAATATCCTTTGACTTTCTATTTGGGAGCCTGGGCGTCAAGCGCAAGCGCATGAATCGGATAGGGGATCAAATCTTGCAAATGATGATACACCAGCCGGTGTCGCGCAACGGCGGAGAGCCCCGCAAAGCAAGGCGCTACGATGATTACGCGATAGTGGCCGGCGCCGTTTTTACTGCCTTCGTGGCCGGCATGCAAATGGGAGTCGTCCAGGATGTCCAGACTGACGGGCTCCAGGGCGGCAAGACGTTCCCGGATCAGGGCGATGCGGTCGGTGTTTTCTGACATGAGTTCAGGGTTTGCCGGGCGGCGTGGCGCCCGGATTGGCCGGCGTGTTTTCTTCGGTCTGGATGTGCTTGCCCAGCCACAGCGACTGGCCAATGACGAAGACGATCATCAGTCCCATCAGGCCGAAGGCCTTGAAACTGACCCACTGCGACTCGGTGAAGTGGCCCGAGAACGCGACATACAGATTGAGCGCGCCCGCAATCAGGAAGAAGGCGGCCCAGATCAGGTTGAGCTTGTCCCACGCCGCATCCGGCAGCTGGATCTGCTTTTCCATCAGGCGGCGGATCAGGTTGCGCTTGAACAACAGGCGGGCAAAGACCAGCGCGCCGCCGAACATCCAGTACAGCACCGTGGGCTTCCATTTGATGAAGACGTCGCTGTGCAGCCAGATGGTCGCGCCGCCGAACACCAGGATGACCGTCAGGTTGATCCAGTGCATGGCTTCGGTGGGGCGGCCGGTGGCCTTGAGCCAGACGATCTGCGCCACGGCAGCCGCCATGGCGACGCCCGTGGCCGTGAAGATGTCCGTGTACCTGTAGGCGATGAAGAACAGGAGCAGCGGAAAGAGGTCGAACAGGAACTTCTTCATCAGTCTTCTAGGGGCTCAAACGTCATCGACAGGGAATTGATGCAGTAGCGCAGGCCGGTAGGCTCGGGGCCGTCGGGAAAGACGTGGCCCAGGTGCGCGTCGCAGACGTTGCACAGGACTTCGGTGCGCACCATGCCGTGCGTGGTGTCGCGTTCTTCGCGGACGAGTTCGGGGTCCAGCGCCTGGAAGTAGCTGGGCCAGCCGCAGCCGGCGTCGAATTTGGTGTCGGATGCGAACAGCGCCGTGCCACAGCCGACGCAACGGTAGATGCCAGGGGTGAACGTATCCCAGTAGCGCCCGGTGAATGCACGTTCGGTACCTTTTTGACGGGTGACCACGTATTCTTCGGGGGAAAGCTGGGCGCGCCATTCGGCGTCGGTTTTGCGTACTTTTTCCATATGAGCTCTTGGAGTCGCGATGCCCGAAATGGTTCGGGCATAATCCCGCCCCATGTTAATCGAGTTTGACCAGGCGGTAGTGTCGACGCCCCAGGCGGAAGTGTTGCGCGGGGTGAGCGTCACCCTGGCCGAACGCCGCATCGGCATCGTGGGCCCCAACGGCGCCGGCAAGAGCACGCTGGCGCGCCTGGTCAACGGCCTGGTGATGCCGTCTTCCGGCAGCGTCCGCGTGGACGGGCTGGATACACGCCAGGATCTGAAAGCCGTGCGTGCGCGCGTCGGCTTCGTGTTCCAGAACCCCGAAAACCAGATCGTCTTTCCCATCGTGCGCGAAGACCTGGCGTTTGGCCTGAAGCGTCTGGCGCCCGACCGCCAGCAGCGCGAGGCGCGCATCGACAGCCAACTGGCCCGCCTGGGCGTGGGCCACCTGGCCGACCGCAGCAGCCACACGCTGTCCGGCGGTGAGCGCCAGCTGGTGGCGCTGGCCGCCGTGCTGGTCATGGAGCCAGCCCTCATCGTCTTTGACGAACCCACCACCCAGCTCGACCTGCGCAACCGCAACCGGGTGCGCGCCGCCATCGATGGGCTGCCCCACGACGCCATCGTCGTCAGCCATGACCTGGAATTGCTCGAAGACTTCGACCGCGTGCTGGTCGTGCGCGACGGCGTGATCGCGGCCGACGACACGCCCGCCGCGGCGTTGCGCTGGTACCGGGAACACTGCGGATGATGGAGCCCCTGTACGTTGCGGGCAACACGCCGCTGCATCGGCTGCCAGCGTGGGTGAAACTGCTGGCGCTGATGGCGGCCGGCGCAGGTCTGTTCGTGCTGCGCGATCCGCTCTGGCTGGCGTTCGCCTTTGGCTTTTCGGTGGCGCTGGTCTGGTCCACGGGCGTCGCCGCCGCGGCCGTCTGGCGTCAGGTGCGAGGGCTGCTCTGGGTGCTGCTGGCCGTGGCGCTCTTCACCGGCTGGTTTCAGGGGCCGCTTGAGGCGCTGGCGGTCGTGCTGCGCGTGGCGGCGATGGTGGGTCTGGCCCTGGCCGTCACGCTGGCCACCCGCACGTCGGACCTGATTGCCGTCTGCGAGCGGACATTGCGGCCGCTGGAACGCACCGGGCTGGTCGATGCCGAAAAGGTGGCGCTGGCGCTCGCGCTGACGCTGCGCTTCGTGCCCGAGATCTGGCGCAATTTCCAGGAAATCCGCGAGGCGCAGGCTGCGCGCGGGCTGGGGGCGAATCCGGTCGCGCTGATCGTGCCGCTGATCGTGCTGACGTTGAAGCGGGCCCAGGAAGTCTCTGAAGCGATCGACGCGCGCAGCGTCTGAAGGCCGCGCGTCCTGAACTCATTCAAAAGGGGAAACCATGAAATCGAACAATACGGTGCTGGTGGCGCTGTTTGCGGCGCTGATCGTCGTGCTGAGCCTGATGCCGCCCATTCCGATGCCCGGCATTCCGGTGCCCATCACCTTGCAGACCCTCGGCGTCATGCTGGCCGGCGCCATGCTTGGCCCCGTGCGCGGCGCGCTGGCGTGCCTGCTGTATCTGGCGCTCGCGGCGATCGGCCTGCCGGTGCTGCCGGGCGGGCGCGGCGGGCTGGGGGCGTTTTTTGGCCCGACCGGCGGGTTTCTCATCGGCATGGTCGCCGGCGCATTCGTGACGGGCTGGTTGGCGCGCCGCCTGGCCGCGCGCGGAACCGGCACGTGGGTGGGGCTGGCGGGGTATGTGGCGGCCTGCGTCGTTGGCGGCGTTGCGGTGGTGTACGCCTTCGGTGTGCCCTGGCTGTCGGCGGTGACGAAGATGGGCATGGCGAAGGCCGCGGGCGCGGTCGTGGTGTTCCTGCCGGGTGACCTCGTCAAGGCCGTGGTGGCGGCGTGGGTCGCTTCGCGCGTCGAGCGGGTGTGGCCCATGCTTGGCCGTTGATCACGGCGGGCGGCAGACCGTACGGCGAAAGACCCCAATCGCCCCAAGGGAATCCCCCAACATGACGCCTGCGACCCTTTCAAGTACAAGTTCGCCATTAACAAATGCGTTCGCCAAATCACGATTTACGTAGCACATCAGGGAATTACCGTAGTTGCGCTACGTCATCTGATACTGTTTTAACCATATAATATTTTTTTCTGTATAACTTTAAACAGGCTCGCTTCGCCTCGTTCGAGGCACATAAGAGCCAACCACAGGAGACAAAAACATGCGCAAGCACTTCGGCTTGTCCGCGGCCGCCGCCGCTGTAGCCCTGACTCTGCCGCTTCTGGCGAGCGCACAGGTCAAGGTTGGCGTGACGGTGTCCAGCACCGGCCCCGCCGCCTCGCTGGGCATCCCCGAGCGCAACACCGTGGCCTTGCTGCCCAAGGAAGTTGCCGGCCAGAAGATCGAATGGATCGTGCTGGACGACGCCACGGACACCACGCAGGCCGTCAAGAACTCGCGCAAGCTGGCTTCCGACGACAAGGTCGACGTGCTGATCGGCACGTCCATCACGCCGGGCTCGCTGGCAATGGTCGACGTGGCTGCCGAAGCCAAGGTGCCGATGATCAGCGTGGCCGCCAGCGCCAAGATCGTCGAACCCGTGGACGACAAGCGCCGCTGGGTCTTCAAGACCCCGCAGAACGACGCGCTGATGGCTGGCGCTCTGGCCGACGCGATGGCCAAGTCCAAGGTCAAGACGCTGGGCTTCATCGGCTTTGCCGACGCCTACGGCGACGGCTGGCTCGACGTGATGCAGAAGGCCGCCAAGGCCAAGGGCATCGAGATCGTCGCCATCGAAAAGTATGGCCGCACCGACACCAGCGTGACGGGCCAGGTGCTCAAGCTGGTGGGCGCCAAGCCCGACGCCATCCTGATCGCCGGCGCCGGCACCCCGTCCGCGCTGCCGCAAAAGGAACTGAAGGCCCGCAACTACGGCGGAACCATCTATCAAACCCATGGCGCCGCCAACAACGACGTGCTGCGCGTGTGCGGCAAGGACTGCAACGGCATGTACCTGCCGGCCGGCCCGCTGCTGGTCGCGGCGCAACTGCCCGACAGCAATCCGGTCAAGAAGTCGGCGCTGGCCTACGTGGAAACCTACGAGAAGGCAAACGGCGCCGGTTCGACCAACACGTTCGGCGGCCACATGTGGGATGCCGGCCAACTGGTCGTCGCCGCGCTGCCCGTGGCGCTGAAGTCGGGCGCCAAGCCCGGCACGCCTGAGTTCCGTGTCGCGATGCGCGACGCGCTGGAAGGCGTGAAGGACCTGGCCGTGTCGCAAGGCGTGTTCAACATGTCGCCCACGGACCACGCCGGCTTTGACGAGCGCTCGCGCGTCATCGTCAAGGTGGAAAACGGCAAGTGGGTCTACCAGCCCGATCTGTAAATCCCCTGGATCGCCCGAGCGCGGGCCGCCCGATGACGGGCGCCCGATCGCGCGGGGGGCGGCTCTCCGCCCGCCGCGCCGCGCCCGGCAGGACTTCGCACCGGCCTTTCCGGCCGGTGTGTCGTATCAGTGTTCCGGATGGGGTCGGGACACCAAGAAACCACAAGGTAGTTGTTAGATGGATTCCTCAATTGCGCTGATCCTGCTGCAAGACGGTGTCGTCAACGGCGCCATCTATGCCCTCCTGGGCATGGCTCTGGTGCTGGTTTTCGCCGTCACGCGCGTCATTTTCATTCCCCAGGGCGAGTTTGTGGCGTTCGGCGCCCTGACCCTGGCCATGCTGGTGGACGGCAAAGTGCCGGGCACCGCCTATCTGCTGCCGTTGTTGGGCCTGGTGTGCCTGGCGCTTGAGCTGGTGCGCGCCGTGCGCACGCGCAGCGCCGCGGCCCTGCCCAAGACCATCGCCACGTGCGTCGTGCTGCCGCTGGCGCTGTTCTGGCTGACCAAGAGCTACACCGGTCCCGAGAACTCGCTGTGGCTGAACATGCTGCTGACGCTGTTCCTGGTGATTCCGATGGGTCCGATGGTCTATCGCATCGTCTACCAGCCGCTCGCTGAAGCCACCGTGCTGGTGCTGCTGATCGTATCGGTCGCCGTGCACTTTGCGCTCATGGGCCTGGCGCTCGTGTTCTTTGGCGCCGAAGGCTGGCGCACCCCGGCATTCGTGAGCGGGCAGGTCGACCTGGGCTTCATGACGTGGTCCGCGCAGAGCCTGTTCGTGGTCGCCACGTGCGCGCTGCTCATCATTGCCTTGTGGGTCTTCTTCGGCAAGACGCTGTACGGCCGCGCGCTGCGCGCCACCGCCGTCAACCGCCGTGGCGCGCGCCTGGTGGGCATCAGCACCAACATGTCGGGCTCGCTGACGTTCACGCTGGCCGTGGGCATCGGCGCCATGTCCGGCATGCTGATCGCGCCCATCACCACGGTCTATTACGACACGGGCTTTTTGATCGGCCTGAAGGGCTTCGTCGGCGCCATCATCGGCGGCCTGGCCAGCTATCCCATCGCCGCGGCCGGCTCGCTGCTGGTCGGCGTGCTGGAATCCTTCTCGTCGTTCTGGGCCAGCGCATACAAGGAAGTGATCGTCTTCACCCTGATCATCCCGGTTCTGGTCTGGCGTTCGTTCAGCACCCATCACGCGGACGAAGAGGAATAAGCCATGAACCGCATTCTGCTTGCCGTTTTTCTCGTCGTCCTGGCGGGCCTGCCGATGGTGTCGGCCACGCCCGAGTTCTGGGTGACGCAACTGAACTACATCGGCCTGGCCAGCCTGGTCGTGCTGGGCCTCGTGCTGCTGACCGGTGTCGGCGGCCTGACGTCCTTCGGCCAGGCGGCGTTCGTCGGCCTGGGCGCCTACACCACCGCCTACCTGACGACGCAGTACGACGTGTCGCCCTGGCTGGCGCTGCCTGCGGGGCTGATCCTGACCGCCGTCGTGGCCTATCTGCTGGGCGCGATCACGCTGCGCCTGTCGGGCCACTACCTGCCGCTGGGCACCATCGCCTGGGGCCTGTCGCTGTATTACCTGTTCGGCAATATCGACTGGCTGGGCAAGCATGACGGCATCGCCGGCATTGAGCCCATCAGCATCTTCGGTATCTCGCTGGCCAACGGCCGCCACATCTATTACCTGATCTGGGTCTGCGTCCTGTTGGCGCTGTGGGCCACGCGCAACCTGCTCAACTCGCGTCCCGGCCGCGCCATCCGTGCGCTCAAGAGCGGGGCGGGCATGGCCGAGTCCATGGGCGTCAACACCGCTGCCTACAAGATCGTGATCTTCGTGTGGGCGGCGTTGCTGGCCTGCGTGTCGGGCTGGCTGTATGCGCACATGCAGCGCGCCGTCAGCCCCAGCCCGTTTGGCCTGAACTACGGCATCGAGTACCTGTTCATGGCGGTGGTCGGCGGCGCGGGTTACGTGTGGGGCGCCTTGCTGGGCTCCAGCGTCATCCTGGTGCTGAAGGATCAGTTGCAGAACCTGCTGCCCAGGCTGCTGGACACCAACGCCAACTTCGAGATGATCGTCTTCGGCGTGCTGCTGATCCTGATGCTGCAATACGCGCGCAACGGCCTGTGGCCGATCCTGGCGGGCTGGTGGGGCAACATCACGGGCGCCAATGGTTCGCGCCGCAACCTGGCGCCGCCTGCCGCGGCCCCGGCCCTGCCGACGCGCGAGCGTCCGCAGCCTGGCCAGGTCGTGCTGGAAGTGGACGCCATCCGCAAGGAATTCGGCGGCCTGGTCGCCGTGAACGACATCACCTTCAAGGTCAGCTCGGGCGAGATCATGGGCCTCATCGGTCCCAACGGCGCGGGCAAGAGCACGACCTTCAACCTGATCAGCGGCGTGCTGCCGGTGACGCGCGGCCAGGTCACGTTCATGGGCCAGCGCATCGACAACCGCTCGGCGCGCGAGATCGCCAAGATGGGCGTGGGCCGCACGTTCCAGCACGTGCAACTGCTGCCGGGCATGACCGTGCTGGAAAACGTGGCGCTGGGCGCGCACCTGCGTTCGGACGTGGGCGTGCTTTCGGGCGCGCTGCATTCGGACCGCGCCCGCGAAGCGCAGCTCCTGCATGAAGCGGCCGAGCAGCTCAAGCGCGTGGGCCTTGGCGAATACCTGTACGAACAGGCAGGCAACCTGGCCCTGGGCCAGCAGCGCATCCTGGAAATCGCCCGCGCGCTGGCGTGCGATCCCGTGCTGCTGCTGCTGGACGAACCGGCCGCCGGCCTGCGCTACAAGGAAAAACAGGACCTGGCGCGCGTGCTGGAACAGCTTCGCGCCGAAGGCATGAGCATTCTGCTCGTTGAACACGACATGGATTTTGTGATGCGCCTGACCAACCACCTCGTGGTGATGGATTTCGGCACGAAGCTGGCCGAAGGCGTGCCGGCCGACGTGCAAAAGAACCCGGCGGTGCTGGAAGCCTACCTGGGCGGCATCGACGACGACCTGCCCGAAGCGGACCAGGCCAAGCCCGTGCCTGCGGGAGGCGTGTGATGAGCGCGACGAATTCCCCCGTTCTCGAAGTCAGCAACCTGTCGGCCCGCTACGGCAAGGTCGGCGCGCTGGCGGGCGCCACGCTCAGCGTGCCGGCCGGCAGCATCGTCACCGTGATCGGCGCCAACGGCGCCGGCAAGTCCACGATGCTCAACGCCATCATGGGTTCTCTGCCGCAGACCGGCCACGCCGCCGGCACCGTGCATTACGCCGGGTCGGACGTGTCGGGCTGGATGGTCGAACGCCGCGTGGCGGCGGGCATGTCGCTGGTGCCCGAGCGCCGCGAGCTGTTCGGCACCATGTCGGTCGAAGACAACCTGCTGCTGGGCGGTTTCCGGCGTTACCGGGCCCGCGAAAGCGGCTGGCGCGACACGCTGAATGAAGTGTTCGATCTGTTCCCGCGGCTGCGCGAACGCCGCGCCCAGCAAGCCGGCACCTTGTCCGGCGGCGAGCGGCAGATGCTGGCCGTGGGGCGCGCGCTCATGGCCAAGCCGACGCTGCTGATGCTGGACGAGCCCAGCCTGGGTCTGGCGCCGCGCATCGTGCGCGAGATCTTCCACATCATCGCGCGCCTGCGCGAGACCGGCGTGGCGATCCTGCTGGTCGAGCAGAACGCCCGCGCGGCCTTGCAGGTGGCCGATTACGGCTATGTGCTGGAAACCGGCGAGGTCATCCTGCACGGCCCGGCGCGCGAATTGGCTGGCGATCCGAAGGTCATCGAAAGCTATCTGGGGTTGGGCAAGGGCGCCGAGGCAGCCTGAATTACCCACCCGATGGGACAAAAAAACGCCGGCGGCCGATAAGGCCCCGGCGTTTTGCATTGGCGCGGCTGCTGACGCAACCTGGCCGGTTCAGGCAGATCAACGACGCGTACTTTCCGCGTATTCCATGTACAGCTGATGCGCACGGCGCGCGATCGGGCCGTATTCCAGCGGGCGGTCTTCAACGCGGTTCACGTGCACCACCTTGCCGTAGTTGCCCGACGAAAACACTTCGTCGGCCGCTTCGACGTCGGCGCGCGTCAGGCTGCGTTCCTGCACTTCAATGCCGTCGGCCTTCAGCAGCGCCAGCACGCGTCGGCGCGTGATGCCGTTCAGGAAGGTGCCGTTGTCCACGGGCGTGGAGACGACGCCGTCCTTGGCCAGCCACAGGTTGCTGGTGGCGAATTCGGCCAGATTGCCTGCGCCGTCCAGCATGATGGCGTTGTCAAAGCCCTTTTCGGCGGCTTCGCGGATGGCGCGTTGGCCGTTGGGGTACAGGCACGAGGCCTTGGCGTCGGTGGGCGCCATGTTGGGCCACGAGCGCGCAAAGCTGGAGAAGCAGGCGGAAAAGCCCTGGTCGCCCGGCATCGGCACCTTGAACACGTGCAGTACGAATTGCGTCTTTTCGGCGTCGGGCAGCAGGAAGCCGTCGGCGCAGAAGAACATCGGCTTGATGTAAAGCTCGGAGCCCTCGGGGAAGCGCGCCACGGCCTGCAGGCACAGGTCCTGGATTTCTTCCCAGGCCAGTTGCGGCTTCATCAGCATCTTTTCCGCCGAGCGCACGACGCGCTGGCAATGCAGGTCCAGGTCGGGCGTCAGACCGCGGAATGCGCGTGCGCCGTCGAAGACCATACTGGCCATCCAGAAGGCGTGGTCGGCCGGGCCGAGCAGTTTGGGGTTTTCAGTGGTCCAGTGACCGTTGTGCCAGAACAAGGCATCCATGATTGTTTTCCTTGGCTTGAATCGGGGTGGCGATCGGGCGCGGAGCGGGTCCGGAACGCCGAATCGCCAGAATACATGAGCGGGGCTGTTATTCCTTGGCCAGCGCTGCCTGCACGCGGTCGGCGACATCCGCAGGCACCCACTGCCGCCACACAGGCGCGTACTGCTTGAGGAAGTAACGCGCCGCGTCCTCGGGTTCCTTGCCCTCGTTTTCCAGCCAGCCCAGCGTGGCATCGATGGCGTCGTCCGGCACCGTCAGCTTGGTCAGGAACTCGGTGATGCGCGGCGCCTGTTTGGCGAATTCAGCGTTCATGCCGGTGACGACCGGGTTGGGCTTGAACTGCGTGGCCACGGGATTGGCGCACTTGGGGTCGGTCATGCACGTGTAGGCAGTCTGGTCGAACGCAGGCAGCTCCAGCTTGACCAGATCCAGCGCGCCAACCAGCGACGTGGGCGTCCAGTAGTAGAAGACGATATCGCGCTTGCGCTTGTAGGCCGACACGATCGCCGCCTTTTGCGCGGCGCCGGAGCCGGGCGCGAACAGGGAGTAATCCTTGTCCAGCTTCAGGGCGCGCAGCAGGTTGTCGTTCAGCGTGCCGCAGGCCCAACCCGCCGGGCAGCCATAGATGCGGCCGCGGCCCGGGTCTTCGGGGTCGGCAAACACTTCCTTGAAGCGCGCCAGATCGGCGGCGGACTTGAGCTCGGGGTGGCGCTCCACGGTGTAGCGGGGCACATACCAGCCTTCACCTGCGTCATAGACGTGGCCCACGCCCAGCACCTTGCCGCTGGCCAGCGCCTTCTTCCAGGCGCCTTCGACCTGGCCGGGCCAGACCTCGGGCGTGATGTCGACGTCGCCGCGCTGCAAGGCGGCCAGCATGGGCAGGGTTTCGCCGATTTCGACAGATGTCTTGCAGCCGTAGCCGTGTTCGAGCACGTAGCGCTCGATGCCGGCAAGCACCAGGTTGGACTCCCAGTTCAGGCCGCTGAAACGGATGGGCCGGTCGACTTCGCAAGCCGGGGCCGCGGGGGCGGCCTGGGCCGCGGCGGGGGACAGCAGGGCGGCGGCCAGCGCGAGCGCGCCGAGGCCGGGAACGAGATGCGTGATGCGCATGGTCGGCACCTGTGTAGTGGGGTGCCTGCCATTGTACGAGGCGATGGCGCGTCCCAATGCAACGGGGCCGCGATGCGCGGCCCCGAGGGTCAATCCACCGCAGCGTCAGATCACGCGCGGGCGGTGCGGCGGCGGTTGAAGAGGGCGCCCAGCTCGCCCACGATGCCGCGCCGGAAGGCCAGCACGCAGATCACGAAGATCAGGCCGCTGACGATCGTGACCGATTCGCCCAGACGCAGGAACCATTCGACGCCGGTCAGGTTGGCCATCATCTGCCCGAAGTCGCCCACCTTGTTTTCCAGCAGCACCACGATGAACGCGCCCAGCACGGGGCCGGTCAGGGTGCCCAGGCCGCCGATCAGCGTCATCAGGATCACCAGCCCGGACATCTGCCATGTGGCGTCCGACAGCGTGGCCGACACGAACACCAGCGTCTTGGTAGCGCCCGCCAGGCCGGCCAGCGCGGCCGACAGCACGAAGGCCACCAGCTTGAAGCGGTCCACGTCGTAACCCAGCGAGATCGCGCGCGGCTCGTTCTCGCGCAGCGCCTGCAGCACCTGGCCGAAGGGCGAGTTCACCGTGCGCCAGATGATGAAGTAGCCAATGATGAAGATGGCCATCACCAGGTAGTACAGGTTGATGTCCTTGGACAGGTCGACCAGTCCCAGCAAGGTGCCGCGCGGCACGCTCTGCAGGCCGTCTTCGCCGCCCGTGAACTTGGCCTGCAGGAAGAAGAAGAACACCATCTGCGACAGCGCCAGCGTGATCATCGAGAAGTAGATGCCGCTGCGGCGGATGGCAAGCGCGCCCATGGCCAGCCCCAGCAGCGCCGCCACGGCCACGCCGAACAGCAGCCCCAGCTCGGTCGGCAGGCCCCAGACCTTCATGCTGTGCCCGGCCGCGTAGGCCGCGCTGCCCAGGAACGCGGCATGGCCGAAGGACAGCAGCCCCGTGAAGCCCAGCAGCAGGTTGAAGGCGCACGCAAAGAGGGCGTAGCACATGACCTTCATGGCGAAGATCGGATACACGCCGGCGAAGGGAAGCAAGGCCACCACGATGGCCAGGACCGCATAGCCCAGGAATTGACGATTCATTTTTCTTTTCCGAACAGCCCGGCCGGGCGGATCAACAGAACAATGGCCATGATGATGAAGACGACCGTGCTGGACGCTTCGGGCCAGAACACCTTGGTCAGGCCCTCGATCACGCCCAGGCCCAGCCCGGTGACGATGGCGCCGAAAATGGACCCCATGCCCCCGATCACGACCACCGCGAACACGACGATGATGAGGTTCGAGCCCATCAGCGGCGAAATCTGCAGCACCGGCGCGGCCAGCACGCCGGCAAAGCCCGCCAGCGCCACGCCGAAGCCATAGGTCAGCGTGATCATGCGCGGCACGTTCACGCCGAAGGATTCCACGAGGCGCGGGTTCTCGGTGCCGGCGCGCAGCAGGGCGCCCAGGCGGGTGCGTTCAATGACGTACCACGTGGCGAAGCAGACGATGATCGACGCCGCCACGACCCAGCCGCGATAGTTCGGGAGGATCATGAAGCCCAGGTTGGTGGCGCCGCGCAGGGCCTCGGGCGTGGGATAGGGCTGGCCCGACACGCCATAGAAGCTGCGGAACAGCCCCTCGATCAGCAGCGTCAGCCCGAAGGTGAGCAGCAGCCCGTACAGGTGGTCGAGCTTGTAGAGATGCTTGAGCAGCAGTTTTTCAATGATGATGCCGAACAGCCCCACGATCAGCGGCGCCAGGATCAGCATGATCCAGTAGTTCAGGCCAAAGTACGAAAGCCCCATCCATGCGACGAAGGCGCCCAGCATGTAGAGGGCGCCGTGGGCGAAGTTGATGACGTTCAGCAGCCCGAAGATGACGGCAAGTCCGAGCGACAGCATTGCATAGAAGGAACCGTTGACCAGGCCCAGTAACAGCTGGCCGAACAAGGCCTGTATGGGGATGCCGAAAATGTCAGTCATCTTGTGAAAGTCCTGCGCGGTACGGAAGGAAGCGAGCTAGTCAGGAGGAATGCGGCCGGGCCATCGGCCCGGACCGCATCCGGGATCACAGGGGCCGGTTTATTTCTTGACCAGCTTGCAGGTGGACTCGGACAACTTGGTGTAGACCTCGTCGCCAGGCAGCGTCGCCACCACCTTGTAGTAGTCCCACGGGCCCTTGGATTCGGCCGGGGTCTTCACTTGCATCAGGTACATATCGTGGACCATGCGGCCGTCTTCGCGCACGACGCCGCCTTGGGCAAAGAAGTCGTTCACCTTGTTCGACTTCATCCACTTCATCACGTCGTCGCCGTTATCCGAGCCGGTGGCCTTGACGGCGTTCAGGTAGAACATCGCCGACGAGTAATCGCCCGCCTGCAGCATGGACGGCTTGCGGCCGACCTTGGACTCGAACTTCTTGGACCAGGCGCGCGAGGCGTCGGATTGATCCCAGTACCAGCCGTCGGTCAGGTACATGCCCTTGGTGGCATCCAGGCCGAGCGAGTGCACGTCGTTGATGAACACCAGCAGGCCGGCCAGCTTCATGGTCTGCGTGACGCCGAATTCGTTGGCGGCCTTGACCGTGTTGATGGTGTCGCCGCCGGCATTGGCCATGCCCAGGATCTGCGCCTTGGACGATTGCGCCTGCAGCAGGAAGGACGAGAAGTCCGAGGCGCCCAGCGGTGCACGCACCTGGCCCTTCACTTCGCCGCCCGCGGCCTTGACGACCGCCATCGTGTCGCGCTCGAGCGCGTGGCCGAAGGCATAGTCGGCAGTCAGGAAGAACCAGCTCTTGCCGCCGTCCTTCACCACTGCCGAACCCGTGCCGCGCGCCAGCGCCACGGTGTCGTAGGCGTAATGCACGGTGTAGGGCGAACATTGCGCATTGGTCAGGTCGGACGAGCCGGCGCCCACTGCGATGAAGGGCTTCTTCTTTTCAGCGGCAACCGCTGCCATGGCCAGGCTGGTGGCCGAGTTGGTGCCGGCGATGATGACGTCGACCTTCTGCTGGTCGAACCATTCGCGGGCGCGTGCCGAGGCGACGTCGGCCTTGTTCTGGTGGTCCGCGGAAACGATTTCGATCTTCTTGCCGTTGACCGTGCCGCCGAAGTCCTCGACAGCCATGCGTACGGCTTCCAGGCCCGCCTTGCCGTCGATGTCGGAGTACACGCCCGACATGTCGGTGATGAAGCCGATGCGGATGACATCGTCGGAGATACCTTGAGCGTGGGCGGTTGCCCCCGCGAATCCCAGGCCCGCCATGGCCAGTGCAGCAGTGATGGTGTGCAGCTTCATGGGATGACTCCTCTTCCCTACAGTGTGGTGTTTGCCGGGGTTCCGGCGGATGACACAGGTTGCTTTAGACGCCCAGCAGTTCGTTGAGCGTGTCCTGTTTTTCTGAAAGTTCGGCGGCTTCGAAGTGCTCGACGATCTGGCCGTGCTCCATGACGTAGAAGCGGTCGGCCAGCGGCGCGGCGAAGCGGAAATTCTGTTCCACCATGACGATGGTGTAGCCCCGCTGCTTGAGCGCGGTGATCATGCGGGCCAGCGCCTGCACGATGACGGGCGCGAGGCCTTCGGAGATTTCATCCAGCAGCAGCAGGTTGGCGCCGGTGCGCAGGATGCGCGCGACGGCAAGCATCTGCTGTTCGCCGCCCGACAGGCGCGTGCCGGGGGAATTGCGGCGCTCCTGCAGGTTGGGGAACATGTCGTAGATCTCGGCCAGCGACATGCCGCCGCCCAGCGAACCGACGACGGGCGGAAGCAGCAGGTTTTCTTCGCAGGACAGGCTGGCGAAGATGCCGCGTTCCTCGGGGCAATAGCCGACGCCCAGGTGGGCGATCTTGTAGGTAGGCAGGTCGATGGCTTCGGTGCCATGGATGCGCACCGAACCCTTGCGCGAGCCGGTCAGGCCCAGGATGGCGCGCAGCGTCGTGGTGCGGCCGGCGCCGTTGCGGCCCAGCAGCGTGACGACTTCGCCCTGTCCGACGCGCATGTCCACGCCGTGCAGGATATGCGATTCCCCGTACCAGGCGTTGAGGCCCGAAATTTCGAGTGCGGGGGTGCTCATGCGTGCGCTCCTTGAAGTTCGCCGTCGGTCGTGCCCATGTAAGCCTGCATCACGGCCGGATGGCGGGAGACTTCGGCGTAGGAACCTTCGGCCAGCACCGAGCCGCGCGCCAGCACGGTGATGGTGTTGGCGATGGAGGACACGACATTCATGTTGTGTTCCACCATGAGGATGGTGCGCCCGGCGCTCACGCGCTTGATCAGTTGCGTGACGCGGTCCACGTCTTCGTGGCCCATGCCCTGGGTGGGTTCGTCCAGCAGCATCAGCTCGGGCTCCATTGCCAGCGTGGTGGCGATCTCGAGCGCGCGCTTGCGGCCGTACGGCAGGTTGACCGTGGTTTCGTCGGCAAAGCCGCCCAGGTCCACCTGTTCAAGCAGCGCACGCGCGGGCTCGTTCAGGGCAGCCAGGCGCTTGTCGCTTTGCCAGAAGTGATAGGACAGGCCGGTCTTGCGCTGCAGGCCGATCCGCACGTTCTCGAGCACGGTCAGGTGCGGGAACACCGCCGAGATCTGGAACGACCGGATGATGCCGCGCCGGGCAATCTGCGCGGGGCGCTCGCCGGTGATGTCGATGCCATTGAACTTGATGCTGCCCGACGTGGGCGCCAGGAATTTGGTCAGCAGGTTGAAGCATGTGGTCTTGCCCGCGCCGTTAGGCCCGATCAAGGCATGAATCTCGCCCCGCTTGATACGCAAATCGACCCCGTTGACCGCGACGAAGCCGCGGAACTCCTTGGTGAGGCCTTTTGTCTCCAGGATTGTGTCATCCATGTTCGCTGCACCAGCGTTGTATTTATATGGTCTCTGCCTGGCGTCATTGCGTCAGGCCCCCGCAGGGTTCGAAAACTGTTTTCGTGCGTAGTTTTCTTATGAGTTGCCGGCGAGTATGCGGACGTCGCAATCAAAATTCCATGAGGGTTTGTCATAGGTTTTGCACTGCGGAAAGGGCAATTGTCGGCATGCCGACAATGCTGTCTGCATAGGGGGAGAAAGGGAGCCCGATATGCAAATGCATTGCAGCAATTACGCGTTGATCGTCATCAAGATGTTATGCGCGAATAGGCGAGGGAAAACCCGGTTTTCCACTCGCATAATCTGCGGCCGCGTGCGCGCGCCGGATGCTTTATGCAGGGGTTTTCTGCTTGAATTCGCAGAGATCGGAAATGCCGCATTGGGGGCATTTCGGTTTGCGCGCCACACAGACGTAGCGGCCGTGCAGAATCAGCCAGTGATGCGCGTCCAGCAGATATTCCTGCGGCACGAACTTCATCAGTTTCAGCTCGACTTCCAGCACGTTTTTTCCGGGTGCAATACCGGTGCGATTCGAGACACGGAATATGTGCGTGTCCACTGCCATCGCCGCTTGCCCGAACGCGGTGTTGAGCACCACGTTGGCGGTCTTGCGGCCCACGCCGGGCAGGGCTTCAAGCGCCTCGCGCGTCTGCGGCACCTGGCCGCCATGCTGCTCGATCAGGATCTTGCAGGTGGCGATCGCGTTCTTTGCCTTCGTGCGGAAAAGGCCAATGGTCTTGATGTAGTCGGCCAGCCCTTCCTCGCCCAGCGCCGCCAGCGCCTCAGGGGTGCCGTACTGCGGAAAGAACTTGCGCGTGGCGATGTTGACCGACTTGTCCGTGGCCTGCGCCGACAGCAGCACGGCAATCAGCAACTGGAACGGCGTGTCGTATTCCAGTTCGGTGGTGGGGCTGGGGTTGGCCGCATGCAGGCGGGCAAAGATCTCTCGGCGTTTGGCGGCGTTCATGACTGCGTGGGATTGCGGCGGGCCCGGGCGCGGGCCAGTGCGGATTCGATGGCGGAGCGCTTGCGGTCTTCTTTTTGCGCGTCCTCGGTTGCGGGCGCGGCGGGGGCGGGCGCTTCCGGGATGTCGGGCGCCATCAGGCGCGCGTTGTCGGCCGCCAGGCGTTCGGCGCGCGCCAGGTGGTTGCGATGGCGCTGGCGGCTGATTGCGGCGTCTTCGCTGGTCCATGCGCGCCCGGCCGGCACCATCTCGATGCAGTCCACCGGACAGGGCGCCACGCACAGGTCACAGCCCGTGCACCAGTCGTCCAGCACGGTGTGCATGTGCTTGTTCGCGCCGACGATGGCGTCGACCGGACAGGCCTGGATGCACAGCGTACAGCCGATGCAATGCGATTCGTCGATGCGCGCGACCAGCAGCGGCCCGGGTTCGCCGCGCGACAGATCCAGCGGCAGGAGAGGCGTGCCGAGCAGCGCGGCCAGTGCGGCGACGCCGTCGTCGCCGCCGGGCGGGCAGCGGTTGATCGGCGCGGCGCCCTCGGCGATGGCGTCGGCATAGGGCCGGCAGCCGTCGTAACCGCATTTGGTGCATTGCGTCTGAGGCAGCAAGGCGTCAACGCGGTCGGCTAATGAGCGACAGGACATGTAAAGCCAGTAATGAAAAGGGGCCGCTCGGGCCCCGGGGTACGGATCAGGTTGCCGGCGGCCGGCGCGGGGCCGTCGTCAAGCCGATTGCCGGATGAACTCGGCAATTTTAGGACAGATCATTTCGCGCCACCGGCGGCCCGAGAAAATGCCGTAGTGGCCGCAGTTCGGCGCGGTGTAGTGCGACTTGCGGTCGGCCGGGATGTTCTTGCACAGCTTGATCGCGGCGCGCGTCTGGCCCTGACCGGAAATGTCGTCCAGTTCGCCTTCGATGGTGAACAGCGCGACGCTCTTGATGTCAGCCGGGCGCACCAGCTTGCCGTCGACTTCCCAGGTGCCGTTGGGCAGGTCGAAGTCCTGGAACACCATGCGGATCGTGTCCAGGTAGAACTCGGCCGGCATGTCCAGCACGGCGTTGTATTCGTCGTAGAAGCGGCGGTGCGCTTCGGCGTCGCTGTCGTCGCCACGCAGCAGGTCCAGGTAGAAGTCGTAATGCGACTTCATGTGGCGGTCCGGATTCATGGCCATGAATCCCGCGTGCTGCAGGAACCCCGGATACACGCGGCGGCCGGCGCCCGGATAGCGGGGCGGCACGGGGTGGATCACCTGGTTCTCGAACCACGAATAAGGTTTGGTGGTGGCCAGGCGATTGACCTGCGTGGGCGACTGGCGCGGGTCGATGGGGCCACCCATCATCACCATGCTGCGCGGCTGGCAGGGATCGTTGGCGGACGCCATCAGGGACACGGCGGCCAGCACTGGCACCGTGGGCTGACAGACGGAAATGACGTGAACGTCCGGGCCCAGGTGGCGGATGAAGTCCTGCACGTAGCGCACGTAGTCGTTCAAATGGAAGGGACCGGCTGCCAGCGGCACCATGCGCGCGTCGACCCAGTCGGTCACATAAACGTCGTGATTGGGCAGCAGGGCGCGCACGGTGTCGCGCAGCAGGGTGGCGTGGTGCCCGGAGAGCGGGGCGACCAGCAGGACCTTCGGATCATCCTTGCCGGCCAGCCGCACGTCGCGCTGGAAGTGCACCAGGCGGCAGAAGGGCTTGTCCAGGGCAACGGCTTCGATCACGCGGGCGGACTTGCCGCCAATCTGGGTGGTGGGCAGATTCCAGGCGGGCTTCTGGTATTCCTTGCCGATACGGGTCATCAGCTCGTACCCGGCAGCCATCTGGCGGGAGATCGGGGTATAGGCGAGCGGGCTGTAGGGGCTGGAGAACAGCTGAGAACCGGCGTCCGTGAATGCAGCGAACGGAGTCAGGAAAGCGCGCTGCATTTCGTGCAATTGGTACAGCATTTCGGGGAAGTCCTTCTGGGTCGAGCGTGTGCCCCGATTATTGCTCCGGGGCGTAACGATATTTCCAATCAGCCTGAAGAATGTCCGGCAAACTGCCCTGTTTTGTTGCTAAAAAGCGACCCGTCATGTGTTACGCACCAGTTTAGGGCCGCGTTAATGCCTTGCGGTGATACCAAATGGTGGATTTACGGACTACGCCACGCGGTGGCGGATCACCAGTAGTTTTCAACCGCCAGGTTGCCCGGAATGCCGCGGCGCCCGGGCTTGAACCCACGATCACCCAGCAATTTGCGTGCCTCCGTCAGCATGGCGGGGTTGCCGCACAGCATGACCTTGGCGGTCTCGGGATCGAGCGGCTGGCCGGCCAGCTGCTCCAGGCGGCCGTCGGCGATCAGCGTGGTGATGCGCGCTTGCGGCATGCCGGGCACGGGTTCGCGCGTGGCGATGGGCAGGTAGACGAGCTTGCCGGGGTCGGCGGCAAAGACGTCGGCCAGGGCCGGATCGCGGCGCCAGCCGTCGATTTCGGCGCGGTAGGCGAGTTCGGCGGCGGTGCGCACGCCGTGCACCAGAATGATGCGGTTGTAGGCGCGCCAGACGGCGGGGTCGCGCAGGATGGACAGGTACGCCGACAGGCCGGTGCCCGAGGCAAGCAGCCACAGGTCGCCGCCGGGCGCAAAGCGCTCCAGCGTCAGGAAGCCGTAGGGGGCCTTTTCGACATACAGCGCGTCGCCGGGCTGCAGACGCGCCATGCGCGGGCTGAACAGGCCTTCGGGGACGACGATGGAATAGAACTCCAGGCCCGGCTCATGCGGGGCCGACACCATGGAGTAGGCGCGCCAGATCGTGGGCGGACCATCGGGGTCTTCAGCGCCGGGCAGGCCGACCCGGGCGAACTGGCCCGGCAGGAACGTGAAGGCCTCGTCCCGCGTCACGCGCACGGAGAACAGTTTGTCCGGCACCCAGGTGTGGACGCTGGTGATGGTCTGGCGCGTGTATTTGGAGTCGTCGGTCATCGGGACATCGCACGAAAGCGCCGGCCTGGCCGGCGTCCGTGGATTACTTTTCCAGGTATTGCAGCTTGTCCTGCTTGCCGTTCCAGTCGTCGGCGTCGGGCAGGGGCTTCTTGGCACGGCTGATGCTGGCGAATTCCGGAGAGAGTTCGGCATTCAGCGCGATGAAATTGAGTTGGTCCTGCGGCACGTCTTCTTCGGCGTAGATCGCGTTGGCGGGGCATTCGGGGATGCAGACCGCACAGTCGATGCATTCGTCCGGGTCGATCACGAGGAAGTTCGGACCCTCACGAAAACAGTCCACCGGGCACACGTCGACGCAATCGGTGTACTTGCACTTGATACAGTTTTCGGTGACTACGTGGGTCATTCAGGAACTCCGGGGCTCGGCGGCAGATGTGTCTTAATGGGCGGATTTTACCCAATGCCGCGCGGATGTGTCGGCAATACCCGTATTGACAGCGTGGCACTTCGTGCCGAAGGCCCTGTTCTTCATGCTATGGTGTCGCGAAACGAAACGCGCAATCATGATTATTACTTCGCTGCTCGACACCGACCTGTATAAATTCAGCATGATGCAAGTGGTGCTGCATCATTTCCCCGCTGCCCAGGTCGAGTACCGGTACAAATGCCGTACAAAGGGCGTGGATTTGCGCCCCTATATGGACGAAATCCGCCAGGAAGTGCATCAGCTTTGCCAATTGCGCTTCACGGACGACGAACTTAAATATCTGGGCAACTTGCGCTTTATCAAAAGCGACTTTGTTGATTTCCTTCGTCTGTTCCACATGCCCGAGCGCTGCATCCACATCAGCGAAGGCGAGGGACCCGGTGAAATCAGCATCGAGGTCAAAGGCCCGTGGCTGCACACGATCCTGTTCGAGATCCCTGTGCTGGCCATCGTCAACGAGGTCTATTTCCGCAACACGCGCAAGCATCCGGACTGGGAAGAAGGCCGCAAGCGCCTGCAGTCCAAGATGCACCTCGTGCTGGACGATCCCGCGCTGGCCGACTTCCGCGTGGCCGAATACGGCACGCGTCGCCGCTTCTCCAAGGCCTGGCACGAAGAGATCGTCACCACCCTGAAAGCCGAGATGGGGCCGCATTTCGCGGGTTCCAGCAACGTGCTGCTTGCCAAAGAGCACGACGTGCTGCCGCTGGGCACCATGGGCCACGAATACCTGCAGGCCTGCCAGGCGCTCGGTCCGCGCCTGCGCGATTCGCAGGTGTTCGCGCTGGAAGTGTGGGCCAAGGAATACCGCGGTGACCTCGGCATCGCGTTGTCCGACGTCTACGGCATGGATGCGTTCCTGCGCGACTTCGACATGTATTTCTGCAAGCTCTTTGACGGCGCGCGCCACGATTCCGGCGATCCCTTCATCTGGGGCGAGCGTCTGCTCGAGCACTACCGCAAGAACCGCGTGGATCCGCGCGCCAAGACCCTGGTGTTCTCGGATTCGCTGACCTTCCCGCGCGCCATCGAGCTGGCGCGCCAGTTCTCGGGGCGCTGCAAGGTGTCCTTCGGCATTGGCACCAACCTCACCAACGACCTCGGCCACGAGCCGCTGCAGATCGTCATGAAGATGGTCCGCTGCAACGGCCAGCCGGTGGCCAAGGTGTCGGATGCGCCCGAGAAGACGATGTGCGACGATCCCGCCTACCTGGCCTATCTGCGCCAGGTTTTCCAATTGCCGCCCGCCTGACGACGCCCACGCGCCGCACGCGGGCAGCTTTGCCCAGTTCCACCCAAACCACTCGACTCTAGGGGAATTCTCATGAGCAGCATCAAGCGCTTTCACGTGACCAAGCGCCTGTCGGACATGGCCGTGTACAACGGCGTGGCCTACCTGGCAGGCCAGGTGCCGGACGATGCCACGCTGGACATCACCGGCCAGACCGAGCAAGTGCTCGCCACGATCGACCGCCTGCTGGCCGAAGCCGGCACCGACAAGACCAAGATCCTGATGGCCCAGATCTACGTGGCCAACATGAAGGAATTCGACGGCATGAACAAGGCCTGGGACGCATGGGTCGCCGACGGCAACTCGCCCCCCCGCGCCACCGTTGAAGCCCGCCTTGCCAACCCCGACTACAAGGTCGAGATCGTGGTGACGGCCGCGCTTTGATGAACGGTCAGGGCCGGCTGCGGCTGGTCCTGTGAAAAAGCCCTCTGGCGTGAGCCGAGGGCTTTTTTTGCTCTGATGTCAGACACCGGTGGTGCAGAGCGCCGCCTCACGCGCCCATCAGCATCATCCCCGCCAGCAGGCCGCCCAGTTCCTCGCAGCGCACCAGATCCGCGGTCGGCACCGTCTTGGCCGCCAGGATCTGCGCCGCCGTCTGCGCGCCCATGTTCACGATGACGGCCGGCGCCACCGCCGTCAGCCGCCAGCCGGTGCAGATGCGTTCGACCTGCCGGGCCGCGCCCGAGCCGTCGCTGCCCGCGCTGATCAGGGCGGCATAGGGCAGTCCCTGGATGCGGTCCAGCACCGCGTAGTAATTGCGGTCGAAGAACTCCTTCATCTCGCCGCTCAGGCTGGCAAGGTTCTCGGGGGCGCAGAAGAGAAATCCCTGGCTGGCCAGCAAGGCATCGGCATCGACGTCCCGCGCGCGCCGCAGTTCGATGTGCAGATCGTCCGGCTGCTCCAGGGCCGCGGCCGCCGCCGCCGCACCGCGCGCCGCGGCCTGCGCCATCTGCTGGGCCGCGCCCGTGCGCGAATGCCAGACGATCAGCAACTGCTTCATGCGAATCTCTCCAGCGGATCCTGCCGGTAATAGGCCCGCAGCATGGCATACCACTCGGGCAGCGCTTGCTGCATGGGAAGGGGATCCACGAAAAAGTGTTCCGAACTGACCGCGAAGAACTCGCCTTCGTCCGTGGCGGCGTAGGGATCCATCGGCAACTGGCCGTACCAGGCGTCCGCTTCCTCGCTTTCGGGGTCCACGTCGTGCGGAATCGCCGCTTCCACGGCGTCGACCGCCGCGATGAAGCGGTCCAGGCTGTCGTCCAGCACCTGTCGCCACGCGCGCGGCTTGATGTCGGGATGCGCCGATAACGACGGCATGCCGTCCGCAAAGCCCGAGCGCAGGTCCAGCTTGTGGGCGAACTCGTGGATCACCACGTTGAAGCCGCCCTCGGACAGCTGCGTGTCTTCCCACGACAGGACCAGCGGCCCGCCTTCCCAGGCTTCGCCCGCGGCGTCCTCGATGTACTCGTGGACCACCCCGTCTTCGTCCTCGCGCGTCCGGGGGATGCGAAAGCTCGCGGGATACACGATGATCTCGTCCCAGCCCTCGTACAGTTCGGGCGTGAGATTCAGGATGGGCAGGCAGGCCTGCGCGGCGATGGACAGCCGCATGAAGTCCGAGACCTCCAGCCCCTGCGCGCCATTGATCGTCTTGCTGGCAAGCAGCCAGGCGGCGCGCGCCTGCAATTGGGCGGCTTCGCTTTCGGTCAGCGCCGCCAGGAATGGGTAGGTGTCCAGCACCTGCCGCCAGAGTTCGGGCGGGATGCGGGCCTGCATCTCGGCGACCTCGGACGGGCGGGCGCCGCGGCCCTTCAGCCAGCGCAACATAAGCTTTGGTTCCTTCCATATGCCGGGATGCGGCAGTGTGTTCAGGGTGACTGAACCCTAGTGTAGAGTGTCGAAATATTCAACCCGATGCCTGCGCTACGCCCCGTCATGTCCGCCCCGCCCGTTCCCGATGCGCCTTCGCCATTTGACGCTTCCTGGCGGCAGGAGGCCGGAGCGGGCCTGGATGCCGAAGGCCTGGCATTGCTGGACCGGGTCGCTTGCTGGGCCGAGCCTCGCTTCCAGGGCCAGAACGCCCTGACGGGTGAGCCGCTGGCCGGCCATGCCGCCGGCGTCGTCCGTATCCTGGCGGCCTTGCACACCGATGCCGCCACGCGCGCCGCCGCCCTCCTGGCCGCGCTGCCCACCGATCTGATGGCCCCCGCGCCCTCGTTGCGCAACGATCCCATCGCCGTCGCCTTCGGCGCGGAAATCGCGCGGCTGGTGCAGGGCGCCTATGCGTTGCTGCGCCTGGGCGTGGTGGCCCGGCAGGCCAGCGATGCGTCGGCCGAAAGCGGTTCGCAGAAGGAAATGCAGCGCAAGATGCTGCTGGCCATGGCCGCCGACCTGCGCATCGTGCTGATGCGCCTGGCGTCCCGGCTGCGCACGCTGCGCTGGCACGCCGAGAGCAAGGCGCCGTGCTCGCCCAGCTTCGCCCGCGAAACGCTGGACCTGTACGCGCCGCTCGCCAACCGGCTGGGCATCTGGCAGATCAAGTGGGAAATGGAAGACCTGTCCTTCCGCTTCCTCGAACCCGACAAGTACAAGCACATCGCCCGCCTGCTCGAAGAAAAGCGGGTCGAGCGCGAGGCGTTCATCGCGGGCGCCATCACGCGCCTGCAGCAGGCGCTGGCCAAGACCGGCATCGACGCCGAGGTCAGCGGCCGGCCCAAGCACATCTACAGCATCTGGAACAAGATGCGCGTCAAGCGCCTGGATTTCTCCCAGATGTACGACCTGCGGGCGCTGCGCGTCATCGTCGACGATGTGCGGGCCTGCTACACGGCGCTGGGCATGGTGCACGAGATGTGGACGCCGCTGTCCGACGAGTTCGACGACTACATCTCGCGGCCCAAGCCCAACGGCTACCGGTCGCTGCACACGGTGGTGGCCGACGACGACGGCCGTCCCTTCGAAGTGCAGATCCGCACGCGCGAGATGCACCAGTTCGCCGAATACGGGATGGCCGCGCATTGGCGCTACAAGGAAGCGGGCGCCAAGGGCGGGCAGGTTGCGGCTTCCAGCGAATACGACCGGCAGCTTGCCTGGATGCGCCAGCTGCTGGCCTGGAACACCGATGTCGAGGGTGGCGAAAACACGCCGCCCGAGCCCGCCAAGCCCGCCACGGGCCGGGCCGCCGCGGGCAAGAGCCGCGGCGCGGTGACGGCGCCGGCGCATACCGACGAACGCATCTACGTGCTGACGCCCCAGGCGCGCGTGATTGAACTGCCCGCCGGCGCCACGCCGGTGGACTTCGCCTATCACCTGCACACCGACCTGGGCCACCGCTGCCGCGGCGCGCGCGTCGATGGGCAGATGGTGCCGCTGCAGACGCACCTGTCCACCGGCCAGACCGTGGAGATCATCTCCGCCAAATCCGGCGGCCCGTCGCGCGACTGGCTCAATCCCCAGCTTGGTTTTCTGGCCAGCCCGCGCGCCCGCGCCAAGGTGCGGATGTGGTTCAACGCGATTGAACTGCAGCAGCGCATCACGCAGGGGCAGGCGCTTGTCGAAAAGGAATTGCAGCGCCTGGGCAAGACGGCCATCAATCTGGAACAGCTGGCCCAGAACCTGGGTTTTGCGCGGGCCGACGACCTTTACGTCGCTGCCGCCAAGGAAGAATTCAGCCTGCGCCAGATCGACGCGGTGTTCCAGCAGCCGGCGCCCGCGGTCGAACCCACGCCGGCGGCCTTGCGGCACGCCAGCGCCGGCAGCGCCGAGAAAAGCGGCAAGAGCGGCGTGCTGGTGGTGGGAGTGGGGTCGCTGCTGACGCAGTTGGCCCGATGCTGCCGCCCGGCGCCGCCGGATGCGATCTCCGGCTTCGTGACGCGGGGGCGCGGCGTGTCCATCCATCGCCGCGACTGCCACAGCTATCTGGCGCTGGCTGCGCGCGAGCCCGAGCGCGTCATCGAAGTGGCGTGGGGCGAAACGGCCGACACCTTCTATCCGGTGGACATCAGCGTGCGCGCGCATGACCGCTCGGGCCTGTTGCGTGACCTGTCCGAAGTGTTTGCGCGCCTGCGTCTGAACGTCGTGGGCGTGAACACGCAGAGCAAGCAGTCGCTTGCCCATATGGTGTTCACGGTGGAGGTGCGCGGCGGCGAATCGCTGTCCCGCGCGCTGGATGCGCTGGCCGAAGTGCCAGGCGTGTCGTCGGCGATGCGCCGCTAGGCGCAGTTTCCGGCAGCGAGAACCGCTGCCGGATCATTTCCCGCCGTGCCCGCCGCTGGCGCGAAGGCCAGGCGGCGGCACGCGGCGGTTCAGCCCTCAGTGTTCCAGTTCTTCATGCGCGCGGTCGCGCATGTAGAACGCGGCGACCAGACCCAGCGCCACGCCAAACATCACGTAGTAGGCAGGCGCCATGGGCGAGCCGGTGGTCTTGATCAGCCAGGTCACGATGAACTGTGCGAAGCCGCCGAAGATCATCACGGCCACGTTATAGGCCAGCGACAGGCCAACCGAACGCACGCGCGCCGGGAACAGCTCGGCCATCACCGTGCTGAACACGCCGAAGAACGCCGACACGAAAATGCAGACCACGACCTGCACGGTCAGCAGGCGGCCGATCGACGGCGCGTCCGACAGCCAGAAGTACAGCGGGTACAGCACGATCAGGTAGCCGATCAGCGAGCCGATCACGAGCGGACGGCGGCCGATGCGGTCGGACCAGGCGCCCATGAACGGGGTCAGCACCACCATCAGGGCCGCGCCGGCCATCTGCACCAGGAAGGTCTGGTTCAGCGGCAGCATCAGCACCTTGGTCGAATAGGTGACCAGGTACGTGAACGTGATGTAGATCGACACCGTGGCCGTCACCACAAGACCCACGCCGATCAGCGTCTCGCGGGTGTGGGTGCGCAGCATCTGGCCCAGCGACAGGCGCTTGACTTCACCGCGTTCGGCGGCCTGGCGGTCGGCTTCCTTCATCTGCTTGAAGGCGTCGGTTTCGTCGACGTTGCGGCGGATATAGATGGCGATCGGCACAATCACCAGGCCGAAGGCGAAGGGCAGGCGCCATGCCCAGTCGGCAATCTGCTGCTCGGTGAAGAACTCGGTGATGAGCGTGCCGCAGGCCGCGCCGATCAACAGGGCCAGCATCTGGCCCGCCATCTGCCACGAGCCATAGAAGCCGCGCTTGCCGTTGGGGGCCATTTCGATCAGCAGCGCCGTCGACGTGCCGAATTCGCCGCCGGCCGAGAAGCCTTGCAGGAGGCGCGCGATCAGGATGAAGATCGGGGCCAGGATGCCCGCCGCGTGGTAGGTCGGGGCGACCGTGATCAGCGCGATGGACACGGCCATGAGCGAGGTCACCAGCACCATGGCGGCCTTGCGGCCCTTGCGGTCGCCGTACAGGCCCAGGATGATGCCGCCCACGGGGCGCATGAAGAAGCCCACGCCGAAGATGGCGGTGGTCATCAGGATGGCGTTCAGTTCGCTGCCGGGGACGCTGGGGTCGGTGGGAAAGAACAGTTTGGCGATGATCGGCGTCATGAACGCGAACACCAGGAAGTCATACCATTCGAGCGCGTTGCCTATTACCGCTGCCACGATGTTGCGTGTGGGGACTGCTTTGTGCTGCACGGGATCTCCTTGGGGGCTTTAATTTCCGGGCGACATTCTAGGCGGTGCCGCCCCGGCCGTCTTGCGCGTCGTCCGAAAAGCGGCCGATCGGAAGTTTGCGCCTCGTAAACCGGCCATCCAGACGGCGCTCGTCCGGGACGCGGCCGCCGCCTGGCTTTACACTGCGTCTTTTCTCCACGAGAGTAGTGACATGAACGCGCGCACCTGGCTGGAAACGCTGGTTGGCTTTGACACCACCAGCCGCAATTCCAATCTTGCCCTGATCGAAACCGTCCGTGACTGGCTCAAGGGCCAGGGCGTCGAGGCATGGCTGGCGCACAACCCCGAGCGCACCAAGGCCAACCTCTTTGCCACGCTGCCGGCGCAAGACGGCAACCAGCAGGGCGGCATCGTCCTGTCAGGCCACACCGACGTGGTGCCCGTGGATGGTCAGGACTGGAGCACGGACCCGTTCAAGCTCGTCGAAAAAGATGGCCTCCTCTATGGCCGCGGCGCCTGCGACATGAAAGGCTTCATCGCCGGATCGCTGGCCCTGGTGCCCGAATTCCTGGCCATGCCGCGCAAGAAGCCGATCCACCTGGCGTTCTCCTACGACGAGGAAGTCGGCTGCGCGGGCGCGCCTTACATGCTGGCAGACCTGCACGAGCGCGGCATCCGCCCCGAGGGCTGCGTGGTGGGTGAGCCCACCGGCATGCAGGTGGTCGTGGCTCACAAGGGGATCAACCTCTTTCGCTGCAAGGTGCACGGCAAGGCGGCCCACTCGTCGCTCACACCGCGCGGCTGCAACGCCATCGAATATGCCGCCCGCCTGATCTGCCGCATCCGCGACCTGGCTGACAGCTTCAAGGCCAACGGCCCCTACGACCAGTTCTACGACGTGCCGTTCTCCACGATGACCACCAACCAGATCCGGGGCGGCATCGCGGTCAACACCATCCCCGAGCTGTGCGAATTCACCTACGAATTCCGCAATCTGCCGGGCATGCGACCGGACGACATCCAGGCGGAAGTCGAAAAATACGTGCGCGAAGAGCTGCTGCCGAAGATGAAGGCCGAATTCGACGGCGCCACCATCGAGATCGAGACTGGCGCCGCCGCGCCCGCGCTGGAAGCCTCGGAAGAAGCCGCCATCACCCAGCTGGTGCGCGCCCTGACCGAAGACCGCGCCACGCGCAAGGTTGCCTACGGCACCGAAGCCGGCCTGTTCCAGGGCATCGGCATCCCCACGGTGGTCTGCGGCCCCGGCCATATCGAACAGGCCCACAAGCCCAACGAATACGTGGCCCTGGACCAGATGGCCGCGTGCGAAACCTTCCTGCGCCGCATGGGCCAATCCCTCTGACGCGCGGAGCGCCCGGGGGCGGGCGGCACGCCGGTGCCGTCCGCGTCAGGTAAAATGCCGGGTTGCAAACCGGATTTGCGGCTGGCATTGGCCTGCCGCGATCCCGGGGGAGATGCTGTGGTGAAACCTTACGACTTTCCGGATGCCAAGGGCCATTTCGGGCCTTATGGCGGTGTTTTCGTGGCGGAAACGCTGATGCACGCGCTTGACGACCTGCGCGCCTCCTATGACCGTTACCGGGTCGATCCCGCCTTCCTCGAAGAGTTCAACTACGAGCTCAAGCATTTCGTGGGCCGGCCCAGCCCGGTCTACCATGCCCGGCGCTGGTCCGAACTCGTGGGCGGCGCCCAGATCTGGTTCAAGCGCGAAGACCTGAACCACACCGGCGCGCACAAGGTCAACAACTGCATCGGCCAGGCTCTGCTGGCCAAGCGCATGGGCAAGCCGCGCGTCATCGCCGAAACCGGCGCCGGCCAGCACGGCGTGGCCACCGCCACGGTCGCGGCCCGCTACGGCATGGAATGCGTGGTGTACATGGGCAGCGAAGACGTACGCCGCCAGGCCTCCAACGTCTACCGCATGAAGCTTCTGGGCGCCACGGTGGTGCCCGTGAACTCCGGTTCGCGCACCCTGAAGGACGCGCTGAACGAAGCCATGCGCGACTGGGTCACCAACATCGAAAACACGTTCTACATCATCGGCACGGTGGCGGGTCCCGACCCCTATCCCCGCATGGTGCGCGACTTCCAGACCGTCATCGGCAACGAATGCCTGACGCAGATGCCCGAAGCCATCGGCCGCCAGCCCGACTACGTCGTGGCGGCGGTGGGCGGCGGCTCCAATGCCATGGGCATCTTCCATCCCTACATCCCCCACGAAAACGTGCGCCTGATCGGCGTCGAGGCGGCGGGCGAGGGCATGGACAGCGGCAAGCACGCCGCATCGCTGGCCGCGGGCCAGGTGGGCGTGCTGCACGGCAACCGCACCTACGTCATGCAGAACGCCGACGGCCAGGTTCAAGAAACGCATTCGGTCTCGGCCGGCCTGGACTACCCCGGCGTCGGTCCGGAACACGCCTGGCTCAAGGATTCGGCCCGTGCCGAATACGTCGGCATCACCGACGACGAAGCCCTGAAGGCCTTCCACGACTGCTGCCGCATCGAAGGCATCATGCCCGCGCTGGAGTCGTCGCACGCCATCGCCCAGGCCGTCAAGATGGCCGCCACGCTACCGCGCGACGCCGTCATCCTGGTCAATCTGTCTGGCCGCGGCGACAAGGACATGCACACCGTCGCCGAACGCGCCGGCATCGAGCTCTGAACATGACAACCCGCACCGATCGCATTGCCGCGGCTTTCGCGCGCACCGCAGAATCCGGCCGCGCAGCGGCCCTGATTCCCTACATCGCCGCCGGCGATCCTTCCCCCGCCGCCACGGTGCCGCTGATGCACGCGCTGGTTGACGCCGGCGCCGACGTCATCGAACTGGGCGTGCCGTTCTCGGATCCCATGGCCGACGGCCCGGTCATCCAGCGCGCCGCAGACCGCGCCATCGCACAAGGCGTGGGCCTGGCCCGCGTACTGGAGCTGGTGGCCGACTTCCGCCAGCGCGACACCGAGACGCCCGTGGTCCTGATGGGCTACGCCAATCCCATCGAACGCATGGGCCAAGCCGAATTCGCCAGCCGTGCCGCGCAGGCCGGCGTGGACGGCGTGCTGGTCGTGGACTACCCGCCCGAAGAAGTCATCGAGTTCGCCGCCACCCTGGGCGAACACGGCATTGCGCCGATCTTCCTCTTGGCGCCCACCTCCACTGAAGACCGCATCAAGGCCGTCGCGGCCGTGGCACGAGGCTATGTGTACTACGTGTCGCTCAAGGGCGTGACGGGCGCTGGCTCGCTGAACACCGACGACGTCGCCGATCGCGTGGCCGTGATTCGCCGCCACGTGCGCGACATCCCGGTTGGCGTGGGCTTCGGCATCCGCGACGCCGAAAGCGCCCAGCGCGTGGCGCGCGCCGCCGATGCGGTCGTCATCGGCAGCAAACTGATTGAAACCATGGAGCAGGCGGTCGCCAACGCACCGGCTGCCCAGCAAACCGACGCCGCAGTCGCCGCCGCCAGCGGCTGGCTGCGCACCATCCGGCAGGCGCTGGATCAAGTAAAACGAGAGAACGCGTCGGCCTGAGCGGCCGGGTCGCGATCTCAAACGGGATGAATACTCAATGAGCTGGATCGATAAACTCCTGCCGCCTCGCATCAACAAAACCAGCGACAGCGGCGCCCGCCGCGTGCCCGAAGGCCTTTGGGTGAAATGCCCGTCGTGCGAATCGGTGCTGTATAGCGAAGACCTGGCAGCCAACCTCCACGTCTGCCCCAAGTGCGACCACCACATGCGGATCGGGGCTCGCGCCCGCATCGATTCGCTGCTGGACATGGAAGGCCGCGTTGAAATCGGCCAGAACACACGTTCGGTCGACACCCTGAAGTTCAAGGACACGCGCAAGTACCCCGAGCGTCTGCAAGAGGCCGTCAAGGCAACGGGCGAGAGCGACGCGCTGGTCGTCATGAGCGGCTCGATCCGCGGCGTGCCCGCCACGCTGGCCTGCTTCGAATTCGAATTCATGGGGGGCTCGATGGGCTCGGTGGTGGGCGAGCGCTTTGCGCGCGGCGCCCAAGCGGCCCTCGACAACAAGACCCCGTTCATCTGCGTAGCCGCCTCGGGCGGCGCGCGCATGCAGGAAAGCCTGCTGTCGCTCATGCAGATGGCCAAGACCAACGCCATGCTGACCCGCCTGTCGGCCGCCGGCCTGCCGTTCATCAGCGTCCTCACCGATCCCACCATGGGCGGCGTGTCGGCCAGCTTTGCCTTCATGGGCGACGTGGTCATCGCCGAACCCAAGGCCCTGATCGGCTTTGCCGGTCCGCGCGTGATCGAACAGACCGTGCGTGAAAAGCTGCCCGAAGGCTTCCAGCGCGCCGAGTTCCTGCTGCAGAAGGGCGCCATCGACATGGTTGTCGACCGCCGCCAATTGCGCGAGGAAATCGCCCGCCTGCTGGCGCTGCTGACCAACCAGCCGGCGGACGTGGTCACCGCCTGATCGGGCCGACATTGCCGGGCTGCCGCTTGCGGCTGCATCGGCATCAATAGACATGCCGCCGGTCGCTTCTCGCGCCTGGCGGCATTTTGTTTTTCCGCAGCAGGGTGAACCCCTGGGCACGAGACTTGCTCCAGCCGCCTAGCGCAATTTCACCTGCGTGAATCCCGCGATTTTCGGAACAGTCTTTTTCACGGCGCTTTGTTGCCATATTGCGACATGCGCGCAGCGTGTTGGTCCGGATTTTGCTAATGTTCCCCGTTAGTCCAGAAATAGATGGAGTTGATCCCATGCAGTCGACGAAGAAGAAAATGCTGACGCGCCTTGCCGGCCTTGCCCTGGCAGGGGTTGCCACCTTTGCTAGCGCCCAGTCATCCGAGGGCACCCAAGGTGGCGTCAGCCTGCACTATGGCATTGGCGACCACTACAAGCGCCTGACCCTGAACTACGAGACTGCCTCGCTCTGGACCTATCAATTCGGCGGCAACTGGGGGCGTCTGGACCTGACGCCCGAATTCGGCGCGTCGTATTGGCAAGCCGACGGCTCGCGTTCGCCGGGCCACGTCTGGCAGTTCAGCGCCATCCCCATGTTCCGCTGGTGGACCGGCGAACGCTTCTACATCGAAGCGGGTATCGGCGCCACGCTGTTCTCCAGCACGCGCTTTGCCGACGAAAACATCAGCACGGCCTTCCAGTTCGGCGACCACGTTGGCGTGGGCTTCCTGGTCACGCCGAACAACCGTATCGGCGTGCGCTATTCGCACTTCTCGAACGCCAGCATCAAGCGCCCGAACCCGGGCCTGGACGTGGTGCAGCTCACCTACACGTACCAGTTCTGATCGCATGGCGCCGGAGCGGCGCGTGCTCGCGTGATTGCGCGCCCCGCTCGCAGATCTTGAAAACCACCCATCTGGGTGGTTTTTTTTGCCCTGCCCGTGTGCGTGTCCCTGCCGCTCGTCGTCGCAGGAACGACAAAAAAATTATGTTTTGACTGCGTGTCCACGTACTTGTTGGTGTTGAGTGCAATGGCCAGAATGCCCTGGCAGCACCCAAAACCACAACGAGCCGTCGCTCGGGCTACCGATCCGCCGCTGCACGCGCGGGCGCGGCCAGATCCGGCAGGCGGCACATGGAGACTCAGATGAAACACCCCTGTACGCAGGCGCGCCGCTTGGTGCGCATGGCCGGCGCCGCTGGCCTGGCCCTTGCCCTGGCCACCGCCTCGTCCGCCGTCCTGGCCGACGACTTCCCGAACAAGCCTTTGCGCATGGTCGTCGGCTTCGCGCCGGGCGGCGGCGCGGATATCGTGGCCAGGCTGGTCGGCGCCAAGATGGCCGAGAGCCTGGGCCAGCAGGTCGTGGTGGAAAACCGCGCGGGCGCCACGGGCACGATTGCGGCCGACAATGTCGCGCGTTCCCCCGCGGACGGCTATTCGTTGTTCCTGGGATCGCAATCCACCATGGTGGTGGCGCCGTCGCTGTTCCCCACGCTGCCGTTCAAGCCCGAGACCGATTTCGAGCCGGTATCGCAGGTCGTGACCATGCCGCTGATCCTTGTGGTCAATCCGGCGCTGATCGACGTCAAGAGCGTCGGTGAACTCACCGAGCACATCCGGAAGGCCGGCAACGGTGCGCTGAGCTACGCGTCGTCCGGGCAGGGCGGCCCGCAGCACATCGCGGGCGAGCTGTACGCGCACCGGGTCGGCACGAAGGTCACGCACGTGCCGTACAAGGGCGAGTCCGCGGCCATTGCCGACGTGTTGGGCGGTCATGTGCCCTACATGTTCGCGAACCTGCCGGTGGCGCTGCCGCACATCGCGTCAGGCAAGGTCCGCCCGCTGGCCATCACCAGCCTCAAACGCGATCCGAAGGCGCCCGAGATTCCGACGCTGGCCGAATCGGGCTTCAAGGACTTCGAGGTGTCGACCTGGTACGGCGTCTTTGCGCCGGCCAAGACGCCCAAGCCCGTGGTCGACAAGCTCTCCGCATCGATCCGCTCTGCATTGGAGCAGCGCGACATGCAGGCCAAGTTGAGCGAGCAGGGCTTCACCGTGGTCGGCAGCGACTCGGCCGACTTCAGCCGCTTCGTCGGCGCCGAACTGCCGCGGTGGTCGGTGCTGATCCGCGATATCGGCATCAAGCCGGAATAGCCTGGACGCTTCGCCTGGGCGCCGCTCAGCCGGGCGCCCCTAGCCGGGCGCCCCTTAGCCGGGCGCCCCTTCATCCATCCGAGACAACGACATGATCGACTTCACCGAAAAACGCGCCGCCGGCCCCGTCATCCGGCTGCATTCCGCCGATAACGTCGTGGTGGCGCGCGTGCCTATCGGCATCGGCACCGCCGTGCCTGCCGAGGACCTGGTCAGCCGCAGCCAGGTGCCCGCCGGGCACAAGATCGCGGCGCGCGACCTGCGCGCGGGCGAACCCATCCTGAAATACAACGTGTGCATCGGCTTTGCCGCGACGGACATTCCCGCCGGCACCTACGTGCATTCGCACAACATGGACTTCCAGGAGTTCGACCGCGACTACGCACATGCTCGTGACTATGTGCCGACGCCTTTGCTGCCTGAACCGGAGCAGGCGCAATTTCAAGGCATCGTCCGGGCGAACGGTCAGGTGGGCACGCGCAACTACATCGGCATCCTTGCCACGGTGAATTGTTCGGCCACGGTGGTGCATCGCATTGCGTCCGCCTTCACGGACGAGGTGATGGCCGCCTATCCCAACGTGGATGGCGTCGTCGCGCTAAGCCACGGCATGGGCTGCGGCATGGAAATGTCCGGCGAGCCCATGGACCTCCTGCGGCGCACGATGGGCGGGTACGCCTGTCATGCGAACTTTGCGGGCGTGCTGATCGTTGGCCTGGGCTGTGAACGCAATCAGCTTGATGCGCTGCTCAAGGACCAGGGCCTGGAAGCGGGCGCGCGGCTGCAGACATTCATCATGCAAGAGACCGGCGGCACCCGCAAAACGATCGAAGCCGGCGTCGCCGCGGTGAAGACAATGCTGCCCGCCGCCAACGACGTGCGCCGCGAGCCGGTGTCCGCGCGTCACCTGAAGATCGGCCTGCAGTGCGGCGGTTCGGATGGCTTCTCGTCGATCACCGCCAACCCTGCGCTGGGCGCGGCCATGGACATCCTGGTGCGTCACGGCGGCACGGCGATCCTGTCCGAGACGCCGGAAATCTACGGCGTCGAACATACGCTGACGTCACGCGCGCGCAGCCGGGAAGTGGGCGAGAAGCTGGTCCAGCGCATCCGCTGGTGGAAGGAAGAGTATTCCCCGGGCCGCGACGTGCAGATCAACGGCAAGGTCAGTCCCGGCAATCAGATGGGCGGTCTGGCCAACATCTTCGAGAAGTCGCTGGGCTCGTCGATGAAGGGCGGCACCACAGCGCTGATGGAGGTCTATCGCTACGCGGAGCCGGTCCGGCAGCCCGGCATGGTGTTCATGGACACGCCGGGTTTTGATCCGGTGTCGGCCACGGGGCAGATCGCCGGCGGCGCCAACATGATCTGCTTTACGACAGGCCGCGGGTCGATGTTCGGCGCCAAGCCGGTGCCGTCGATCAAGCTTGCCACCAACACGCCGATGTACGAGCGGCTGACCGAAGACATGGACGTCAATTGCGGCGACATTCTGGACGGCACCGCCACGCTGCAGGAGGTGGCGCAGCGCATCTTCGAAGAGATCCTGCGCGTGGCCTCGGGCGCGCGCAGCAAGAGCGAGTTGCTGGGGTTGGGCGATCACGAGTTCGTGCCCTGGAACATCGGCGTCGTGAGCTGACCGCTTCCGCAACGCGTGAAGATCAGCGGACGGTCATGCGTGACCGTCCGCGCAGCGGGTCGGACGCTCAGGCGTCCGACAACGAGTCGGCGCCCGGCATGTCGAAGCCGTTGGCCTGCAATGCGGTCTTCAGTGCGGCCGTCTGCGCGGCATTCAGCTCGACCAGGGGCGGACGCACCGTGGCCCACGCCGCATCGCCCGACTTCCAGGCAATGGCGGCCTTCATCGCGGGAATCATCGGGAACTGCTGGAACACGTTGCGCGTGGCGTTCAGCCCGGCCTGGCGCTCATCGGCGTCCGCCTCCTGCCAGCGCTGCTGCAGCGCCACGATGGGACCCGGATTGACGTTGCCCGTGGCCGTGATGCAGCCCACGCCGCCTGCGCGCAGGGTCTGCAGCAGGAATGCCTCGCTGCCCGCATACACCTGGAATCCGCGCGGCGTGAAACGCTCGATCATCGCCGCCGTGTTGGCCCAGTCGCCGCCACTGTCCTTCACGCCGGCCACGATGCCGGGGTAGCGGGTCAGCAGGCGGTCGATCAGGTCCAGGCTGAGCGGCACCTGGCTGACGGGCGGGATGTGATACAGGTACAGGCGCAGCTTGTCGTCGCCCACGCCTTCGATCAGCTCGGCAAAGTAGCGGAACAGGCCTTCATCGCTGACGCCCTTGTAGTAGAAGGGCGGCAGCACCAGCACGCCCATGCTGCCGCTGCGCACGGCATGCTGCGTCAACGCAATGGCGTCGGGCAGCGCGCATGCGCCCGTGCCGGGCATCAGCGCAGACGGCTCCACGCCGGCTTCCAGCAGCGCATCGAGCAGCGTGTGCTTTTCCGAGAGCGACAGCGAATTCGCCTCGGAGTTGGTGCCGAAAATGGCCAGTCCGACGGACTGTTCGCGCAGCCAGCGGCAGTGCTTCACGTAGCGCCCCAAGGCCGGGCGGTAGCGTTCATCGAACGGCGTCAGGACCGGCGAAAAGACGCCGGGAATGCGGGCAGGGGTCGTCATGTCTCTACTCGTTATTGGATGGGTGAAAAGGACGCGCCGCGGCCGCGCGGCTGCGATTTCCGATTCTGGCACCGATCCGCCCACCGAACATCTGCTGTTTAATGGGTTCAATCCATAAAATTGTTGTGGTTTGCCGCAGAGCGCGCCACACGTCCAAAAGAAGGGGAGACCGTGGATACGCGATATGTGCAGAGCTTTGTGTCGGTCATTGAAAGCGGCTCGCTGGCCGAGGCGGCGCGGCGGCTGGATCTGACGCCCGCCGCCATCGCCGCGCGCGTGCGCACGCTGGAAGAAGAACTGGGCGCCACGCTGGTCAAGCGCGTCGGCCGCAGCGTCAAGGCGACCGAAGCCGGCTTGAAGGTGCTGGAGCGCGCCCGCAGCGTGCTGCGCGAGGTGCGCGATCTGCGCGCCAGCGCCACCGACGATGCGCCGCTGGGCGAGCTGCGCCTGGGCGTCTCGGCCTCGGCACTGACTGGCATCATGCCCATCGTGCTGGCCCGCCTGTATCGGCGGATGCCCAAGCTGGCGGTCTTCATGGAACCCGGCACTTCCAACCATCTGTACCACCGCGTCATCAACGGCGACCTAGACGCGGCGTTCATCGTCAAGCCGCAGTTCAACCTGTCCAAGGGCTACGCATGGAAGCTGGTGACCGAGGAGCCACTGGTGGTGCTCGCGCCGCCCGATACGCCGGGCAACGATGCGCACGAACTGATGCGCACCCAGCCCTTCATCCGCTACGACCGCAACGTCTGGGGCGGGCGCCTGGCCGACCAGTACCTGCGCCAGCACGGCATCGCGCCCCGCGAGCGGCTGGAGGTCGATGGGCTGATGGGCATTGCCTGCATGGTCTCCGAAGGCTTGGGCGTGTCGCTGGTGCCCGACTGGGCGCCGGACTCGCTCGACAGCCGTCGCGTCAAGCGGGTGCTTCTGCCCGGGCGTGCGCCGTTGCGCCGGATGGGCATCCTGTGGGCGCGCCACATGCCGCATTCGGCGCTGGCGGAAGCCTTTGTGGAAGAGGCGGGCCGGGCGCTGGATCCGCAATCGCGCCGCTCCGTGGGCGACTGACGCATCGGTTGCGGCACGCCGCCCGCACATACTGAGGCCACAAATAAACACCCCGCAAACCGTTTCCGGTGTGCGGGGTGTTTTGCCTGTCAGGACCAGGCCCTGACGGCCGTGCGGCTTAGTGGCGCGTTTCGACCTGAACCAGCGGCTCGTTCGAGACGGGCGTCACCGGCTTGCGTTCGCGGCCCAGGCGGACCGGCGCGTACGAGGCGGCAATGCGCTGCTGCGTTTGCGCGTGGCGTTCCGGATCGGTTTCCACCCACTTCAGGCCAGCGGCGTTGACCACGTCGTGCAAGGCTTGCGCCTTGGCGGCCGGGGCAACGGCAGGGACCACGATGGGCTGTTGCGCGCTGGCGGGCGCAACCGGCGCGGGGGCCGGAGCGACGGGAGCAGCGGCCACTGCCGGCGTCTGGACCACAGGTTCAGCGGCGGGCGCTTCCACCGGCGTCTGCACCGGCGCAGCGGGGACCGAAGCCTCGCTGGCGGGTTGCACGACGACAGGCGGGGTCGCTTGCGGCGCGGTCTGCACGGGTTGAGTGGCAGGCTCAGCCGTGGGCTGGGCTGCCGGCTCAACCGCGGGCTTCACCGCGGGTTCGGCGGCGGGCGCCACCACGGGCTCGGCAGCGGCCTGGACGGGCTCAGCCTTGGGGGCTTGAACCGGTTCGACCGGCGCGTGCTCGGGCTGCGCAGCGGTCTGCACGGGCTGGGCCGGGGCTTGAACCTGCTGCGCGGCGGCAGGAGCAGTTTGCTCGGCGGCCGATTGAACCGGCTCAGCAGCCTGGGCGGCGACGCCTTCGGCTTGCTGTTCGCCTGCATCTTCGGCGCCGTCTTCCTGCAGCTCGTCGCTACCGGCCAGACCGGCTTCATCCTGGCTGCGGCGGCCACGGCGGCTGCGGCGGCGGCGGCGTTTGCGCTCGGGGTCCGCGGCGCCTTCGGCGCCTTCAGCGCCCGGGAACGCGTCGGCGGACTGTTCGTCGGCGTCAGCATTGTCCAGGGCTTCGGCAGCGGGCTTGGTATCCGACTTGGCGTCAGGCAGCGCGGTGGCGACCGTCTGGGCCAGCGCGGCGACCATGCTTTCCTGTTCGCTCATCGGCGCGTCGGATTGGCCTTCCTCGCGGCGGTTACGGCCACGGCCACGGCGGCGATTGCGGCCTGCGCCGGTGTCTTCACCGTTGAGTTCGGGCGTCTGTTCCGGACGGGCGGATGCCAGGGCTGCCTGGGTGGCGGCCTGGGTGTCGCGCTCGCCGCGGCCTTCGCCACGATTGTTGCGTTCGCCGCGTTCGCCATCCGAGCGGCGGTTGCCACGGACGTGGTGACGGCCGCCTTCGGTGGCCTCGGCGCCTTCGCCACGGCCTTCACCGCGGCGGTTGCGGTTGCGGTCGGAGCCGTGGCGTTCGCCGCGGCGTTCCTGGCCGTCATGGCCGCTGCGGCCCTTGCCACGCGACGAGCCCGCGCGCTTGGCGGTTTCTTCGGCGGCTACGGGGGCGGGCTTGGCGGGTTCGGAGCCGCCGGTCAGCCAGCTGACCAGACGCTTGAACAGGCCGCCCAGACCGGCGCTTGCCGCGGGCGCGGCGGGTGCGGCGGCCGGCGCTGCGGGCGTCGAGACGGGGGCGGGCTGCGACGGCGTGATGCCCTTGACCAGGGCTTCCGGACGCGACTTGATTTCGCTTTCGCGCGGCTGCCAGGGCGCGTCCGTGGCCGGCGCTTCCACCAGTTCGAAACTGGTCTTCAGCTCTTCCAGGCGGGGATCGTCGTGGCGCAGGCGCTCGATGTGATGGTGCGGCGTTTCCAGATGCTTGTTGGGGATCAGCATCAGGTTGACCTTCAGGCGGGCTTCCATCTTGGTGATGTCGGCACGCTTTTCATTCAACAGGTACGTGGCCACGTCGACGGGCACCTGGGCGTGGACTGCCGCGGTGTTTTCCTTCATGGCTTCTTCCTGCAGCAGACGCAGGACGTGCAGGGCGCTGGATTCGGCGTCGCGGATCACGCCGGTGCCGTTGCAGCGCGGGCAGGTGATGTGCGAGCCTTCGTTCAGGGCCGGACGCAGGCGCTGGCGCGACAGTTCCATCAGGCCGAAACGCGAGATCTTGCCCATCTGGACGCGGGCACGGTCGAAATGGAGGGCATCACGCAGGCGCTGTTCGACGGCGCGCTGGTTCTTGCTGTCTTCCATGTCGATGAAGTCGATGACGATCAGGCCACCCAGGTCGCGCAGGCGCAACTGGCGGGCCACTTCGTCGGCCGCTTCCGAGTTGGTGCGCAGCGCGGTTTCCTCGATGTCGGCGCCGCGGGTCGAGCGGGCCGAGTTCACGTCCACGGAAACCAGGGCTTCGGTGTGGTCGATCACGATGGCGCCGCCCGAGGGCAGTTGCACCGTGCGCGAGTAGGCCGTTTCGATCTGGTGTTCGATCTGGAAGCGCGAAAAGAGGGGGATGTCGTCACGGTAGCGTTTGACGCGCTGGACGTTGTCCGGCATCACCACGCTCATGAAGGCGGTGGCCTGGTCGGCGATCTCGTCGGTGTCGATCAGGATCTCGCCGATTTCGGGCGAGAAGTAATCGCGGATCGCGCGGATGACCAGGCTGGATTCGAGATAGATCAGGATGGGCGCGGAGTTGTCGCGCGCGGCGCCGTCGATGGCGGTCCAGAGCTGCAGCAGATAGGACAGGTCCCATTGCAGTTCTTCGACGTTGCGGCCGATGCCTGCGGTGCGGGCGATGATGCTCATGCCCTGGGGCAAGTCGAGCTGTTCCATCGTGTCGCGCAGTTCCTGGCGATCCTCGCCCTCGACGCGGCGCGAAACACCACCGCCGCGGGGGTTGTTGGGCATCAGGACCAGGTAGCGGCCAGCCAGCGAGATGAACGTGGTCAGGGCTGCGCCCTTGTTGCCGCGTTCTTCCTTTTCGACCTGGACGATCAGTTCCTGGCCTTCGCGCAGGGCGTCCTGGATGCGGGCGGTACGGACATCGACGCCTTCCTTGAAGAAGCTGCGCGCAACTTCCTTGAAGGGCAGAAAGCCGTGACGGTCTTCGCCGTAGTTGACGAAGCAAGCTTCGAGGCCGGGTTCGATCCGGGTGATGACACCTTTGTAGATATTGCCTTTGCGCTGTTCGCGGCCGGCAGTCTCGATGTCAAGGTCGATGAGTTTTTGCCCATCGACGATAGCGACGCGTAATTCTTCCTGATGCGTCGCATTGAACAGCATGCGCTTCATGAGAGGGTTTCTCCGTTGTCATGACGCGCCGATATCGGCGCGTGACCTCGGGCCACTCGGGCTGCGGCTGAAGCGGGCAAGAAGGTGCGGACCGTACCTGGGCGGCGCCCAGGCGTATCCGCCGCGGGTCAGGCGGGCACGTCGTGCCGTGGGGCACGGGGTTCTGTCAGCAGGAGGGTCAGCTTCACTGAATGTGGTTTGACGGAAAAAATGCTGTGAACGGCAGCTGCGGTCGGATTGGTTGCCCACGCGCAGCTGGTGCTTTAAATATGCGACGATTCTTGCAGTGCTTCAGAGCCGCTTGCGGCATGCAACGGACCTGCCGGAACAGCGGGCAAGATGAATGCCACACCACTATTCCGCAGGGCTCGGTTGCGCCGGCGACCAAGAGACCCAGGGGTTGAATGAGCAGGCAGTACAATGGCGGCCCGCGCGCTCGACGGAGTTGCGTGTTGGTTGCATCTCTACGCCAGGCGGCTAGTTCAGCCCCTTAAGGCTGTCCCGATTATATGTCGCTTTCCGCAATGCGCAAAGAAACTTCCTCCCCCGTATCCGCCTCTAAAGCAGCCCCCGCCGTCCGCATGGTTGAAGTGGGCGCCGAGCATGCCGGCCAGCGTCTGGACAACTTCCTCATGCGGCTGTGCAAGGGGGTGCCCAAGACGCACATCTACAAGGCGATCCGCGGCGGCGAAGTCCGCGTCAACAAGGGACGCATCCAGGTGGATTACCGGGTTGAGGAAGGCGACGTCGTCCGCATTCCGCCCCTGCGCCTGCCTGACCCCGGCAAGCCCCGACCCGTGCCCGCCGCCGAATTCCCGATCGTCTTTGAAGACGACGCCATGCTCGTCGTGGATAAACCCGCTGGCGTTGCCGTCCACGGCGGCAGCGGGGTCTCGTTTGGCGTGATCGAACAGCTGCGGGCCGCGCGCCCGCAGGCCAAGTTCCTGGAGCTGGTGCACCGGCTGGACCGCGAAACCTCGGGGCTGTTGATGGTCGCCAAGAAGCGCAGCGCGCTGCTGGCGCTGCACGCCATGCTGCGCGAGGGCCGGAGCGACAAACATTATTTCGCGCTGGTCGAGGGCGACTGGGTCAACGACCGCCAGCACATCAAGCTGTCCCTGACCAAATGGACCACGCAGTCCGGCGAGCGCCGCGTCAAGGTGGATCCGGACGGGCAGACGGCGCACACGATTGTCACGCTCAAACAGCGTTTTGGCGGTTACAGTCTGGTCGACGCCGAGCTGCGCACCGGACGCACCCACCAGATCCGGGTCCATCTGGCATCCAGCGGCTTTCCCATCGTCGGGGACGACAAATACGGCCACGACGACGTACGTGCGCAATTTGCGCGGCAGGGCTTCAACCGCATGTTCCTGCACGCTCACAGCCTCACCCTGCCTCACCCGCTGACGGGTGAGGTCATGACACTGACCGCCGAGCTGCCGCCAGCTTGCCGGAACATCCTGAAAACACTGGAGTCTGCCTGATATGTCGTATTCGCTGGTCGTCTTTGACTGGGATGGCACCCTGATGGATTCCACGCACAGCATCGTGGCCGCCATCCAGGGCGCTTGCCGCGATCTGGATCTGGCGGTGCCGTCCGCGTCCGAGGCAAGCTGGGTCATCGGCCTCTCGCTCGAAAGCGCGTTGCGCCGTGCCGTCCCCGAATTGACGCAGGCCATGCTGCCTCGCTTCCTTGAGCGCTACCGCACGCACTACCTGCTGCGCGATCCGGAATTGCGCCTGTTCGAGGGCATCAACGAGTTGCTGACCGACCTGGCCAGCCAGAACGTGCGGCTCGCTGTCGCCACGGGCAAGAGCCGCGTCGGCCTGACGCGCGCGCTGGCCGCGACCGGCCTGGGCCCTCTGTTTGACGCGACCCGCACCGCCGACGAGACCTTCAGCAAGCCGCATCCGGCCATGCTGCACGAACTGATGCAGGAACTGGACGTGGATCCGTCGCGGGTCATCATGGTGGGCGATACATCGCATGATCTGCAGATGGCCTGCAACGCGGGTGTACACGGTCTGGGGGTCACCTACGGTGCACACACCCTGAAGGAGCTTGAGGGATGTGCCCCGCAAGCAGTGCTGGACACCGTTCCGCTCGTGCGCGAATGGCTTATGCCGCGCGTGAGTGCCGGCGCGTAGGCTCTGGCTGATGAAGGCCGGCAGGAACGTCCGCCGGTCCGGCGGGTCTATCCGGAAGGCGCTGCGCGTGCTTCGCGAGACCGCCGCGGAATAAGATAGCCCCGTCCAGCGTCCATGGTTGACGCGGGCGCGCGCTCACGGAGCGCGGCGCCATACCGGAGATTACGATGCTGATACGCAAGCCCGACGACTTTTTGCCGTCCGAGATCACTTCCGAGGCCGTGTGGCGGTCGCGCCGCGAACTCATGTTGCGCGCCGGCGCTGCCGCTGCTGCCGTCGGGCTGCCCGGCTGGGCTACGCGCGCCGCCCACGCGCAGGACGCCGGCGCGCTGCCGGGCACGTCCAACCCTGCGTTCAGCATCATGGACAAGCAGACGTCCCTGGCAGATATCACGTCCTACAACAATTACTACGAGTTCGGCGTAGATAGGGGCGAACCGGCCAAAAATGCTGGCAAGTTGCAGACCCGGCCGTGGACCGTGAGCGTCGAGGGCGAGGTCAACAAGCCGCACACGTTCACCATCGAAGAGTTGCTCAAGCTCGCGCCCATGGAAGACCGCGTCTACCGCCTGCGCTGCGTCGAGGGCTGGTCCATGGTCATTCCGTGGGTTGGGTATTCGCTGTCCGAGGTGCTCAAGCAGGTGGAGCCGAATGGCAACGCCAAGTACGTCGAATTTGTCACTGCCGTGCAGCGGGAAAATATGCCGGGCGTGCGTGCTGCCATCCTGGAGTGGCCGTATGTGGAGGGATTGCGCCTGGACGAAGCCATGCATCCGCTGGCGATGCTGGTCTTTGGCGTCTATGGGCGCGTGCTGCCCAACCAGAACGGCGCGCCGCTGCGGTTGGCCGTGCCGTGGAAGTATGGATTCAAGTCCGGCAAATCGCTGGTGAAGATCCGGCTGGTGGAAAAGCCGCCCGTCACGTCCTGGGTCAAGTCGGCCCCGCAAGAATACGGCTTCTACGCCAATGTGAACCCTAACGTCGCGCATCCTCGCTGGAGCCAGGCCACCGAGCGCCGCATCGGCGAGGATGGCCTGTTCACGCCCAAGCGCAAGACGCTCATGTTCAACGGCTACAGCGATCAGGTAGCGTCGCTTTATCAGGGCATGGACCTGAAGGCCAATTACTGAGGCGCTGATCCGTGTCCGTTGCTCCTCGCGCTGCCTCGGCTGCGGCACCCAGGAAGGCGCAGCTCTCGGCCCGGACGATCGGGCGCTTCAAGCCGCTGCTCTTTCTGCTGGGCCTGGCGCCGTTCGCGCGCTGGATATGGCTGGGGATGCACGACGGCCTCACGGCCAATCCCGTTGAATTCCTGACACGATCGTCTGGCACCTGGGCACTGGTATGTCTGCTGGCCACCCTGGCCATCACGCCGCTGCGCCGTCTCACGGGTCAGCCCGCGCTGGTACGCGTTCGGCGCATGTGCGGCTTGTTCGCGTTCTTCTACGCGGCGCTGCATTTCATGGCGTGGGTATGGTGGGACCGTGGCTTCGATCCCGCCGAAATGGTGCGTGACATCGTCGAACGTCCCTTCATCATGGTGGGATTTTCGGCCTTCGTGCTGATGACCGCTCTGGCTGCCACGTCGACGCAGTGGGCGATGCGGCGTTTGGGCAAGCGCTGGCAGACGCTGCACCGGGCCATCTATGCCATCGGCCTGCTGGCGATTCTGCATTACTGGTGGCACAAGGCGGGCAAGAATGACCTGTCCGAGCCCGCGATCTACGCCGCGGTGCTGGCGCTGCTGCTGGGTTGGCGCGTCGTTGCCTGGTGGCGCGCGCGGGCGTAGTCCGCTAGCGCTGGGGCGCCGCAGCTACTGCATGGCCAGCATGATGGCCGCGGTTTCCGCGTCGGGCTGGCCATCGTGCAGGGCAGGGCGGTAGTGCATCTGGAACGCGGCCAGCGTGTTGATCGTTGCGCGGTCCAAAGTGCCGTCCTGCGGACTGGCGTAGCCAAGCCGCTGCAGCTGCTTCTGAAACCATGCGACATCCGGCACGCCCTCGATCTGCAGGCGAGCCAGATGCTGGGCCGCGCCTGCCTCGTTGTACCAGCGCCCGATACCCGCGTCCGCCAGCGTCTTCCAGGGGAACAGTGGGCCCGGATCCACCTTGCGCTGCGGCGCGATGTCGCTGTGGCCCACGACGTTCTCCGGCACGATGTTGTGCCGGCGGATGATGTCGCGCAGCAGGATGGTCAGCGCCCGGACCTGGCGGTCGTCGTAGGGGTGCCAGACGCGCTCCCCGTTGCTGCCTTCGGTCCAGCCCGGATTGACGATCTCGATGCCAATCGAGGTGCTGTTCATTGCGATGTTGCCGTACCAGGAACTGGCCCCTGCGTGCCATGCGGCGCGGTTTTCGTCGACCAGCCGATAGGCGCGGCCATCCAGGTCCAGCAGGTAATGCGCGCTGACCTTGCCCTTGGAAAGCAGGCGCAGCGACTCGGCGTGGTCGACCGTGGTGTAGTGCACGACCACGGATCGCACCCGGCTGCTCTGGCTGACGGCGGTGATCGAGGTGTCCAGATCCAGGCCGGCGGGCCCGCGCGCCGCGCAGCCGGCCAGGACCGCCGCGGCCAGCAGCGTGGAAAATAGGCGGGTCATGATCAGCGCGCCAGGTACAGGAACAGCGTCGGCAGCTTGTCCAGCAGGGGCGCCGGCAACTTCTTCCAGTCGGCCACCGAATGGGTGACCACCCATTCGTCTGCCGTCGTCATCGAGCGCGCCACGCACAGCTTGGTGTCGCCCTTCAGGGTGGCGATCAGCGTGGCAAACATCGCCGCGTTGCGGTACGGGGTCTCGATCAACAACTGCGTCTGGTTGTGGCGGGCCGAGTGCTGCTCCCAGGCGCGCAGTTGCTTGGCGCGCTCGCCGGGTTCCACCGGGGCATAACCATGAAAGGCGAAACGCTGCCCGTCCAGGCCGCTGGCCATCAAGCCCAGCAGAATCGAAGAGGGGCCTACCCAGGGTTTGACAGCGATCCCCATGCGGTGCGCTGCGTCCACGACCTTGGCGCCGGGGTCCGCGACGGCGGGGCAGCCTGCCTCGGAAACCAGGCCGATCTCCGCGCCGCGCTTTGCGGGGTCGAGCCATGCCTTGATCTGCGGGGCGTCGGCCTTGTCGGTGAGGGTGTGGATGGTGATTTCCTGTAGCGGCCGGGTGGTGCCGATGAGCTTCAGGAAGGCGCGGGCGGTCTTGGCGTTCTCGGCGATGTAGGTGTCCAGCCGGCCGGCCAGCGCGCGCACGTCGGCGGGCAGCCAGCGCTCGGGCGGCGCGTCGCCCAGGCTGACCGGGATCAGGTGCAGGGCGCCGTTCATGCGGATGCTCCCGGGGCGTCGAGCGGATCCAGTCCGAAAGTTGCTAGCAGGCGTGTCAACTCGATCAGCGGCAGGCCTATGATGGCGGTGGGGTCGTCGCTTTGAATGCTTTCCATCAGGGCAATGCCCAGGCTTTCCGCCTTGGCGCTGCCTGCGGTATCGTAAGGCTCTTCGGCGCGCAGGTAGGCGTCGATGGCGCGGTCGGACAGTTGGCGGAACCGGCAGCGCGTCACAATGTCGGCCTTTTCCACGCGTTGGCCGTCGGTCACGGCCAGCGCGCTGTGAAACTCCACCAGTCTGCCCGACAGCGCGCGCAGTTGCGCCTGGGCCCGCGTGAAGTCGCCCGGCTTGCCGATGGGGGCGCCGTCCACGGTGGCAACCTGGTCAGAGCCGATCACGATGCTGCCTGGATGTTTTTCCGCCACCACCATCGCCTTCGCCACGGACAGGCGCAGCGCCAGCACCTCGGGGGTTTCGCCAGGTTGTGGCGTTTCGTCTACATCGGGGGAAATCGCCGAAAAGGGCAGCCGCAGGCGCGACAACAGTTCTTTGCGGTATCGCGAGCTGGACGCGAGGATCAAGCTAGGTTTGTGGGGCATGCGGCATTTGACGGTAATACGTAAGTCACAGTATTATCTAACGTTTTGCGGCATTTTTGCAGGAACATCAACATGACACCGAAGGGAAAGCCTGGCGATGCGAGTCGCCGCGCGGACGGATCGGCCGGTGCTGGTGTGAATGCGGCGGACTCTGACGTCAAGCGCATCGACGCCTTCGCCTTTGCCCGTCTGGGTAAAAGCGCGCAGGGCAGCATCGCCTTGGTGCGTCTTGCCCGCGTGGTCGATGGCCTGCCTGAGCAACCGCTGGGCGAAGCCGGACTTGTGACCTGGTCCGTGCAAGGCGAAGAAGGCAAAACCGGCTTGCTGATGGGCCAACCGCTTTTGCGCCTGCATGTGAAGGCGAATCCGGTGGTTGTGTGCCAGCGGTGCAATGCGCCGTTTGCGTATCCGGTCGACAGCGAAGTCGTGCTGCAACTGGTCAAATCCGAAGACGACCTCGACGATGATCATTCCTTTGCCGATCAAGGCGACGATGACGACGACGAGGACGACGAAGGCGTAGGAAGGGATTCTGTGGCCCAGCTACCTGAAAAGGTGGTGGGTTCGCATCATTTTGATCTGTTGGCCCAGATCGAAGATGAGCTCATTCTGAGCATTCCGTATGTGCCCAAGCATGATGTATGCCCGGGCGCGCAGGCCAAGGCCAGCGAAGCTCCTGAAGAGGAGCCCGCTGTCAAGCGTCCGTCGCCGTTTGCGGTGCTGGAACAACTGAAGCACAAAGATTGAGATCAACATCGGGCCGCATCGCGTACAATGCGCCCCGTTTCTAGGAGTCATCATGGCCGTTCAACAAAACAAGAAGTCCCCCTCCAAGCGCGGTATGCACCGTTCGCACGATTTTCTGGTGGCCCCGTCGACCGCCATCGAACCGAACACCGGTGAAACGCACCTGCGTCACCACATCAGCCCCAACGGCTTCTACCGTGGCCGCAAGGTCCTGAAGACCAAGGCCGACGAATAAGGCCCCCGGGCCGAACTCGTACTCGGACCATTTCGGCTGAGCGCTGATACCTGGCACCCGTGATACGCATCGCCATAGACTGTATGGGCGGAGACTTCGGTCTGCCCGTCACGATTCCGGCTGCGATCGAGTTCGCCCGGCAATTTCCGGACACCCGGCTATTGCTGGTCGGGCTTCCCGACGCTATCGAAGCGGCGCTCTCCGAGCACCGCAACGTGGCGCGCGATCGCTTTGAGATCGTGGCGGCTTCCGAAGTCGTCACCATGGACGACCCGGTCGAGGTCGCCCTGCGCCGCAAAAAAGACTCCTCCATGCGCCTCGCTGCCCAGTCCGTCAAGGATGGGCGGGCGGACGCCTGCATTTCCGCGGGCAACACGGGCGCCTGGATGGCCATCTCACGTTATGTGCTCAAGACGCTGGACGGCATCGACCGCCCGGCGATCGCCACGTCCATTCCGAACCAGACGGGCCGCGCCACCACGGTGCTGGACCTGGGCGCGAATGTGGACTGCACGGCCGAGCACCTGCTGCAATTCGCCATCATGGGCGCCGCGCTGTCGCAGGCGGTGGACCATCGCGACAACCCCACCGTGGGCTTGCTGAACATTGGCGAAGAAGTCATCAAGGGCAACGAAGTCGTCAAGGAAGCCGCCGAGCTTCTGCGCGGCAGCCCGCTGAACTTCTACGGCAATGTCGAAGGCAATGACATCTTCAAGGGCACGGTCGACGTCGTCGTCTGCGACGGCTTTGTCGGCAACGTCGTGCTCAAGTCCGTGGAAGGACTGGCGAAGATGCTGTCCAGCATCATTCGCGAAGAGTTCAAGCGCAATCTGATCACGCTGATCGCCGGCGCGGTGGCCAAGCCTGTGCTGAACCGCCTGCGCAACCGCGTGGACAACCGCCGCTACAACGGCGCGGCTTTGCTCGGCTTGCGTGGCGTCGTCATCAAGAGCCACGGATCCGCGGACGTTTACGCCTTCGGTTTTGCCTTGCAACGCGCGCGCGAAGCCGTAGTGAGTAAACTGCTGGAGCGCACCGCGCAGACGGTCGCTCAAATTACCAAGCGCGTTCAATCCGGCGATCGCCCATCGGCGGCGTCGCCCAACGTGGCTGGGGATACCGCTTGATGGATACCGCAATGAAATACTCCGTGATCGCGGGCACCGGCAGCTTCCTGCCGGAACGCGTGGTTTCGAATGACGAACTGGCTGCGGAACTGGCGACGCGCGATATCGCCACCTCCGACGAATGGATTGTCGAGCGCACGGGCATCCGTCAGCGCCATCTGGCCGAGCGTGGCGTGACCACCAGCCAGCTGGCCACCGAGGCCTCGCGCCGCGCGCTGGCCGATGCGGGCGTTGATGCTTCCGAAGTCGATCTCGTCATCGTGGCCACGTCCACGCCCGATTTCGTGTTTCCCAGCACGGCCTGCCTGGTGCAGGCCAACCTTGGCGCCAAGGGTTCGGCCGCGTTCGACGTGCAGGCCGTGTGCAGCGGCTTCGTCTACGCGCTCACCACCGCCGACAGCTTCATCCGCGCGGGCCGCGCGCGCTGCGCGCTGGTGATCGGCGCCGAAGTGTTCTCGCGCATCCTCGACTGGAACGACCGCAGCACCTGCGTGCTGTTCGGTGACGGCGCCGGCGCTGTTGTGCTGAAGGCTTCCGACACGCCCGGCATCCTGGCCGCGCAACTGCATGCCGACGGCAGCCAGATGAAGATCCTCAGCGCCGCGGGCAACGTGGCCTACGGCGACGTCACGGGCGATCCGTTCCTGCGCATGGACGGCCAGGCCGTCTTCAAGCAGGCCGTCACCGTTCTGGACCGCTCCGCGCGCGACACCTGCGCTGAAGCCGGCGTCACCGTTGCCGATGTCGATTGGCTGATCCCGCATCAGGCCAACGTGCGCATCCTGAATTTCCTGGCTCGCAAGCTGGACGTGCCCGTCGAGAAGGTCGTCATCACCGTCGACAGTCACGCCAACACGTCCGCGGCCAGCGTGCCGCTTGCGCTCGATGCGGCGCGCCGCGACGGCCGCGTCAAGCCGGGCCAGCTCATCCTGATGCAGGGCGTGGGCGGCGGATTCACCTGGGGCTCGGTACTGGCTCGCATGTAAGGGTGTGCCCTGGCCGCGGCGGCATGTGTGCCGCGGGCGGCCGGAGAGCGCGCCTGGCATTCCACACAGACACTGAATCAATCCACACGCTCAATCATGAAAATCGCTTTTGTCTTTCCTGGCCAGGGTTCGCAAGCTGTCGGCATGCTGGACGCCTGGTCCGGCGTGGCGGCGGTCACCGACACCGTCGCACGGGCCTCGCAGGCGCTGGGTCAGGACCTGGGCGCGCTGATCGCGCAGGGTCCCGTCGAACAGCTCAACCTGACCACCAATACGCAGCCGGCCATGCTGACCGCTGGCGTTGCCTTCTACAACGCCTGGATCGCCGCGGGCGGCCGCAAGCCTGATGTCGTGGCCGGCCACAGCCTGGGCGAATACGCCGCGCTGACCGCCGCCGGTTCGCTGGCGCTGGAAGACGCCGTGCGCCTGGTGCGCGTGCGGGCCGACGCCATGCAGGCCGCCGTGCCGGTCGGCACCGGCGCCATGGCCGCCATCCTGGGCCTGGACGACGATGCCGTGCGCGCCGCGTGTGCGCAAGCCGCTCAAGGCGAAGTGGTCGAAGCCGTCAACTTCAATGCGCCCGCGCAAGTCGTGATCGCCGGCCACAAGGCCGCGGTCGAACGCGCCTGCGAACTGGCCAAGGCTGCCGGCGCCAAGCGCGCCTTGCTGCTGCCCGTATCCGCGCCGTTCCACTCCAGCCTGCTCAAGCCCGCCGCCGACGTGCTGGCTGGCGCGCTCGCTGGCGCCGCTGTGTCCGCGCCGCAAGTGCAGGTCATCAACAACGTCGATGTGGCTTCGCCCACCGACCCCGACGCGATCCGCGATGCGCTGGTTCGTCAGGCGTGGCATCCTGTGCGCTGGGTCGAAACCCTGCGCGCCATGAAGGCGCAAGGCGTCACGCACGTCATCGAATGCGGTCCGGGCAAGGTGCTTGCTGGCCTGACCAAGCGCATCGACCCCGAACTCACCGGCCTGGCCATCACCGATCCTGCTTCGCTGGAAGCGGCGATGGCAGCCGTCAACGGAAACTGATCAATGGACAACACCTCGACCGAACTGCAGGGCAAGATCGCGCTCGTCACGGGCGCAACCCGCGGCATTGGCCGGGCGATCGCCCTGGAACTGGCCGGGCGCGGCGCAACCGTCGTCGGCACCGCCACGTCCGAATCGGGCGCGGCTGGCATCACTGAAGCGCTGGCGCCGTTCGGCGGCCGCGGCGTGGTGCTGGATGTGACCGACGCCGCTGCCTGCGATGCGCTGATCGACGCGCTGGGCAAGGAAGGCGGCGGTCCGCACATCCTCGTCAATAACGCCGGCATCACCCGTGATACGCTGGCGATGCGCATGAAGGACGACGATTGGTCGGCCGTCATCGACACCAACCTGGCTTCCGTCTTCCGCCTGTCGCGCGCCGTGTTGCGCAGCATGATGAAGGCCCGCTGGGGACGCATCATCAACGTGACTTCCGTGGTGGGCTCCAGCGGCAACGCGGGCCAGGCCAATTACGCAGCCGCGAAGGCGGGCGTGGCGGGCATGGCGCGTGCTCTGGCACGTGAACTGGGCAGCCGCAACATCACCGTGAACTGCGTGGCGCCTGGCTTCATCGATACCGACATGACGCGTGCGCTGGGTGAAAACCAGACTGCGGCGCTGCTGCAACAGATTCCGCTGGGCCGTTTGGGCTCGCCGGCTGACATTGCGCATGCCGTGGCCTTTTTGTCCGGACCGCAGGCGGGTTACATTACCGGCACCACCCTGCACGTCAACGGCGGGATGTACATGCAATAAATCACGAATCACGCGCCGCCGCCGGGCAGCCGGCAAGGCGGCGCGCGATTCTCCGGAAACGCCGCACATGGTCAACCTGCGCCGGTCTCGGCGACAGAACAAATGCGCGGTGTTATTTTTGTCACGGTCAGGCGTTGCATCACTCCGCGCTTGGCTATAATTCGCGGGATTTTTCCCAATTGGAGATCTGCATGGAAAGCATCGAACAGCGCGTCAAGAAGATCGTCGCTGAACAACTTGGCGTCAACGAAGCCGAGATCAAGAACGAGTCCTCCTTCCTTGACGACCTCGGTGCCGATTCGCTCGACATGGTCGAACTGGTCATGGCCCTCGAAGACGAATTCGAGACCGAGATCCCCGACGAAGAGGCCGAAAAGATCACGACCGTGCAACAAGCGATTGACTACATCAATTCGCACGGTAAGCAGTAAGCTCAGCCTATATCGTCCTGGTTGCCCGATTTCGTCGGCCAACCTGGAATCAGGGCGGTTTCAGGAGTGCCGTGTGGTCCACCGGCAGGTCGGGCGTTGTAATGCCCCACCTGCCTTCATGTGGTCCACACGCGCAGCGCATCCCGAAAACCGCCTTTCTTTTGTCTGTTTGAGGAGTCATCCGTGAAGCGACGTGTCGTCATCACCGGCCTGGGTATCGTTTCCCCCGTAGGAAATGATCTGACCACCGCTTGGGACAATATCGTCAACGGACGTTCTGGCATCAGCCGCATCACCCGTTTCGATCCCTCGGCCATCACCACCCACATTGCTGGCGAAGTCAAAGACTTCGACATCAGTACCTATATTTCGGCCAAGGAAGCCCGCCAGATGGATACGTTCATCCATTACGGCCTGGCTGCCGGAATGCAGGCCTGGCGCGATTGCGGCCTGGAAGTCACCGAAGAAAACGCCGAGCGTATCGGCGTGATCGTGGGCTCCGGCATCGGCGGTCTGCCGCGCATCGAAGAAACCCAGGTCGATTACCTTGCCAAGGGACCTCGGCGCATTTCGCCGTTCTTCGTGCCGGGTTCGCTGATCAACCTGATTTCCGGGCATCTGTCGATCGCCTACGGCATGAAGGGTCCCAGCTACGCCGTGGTGTCGGCCTGCACGACCGGCCTGCATTGCATTGGCGATGCCGCACGCCTTATCGAATACGGCGATGCCGACGTCATGGTGGCTGGCGGCGCCGAATCCACCGTGTCGCCGCTGGGCATTGGCGGCTTTGCCGCCATGCGCGCGCTGTCGACCCGCAACGATGATCCTCAGACCGCATCGCGTCCCTGGGACCGCGACCGCGACGGCTTTGTGCTGGGCGAGGGCGCTGGCGTCCTGGTGCTGGAAGAATACGAGCACGCCAAGAAGCGCGGCGCGCGTATCTACGGTGAACTGGCTGGCTACGGCATGAGCTCCGATGCCCACCACATCACCGCACCGGACAAGGACGGCCCGCGCCGCGGCGTGATCAACGCGCTGCGCAACGGCGGCCTGAATGCCGAAGACGTCCAGTACGTCAACGCGCATGGCACGTCCACGCCGCTGGGCGACAAGAACGAAACCGACGCGCTCAAGCTGGCGTTCGGCGACCACGCCAAGAAGCTGGTGGTCAACTCGACCAAGTCGATGACCGGCCACCTGCTGGGCGCGGCCGGCGGCATCGAAGCCGTGTTCACCACGCTGGCTGTGTACAACCAGGTCTCGCCTCCGACGATCAACATCTTCAATCAGGATCCGGAATGCGATCTGGATTACTGCGCGAACGAAGCGCGGCAGATGAAGATCGACGTGGGTCTGTCCAATTCGTTCGGCTTTGGCGGCACCAACGGCTCGATGGCCGTTCGCCGGGTCTGATTTGGACGACTTGGTCGGGGGGCGTTGGTCGTTCCGCCTACCTGTCTCGCAGCCCAGGGGAGCCGTCGCGCTCTTCGGGTTGGCGCTGGCCGCTGCGGCGGCCAGCGTGCTGACAGCGGCAGCCTGGCATGGTTATGCCTGGGCTGCGGCCGCGCTCCTGGCCCTTCTATTCCTCTTGGCCGGGCTGTTACACTCGGCTCGGAACGCCCCGTCCCCGGTAACGGCGCTACGTACCGCGACCGGGACTGGCCACTGGCAGCTACGCCGGCCGCAAGGCTGGCAGGACGCGCTGCTCCTGGACCAGCAACGGGGCCCAGCGTGGCTGACGCTTATCCTGCAGCCTTTGCCCACCGGGAGTACGGCCTTTACCACTAGCAAAATCACCCTCACCGTCTGGAAGCACACGCTGCGACCCGAATCCTGGCGCCGTCTGCGCCTCGTCGCGGGCACGGCGCGGCAGGCACGCCCGACGCGTCCTTTGCGGGAGGCCTCATGAGCGAGCGCGAAGTCGACGCCGAGCTTGTCGCCCGCGTGCAGCGGGGCGACAAGAAGGCATTTGATCTTCTGGTGCTCAAGTACCAGCGCAAGATCCTCCGTCTGCTGGCCCGGATGATCCGCGATCCCGCCGAAATCGAGGATGTGGCGCAGGAGGCCTTCATCAAGGCGTACCGCGCCTTGCCCCAGTTCCGCGGCGAAAGCGCCTTCTACACCTGGCTGTACCGCATCGCCATCAATACGGCGCGCAACTGGCTCGCCTCGCAGGGGCGGCGCCCCAGCGCGCCCAACGCGATTGAAACGGAAGACGGTGAAACTTTTAACGAAACCGACAACCTAACGGATATAAGCACGCCGGAATCCATGGTTGCCAGCCGCGAAATCGCCGAGACGGTGAACGCGGCCATTGAGGAACTACCTGAAGAATTGCGCACCGCAATTGTCCTGCGTGAAATCGAAGGTATGAGTTACGAAGACATCGCCCAGAGCATGGATTGCCCGATCGGTACGGTGCGCTCCCGCATTTTTCGTGCGCGTGAAGCCATTGCGACCAAGTTGCGTCCGTTGCTCGACACCGATGTCGAGCGTCGCTGGTAAGGAGTGGCAGTCATGCAAACAGCAGCCAAATCCGTTGAGATCGCCGAGTCCTCCTGGGAGGAATCGGTTTCCGCCTGGATGGACGGAGAAGATTCCGACGATATTCTTCCCAGTCTGTTGTCCAAAGAGGGACGTCAGACCTGGGACACCTATCATTTGATTGGTGATTCCCTGCGCAATTCCGATCTGGCGCTGACGCCCAGCGCGGCCTTCTCGGCCCGCCTGGCGCGCGCGCTGGACGCGGAACTGCCCATCGTAGCGGCGCCTCGGCGCCGCTCGCCATTGCGCATGGGCCTGTCCGGCCTGGCCGTCGCCGCCGCAGTGGCCACGGTCGCGTGGGTGGCGCAGCCGTACGTCACCGGCTCGCCGGCGACGGATGTGCGCGTTCTGGCCGACGCCAGCTCGCCGGCTTCGGCCTCCGACGACTCGGGCCTGCGCGACTACCTGGAGGCCCATCGCCAGATGGCCGGCCCCAGCGCGGTCCGGCAGGTGTCGTTCGATGTCGGAGCGGGACGTTGATGGCGCTTGTGCTTCCATCACGCTGGCCGGTGCTGGGACGTGCTGCCTCGTGGCAGGCTCATCGCGCCGGCTGGTTCGCCGCCACGCTCCTCACCGCTTTCCTTGCCGCGCACGGTCCCGCGGCCGCCGCTGGCGCCACGCCGGCCGGCCAGACTGAAGACGTCGTGCAGCTGCTCACGCGCATTCAGCAGGCGGCCCGCAAGCAGGACTACGCCGGCGTCTTCATGTATCAGCAGGGCGACGTTATCCAGTCCTCGCGCCTCGTGCACGTCCTGGATGGCACCGGCGAGCGCGAACGCCTCGAGATCCTTGACGGCCAGCCGCGCGAATACCTGCGTCACAACGACGACGTGCAGTGCCTGATCCCCGAACGCAAGACCGTGCTTGTCGAGCGTCGTCGCGGAGATCGCTTCCCGGGCTTGTTGCTGGGCGATCCGGCCAACCTGTCGGAACACTACAAGATCCGCACGGAACCCACGCCGCACCGCGTTGCTGGCCGCGAATGCCGGCTGATCACGATCGAACCGCTGGACAAGCTGCGTTACGGCTATCGCCTGTGCGCGGACGTCGAAACCAATCTGCTGCTGAAGGCCCAGACGCTCAATGCCGCGCGTGGCGTGGTCGAGCAGGTGTCGTTCACCTCGCTGCGATTGGGCTCCGAAGTCGATCCGCAATCGCTGTCCTCGCGCTGGAATACCCGCGACTGGAAGGTGCTCGAGGCCAACATGCAGCCCGTGGACCTGGCGGCTCAGGGTTGGCGCATTCCGGCGCCCGACGGCTTCAAGACGATCATGCAGGTCTCGCGTGCCATGAAGCGCGGATCGCCGGTCAGCCAGATGGTGCTGTCCGACGGCTTGGCGGCAATCTCGGTCTTCATCGAGCCCTATGACAGCCAGCGCAACCACCAGCCGGCGCACGGCGCGTCCCAGCGCGGCGCGATCAATGTATATGGCGCGCGCATTGCGGATTTCTGGCTGACCGCGGTGGGCGAAGTGCCCGCCGCCACGCTGGAACAACTTGCGCAGGCCACTGAGTACGTGCCTCCCGCACCCGCGGCAGCCGCACCCGCGGAGGGCGGGGCCAAATAATTCCCGCCGTTCCGCAAGCAGCAATTTCGGAGTGACATATGAAAGCAATGACGGTCTCGAACGCTTTTTTCCGGCGCTTTCTGGCGGCTGTCGCGGCGGGGGCCATGCTGTCCACCGCCTACGTGCCGGTGACGGTGGCGCAGACGGCGCCTGCCGCGGTCGGATTGCCCGACTTCACGGCTATCGTTGAAAAGGCCGATCCGGCCGTCGTCAACATCCGCACGACCGCCACGGTTCCGGTGCGCGGCGGCGGCAATGGTCCTGGCGGCAGCGATCCCTACGAACTGTTCCGCTGGTTCTTCGGTCCCGAATTCCAGCCGCCCGGACCGCAATCGCCCAATCCGCGCCAGCGTCCGCAGCCGACGCCGCCCGAAGAGCGCACCGTGCCGCGCGGCGTGGGTTCCGGCTTCTTCGTGTCGGCCGACGGCTACATCCTGACCAACAACCACGTGGTCGTCGACGCGACGGACATCTACGTCACCCTGACCGACGGACGCGAGTTCAAGGCCAAGGTCATCGGCACGGACGAGCGCACGGACGTGGCGCTCATCAAGATCGAAGCCAAGGACATGACGCCGCTGGTGATCGGCGATCCCAAGAAACTCAAGAAGGGCCAGTGGGTGCTCGCCATCGGCTCGCCGTTCGGCCTGGATTCCACCGTCACTTCCGGCATCGTCAGCGCCATCGGCCGCGATACCGGCGAATACCTGCCGTTCATCCAGACCGACGTGGCGGTCAACCCCGGCAATTCGGGCGGCCCGCTGATCAACCTGGACGGCGAGGTCGTGGGCATCAATTCCCAGATCATCTCGCGCAGTGGTGGATTCATGGGCATCTCGCTGGCCATTCCGATCGACGAAGCCATGCGCGTGGTGGACCAACTGCGCACGACCGGCAAGGTCACGCGTGGCCGGGTTGGCGTGCAGATCGGTGAAGTCGGCAAGGACGTGGCCGAGGCCATCGGCCTGCCCAAGGCAGAAGGCGCGCTGGTCAGCAGCGTTGAAGCCGAAGGCCCTGCCGAGCAGGCGGGTGTGCAGCCGGGCGACGTGATCCTGAAGTTCAACAAAGAACCGATCAAGCGCTGGTCCGACCTGCCGCGCATCGTCGGCGAGACCAAGCCGGGCACGCGCGCCGACATGGAAATCTGGCGCAAGGGCAAGAGCATGACGCTGTCGGTCAAGGTGGGCGAGATCCCCACCGAGAAGGCTGCTGCCGCCGGCAAGAAGCCTGCGCCGGAACCCGAGGTCACCAACGCGCTGGGCCTGGGCGTCATCGACGTGCCCGCCGATACCCAGAAGAAGCTGCGCATCAAGGGCGGCGTCCAAGTGAAGGTTGCCGATGGCGCGGCCGCGAAGGCGGGTCTGCAGGAAGGCGACATCGTGTTGGCGCTGAACGACACCGATGTCACCGGCGCCAAGCAGTTCGGCGAACTGGTCGCCAAGCTGGACAAGAGCCGCGCGACGGGCCTGCTGGTGCGCCGTGGCGACCAGACGCAATGGGTAGCGGTGCCTGCGTCCAAGTGATGACGGCCCGGACCGGCGGGCGCCTGCCCGGCGCCGCCACCGGGCAGCCAGCATGGCGGGAAACCGCCAGGTGCGGCCACCCCAGGGCGCTTTTTGTCCCGGGGCGCGCCCCGGACAAAAAAAATGGCTCAAGACCGGCTAAAATGGCTGGTTGCCGCAAGAGGGGGCGCTTGGCGCCCCCTCAGTTTTGTCCGGGCCTAGCCCGTCAGCGCCTCACACGTCGGCCGTGCACATTCCGGCGGCGGTGTCTCCCGGCCGTGTGCCGTCTGTTCCGTCCCTTATAAATTCAAGCATGCAGCATATCCGCAACTTTTCCATCATTGCCCACATCGATCACGGCAAGTCGACCCTGGCCGATCGCCTGATCCAGCGCTGCGGCGGACTGGCGGATCGCGAGATGTCGGCGCAGGTCCTCGATTCCATGGAAATCGAGCGCGAGCGCGGCATCACCATCAAGGCCCAGACGGCCGCCCTGCATTACAAGGCGCAGGACGGCAAGATCTACAACCTGAACCTGATCGACACCCCGGGGCACGTGGACTTCTCGTATGAAGTCAGCCGGTCCCTGTCCGCCTGCGAAGGCGCACTGCTGGTGGTGGACGCATCGCAGGGCGTGGAAGCCCAGACGGTGGCCAACTGCTACACCGCCATCGAACTGGGCGTGGAAGTCGTGCCGGTGCTGAACAAGATGGACCTGCCGCAGGCCGATCCCGAAGGCGCCCGCCAGGAAGTCGAGGACGTGATCGGCATCGACGCCTCGGACGCCGTGCTGGCCAGCGCCAAGACCGGCATGGGCATCGACGAAATCCTCGAAACCATCGTGGCCCGCGTGCCCGCCCCGGAGGGCGATCCCGATGCGCCGCTGCAGGCGCTGATCATCGATTCGTGGTTCGACAACTACGTCGGCGTGGTCATGCTGGTGCGCATCATCAATGGCGTGCTCAAGCCCAAGGACAAGATCCTGCTGATGGCGTCCGGCGCCACCCACCTGTGCGAGCAGACCGGCGTGTTCACGCCCAAGTCGCAGCAGCGTCCGCATCTGTCGGCGGGCGAGGTGGGCTTCATCATCGCCGGCATCAAGCAGCTTGAAGACGCCAAGGTCGGCGACACCGTCACGCTGGCCAACAAGCCCGCCGCCAACCCGTTGCCGGGCTTCAAGGAAGTCAAGCCGCAGGTGTTCGCCGGGCTGTATCCGGTCGAAAGCTCCGAATACGACCAACTGCGTGATTCGCTCGAAAAGCTCAAGCTCAACGACGCCGCGCTGATGTTCGAACCCGAAGTGTCGCAAGCGCTGGGCTTCGGTTTCCGCTGCGGTTTCCTTGGCCTCTTGCACATGGAAATCGTGCAGGAGCGCCTGGAACGCGAATTCGACATGGACATCATCACCACCGCGCCGTCGGTGGTGTACGAAGTCGAGCAGCGCGATGGCTCCGTGATCACCGTGGAAAGCCCGTCGCGCATGCCCGAGATCGGCAAGATCCAGGACATCCGCGAGCCCATCGTGAAGGTCACGCTGTTCATGCCGCAGGACTACGTCGGTCCCGTCATGACGCTGTGCAACAACAAGCGCGGTGTGCAGGTCAACATGAGCTATCACGGCCGCCAGGTTCACCTGGTGTACGAGATTCCGCTGGCCGAGATCGTGCTGGACTTCTTCGACAAGCTGAAGTCCGTGTCGCGCGGGTATGCCTCGATGGACTACGAATTCCTGGAATACCGCTCCGCTGACGTGGTGCGTGTCGACCTGCTGATCAACAACGACCGCGTCGACGCGCTGGCCGTCATCGTCCACCGCAGCAACGCGCGCCACCGCGCGCGCGACGTGGTGACCCGCATGCGCGGCCTGATTCCGCGCCAGATGTTCGACGTGGTCATCCAGGCGGCCATCGGCGCCGAAATCATCGCGCGCGAGAACGTGAAGGCGCTGCGCAAGAACGTGCTGGCCAAGTGCTACGGCGGCGACATCTCGCGCAAGAAGAAGCTGCTGGAAAAGCAGAAGGCGGGCAAGAAGCGCATGAAGCAGGTGGGTAGCGTGGAAATTCCGCAGGAGGCGTTCCTTGCCATCCTGCAGGTGGAAGACAAATAGAACCCCAGAAGGCGATTAGCTGATGAGTTGGAACTTTGCCCTGATCCTTTTTATTCTGCTGGTGGTTACCGGCGTTATCTGGGTGCTCGATCTGGCCGTACTGCGTAAGGGGCGTGAGCGCCGTGCGCAGGCCGCGATGGCGCAATACGACGCGGCACTGGTGGGCGATGCGCAAGAGGCCGAGCGCCTGCGGCGCGAAGCCGGCGACGCCGCGCGGCGCGTGCCCTGGTGGGTCGAATACGCGGTCAGCTTCTTTCCCGTCATCCTGTTCGTGTTCATGCTGCGCTCGTTCGTGGTCGAGCCGTTCCGCATTCCGTCCGGCTCGATGCTGCCCACGCTGCAGTCCGGCGACCTGATCCTGGTGAACAAGTTCAGCTATGGTCTGCGCCTGCCCGTGATCGACAAGAAGGTCATCCCCGTCGGCGAGCCGAAGCGCGGCGACGTGTTCGTGTTCCGGTACCCCGTTGATCCGAACGTCGACTACATCAAGCGCGTCGTTGGCCTGCCGGGCGATGAAGTCGCATACATCGACAAGAAGCTTTATGTCAATGGCGAACTGGTCCCGCACGTGCGTGATGGTGACTATTTCGAGCCGGATCGTGTTTCGTACATCGCGCAATATAAAGAGAAGTTGGGCGACGTTGAGCACAAGATCCTGCTGGAAGAGAAGGTTCCGCAGGTATATTCCCCGGAAAGGTGGACTTTTCCGTACCGTGAAAACTGCCAATACAGCCACAATGGGGTACGCTGCAAAGTACCCGAGGGCAATTATTTCGCCATGGGCGATAATCGGGACAACAGCGCGGACAGCCGGTATTGGGGCTTCGTTCCGGAAGCCAACATCGTCGGCCGCGCTTTCTTCATCTGGATGAACTTCAGCGATCTGAGCCGTATCGGCCGATTCAACTGATTATGTCGCTAGCCACGCTAGAAAACCGCCTGGATTACCACTTCGGTGATGCGGCCTTGCTTGAACAGGCGCTGACGCACCGTAGCCACGGCGCGCGCCATAACGAGCGGTTGGAATTCCTTGGGGATTCCGTGCTGAACTTCGTCGTGGCGGCGATGCTGTTCGAACGCTATTCAAAAATCGACGAAGGCGATCTGTCGCGTTTGCGGGCCAACCTGGTCAAGCAGGCGTCGCTGGCAGATATCGCCCAGCGGCTGGAACTGTCCCAGTACCTGCGTCTGGGCGAAGGCGAGCTCAAGAGCGGCGGATTCCGCCGCCCGTCCATTCTGGCCGACACGGTCGAAGCGATCTTCGGCGCTGTCTTCCTGGATGCGGGTTTCGAGGCAGCGCGCCGCGTGATCGTGCGCCAGTACCAGCCGGTGCTGGCATCCGTGGATCCCAAAACACTCGGCAAGGACGCCAAGACCTTGCTGCAGGAATTTTTGCAGGGCCGCAAGCTGGCCCTGCCGCTGTATACGGTGGTGGCCACGCACGGCGCGGCCCACAGCCAGCAGTTCGAAGTCGAGTGCGCCATTCCGGCGCTCGATATCAAGGTAATGGCGCCCGGCGCCAGCCGCCGCGCCGCCGAGCAGTCGGCCGCCAAGCTGGCGCTCGAGGCCGCGCTGGCCGTCAGCCCGGCCACCAAGGCTGCCCGCAAGTCGGGCAAGGCGCGCAAAACCGCGCAATTGTCGCTGCCCGTGGCAGTGGCTCAAGAGACTAAATGAGCGATACCCCTTTTCGTACCGGCTTCGTTGCCATCGTCGGCCGCCCCAACGTGGGCAAGTCCACGCTGACGAACGCCCTGATCGGTTCCAAGATTTCCATCGTGTCGCGCAAGGCGCAGACCACGCGCCACCGCATCCACGGTGTGCTGACGCGCGAGCACGAGCAATTCGTGTTCGTCGATACCCCCGGTTTCCAGACGCGCCACGGTGGCGCGATGAACCGCATGATGAACCGCGTCGTCACGCAGGCCCTGGCCGACGTGGACGTGGTGGTGCATGTGGTTGAAGCCGGCAAGTGGTCCGAAGGCGACGCCAAGTTGCTGCCGCTGTTGCCCAACCCCGAACGTACGATCCTGGTCGTCTCCAAGATCGATGCGCTGAAGAACCGCGACGATCTGTTCGCGTTCGTGTCCAAGATCATGGCGCAGCATCCGTTCGGCGCCGTGGTGCCGGTCAGCGCCACCAAGAATCAGCAACTGGACCAGCTGCTTGACGAAATCGCATCGCGCCTGCCGGAAGGCGAGCCGATGTTCGAGGAAGACACGCTGACCGACCGTCCCATGCGCTTCATCGCCGCCGAACTGGTGCGCGAGAAGATCTTCCGCCTGGTGGGCGACGAGCTGCCGTACGGCTGCACGGTCGTCATCGAGCAATGGGAAGAGACCGCCAAGGGCGCCACCATCAACGCCTGTGTCGTCGTCGAGCGCGACAGCCACAAGCCCATCCTGCTGGGCACGGGCGGCATGCACATGAAGCGGATCGCCACCGAGGCGCGGCAGGACATTGCCAAGCTGCTGGACAAACCCGTGCATCTGGAGGTCTACATCAAGGTGCGCAAGGGCTGGTCCGACCGCGAGGGTGCGCTGCGCGACTTGGGTTATGAGTAGACGGGCGCCACGCGTCCAGGATCGACCGGGGTTCATGCTTCACGCCACCGCGTGGCGTGAAACCTCCCTGATTGTCCAGACTTTTTCTCGCGATCATGGCTGCGTGGCCATGGTCGCCAAGGGCGCCAAGCGCCCTTATTCCGTTTTGCGCCCCGTGTTGTCGGCTTTCCAGCCGCTGCTGCTGTCCTGGACGGGCAACGGCGAGGTCAAGACGCTGACGCGCGCCGAGATCGCCGGCATCCGGCCGCTGGCCGGGGCCGCGCTCATGTCCGCCTGGTACATGAACGAACTGCTGCTGCGCCTGCTGCCGCGCGAGGACGCGCATCCGCTGTTGTTCGACGCATACGACATGGCCTTGCAGCAACTGTCTGCCGGCACCCGCGCGGCCGGGGCGCTGCGCCGCTTCGAATGGACCTTGCTGCGCGAAACGGGTTACGGCGTCGACGAGGCTCCGCCCGATTTCGACGATCCTGCCATCGAGCCCGCCTTGCGCACCGACTTGCGCGCGCGACTGGCCGAGATCCTGGCGGGCCGTCCGCTGTCCACGCGGCGCGTGCTGCTGGACCTGCAACGCATCTGATTCCCCCGCCGGCCTCATGACGTTCACGCTCAAACAGGTCGAAACCTTCCGCACCGTCTACGAGACGGAAAGCGTCACCGCCGCCGCGCGGCGCCTGGACGTGTCGCCTGCAACCGTCAGCGCAACGCTGGCCGCGCTGGAAGCCAGCATCGAGCTGCGCCTGTTCGAGCGCGTCCGCCAGCGCATGCAGCGCACGCCCGAGGCCACGCTGCTGTATGAAGAGATCCGCCGCTTGAATGTGGGCCTGGAAAGCCTGGGACGCAAGATCCGGGCGATCCGCGGCGCGGCGCAGCCGCGGCTGCGCATCGGCTGCATCCACGCCTACAGCGGCGCGATCGTCAGCGATGCGATATCGCGTTTTCGCGTGCGCTATCCGGATACGCCGCTATACCTGCAGATACGCGATTCCAACACCTTGCGCGACATGGTGGTCTCGGGAGAGCTGGACCTGGCGGCGGTGGCCGATGAATCCGAACTCGAAGGGCTGCGCGGGCATCGTCTGGCCAGCTTGCGCGCGGTGGCCGTGTTTCCCGCCAGCCATGCGCTGGCGCGCCTGGAATCGGTGAATTTCTCCCATCTGGCCGAAGTCGATGTGATTGCGCTGAACGCCGAAGACGGATCGCGCAAGCGGCTGGATGCGCTCTTGCGCCAGGCCGGTCAAAGCCTGCGCGTGGCGATCGAGACGCCGTATTCCAGCACGGTGTGTCAGCTTGCGCTGGCCGGGCACGGGGTGGGTATCGCCAACCCGGCCACGGCGCTGGGCATGGAGGCCATGGGCCTCACTTACCGGCCGCTCGAGGCGCCCGTGCATTTCGAATGCCACATGATCGTGCACGGCAGCCGCCCGTTGTCCGAAGCCGGCAAGTTCTGGGCGACGTGCCTGCGCGGCGCACTGGCGCCGCTGGTCGAACGGTTTGGTGTGTAGCCCGGGAATCAGCCCCGGCGGCCGTCGGACGTCAGCATCAGCACCACGTTAGATTCCGCATCCAGCTTGCCGGCCCGCCTGAGCCGCGCGACGGCCGCCAGCGCGGCGGCCGACGACAGTTCCGCGCCCAGTCCCATGCGCTCCAGGCGTTGCCGGGCCTGCGCGGCCTGCGCGTCGGAGGTCTCCACCGGCATTCCTTCCGACCGCGACAGGGCTTCCAATGCTTGCAGCGTGCACGTGCCGCCCGCAATGGAATACTGCTGGGTCGCGCTTTCCCATTGGCCACGGGCATCGCCGGTTTCCAGCGCGCGCGACAGGCGGGCGTAGGGTTCCACGGCGTGCAGCCGGGGCAGTCGGGCGATGCGTCCGGTCTGAAGCAGGTGCTGCCAGCCCAGGAAGATGCCCCACAGCAGGTCACCGCGCGCGGTCGGGACGATGATGTCCGTGGGCAGGCCGCAGTCGTCCAGGATTTCCCGGGCAATCGGCTTGTAGCCCTCGACGCCGTACGGATGCGTGCCCACCGGCGGATTGAGGTAATTGGTGCCCGCGAACGCGCCGTGGTTGCGGCACAGGTCGGCCACGTACGGCCAGCGGCCCAGGCTGTCTTCGAAGGCGCGCAGCCGTGCGCCGAAGCGCTCCATCGCTTCGCGCTGCAGCGGCGGGCAGTTGTGGGTGATGGCGATGTCGGCCTGCAAACCGGCCGCCGCGCAGTAGGCGGCCAGCGACACGCCCGCATTGCCGCTGGAGGCCGCCGCGACGCGCGTGGCGCCGGCCAGGCGCGCACGCGAGACCAGTTGCGCCGACATGCGGTCCTTGTGGCTGCCGGTGGGATTGGCGCTCTCGCACTTGAGCCACAGCGTGCCCACGCCTTCTTCGCGTGCCAGGTCGGGCGCGGACAGGCATGGGGTGCCGCCTTCGCCCAACGTCACGGCCGACAGCACCGGCAGGGGTATGGCGCCGTCCTGCGACGGCGCGTCGTATTGGCACTCCAGGGTGGCGGGGTGCCCAGCCGCCAGGCACGAAGGGCAGCCTTCGGGATAGTCGCCCGCGGGCCAGAGGGTTGCGCAGCGGATGCAGCGCAGGCCGGACAATCTGGGATTCATCTGCATGGGTCAGTATCTTGAAGCAAGAGATTCCAAGGAAAGAGCGGGCGCGACCTGCAGCAGGCAATCGCCGTCGTCACTGCGCGCGATGGGACGCAGGCAGACTACGGTGCCCGCCTGTGGGCTGAGCAATGGGCGCGGAGGGACGTCGGGCCGTGCCGGTTCGATCAGGCGGCCGATGGGCTGCTGCGCGGCCACGGATTGTCCCAGCTCCACGGCGGGAACGAATACGCCGGACTCGCGGGCACGCAGCGTCGCGGCGGGGGTGTCCAGGTCGTAGAGGCGGACCTGCGCATCCTGGGCGGGGTGTGCAGACTCGGGACGGGACAGCAACCCCAACTCTGCCAGGCAGCCCAGCAGCCCGTCGCGGCAGCTGTCCGCCAGCGATTGGCTCGTTTCCCGGCCGCCGCCGATCTCGGCCGAAAGCCGCAGCACGCCGTGACGGCTGGCCGCCGCCGGCATGGAACCGGCCTCGCCGCCGCGAAAGAACACGCAGTCGGGCAGTCCGAATGCCCGCGCGAGCGCCGGCAGACGCTCGTCATACGCATCGTTGCCGTAGCGGGTGATGACCGATGACGGCAGGTAGCGCAGCGACGCGCCGCCGCTGTGCACGTCCACCATGGCCTGCACCCGGGGAAGCAGCCGAGCCTCCAAGGCCGCCGCGATGCTTTCGGTGTAGCCGCGCGCCGGTTCGCCCAGGAAAGCGCGGTTCAGGTTGCCGCCGTCAGATGGCGACAGCCGCGTGCCGGTCAGCGACGCTTCCGCATTGACGGCGGGAAGCAGATAGACCGTGCCGCGTTGCAGAATCTCCGGCAACTGATGCCACAGATCCAGAATGGCGGCCTGGCCTTCCCATTCGTCGCCGTGCACGCCTGCGATGAGCGCGACGGCAGGCCCCGGGCCCGCCTCGATCCGCAACACCGGGATCGTGACGCGCCGGTAAGCCGACGCATTGGTAGCGGCGGCCACGGAGAAATCCTCGCGGGTTACGTTGGCCATGCGCAGGCTCCGTTGGGTGTTCGGGCGCGGTTCAATCCAGCGTGGCGGCCTTGATGATGCTTTCCCACTTGGGCAGCTCCTTTTTGATCTGGGCCTGGACATCCTGCGGCGTGCCCCCCAGGGGTTCCTGCGACCGGCTGCGCAACTCGCGGCTCACCGCGTCCGAGCGCAACGCCTGATTCATCGCGGCGTTCAACCGCGAGATCGCGGCAACGGGCGTGCCTGCCGGTGCAACCAGGGCGCTCCACGCGGACTGCTCGTACTCCGGATAGCCTTGTTCGGCCACCGTCGGCACGTCTGGGTTGGACGCGGCGCGCTTGCGGGTGGTGACGGCGAGCGCGCGCAGGCGGCCGTCCTTCAGGTTGCCGATCAAGGGCGGCAGGTTTTCCATCATGGCGTCCACGTGGCCGCCCAGCAGGTCCGAGAGCTGCGCGGCCGTGGCCTTGTAGGGGATCTGCCGAACCGCGGCGCCGGTCTGGGCGATGAACAGCTTGACGCCGACTTCGCTGGTCGTGCCCGGATCGGCCGAGGTCATGGTCAGGCGGTCCGGCTGCGCCCGGCTGGCTTCGATGAATCCTTTCAGATCGCGGTAGGGCGACGCGGCATTCACGACGATCACATTCGGGGTCTCGGCGACCAGGCCGATGGGCTTGAGGTCACGGTCCAGGTCGTAGAGCTGCTGCTTGAACAGGTACCGATGCAGCACCAGCGTGCCGACGTGGGCATAACCGATGGTGTAGCCGTCCGCGGGGGCCCGGACCACGGCCTGCGTGCCGATGCGGCCGCCGGCGCCCACGCGGTTTTCGACGACGACTGGCTGGCCGAGCAGCCGGCTCATCTCCTGACCGATCAGACGGGCGGTGATGTCGGCATTGCCGCCCGCGGCGGCCGGCACGATCAGCGTGATGGCGCGTTCGGGGTAATCGGCTTGCGCGTGCGGCGCGGCAAGGCAAAGCAACAGGGCGGCAAGGCAGGCAGAGCGTTTCATGACGATTCCCGAGGCGTTGAGGGCTGCGCCATTGTGCGTCCGGGAATCGGCGTTTCCGTTTGGCTGACTAAGATGGTTATTCAAAAAAAGTTAAGGCAAGTCGCCGTTGCGCCGATCAGCCTGCTTGCCCAGTCCATAGCCGACGGCGGCCGCACCCAACGCCACCACGGCGCCCAGCAGTGCGATCAACGCCGCGCCGTAACCCAGCATGTCGATGCCCGCCTTCACCCAACCGCTGGCGGCATCGCCGCCGCGGTAGACCACGGTGTCGATGACGTTCTTCGTCTTGTACTTGTCTTCCGGCGTGACGGCCGTGAACAGCATTTCGCGGCCTGGGCGGATCAGCGCGTACTCCCCGGCGCGGCGCAGGATCATGGCGGCCGCCAGCACGGCGAACACGGGGAACACGGCCAGCGCCAGGAACGCCAGCGCCACCGCAAGCGGCACCGCGGTCAGCAGGAACCGCAAACCCAGGCGTGCGGCCACGCGCCCGGTGATGAAGATCTGCGACAGCAGTGCCAGCGTCTGCACGGTGAAATCCAGGGCGCTGAAGACCCGGATGCGCTGGGCGGTGTCGGGGAACGCATCGGCGACCAGCCGCGCCTGTTCCATGTACAAAAACGTGTTCAGCGTGGCGAGCAGCACGACCAGCAGCGAAATGCCCAACAGGTAGCGGGACTGAAAGATGCGCCCCAGCCCGGCAAGAATGCCGCCTTCGATGGGACGCTGCATGTCCTGCAGGCCCACTTCCGGCCGGGAAGCGGCGCGCCACGCCAGCAGCCATTGCTTGAGCGGCAGCGTGGCGGTCAGCAGCAGGGCCGACAACACCAGCAGGCCCGCCGGACCTAACACGCCAGCGAGCAGCGCGCCAAGCAGGGGCCCACACAGGCCGCCCGCGCTGGCGCCCGCCGCGATCAGCGCGAAGAGCCGCTTGGCCGATTCCATGCGAAACACATCGGCCATCAGGCTCCAGGCGATGGACACGACGAACAGGTTGAACACCGACAGCCAGACATAGAACGCGCGCGCCGCCCAGACGCTACCGGGCTGCTGGTGGAGCAGGGCGGCAAAGCCCACCATGGTCAGCGCGAAGATGGCATAGACCCAGGTCACCAGCGTCGCGCGCGGCACGCGGGTGGAGATCCAGCCAAACAGGGGCACGACGGCGAGGGTGGCAAGAAAAGTGGCGGTGAACAGCCATTGCAACTGGTTTACGCCCGCCTGGATCCCCATCGTCTCGCGGATCGGGCGCAGCATGAAATAGCCGCAAAAGAGGAAGAAGATAAACGCGAAGCCGCAGGCGGCGGGAGCGAGTTCGTCCTCCTGGATGCCCAGCGCCCGCGACATGCGGGCGCGCCAGGACAGGGGGGCGGGCGCCATGGCGTCAGGCGAGCAGCGCGGCGATGCGGTCGCGCAGCGCGGCATCGGGCTGTCGGCCAAAGCCGGCGCGCGCGTTGTCCGCCATGTTGGCGGGCTTGGACGTGGCGGGGATGACGGCCGTGACGGCGGGGTGGCCGATGATGAACTTCAGGAAGATCTGCGCCCAGGAAGTGCAGTCGATCTCGGCGGCCAGCTTGGGCAGCGCCACCCCCTTGACCTGGCGGAACAGCGCGCCGTCCTCGAACGGCCGGTTGATCAGCACGGCGACGCCATTGGCCTGGCACGCGGGCAGCAGCCGCTTTTCAGCGCTGCGCGAGGCGATCGACAGGTTCACCTGCAGGAAGTCGGGCTTTTCCTTTTCAACCAGCTCGGTCAGATCGTCGTGGGCATGGTCCGTGTAATGCGTGATGCCGATGTAGCGCGTCACGCCCTGCTGTTTCAGGTCGCGCAGCAGCGCGAGCTGGTTGCGCGTGTCGATCAGGTTGTGCACCTGGATCAGGTCCAGCTTGTCGCTGCGCAGCGCCTCTTGCGACTGCCGCACCTGGCGCATCGCGGATTCGTGGCCGCGCGTGCTGATCTTGGTGGCCAGGAACACGCGCTTGCGCAGGCCGCCATCGCGCGCCAGCAACGCGCCTGTGACGGCCTCGGCCTCGCCGTAGCTGGGCGCCGTGTCGATCAGCGTGCCGCCCGCCTTCAGCATCGTTTCAAGCACCTGGGCCAGCGGCGCCATGGCCGACGCGTCGCTCGGCGATACGTTGAAGGTGTCCGCGGTGCCCAGTCCCACGACGGGCAGCATTTCGCCCGTCGACGGGATCGGGCGTTTGAGCATGGCTTGCGCCGGCTCAGCCGCCCATGCCGGCCACGCGGTTCCGAGGAGGGCGGCGCTGGCGGTGGTCTGGAGGAAGCGGCGGCGATCGGGCATGGCGTAGCTCCGGGCAGGAAAAAGGTGAACAGGCGGGCCAAAGGAAGAGGGCCAAACAAAGCTGGCCAAAGAAAAAGGGCCTACATGTTGTGCATGCAGGCCCTTTCGGTGCTGGTCTGGCGACGGCGCGTTACTCGCGGTTGCCGCCGAAGATGCCCAGCAGCATCAGCAGGTTCGAGAAGACGTTGTAGACGTCCAGGTAAATGGCCAGGGTGGCGGACACGTAGTTGGTCTCGCCGCCGTTGACCACGCGCTGCAGGTCAACCAGCATGAATGCCGAGAAGATCACGATGGCGAGCACCGAGATGGTCAGCATCAGGGCCGGCAGTTGCAGGAAGATGTTGGCCAGCGCGGCAACCAGGATCACGACGGCGCCGATGAACAGGAATTTCTGCAAACCCGACAGATCGCGCTTGATGGTCGTGGCCAGCGTGGCCATGGTGCCAAACACGATTGCGGTGCCGCCGAACGCCGTCATGACGAGCTGCGAGCCGTTGCTCATGCCCATCACGAAGCCCAGCAGGCGCGACAGCATGACGCCCATGAAGAACGTGAAGGCCAGCAGCAGGACGACGCCCAGCGAGCTGTTCTTGTTCTTTTCAATGGCGAACATCAGGCCGAAGGCGCCGACCAGGAAGACGATGGCCGACAAGCCGGGGCTGGCGCCCATGACGCGGTTGATGCCGGTGTAGAGGCCGACCGCCGCGCCCAGCACCGTCGGGATCAGCGACAGGGCCAGAAGCCAGTACGTGTTGCGCAGGACCTGGTTGCGAGCGACCTCGCCCGGCGCGCCGGCGACAGAGCCGGAACGGTTAAAAGGGGACGGACGATATTCGTTCATGGAGAACTCCTGTATACGGCAAATATGGTAATTGCCTAGAAGGCTTAGATGCGAAGGATACCTTACAGTTCCCTGAAGAATCCAGTTTGAGAAAGAAGTAGGACTGCCCGTTGCAGGGCAAATTGATCCTGCGCATGGCGGAGGATCACCCTCGCCGAACCTCATTGAGCACGCGGGAAACAATAGCAGGCAATTCCGCATCCATGCGCGCCTGAAGCTGCTTGACCGCATCGGCAAGCGCCTGCTGCATGAGCTGTTCGACCTCGGCCTGCAGGCGCGCGGCGAGCACGGTGGCGTCGGGCAGCGGGGCGGGGCGCGCGGGGGCGGCGGCGGGCGAAGGCGCCGCCGGGGTGGCCGTTGGCGCTACAAGCGGGGCCGCCGGCTCGGACGTCCGCGAGACCGGCAACACCGGCGACTGGTCGTCGCCGGCCACGTCCGTCAGGACGGGAAACGGGTCATGTTCATAGGGGTCGTTTTCGTACACCGGACCCGCCTCGTCGGCCAGTTCGGTCAAAAGCGGCGCATCGGCGTCGTCGTCGGCCGGGTCGTGGAACGAGGGTTCGGCCCGATGGGTCAGGGTGGGGATGCCGGGGTCGGATGGGCGAGCGGGCATGGAAACTCCCGTAGTCTGGTGGAGCGCGGCGCGCGGGCGCGCGTGGGACGGTTCAGCCGCCTTGGGCCTTGCGGCTCAGGTCGTGGCTTTGCGGCGTATGACCGGCCGTCAGGTAGGTTCGCCAGCGCTGCCGGGCCGCCTGCTTGTCGTCGGGGTCGTCCGAGACGATTTCCAGAAGGCGTTCGAAAGCATCGAACCCGGGCGGACAATCGTCGTCTAGGTTCAGCAGCCAGGGCTGGGGCTGGTCGGGCTGCCCCGCCGCCTGCAGGGCCTGCAGCGGATCCCCGGCGGTGAGCACCACCGGAGTTTCAGCGGCCAGCGAATCATTTGCCAGCACGTGCGGCACGAAAGCCGTGTCGTCGAACGCCCACAGCATCCGGTCGAAGGCGGACAGGCGCGAACCGTCTTTACAATACACCACCAGCCGCTGCCCTGCCAGGACGCGCTTGCGCACGACCTGGCAGGCCATGCGCAGGCGGTCCGGCGCGCCGAAGGCGAAGTCGATGCGCGTCATGGAGCTATCGGCGTCCAGCGCTTCAAGCCTGGTCCAGCAGGTATTGCATCAGGAGCGGCACCGGACGGCCCGTTGCACCCTTGTCCTTGCCGCCGCGCCAGGCGGTGCCGGCGATGTCCAGGTGCGCCCAGGGGTATGCCTTGGCGAAGCGGGACAGGAAGCAAGCCGCCGTGACGGCGCCGGCCGGAGGACCGCCGATGTTGGCGAGGTCAGCGAAGTTGGACTTGAGCTGTTCCTGGTAGGCGTCGTCCATGGGCATGCGCCATGCGGTGTCGAGCGAACGGCGGCCGGCCGAGGCCAGAGCGTCCGCCAGCGCGTCGTCCTTGGAGAACAGGCCGGTGTTGACGTTGCCCAGCGCGACGACGCAGGCGCCGGTCAGCGTGGCGATGTCGATCACGGCCGACGGCTTGAAGCGTTCGGCGTAGGTGAGGGCGTCGCACAGGACCAGTCGGCCTTCGGCGTCGGTGTTCAGGATTTCGATGGTCAGGCCAGCCATGCTGGTGACCACGTCGCCCGGCTTGTTGGCCTTGCCGCTGGGCAGGTTCTCGCACGCGGGAATGAGGCCGACGACATCCAGCGGCAATTCCAGTTCGGCCAGGGCGCGGAACGAGCCGAGCACGCTGGCGGCGCCGCACATGTCGTACTTCATTTCGTCCATGGTGGCCGCGGGCTTGAGCGAAATGCCGCCCGCGTCGAACGTGATGCCCTTGCCGACCAGCACGATCGGACCCTGCGCGGCCTTGGCGCCCTTCTTGGCAGCCTTGGCGCCGGCGTGGCGCAGCACGATGAAGCGAAGCGCCTCCTCGGAGCCGCGCGCAACCGACAGGAACGAGCCCATGCCCAGCGCCTCGACCTGCTTGCGGTCCAGGACCTCGACCTTCAGGGACTTGAATTCGCGCGCCAGGCGCTTGGCGGTGTCGCCCAGGTAGGTCGGCGTGCAGATGTTGCCCGGCAGGTTGCCCAGCGTGCGGGTCAGCTCCATGCCGTTGGCGATGGCGCTGCCTTCGCGCAGGCCCTTCTGGGCCTGTGCCGCGTCGGCGCGCTCGACGACCTGCACGATCTTCTTGAGCTTGGGGCGCGCGTCGCGGTCGGGTTTGCCGAAGCTGGCGTCGTAGTGGTAGACCGCGCTGCCGGCCGCGATCGCGGCGCTGCGGGCGCGCGCAATGAGGTCGGTGTCGGCGATGGGATTGGCGAGCAGCGTGGACACGCCTTCGGCAAGCTGGGCGGCGACGCACGAAGCGGCGAATGCCTGCTCGGCCGACGCGTGAGTGCGGGCCGAGTATTCTTCCTGCTTGCCCAGCCCGACCAGGACCACACGCTGCGCGGCGACACCCGGCAGCGTACGCAGGGTCAGCGTCGCGCCGGCGCGGCCGCGGAATTCGCTTTTGACCACCGCACGCACGGCGCCGTTGGAAGCGCGGTCGATGATGTCGGCGGCGGGGCTCAACACGCCGTCCGCGAACACGCCGACGGCGAGGGCCGCGGTTTTGACCTGGTGCAGGGAAGCAGTGGTCTGTGTGCTAAATTCCATGAGGGTTTCCCGTGTGCGTCTGTGTATGATGCGGTCGATTATCCCGCATATTCTCCCATGTCTCTATTCAAACGCTCTGTCGTCAGCGAGATCACCAGTCACGCTGGCGTTGTCTTTTCCACGTTGCTCGTCGTGTGGCTCAGCGTGCTTCTCGTGCGCCTGCTCGGTGAAGCCGCGGGAGGCAACATCGGAGCGGACGTGGTGGTCGTGCTTGCCGCGCTGTCGACCATCACCGCGCTACCGACCATTCTGGCGGTCTCGATCTTCATCGCGGTGCTGACCACGGTCACCCGAAACTACCGCGAGTCCGAAATGGTCGTGTGGTTCGCCAGCGGCCTGTCGCTGGCGGACTGGCTCAAGCCCGTGCTGCGCGTGGCGGTCCCCGTCGCGATTGCCGTGGCAGGCCTGACGCTGGTGGCGTCGCCCTGGGCCTACCGCCAGATCGGCGAATACCACGAACGCTTCGAACAACGCTCCGACCTGTCCAAGGTCACTGCCGGCCAATTCGCTGAATCCTCCGGCGGCAGCCGCGTGTTCTTTGCTGAAGACCCCGTCAATCCCAGCGACGAACTCGGCAACGTCTTCGCGCGCGAGATCGGTCCTGAATGGCTCAGCGTGCTGACCGCAAGCAGCGCGCACAGCGAAACCCTGCCCAACGGCGACCGCTTCCTGGTGCTGGGCGAGGGCCATCGTTACGATCTGAAGCCGGGTACCCCCGAGCTTCGGCTGGTGCACTTCGAAAAATACGGCCTGCGCCTCGAAAGCAAGTCGGGCGGCGATCCTGTCGCCGAGGCCCGTGCGGCGGCAGAGCGGTCCTCCAAGGCGCGCAGCACGCCGCAGCTGGTTGAAGACAACACCAACAGCAGCTGGTCGCAGGTCATGTGGCGGATTTCGCTGCCGCTCGCCGCGCTGAATCTTGCGCTGCTGGCCATTCCGCTGGGCGCGGTAAATCCGCGGCTTGGGCGTTCGGGCGACCTGCTCATCGCTGGTCTGGTCGGTCTGCTCTATATGAACCTGATCAACCTGTCGCGCGCCTGGATCTCCAACGGCAAGCTCAGTTTTGGTCTGGGCGTGTGGCTCATCCACGGCGCCGTCGCGCTGCTGACCGCCTTCCTGCTGATGCGCCGCCTGCGCGTGAAGGCGCCGAAGAACAGCGCTTAGCGTAGTGGGCGCCGCCAGCCGGCGCTTTCAAGGCAGATACTTCATCGTTCCACGCCGGCCTGCCAACAGGTCGGCGTTTTTCAATACCGATTTGCGGATGAACTCCCACAGCACCGTCACGCGCTTGAGCTTGCGCAGGTCTTCGTGGCAGTACATCCAGAACGAGCGCGTGATGGCGATCTCGTCCTGCAGCACGGGTTTCAGCCGCGGATCCTGGGCCGCGATGAAGCACGGCAGGATCGCGAGCGACTGGCCCTGCAGCGCCGCGTGGTACTGGGCCACGACGCTCGTGCTGCGCAGCACCACCTTGCTTGCCGGCAGCACGTCTTCCAGATAGCGCAGGCGCTCGCTGAACAGCAGCTCGTCCACATAGCCAATGAACGTGTGATCCGCGAGGTCCTCGCGGCGCGTGATGGGCGCATGGTTCGCCAGATAGCCAGGTGTGCCGTACAGCCGCAGCGTGTAGTCGCACAGCTTGCTGCACACATACGGACCGCGCTGCGGGCGCTCGATGGTGATGGCCAGATCGGCCTCGCGCTTGGACAGGCTGACAAAGCGCGGCACGGGCAGGATATCCAGCGTGATGTGCGGATAGCGCCGCTGGAAGTCTGCGGCAAGCGGGGTGAGCACATAGCTGCCGAAGCCTTCGGTGGCGCCGATGCGCAGATGCCCCGACAGCGCCTGCCCGATGCCGGACAGGTTCTCGCGCGCGGTGTGCACGACGCTTTCCATCTGCTCGGCATGGACGAATAGGCGCTGGCCGTCGTCCGTCAGCACGAAGCCCGCGCTGCGGGATTTTTCAAAGAGCAGGGTGTCCAGTTCCGTTTCCAGCGCCCGGATGCGGCGCGACACCGTGGTGTGTTCCACGCCCAGCTTGCGCGCCGCTGCGCTGACGCGCTGCGTGCGCGCCACTTCCAGGAAATACCGCAGGCTGTCCCAATCAAGCAAGATCCATCGCTCCAAGGCCCCGGCAGCACGCTGCAACGCGGGTTTTTATGTGTGTGCATGAATGCACAAGGAATGTGCATTTCTGGTGTTGCTTGTTGATTTTCACACATCTACACTGGATCGGCTGGCCTTGGGCTATGCCCTGGGACCGCAGGCCGCGAAGACGGCGCCACAACGCTAACACTCAGCGCATAAAAACTCAGGAGACAAATCCATGAAATTGCACGCACGCGGGCTCGCCGCAGGCTTGTGTCTGGGCGCCGGTTTGCTTGGGCAGGCCCATGCGGCGGATAAGCCGCCAGTGAAGATCGGCATTCTGACGGATATGTCCGGCACCTATGCCGGCATGGGGGGCGCAGGTTCGGTCGCCGCGGCGCAGTTGGCTATCGACGACTGCCTTGCGGCGGAATGCAAAGGCATGAAGATCGACCTGGTGTCCGCGGACAACCAGAACAAGGCGGACGTCGGCGCCGCGCGCGCCCGTGAATGGTTCGACCGCGACGGCGTCACCGCGATCGCCGACCTCACCAATTCCGCCGTGGCGCTGGCCGTGCAGGGCATCGCCCGCGAAAAGAACAAGGTCGTGATGTTCTCCGGTCCGGCCACCACGGCCCTGACCAACAAGGAATGCTCGCCGGTCGGCTTTCACTGGATGTTCGACACCTACTCGCAGTCGGCGGGCGGCGCCAAAGCCACCGTGCGCGAGGGCGGCAAGTCCTGGTTCTTCATCACCGTCGACTATGCGTTCGGCCACTCGCTGGAGGCCGACACGGCCAAGGCGGTGAAAGCGTTGGGCGGCACGGTGGCCGGCAGCGTGCGGCATCCGCTGAACGCACCCGACTTCGCGTCCTATCTCTTGCAGGCGCAAAGCTCCAAGGCGCAGGTGGTGGCGCTGGCCAACGGCGGCCAGGACACCGTCAACGCGGTCAAGCAGGCGCGCGAGTTCGGCATCGTGGCCGGCGGCCAGCGCCTGGTTTCGCTGCTGATCTTCCTGTCCGACCTGCGTGCGCTCGGCCTGGAGAACGCCCAAGGGTTGTCCTACGTGGACGGCTTTTACTGGGACTACGACGACGCCACGCGCGAGTGGTCCGGCCGTTTCGAGAAGGCCTTCCGCGGCCTGAAGCCCACCATGACGCAGGCCGGCGTGTATTCCAGCGTGCTGCATTACCTGCGCGCCGTGGCCGCCGCCAACAGCACGGATGGCAAGGTCGTGGCCGACAAGATGCGCGAGATTCCCATCAAGGATCCCATCATGCGCAACGCGTCGATCCGCCCGGACGGCCGCGTGATCCACGATATGTACCTGTACGAAGTCAAGAAGCCCGCGGACTCCAAGGGCGGCTGGGACTATTCGAAGCTGGTGGCCACCATTCCGGCGGCCGAAGCCTTCCAGCCCCTGGCCGATTCGAGCTGCCCGCTGGTGAAGAAATAATCCGAGGCCCGCGGGCGTTGTCCCGCGGGCCCGGTTCGATCCAAGAACGCGGACGACCATCCGCATCGACTACGCAGTGTGAGGAGCATCAAAATGAGTGAAGTCCCGCGCGTTCCGCTACTGATCGGCGGCAAGCTTGTGCAGTCCAAAACCACCGAATGGCGAGACGTGATCAACCCCGCCACCCAGGAGGTCGTCGCCAAGGTGCCCTTCGCCACGCGCGAAGAACTGGACCTGGCCGTCTCCAACGCCAAGGAGGCTTTCAAGACCTGGCGCAACGCCGGGCAGGGCGCACGCATGCGCGTCATGCTCAAGTTCCAGGAGCTGCTGCGCGCCAATACCGGCAAGCTGGCCGAGATGGTTACCCGCGAACACGGCAAGACGCTGCCGGACGCCGAGGGTGAAGTCGGCCGCGGTCTGGAAGTGGTCGAGCACGCCTGCTCGATCGCCAACCTGCAATTGGGCGAATACGCGGAAAACGCGGCATCCGGGATCGACGTCTACACGCTGATCCAGCCGTTGGGCGTGTGCGCGGGCATCACTGCGTTCAATTTCCCGGTGATGCTGCCGTGCTTCATGTTCCCCATCGCCGTGGCCTGCGGCAATACGTTCGTGCTCAAGCCCTCCGAGCAGGATCCGACCTCGTCGCTGTTCCTGGCGGAACTGGCGCTGGAAGCCGGCCTGCCGCCTGGTGTGCTGAACGTGGTGCACGGCGGCCCGGAAACGGCCAATGGCCTGTGCGAGCATCCGGACATCAAGGCGGTGTCGTTCATCGGCTCGACCCGCGTGGGCACCGAGATCTACAACCGCGCATCGGCTGCCGGCAAGCGCTGCCAGTCGATGATGGGCGCCAAGAACCACTGCGTGGTTCTGCCGGACGCTGATCCGGAAGTCGCATTGAACCAACTGCTCGGGGCTGCCTTCGGTGCGGCCGGCCAACGCTGCATGGCGTCGTCCGTGGCCGTGCTGGTGGGCGAGGCCCGCAACTGGCTGCCCGATTTCGTCGAACGCGCCAAGAAGCTCAAGGTCAACGCCGGCACGGACCGCCAGGCCGACCTGGGTCCGCTGGTGTCGCCCAATGCGAAAAAGCGCGTGGAAAGCCTGATCCAGAAGGGCGTGGACGAAGGCGCCAAGTTGCTGCTCGACGGCCGCAACCTGAAGGTGGCGGGTTTCGAGGAAGGCAACTTCGTCGGCCCGACCGTGTTCGACGGCGTTGCCGAGAACATGACGATCTACACCGAGGAGATCTTCGGACCGGTCCTGTGCTGCGTTGGCGTCGAGACGCTGGAAGACGCGGTGGAATTCATCAACCGCAACCCCAACGGCAACGGCGTCGCCCTGTTCACGCAGGACGGGGGCGCCGCGCGCTACTTCCAGAACAACATCGACGTGGGCCAGGTCGGCATCAACGTGCCGATTCCGGTGCCGGTGGCGTGGTTCAGCTTCACGGGTTCGCGCGGTTCCAAGCTGGGCGACCTGGGCCCCAACGGCAAGCAAGCGGTGCAGTTCTGGACGCAGACCAAGACGGTCACCGCACGCTGGTCGGCGCACGCCAAGACCGTCAACACCACGATCTCGATGCGCTAAAAGAGGGGACGCCTTGCTCCTAAGCTTATACGAATAATTCATATAGCAAGGCGTTCTTATTACTTATAATTGGCCCGTCTATCAGGGGCCAATTAATGAACCTCCAGCAATTTCGTTTCGTGCGTGAAACCATCCGGCGCGACTTCAACCTGACCGAAGCCGCCCGGATGCTCTACACGTCGCAGCCCGGCGTTTCCAAGGCCATCATCGAGTTCGAAGACGAGCTGGGCATCAAGATCTTCGAACGCCACGGCAAGCGCATCAAGGGGCTGACCAAGCCGGGTCTTGCCGTGTCGCAGGTGATCGACCGCATCATGCGCGAAGTCGACAACCTGAAGAAAGTCAGCGACGAATTCGCGCGCCGCGATGAAGGCGGCCTGGTCATTGCCTGCACCCACACGCAGGCGCGCTATCTGCTGCCGCGCGTCATTCCCGCGTTCCGCAAGCAATTCCCCAAGGTCCACCTGTCGCTGGCCGAGGGCAGCCCCGCCCAGCTTGCTGAAATGGTCTTGCATGAACAGGCCGATCTGGCGCTGGCCACCGAATCGCTGGCGTTGACGCCGGGCTTGGCCACCTTGCCGGTCTATGCGTGGGAACACACCGTGGTGGTGCGGCCCGATCATCCGCTGGCCGAACTGACCTCCAGCGCCGCCAAGCGCCTGTCGCTGGCGCAACTGGCTGAATACCCGATCGTGACCTACGATCGCGCCTTCACCGGCCGCAGCACGATCGACGAGATCTTTGCCAACCAGGGCATTCATCCGGACATCGTGCTCGAAGCCATCGACGCCGACGTGATCAAGACGTATGTGGACGTGGGCCTGGGCATCGGCATCATCGCGGGCGTCGCCTATGACCCGCGACGCGATTCCAATCTGGTCGGCCTGCCGGTGGGGCACCTGTTCGGCACGCATACGACCCGCGTGGGCGTGAAGGCGGGTGTGTTCCTGCGCGACTACGTCTACACCTTCCTGGAAATGTTGGCGCCGTCGCTGACCCGGGCGGTGGTGACCGATGCGGTGCAGGGCGCGCCGAAATAGCCTCTGCCGGCTGCCGGCGCCTGCCTCGACAACACGCGACGTCCTTACGACGTCGCGTTTTTTTTTGCCTGATAGCCCTGCGGAAAGCGTGAGACGGCTATCCCTTTCCCTAAGCTCATAAAAATAATTAAATAAGAACCGATCTCATTTGAGTTGACGAAAAAATAGGAATCATTATCATTACATCCAGGCTCAACGACCCAGTGAGGTAAATCATGACGGCAGGACTTAGTGCAGTGGTAGTGGGCGCCGACCGCCTCGGCAATATTCCCGATCTGCTCAAAGGACACAACATCTCGATCACGCACCACATCAGCGGGCGCGATCCCTCGCATCAGAAGAAGACCCTGCAACTGCCCTCGGGCACGCAACTGGTCATCCTGCTTACCGATTTTCTTGGCCACAACGTCATGAAGACGTTCCGCAACGCCGCGCAGCGCGGTGGCATCCGGGTCGTCGCTTGTCGCCGTTCCGTGTGCAGCATGCAGCAGGCGCTGCAGCAATGCGGCCTGTGCCCGCGCGCCGGTACCGTTCATTGATGGGACGCGTCTTGCCGCGCATCCACGACAAACTGGGGAGGCCGATACGGCCTGCGGTCTGAACGCCGCGAAGAGAACAAACAAAAACGCCGCCGGACGAAAGTCTGGCGGCGTTTTGCATTTTGGACGATGGCGGCGGGTAGGCCTGCGTGCGACTATGTTGCCTTGAGTCTGGACAGGGCAGGGCGGTCAGTTTGCCGCGCGGGCCGATGCCATCAGGGTGTTGTCGAGGCGGCGGGCGCCGTTGTAGCGCTTGGACCAGTAGGCCATGGTCATGTTTTCGACACGCACCACGCCGCCGGCGCTGGGCGAATGCACGAAGCGGTCGTCGCCCAGGTAGATGCCAACGTGGGAATAACGGCGGCCCATGGTGTTGAAGAAGACGAGGTCGCCGGCCTGCAGTTCGTTCTTGGCGACGGCCACGCCTTGCTGGGCGATTTCGGCGGCGTTGCGGGGAAGCTTGAGGCCCAGGCCACGTTCGGCCGAGTAAGCGACGAGGCCGCTGCAGTCAAAGCCGGTGTCGGGGGAACTGCCGCCGAAGCGGTAGCGGATGCCCAGGTGATTCAGGGCTTCGCTGACCATGCCGTTGTCGGTGCCGACACCCGAATGGGTGCGCTGGCGTTCACGCTTGAATTTCTGGACCACCAGCATGCCGATGGGATCATCGGCGGTGGCAACCCACTCCGTTTCGTAAGGATCGATCTCGGACGTATGGGCGGTTGACTTTTGGCTAGTGCTTGCACAACCCGCCAGACCCGCAAAGCAAGCAACCAACGCGAGCATGCGCAGACCGCGCTTTGCAAGGCCAGTGGTTGAATTGAATCGCGCGGGTATGGAGTGTCGATGCATTCGCCTGGGGATGATTCACTGAACACAGCAAAAACCGCGCATTAGCCGCGGTTGGGGCCGAGATGTCAGCAAATTCAACAATTATGTGCAACTTCGCGGGGATTCTACCAAACTTTTAGTGCCGGTTCGTTACGTATCGGCCCTAAATATCCATGCAGCGTGGACCTCTGGAAGAATTTTTTGACGTGCGGCAAGTCTCGTGCAAGGTTTGCCTACCAGAATGACCGAAATGATTAGACAAAAAATCAATCAGCCTTAAGGCCTATGAACAATACCAGGAGACAGACATGCAAAGAACCCGGGATTTCCACTATCGCTCGGTGAATGACCGCGACGCCTTCTGGCGTGAAGAGGCCACGCGCATCCACTGGGAAACGCCTTTTGACAATGTGCTGGACTTCTCGCGTCCGCCTTTCGCCAGGTGGTTCGTGGGCGGGCGCACCAATCTTTGCTACAACGCCGTGGACCGCTGGCTGCCGACACAGGCGGACATGCCGGCGCTGATCTGGGTGTCCACCGAGGTGGACCGTGAGCAGGTGTACACGCGGCAGGACGTCTTCGAGGAAGTGAACGCGGCAGCCGCCATGCTGCGCGAGTTGGGCGTGGCGCGCGGCGACCGCGTGCTGCTTTACATGCCGATGGTGCCGGAAGCCGTGTTCACCATGCTCGCCTGCGCGCGCATCGGGGCAGTGCATTCGGTGGTGTTCGGCGGGTTTGCATCGGTGAACCTGGCGCAGCGCATCGACGATGCGTCGCCCAAGGTCGTAGTGTGCACGGACGGCGGCTCGCGGGCCGGCAAGGTCGTGCCGTACAAGCCGCTCCTGGATCGCGCCTTGAGCCTGGCCAAGTCGCCACCGGCCTCGGTGGTGGTGTTCGACCGCGGCCTGGCCCCGTTCGAACCGGTGGCGGGTCGCGATCTGGATTACGCGACGCTGCGCGAACGCCACCGCGGCGCGCGGGTGCCCGTCGAGTGGCTGGAATCGTCCGAGCCCAGCTACATCCTCTACACCTCCGGCACCACCGGCCGCCCCAAGGGCGTGCAGCGCGACACGGGCGGATACGCCGTGGCGCTGGCGTCGTCCATGGAATACCTGTTCGATGGCAAGCCCGGCGACACCTATTTCTGCACCAGCGACATCGGCTGGGTGGTCGGGCATTCCTACATCGTCTACGGACCGCTCATCGGCGGGCAATCGACCATCCTGTACGAGGGAACACCCGTGCGCCCGGACGGCGCGATTCTCTGGAAGCTGGTCGAGCAATTCGGCGTGAACACGCTGTTTTCGGCGCCGACCGCAGTGCGCGTGCTCAAGCGCCAGGATCCCGATCTCTTGCGGCGGCACGATCTGTCCACGCTGCGCGCCGTCTATCTGGCCGGCGAACCGCTTGACGAGCCGACGGCGCAATGGATCTCGGAAGGCCTGGGCAAACCCATCATCGACAACTACTGGCAGACGGAATCCGGCTGGCCGATCCTGTCGGCGCAGCCGGGCGTGGAAAAGGTCGCCACCCGGTTTGGCAGCCCGTCGTTCCCGGTCTACGGCTTTGACGCGCGCATCGTCAGCGAATCCACCGGCGAAGACCTGGGTCCGGACGAGAAGGGCGTGGTCGCCATCGTGCCGCCGCTGCCGCCCGGCGCCATGTCCACCATCTGGGGCGACGACGCGCGCTTCGTCGAAACCTACTTCACGTCGATTCCGGGCCGGCAGGTGTATTCGACCTTCGACTGGGGGCGGGTGGACGCCGATGGCTACTGGTTCATCCTGGGCCGCACGGACGACGTGATCAACGTGGCGGGCCACCGGTTGGGCACGCGCGAGATCGAGGAGTCGGTCAACAGCCACAACGGCATCGCGGAATGCGCGGTGGTGGGTGTGTCCGACCCCCTCAAGGGGCAGGTCGCCATGGCGTTCGCCGTGCTGAAGAATCCGGCCGGCGCCGACACGCCGGAAGCGGCAAAGGCGCTGGAAGCGGATATCATGCGGCTGGTGGAAGAACAGCTTGGGGCGGTGGCAAGGCCGGCCAGGATCCGGTTCGTGGGCGCCCTGCCCAAGACCCGTTCCGGCAAGGTGCTGCGCCGCGCGATCGTCGCGGTATGCGAGTCGCGCGATCCCGGCGACCTGACCACCATGGAAGACCCTAACGCCCTCGAACAGATCAAGGAGTCACTGCAATGAAAACCAAACCCGTGCTGAGCGCCGACGACGTCAAAAAGATCCTGGCCGCGGCCGAAGCACACGCCTTGCAGAACAAGTGGGCCGTCACCATCGCCGTGACCGACGATGGCGGCCATCTGCTGGGCATGCTGCGCCTGGACAATGCGGCGCCGATCTCGTCGCACATCGCGCCCGCCAAGGCCAAGACGGCCGCGCTGGGCCGCCGCGAATCGCGCATCTACGAAGAACTGATCAACAATGGCCGCTACTCGTTCCTGTCGGCGCCGCTGATCGAAGGCATGCTCGAGGGTGGCGTGCCGGTCGTCGTTGACGGCCAGGTCGTCGGCGCGGTGGGCGTTTCGGGCGTCAAGTCGACCGAAGACGTGCAGATCGCGCAAGCAGGCATCGCCGCGCTGGGCCTATGAGCCAGGCGCTGCCGCCGGAAACGCCGGCTGGCGTTTCCGCGCAGGACACCCGGGGGGCGGACAGCGGTCCGCTGAACCCCGGCGTGAAACGGCGCGAAGTCTGGGCCTGGGCCATGTACGACTTCGCGAACTCCGGATACACCACCGTGATCCTCACGGCGGTTTTCAGCACCTATTTCGTCGGCGTCGTCGCCGGGCGCGCCACATGGGCCACGCTCGCGTGGACGTCCGCGCTATCGCTGTCGTACCTCGTCATCATGCTGACCATGCCTACGCTGGGCGCTCGCGCCGATGCCCGGGCCAGCAAGCGGCGGCTGCTCTACACCAGCACGGCCGGCTGCGTGGCGGGCACGCTGGTCCTGACGCAAGCGGGGCCGGGCGACGTCTGGCTGGCGCTTGCCGCCATCGTCGTGTCCAACTACTGCTATTGCGTTGGCGAATCCGTGGTCGCGGCGTTCCTGCCTGAACTGGCCAAGCCGCAGGCGTTGGGCCGCGTCTCGGGTTGGGGATGGAGCTTTGGCTATTTCGGCGGCATGCTGACGCTGGGGTTGTCGCTTGTCGTGGTGACGCTGGCCGAAGGGCGAGGCGAGACCGCCGAGCAGTTCGTGCCCTGGGTCATCGTGGTGACGGCCTCGGTATTCGCGCTGGCCGCGCTGCCGTCGTTCTTCATGCTGCGCGAGCGCGCCAAGCCGCAGCAGGGCAATCCGCCCGCACTGCACATGCTCAAGCGCCTGGCCTATGCCTGGCGCGAAACGGGCCTGCACTTCCCGGAATTTCGCCGCCTGTTGATGTGCATTGCCTGCTACCAGGCCGGCATCTCGGTCGTGATCACGCTGGCCGCGGTGTATGCGTCGGAAGTCATGGGTTTCACTACGCCGCAGATCATGCTGCTGGTGTTCACCGTGAACATCGGCGCGGCGGCGGGGGCGTTTTCGTTCGGCTACGTGCAGGACCGCATCGGCCACAAGCCGGCGCTGGCCATCACGCTGGTGGGATGGATCGTGATGGTGCTGACGGCTTACGCGGCCGTGACCGCGCCTGTGTTCTGGTTGGCGGCGGTGCTGGCCGGCCTGTGCATGGGCACGACGCAGAGCGCGGGCCGCGCCATGACCGGCGCGCTGGCGCCGGCGGGCCGGCTGGCCGAGTTCTATTCGCTGTGGACCTTTTCCGTGCAGCTTGCCGCCGTGATCGGCCCATTGACGTACGGGCTGGTGACGTGGGCCACGGAAGGCAATCATCGGCTGGCCATCCTCGTCACGGGGCTGTTCTTCGTCGGCGGACTGATCCTGTTGTCGCGGGTGGACATGAAGCGCGGCCTCGCCCGGCAGGCCGCCTGAATGCGGTATACGCCAAGCGGGAAGCGGCTGCTATCCTTATGGACTGCCTTGTGCCGCCGCGTCCCGATGCGGCGGCACATGCTGATTGCTTGGCATTGTTGGCGCGCCGCAGTGCGGCGCGTCGTTGGCTTGTGCATGCTGCCCGGATGGCGCCTTGCGGCGTCTTCCTGCCCAGATCCGGCGCAGACGCATCGCCTTGGGCCTCGTCAATCTGCGGGCTCCGGCCCGCATTTTGCGTAAGGTGCCCGTAAGAGCGCGGCGATACGGTTGCAGGTGGGTAATAAAAAAGCAGCATAAACAACAGAATCACCGATTGGAGACAAGATCATGTCGAACGCTATTGAGTCCGTACTGGTGGAAAACCGCGTGTTTCCGCCGCCCGAGCGCGCCGCGCAGGGCGCCGCGATTTCCAGCATGGACGCCTACAACGCGCTGTGCGCGCAGGTCGAGAACGACTTCGACGGATTCTGGGCCGGACAGGCCCGCGACAATCTGCAGTGGACCAAGCCCTTCACGCAGGTGCTGGACGAGTCCGATGCCCCGTTCTACCGCTGGTTCGGCGACGGCGAACTGAACGTCTCGGCCAATTGCCTGGACGTACACCTGACCAACGGCAACGCCGACAAGACCGCCATCATCTTTGAATCCGACGATGGCAAGGTCGACAAGGTCACCTATCGCGAATTGCTGGCGCGCGTGTGCCGCTTCGCCAATGGGCTGGCGGCGCTGGGCTACAAGAAGGGCGATCGCGCCATCATCTACATGCCCATGTCCATCGAAGCCGTGGTCGCCATGCAGGCCTGCGCGCGCCTGGGCGTGACGCACTCGGTGGTGTTCGGCGGTTTCTCGGCCAAGAGCCTGCAGGAACGCATCGTCGACGTGGGCGCATCGCTCATCATCACGGCCGACGAACAGGTGCGCGGCGGCAAGACCATTCCGCTCAAGCCCGCCGTGGAAGAAGCCATCGCGATGGGCGGTTGCGAAGCCGTCACCAAGGTCGTCGTGTACCGCCGCACGGGCGGCAAGGTGCAGTGGAACGAAGGCCGCGATCTCTGGATGCAGGACGTCGAGGCCGGCCAGCCGGACACCTGCGAACCGGTGCCGGTCAACGCCGAACACCCGCTCTTCATCCTGTACACCTCAGGTTCCACGGGCAAGCCCAAGGGCGTGCAGCATTCGTCCGCCGGCTACCTGTTGTGGGCGCTCCTGACCGTCAAGTGGACCTTCGACGCGCGCAAGGACGACGTCTACTGGTGCACCGCCGACGTGGGCTGGGTTACCGGTCACACGTACATCACCTACGGCCCGCTTGCTGCTGGCCTGACGCAGATCGTCTTCGAAGGCGTGCCCACGTTCCCCAACGCCGGCCGCTTCTGGGACATGATCGCGCGCCACAAGGTCACCACGTTCTATACGGCGCCGACCGCGATCCGCTCGCTGATCAAGGCGTCTGAAGCCACGCCCGACGCGCATCCCAAGAACTACGATCTGGACTCGCTGCGCATCATCGGCACGGTGGGCGAGCCCATCAACCCCGAAGCCTGGATGTGGTATCACAAGAACGTCGGCCGCGAGCGCTGCCCCATTGTGGATACCTGGTGGCAGACCGAAACCGGCGGGCACATGATCACGCCGCTGCCGGGCGCCACGCCCACCAAGCCGGGTTCGTGCACGCTGCCCCTGCCGGGCATTGCCGCTGCCATCGTCGACGAGACCGGCGGCGACGTGGACAAGGGCAATGGCGGCTTCCTGGTCATCAAGCGTCCGTGGCCCGCCATGATCCGCAACATCTGGGGCGATCCGGAACGCTTCAAGAAGAGCTACTTCCCGTCTGAACTGCGTGGTTATTACCTTGCGGGCGACGGCGCGCAGCGCGACGCCGACGGCTACTTCTGGATCATGGGCCGTATCGACGACGTGCTGAACGTCTCGGGTCACCGCCTGGGCACGATGGAAGTCGAGTCGGCGCTGGTGGCGCACGAAATGGTGGCCGAGGCCGCCGTCGTGGGCCGTCCCGACGACACGACCGGCGAGGCCGTCGTGGCCTTCGTCGTGCTCAAGCGCTCTCGTCCGGAAGGCGAAGAGGCCCAGGCCATCGCCAAGCAGTTGCGCGACTGGGTGGCCCGCGAGATCGGTCCCATCGCCAAGCCCAAGGACATCCGTTTCGGCGACAACCTGCCCAAGACCCGTTCGGGCAAGATCATGCGCCGCCTGCTGCGCGTGGTCGCCAAGGGCGAGGAGGTGACGCAGGACGTGTCCACGCTGGAAAATCCCGCCATCCTGGAGCAGCTCGCCAAGCCGCTGTAAATGCAACCGGCCGGATTTCACCGGCCGTTTGCAGCGCGACAGGCGCATAATGACGACGCCCGTGCCGGCATGTAGCGGCACGGGCGTCGTCATTCCTGGATTGCCAAATTTCTTCGCATGGAGCCGCACCCGTGAGCAGCAGTTTCGATCGCGCAGGGCTTGCCCTGATGTTCAGCACCATCCTGGTCTGGGCGGGAAGCTGGATCGCGATGAAGCTGATCGTGCCCTACATCGGACCGTTCGACTTCGTGGCCCTGCGCTACGTGACGGGCAGCCTGGTGCTTTTCGCGCTCGCGTTCGCCACGCGCCGGCCGCTGGCGATGCCGCCCTGGAAACTGACCCTCTTGATCGGCCTGACCCAGACGGCGGGCTTTCAGGGCTTCGTCCAGACCGCGCTGGTGGACGGGGGCGTGGGCAAGGTGTCCCTCATGGCCTACACCATGCCGTTCTGGGTCGTGCTGTTTGCGTGGTGGTTGCTGGGCGAGCGGCCCACGGCCCGGCACGCGGCCGGCATCGCGCTGGCCGCCGTCGGCCTGATCTGTTTCGTCGAACCCTGGAACGGGCTGGGCGACATCCGCCCCGTGTTGCTGGGCCTTGGAAGCGGCCTGTGCTGGGGCGTGGGCACGGTGCTGTCCAAGCGCATGTTCGACCGCCATGCGCCGGACGTGATGACGTTCACCGCGTGGCAGATGCTGTTCGGCGGCCTGGTCATGGTGCCCATCGCCTATCTGGTGCCGCAGATGACCGCCCAATGGGGCTGGCCGCTCTGGACCGGCATGACCTACATTGTGCTGATCGCCACCGCGGCGGGCTGGCTGCTGTGGCTGCAGGTCGTGCGCCGCGTGCCCGCGTCGATCGCGGGACTGTCGAGCCTGGGCGTGCCCGTGGTGGCCATGCTGCTGGCATGGGCCATCCTGTCCGAGCGTCCCACGCCCGTCGAGGTAGGCGGGATGGTGCTGATCCTGGCTGGCATCTTTGTGGTGAGCCGTGCCGCGCCGGCCGCGCGCGCCGAATGACCTTTCCGAATTCCTGTCCTCTCCAATCCCCTGGAAACTTTCATGATTGATCTGCGTAGCGATACCGTCACCCGTCCCGATGCGGCCATGCTGCAGGCGATGGCCAATGCCCCGCTGGGCGATGACGTGATGGGCGACGATCCCACCGTGATCCGCCTGCAAAAGACGTTGGCCGAGCGCACCGGCAAGGCTGCCGGCCTGTTCTTCCCGTCGGGCACGCAAAGCAACCTGGCCGCGCTCATGGCGCATTGCGATCGCGGCGACGAGTACCTTGTCGGCCAGCTTGCGCATACCTACAAATACGAGGGCGGCGGCGCAGCGGTGCTGGGCAGCATCCAGCCCCAGCCCATCGAACACGCGCCGGATGGATCGTTGCCGCTGGAAAAACTTGCCGCGGCGCTCAAGCCCAAGGGCGACCCGCACTTCGCGCGCACGCGCCTGCTGGCGCTGGAAAACACCTTCCACGGCAAGCTGATTCCGGCCGCGTACATCCGGGCCGCGACGTCCTGGGCGCGCGAGCAGGGCCTTGCCACGCACCTGGACGGGGCGCGCGTGTTCAACGCGGCCGTCGCCAGCGGCAAACCCGTGGCCGACCTTTGCCAGCCCTTCGACTCGGTGTCCATCTGCTTTTCAAAGGGTTTGGGCGCGCCGGTCGGGTCGGTGCTGGTCGGCAGCGAGGAATTGATCGGCCGCGCGCATCGCTGGCGCAAGATGCTGGGCGGCGGCCTGCGCCAGTCTGGCGTGCTGGCGGCCGCGTGCCTGTACGCGCTGGAGCACAACGTGGAACGGCTGGCGCTGGACCACGAGAATGCGCGCCTGTTGGCCGAAGGCCTGCGGGGCATTGCCGGCGTCAAGGTGCTGAGCCAGGACACCAACATGGTGTTCGTGGAATTCGAGCCGTCACGCTGCGATGCGCTGACGGCGGCGCTGGGCAAGGAAGACATCCTGATGCGCGCCGTCTATGGCGGTCCGACGCGCCTGGTCACGCATCTGAACGTGTCGGCCGACGACGTGCGGCGCGTGGTCGAGGCCGTGGGGCGGTTGTTGCGTTAAGCCGCCTCGGCGATCGCAATCGCGCCGTCGCCGCCGGTTCAGCCGTGGCGCGCGCGGCTGTCGGAGGGCGCCTCGTCGCGCTCCTGCATGCCGTAGTCGCGCAGCACCTGGGCCACGCGCAGACGGTAGTTCTGGAACACGCCGCCGCGCCCGGCCTCTTGCGCGCGGCGGTGCGATTCCAGGGAACGCCAGCGCAGCACCGCGGCCTCGTCGCGCCAGAATGACAGCGACAGCAGCTTGCCGGGCGTGGACAGGCTTTGAAAGCGTTCGACGGAGATGAAGCCGTCGATGGTGCGCAGCTCGTCGATCAGGCCGGCGGCAATCTCCAGATACGGGGCGGGGTCGCCGTGGGCGGGCTCGACTTCGAATATCACGGCAATCATGGGCTGCTGTCCTTTTGAAAATCAAACTGGGCATGCGCGCGTTGGAGAGCGCGCGATAGCGCAATCGCGTGGGTCTGGATGCGTGACGGCGTCCAGGGGATGGGGGGCGGCATGGCGGGTGGGCGGTGACCGATGGGGGATTCGGCCGCCAGTATCCGCCAGCCCCGCAGGCAACGATTCGGTGTGAGCCGAACTATGCCTGCGCCGCGTCGCCGTCGGCCAGTAACGCCGAGTAGCCCTGCCGTGAATCGGGCCATTGCAGCGACAGGCCGCTGGCGCGCAGGCGCGCATTGCTGAGCTTCTTGCTGCCCACGTTGGCGGGCGCAGGCGCCTCGCGCGGGGCCGGGGCGCCGATCATCCGGGCCAGTTCGGCATACAGGACGTGCAAAGGCAGAGGCGTGTCGTCGCAGCCGATGTACACCGGCGCAACCTCTGGCAGCAGCGCCAGGTGCACCACCGCGGCGGCCGCGTCGTCGATGTGGATGCGGTTGGCCCAATGCTCGGGCTGCACAGGCGCCCCTGCCGCGCCGCTGCGCAGGCGCTCGATGAGCTGCATTCGACCCGGCCCGTACAGGCCCGCGAGCCGCAGCGCCGCCGAGGAAACCGGCTGTGCGGCGAGCGCGGCCTCGGCTTCGAGCAGCACTTTCCCGTTGAAGCCTTGCGGCGCGGGCGGCGTGTCTTCGTCCACCCAGCCGCCATGATGTTCGCCGTACACGGCGCTGGAAGATACGAACACGATGCGCTTCAGGCTGGACGTGTCCAGCGCCTTCAATACGTTGGCCAGGCCATCCACAAACACGCCGCGGTACGCCTGCGGATCGCGCGCGCCGGGCGAGGGCAGGTGAATGAGCCGCGTGACGCCTCGCGGTAGCGAGGCAAGCGTGTCCGGGCGCGTGATGTCGCCTTGCAGCCATTGAACGCCGCTGGCATCGCCGGCGGGCGGGTGGCGGCGCAGCGCATGGACCTCGTCGCCGCGCGCCAGAAAGCGCTGCGCCGCGCGCAGGCCCAGGTCACCGCAGCCGATCAGAAGTACGCGTTCGCTCATGTTGTCGCTCCAGGCAGTCGGAAAAAAAAGGCGCCCCGCAGGGCGCCTTCCGGGCGGGCGCGGTGCGCCCTTAGTGTCACATGCCGCTGTAGACCGGTCCTTCGCCGCCTTGCGGCGCCACCCAGACGATATTCTGCGTGGGGTCCTTGATGTCGCAGGTCTTGCAGTGCACACAGTTCTGCGCGTTGATCTGCAAGCGGTCCTCGCCGTGGTCGTCCTTGACGAACTCGTACACGCCGGCCGGGCAGTAGCGCGACTCGGGGCCGCCGTACTTGGCCAGGTTCACCTTCACCGGCACGGACGGATCCTTGAGGGTCAGGTGGACGGGCTCGTTCTCGTCGTGGTTGGTGTTGGAAATGAACACCGAGCTCAACTTGTCGAACGTGAGCTTGCCGTCAGGCTTGGGGTAGTCGATGCGCGCGCATTGCGACGCCGGTTGCAGACAGGTGTGGTCGGGCTTGTTGTGACGCAGTGTCCAGGGCATCTTGCCCTTGAGCAGCAGCTGTTCGATGCCGGTCATCAGCGTGGCGACCGTGCGGCCCTTCTTGAACCACTGCTTGAAGTTGCGCGCCTTGTTCAGTTCTTCGTGCAGCCAGGAGGCTTCGAAGGCCTTGGGGTAGGCGGTCAGTTCGTCCTGGCGGCGGTCGACAACGAGGGCGTCGAAGGCGGCTTCGGCGGCCAGCTTGCCCGACTTGATGGCGGCGTGGCTACCCTTGATGCGCGAGGCGTTCAGGAAACCGGCTTCGCAGCCGACCAGCACGCCGCCCGGGAACGTGAGCTTGGGCAGCGCCAGCAGGCCGCCGGCGGTGATCGCGCGCGCGCCGTAGGCGATGCGCTTGCCGCCTTCGAACGTGCCGCGGATGGCCGGGTGGGTCTTGTAGCGCTGGAATTCGTCGAAGGGCGACAGCCACGGATTGGCGTAGTCCAGACCGACGATCATGCCAACGGCCACCAGATTGTTGTCCAGGTGATAAAGGAACGAGCCGCCGTAGGTGTCGGCATCCAGCGGCCAGCCGGCGGTGTGGATCACCAGGCCGGGTTTGGATTGGGCCGGATCGACTTCCCACATTTCCTTGATGCCGATGCCGTAGGACTGGGGGTTGCGGCCGTCGTCCAGCTTGAAGCGTTCGATGAGCTGGCGGCCCAATTGGCCGCGCGAGCCTTCGCTGAACACCGTGTAGCGGGCATGCAGTTCCATGCCGGGCTGGTAGTGGTCGGTGTGGCTGCCGTCGCGGGCCACGCCCATGTCGCCGGTGGCCACGCCGCGGACGGCGCCGTTTTCGTCGTACAGCACTTCAACGGCCGCAAAGCCGGGGAAGATGTCCACGCCCAGCGCTTCGGCCTGTTCGCCCATCCACTTGACGACGTCGCCCAGACGGACGATGTAGTTGCCTTCGTTGTGGAAGCACGGGGGCAGCAGCCAGTTCGGCGTGGCGCGCGCGCCGGTCTCGGACAGGAACAGGAACTTGTCCTGCGTGACGGGCACGTTCAGCGGCGCGCCTTTCTCTTTCCAGTCGGGGATGAGTTCAGTCAGCGCCAGCGGGTCCATGACGGCGCCGGACAGGATGTGCGCGCCAAGTTCCGCGCCTTTTTCCAGTACGCAGACGCCGATCTCCTGATTCTTCTCAGCGGCCAGCTGCTTCAGACGGATTGCTGTGGCCAGGCCGGCGGGACCACCGCCAACCACGACCACGTCATATTCCATCGACTCGCGTTCAGACATTGCAAAGCTCCCCGTATGTATTCCATATATGGCTGGAAGTATTATCGGCGATTGTATTGCAGGCGAGGGTCCTGTACCCCTTCGCATTTCTTTTAGCCTTCAGGAGTTATTGGTGAACCCGGACAACCTGTCTGCGCGGCTGCTTTCGGTGGGCGACACCCATCAGCTCGAATTGCCCTTGCGCTGGGGCGATTCAGACGCCTTGAACCATCTGAACAACACGCTGTATTTCCGCCTCATGGAAGAGGCTCGCATGCAGATTCTGTATAACGCGGGCTTCAAGCTGCCGGCCGACGATGGCGCGATCCTGGCGCACGCGTCGTGCGATTTCCTGCGTCCGCTGACGTATCCAGCCACCGTCCGTGTGACGCATAAGGTGACGCGCATCGGCCGCTCCAGCGCCGAGTTCGAGCTGCTGCTCGAGAAGGTCGGTGACGACGCGGGCCCCTATGCGCGCGGTCGGAATGTGCTGGTATGGATGGATTACGTGGCCAATACGTCCGCGCCGTGGCCGCCCGAAGTCCTGGCCCAAATGGCCACGCAGTTCACGCCGGCCCAATGAGCACGCGCGGCCGCGGGCCGCGTACCGGCCAAAATAGCGCGTGCTTTGACCGGTCATGTCGGTAAAATCTAGCGCAAAATCAGAAAATCAATGAGGGCGCGCCACCCTCGGCGCCACCGCTTCACGGAAATCGGGCCTCGCCGCGATGCCCGCGTAGCCTGCGCCAACAGCCGCGCCCCAAGGAACGACTGGGCTTGTCCCGATTCCCCAATTTTTCCGGGACCCGTGCGCGGGTAGCGGCGGGGCGGGCTCACTTTGGTTAGACCTTAACTAGGAGTTGGAGCGATGGACAAGGTTTATGCAAGCGCCCAGGAGGCGCTGGCAGGCATCGTCAAGGACGGTCAGATGATCGCCGTGGGCGGTTTCGGCCTGTGCGGTATTCCCGAGGCGCTGATCGCCGCACTGCGCGATTCGGGCGTCAAGGATCTCACCTGCATCAGCAACAACGCGGGCGTCGACGGCTTTGGCCTGGGCCAGCTGCTCAACACGCGCCAGGTGCGCAAGATGATCGCGTCCTATGTCGGCGAGAACAAGGAATTCGAACGCCAGTATCTGTCGGGCGAACTCGAGCTTGAATTCACGCCGCAGGGCACGCTGGCTGAAAAGCTGCGCGCCGGCGGCGCCGGCATTCCGGCGTTCTTCACCCGCACCGGTGTGGGCACCATCGTCGCCGAGGGCAAGGAAATCCGCGAGTTCGACGGCCATCAGTACGTGATGGAGCGTTCGCTGGTGCCGGACGTGTCGCTGGTCAAGGCGCACATCGCCGACCGCAGCGGCAACCTGGTGTTCCGCAAGACCGCGCGCAACTTCAATCCGAACGTCGCCATGGCGGGCAAGTTCACGGTCGTCGAGGTCGAACAGATCGTCGACACCGGCAGCCTGGACCCGGATCAGATCCATCTGCCCGGCATCTATGTGCAACGGATCGTGGTGAACGCCACGCCTGAAAAGCGCATCGAACAACGCACCACTCGCCCGGCCTAAGGAGAAGACGACATGGCATGGTCCCGCGATGAAATGGCGGCACGCGCCGCGCGCGAGCTGCAAGACGGCTTTTATGTGAACCTGGGCATCGGCCTGCCCACGCTGGTCGCCAACCACGTCCCCGCAGGCGTGGAAGTGTGGCTGCAATCCGAAAACGGCCTGCTGGGCATCGGCCCGTTCCCCACCGACGATCAGGTCGACGCCGACCTCATCAACGCCGGCAAGCAGACGGTCACGACGCTGCCCGGCTCGTCGATCTTCTCGTCGGCCGACTCGTTCGCGATGATCCGGGGCGGCAAGATCAACCTGGCGATCCTGGGCGCGATGCAGGTCTCCGAAAAAGGCGATCTGGCCAACTGGATGATCCCGGGCAAGATGGTCAAGGGCATGGGCGGCGCAATGGACCTGGTGGCCGGTGTTGGCCGCGTGGTCGTGCTGATGGAGCATGTTGCCAAGAAGAAGGACGGCTCCGAAGACATCAAGCTGCTGCCCGAATGCAACCTCCCGCTGACCGGCGTGGGCGTGGTTGACCTCATCATCACCGACCTGGGCGTGATGGAAGTCACCGAAAACGGCCTGAAGCTGCTGGAAACGGCGCCCGGCGTGACGGTGGACGAGATCAAGTCCAAGACGGCGGCGAAGCTGGACGTGTCGGCGGTGCAGTAGGCCGCACCCGCTTCACCTTGCATGAATTGACCCCCGAAGGTTGGACGAGATCCGGCCTTCGGGGGTCTTTTTGCGTGGCGAGGCGACTGTCCGCCAATCTCCCCGCACCGTCAAAGGCTGGGCTATTTAACGACTGTGGTTTCCGACTTTTCTGATTGATTGGTGGTCTGCGATACGTAGACTCAAGCGCACCCGAAAAATGTCAGGAGCCGCAGCATGGCAGGACGCGCCGTTGTTCGAATCGGCGACAAGACATCGCACGGGGGGACCGTGACGCAGGGGTTCCCCCAGTACACGATCGAGGGCAGGGCCGCTGCGGGAATGGGCCACCTGGTGGCCTGTCCGCAGTGCAAGGGCACGTATCCCATCGTCGAAGGTGTTTCCAGCTTCATCGTCGATGATGGTCTTGTGGCAATTGAAGGCATGAAGACAGCCTGCGGTGCCACGCTGATCGCCAGTCAGGACATAGCGGTGCTGGATCCCGGACCGGGTGATGTCGCTCGGACATCGTCCAATACCGGTCTGTTGGCCAATAGCCTGCGCGAGCCCGGCTGCACCCATGCCGACACCGCTGTGCCGCTGGCCGAGTTCATCGTACGGGAGATGAAGACCAACCCCTTCTCCAGGCAGGGACGCGAGATCCATGATGCCAACCACTACGACTTCAAGGCGTACAACGAAGACTGGGAGCGTGCTGCGTGGTACACGAAGCTCTCAGGACGGAATACCTACGCGCAAATGCTGGCCGAGAAGAAGCTGCACGCTTACGCGCTTTTCGCGGATATCATCGGGCCGAACCGCCCCTGGGACCACAAGCCTGTACTGCGGCAAATGCTGGGCGAACACTTCAATATCGGCTGGCAAAAGTACGGCGACTTCGACTACTACTTTGACATCTGGTCCAACATCCACTTCGGATACGTGGGAATTGCACTAGGATTTACGGCTGCCGAGCTGATCAAGGGGGCGGGCTTGGCGCAGGCCGCACTTGATGCCTGGAAGCGGAAACCGCAACAGAATCACCCGCAGAATGGCCCGTGGCCGGCGAGCGCGGACGACGTGACGGATCACATTTCCATCAAGCTGGGAATCGATCTATATGGGGCAGCCAAGCCTCATGAACTGACGGCCAACATGCTTCTCCACCGTGTCAGCGCCGTGCCTCTACCCTGGGGGTATGGAAAGGATGTCGCCAAAGAACCGCACACATGCAGAAGAGAGCCAAAAAATTAACGGCGCCCCGTGGCGTCAAATTGGCTGCAATACTTCTGTGTGCAACGCCGATTTCCTGGGTGCTTTTCCTGTACTTTTGCAGGCCCGTGGTCGCTTTGCACTACGCGGAGGATGCCCAGGCCGACCTTCTTGTCTTTTTCAATGACAATCACGACACGACCCGATTTCTCCTGGCTCCCGGGCAGTCTGTGTCATCACCGACCGCGATGTTCCCGGCATCTGATATGTGGATGCTGATCTCAACCCCACGCGAGAAGGGCGACACCCTGGAGATCACCAAACCGTTTAGCAGAATCGACGTTTACTTCGCCACGGGCGGAAAAATCGATCGTACGGAAATTCGCCATGGCTTCTTTGCGCGGTTTCTTGAGCCCGGCGGCTGATGCGATGACCGCAGAATGTGTTTCGGCGGTTCAGGCCGATTCGCTCAGCAGCATCCCCACATGCGGGATGCCGTCTTCCATGTATTCCTCAGTCACCGGCACAAAGCCGTGGCCGCCGTAATAGCCTTTGAGCCGCGCCTGCGCGCCCAAATAAACCGGCTGACCCGGCCACAACCGCTGCACTTCTTCCTTTGCGCGGCGCATCAGCTCATGCCCCAACCCTGTTCCACGCGCGGCCGGGGCGGTGATCACGCGGCCGATAATGGCGCGCCCGTCGTTCAGGGCCGGCTCCAGCAGGCGGCAATAGGCCACCAGTTCGCCCTCGTGCCACGCCATGAGGTGTTCGGTCTGCCCCTTGAGATCCTTGCCGTCCATGTCCAGAAACACGCAGTTCTGTTCCACCACGAATACCTCGGAACGTAGCCGCAGGATGGCGTAGAGCTCGGCGGGGGTCAGATCGGCGTGGGGCTTGCAGGTCCAGGCGGGCGTCATGCGGGTCATTCCAGATATCGGGACAAGGTGGGCAATTCTGTAAGGGCACCAAGCGTAACGCAACCCGGCCCCGATTTTTAGAGCCGGACTGTTACATCTATTCACGGGTATACCCTTAGTATGAAAATCTATTTTCTTAACTAAAATTTGTGTGTAAACAAATTTACATAAACCCGCCGCCTGATTTCCACCACGCTGTTCGATGACCAAGTCCGCCATTACGATCGCTGATCGGATCGCCCGGGCCCAGCCCGCGCTGAGCCGGACCCAGCACAAGATGGCCGAGTACGTGCTGGCGCATCAATTCCGCGTCGCCACCATGACCATCGACGAGTTCGCGGTGGCAGTGGGCGTGTCGGTGGCCACCGCCAACCGGTTTGCGCGTGCCCTGGATCTGCCGGGTTACCCGCAATTCCGTGCCGAGCTGGCGCGCGGCTTTGAAGCCGCGCTGGAACCGGTCGAAAAACTGCGCACCGAACTGGCCCACTCGGCCAGCGCCGTCCAGATCTTCGCCGCGACGCTCGAAGAAGATATCCGCAACGCGCAGCGCAACCTGCAGGCCCTGGATTCGGACGCCTGTGAAAAGGCGGTCGACACGATCCTGGCCGCCGAACGCGTTTTCATCATCGGTTTCGGCGCCAGCGGGTTCCTCGCGGGCCTCTTGCAGCGCGGCCTGTGCATGCACCTGCATTCCGTCGAGTCGCTGGCCGGTCCCGGCGGCGTGTCGCACGCGGCGCGGCAGATGTCGCGCATGACCAGCAAAGACCTGGTGATCGCCATCGGCTTTCCGCGCTATCTGGCTGACACCGTGACGCTGGCCGGCGCGGCCAAGCAGGCCGGCGTGCCGGTGCTGGTGCTGACGGACAAGCCCACGTCGCCGCTGGCGCCCACGGCCTCCGTCGTGCTGTATGCCTTCTCGGCACGCCAGCTCATTCCCAATTCCGAAACCGCCGCGCTCGGGCTCATTGAAGCCTTGTCCGCGGCGGTGGCCTATCGTGCCAAAAATTCCGTCGCGGCCGCCGCTGGGGTGACCCAGTCCGTCATGCCGTGGCTCATACATGGAGTAGGTAAACGATGATTCAGCCCGTGATTGCCATTCACGGCGGCGCCGGCGCGATGTCCCGCGCGGCCATGTCTCCCGAGAAAGAACAGGAATACCTGGCGGCCCTGGAGTCCATCCTGACCGCCGGCCAAGCCGTGCTGGCCAAGGGCGGCAGCGCCCTGGACGCCGTCACCGAGGCCGTGCGCCTGCTCGAGGATTGCCCGCTGTTCAACGCCGGCCACGGCGCCGTGTTCACCAGCGCCGGCACCCATGAGCTGGACGCCGCCATCATGGACGGCGCGACGCTGCGTTCCGGCGCCATCGCCAATGTGAACCGCGTGCGCAATCCGATCTTTGCCGCGCGCAAGGTTATGGAAAACAGCAAGCACGTCTTCTTCGTGGGCGAGGGCGCCGAAGCCTTCGCCACTCAGGAAGGCGTGGAACTCGTCGACCCGTCGTATTTTTCGACCGAAGCCCGCCGCGAGCAGTTGCTGCGCGTGCAGCGCGAAACGCCGGACGCCGCCGTGCTGGATCACGACGGCCAGGCCATGGTCGCGCGCGGCCAGCCTGCGCCGGCCGATCCGCTGGACGCCGACAAGAAGTTCGGCACCGTGGGCGCCGTGGCCGTCGATGCGCAGGGCAACCTGGCGGCTGCCACCTCCACCGGCGGCATCACCAACAAACAGGTCGGCCGCGTGGGCGATGCGCCCCTGATCGGCGCCGGCACCTACGCCAGCAACAAGACCTGCGCCGTGTCCACCACGGGCACGGGCGAAATGTTCATCCGCATGGTTGCCGCGTACGACGTGGCGGCCCAGATGGAGTACTGCGGCGCCTCGCTGGAAACGGCGGCGGACCGCGTCGTAATGGAAAAACTGCCCACCATCGGCGGCAAGGGCGGCCTCGTGGCCGTCGACGCCCAGGGCAATGTGGCCTTGCCGTTCAACACGGAAGGCATGTACCGGGGTTACGCCCGCGTTGGCGAAAAGCCGGTGACCGCCATCTACCGATGAGCGGCGGGTTTGGATCAGTAGGTTTATTTTGGGAATGAGAAGAGATGGTTGATCGCGCAAACAGCCTGGCGCTGCCGGATAACCGCGTGGTCCAGGTCGACGACCTGACGGTGCGCTTCGTGGGTTCCGAGCGTACGGTCGAAGCCGTGCGCAACCTGTCGTTCCATGTGGACCGGGGCGAAACCCTGGCCATCGTGGGCGAATCGGGTTCGGGCAAATCGGTGACGTCGCTGGCGCTGATGCGTCTGGTGGAACACGGCGGCGGCCGCATCGCCCAGGGGCGCATGGCCCTGCGCCGCCGCAACGGTTCCGTGATCGACCTGGCCAATTCCAGCCAGCGCGTCATGCGTGACGTGCGCGGCGCCGACATGGCGATGATTTTCCAGGAGCCGATGACCTCCTTGAACCCGGTGTTCACGGCCGGCGACCAGATCGCCGAATCGATCCGTGAGCACCAGGGCATGGACGGCGCCTCGGCGCGCGCCGAAGCGCTGCGCATGCTGGAACAGGTCCGCATTCCCGAAGCCAAATCGGTGCTGGACCGCTACCCGCATCAACTGTCGGGCGGCATGCGCCAGCGCGTCATGATCGCCATGGCGCTGGCCTGCAAGCCGGCGCTGCTGATCGCCGACGAGCCGACCACCGCACTGGACGTGACCATCCAGGCGCAGATCCTGCAACTGATCCGTCAGCTTCAGGAAGAGATGCACATGGGCGTGGTGTTCATCACCCACGACATGGGCGTGGTGGCCGAAGTGGCCGACCGCGTGCTGGTGATGTTCCGCGGCGACAAGGTCGAGGAAGGCCCTTCGGACCAGGTGTTCGCCGCGCCCCAGCACAGCTACACCAAGGCGCTGCTGTCGGCCGTGCCGAAGCTGGGCGCCATGCAGGGCACGGACCTGCCCGCGCGCTTCCCGCTGCTGCAGGTGGAAGGCCAGGCCCAGCCCGTGGCCGAGCCGGGCGCCGTCAGCACGCAGGAAGTTCCCAACGCCAAGCGCGAACCCATCCTGAGCGTGCGCAACCTGGTGACGCGTTTTGACCTGCGCGGCGGCATCATGAGCCGCGTGCAGCGCCGCGTGCACGCCGTGGAAAAGGTCAGCTTCGACCTGTACCCCGGCGAGACGCTGTCGCTGGTCGGCGAGTCCGGCTGCGGCAAGTCCACGACGGGCCGCTCGCTGCTGCGCCTGGTGGAAAGCCAGGGCGGCGAGATCCGCTTCGGCGGCCGCGACATTGTGCGCCTGAAGAACAGCGAACTGCAATCCCTGCGCCGTGACATCCAGTTCGTGTTCCAGGACCCGTTTGCGTCGCTGGATCCGCGCGTGACCGTGGGCTTCTCGATCATGGAGCCGCTGCTCGTGCACGGCGTGGCCAAGGGCAAGGATGCCGAGCGCCGCGTCGCCGAACTGCTCGAGCGCGTGGGCCTGCCGCCGGAAATGGCGCAGCGCTATCCGCACGAATTCTCGGGCGGCCAGCGCCAGCGCATCTGCATCGCACGTGCCCTGGCCCTGAACCCGAAAGTCGTGATCGCGGACGAATCGGTGTCGGCACTGGACGTGTCGATCCAGGCGCAGATCGTGAACCTGCTGATCGACCTGCAGCGCGACATGGGCATCTCGTTCCTGTTCATTTCGCACGACATGGCCGTGGTCGAACGGGTTAGCCACCGCGTGGCCGTGATGTACCTGGGCCAGATCGTCGAAATCGGCCCGCGCCGTGCCATCTTCGAGAATCCGCAGCACCCGTACACCAAGAAGCTGATGTCCGCCGTGCCGATCGCCGATCCGGCGCGCCGTCACCTGAAGCGCACCTTGCTGTCCGATGAAATCCCCAGCCCGATCCGCAAACTGAACGACGAACCGGTGGTGCAGCCGCTGGTTCAGGTCGGTACGGATCATTTTGTAGCCCGCCATCCCGTCGGCGGCGCGTATTGACTCAGTAGTTGACCTTTTTTTGGAACCAGGAGTTGCAATGATGAAAGTTCTGCGCCCCACCAAGCTGATGGCCGCTGCCGCGCTGGCCTTCGGCGTGCTCACCGCGCCGATGGCTCACGCCGCCAAGGACGTGACGTTTGCCGTTTCCATCGCGCTGGAAACGCTGGACCCGTACAACACGAACAGCACGTTGAACCAGGCGGCTGGCAAGGCCTACTACGAAGGCCTGTTTGAATTCGACCAGGACCTGAAGGTCCAGAAGGTGCTGGCGACCGATTACACGGTCAGCGAAGACGGCCTGGTCTACACGTTCAAGCTGCGTCCCGGCGTGAAGTTCCATGACGGCACCGACTTCAACGCCGAAGCGGTCAAGGTCAACTTCGACCGTCCGGCCAATCCGGACAACCGCCTGTCGCGCTACATCCAGTTCAGCGTCATCGAAAAGACCGAAGTCGTCGATCCGATGACCGTCAAGATCACGCTGAAGAAGCCGTTCTCGGCCTTCATCAACGCGCTGGCCCACCCGGCCGCCATGATGATCTCGCCGGCCGCCCTGGCCAAGTACGGCAAGGAAATCGGCTTTCACCCGGTTGGCACGGGCCCGTTCGAATTCGTCGAATGGAAGCCGGCCGAATACCTGAAGGTCAAGAAGTTCGACGGTTACTGGAAGAAGGGCTACCCGAAGGTCGACACGCTGACCTTCCGCACCGTGACCGACAACAACACCCGCGCCGCCGTGGTGCAGACGGGTGAAGCGCACTTTGCCTTCCCGGTGCCGTTCGAGCAGGCCGCCGTGCTGAAGAAGAACGACAAGCTGGACGTGGTCGATCACAAGAACTCGATCATGGCCCGCTACCTGTCGATGAACACGCAGCAAAAGCCGTTCGACAACGTCAAGGTGCGTGAAGCCATCAACTACGCCATCAACAAGGACGCCCTGGCCAAGGTCGCGTTCTCGGGCTACGCCACCGTCATCGACGGCGTCGTGCCGCAAGGCGTGGACTACGCGCACAAGATCGGCGCATGGCCCTACGACATCAAGAAGGCCAAGGCCCTGCTGGCCGAAGCCGGCTACCCCAACGGCTTCGAAAGCACGCTGTGGTCCGCCTATAACGACGGCACCTCGGTGAAGGTCGTTCAGTTCCTGCAGCAACAGCTCGCCCAGGTCGGCATCAAGGTTTCCGTGGAAGTCCTGGAATCCGGCCAGCGCGTGCAGCGCGTCCAACAGGTGCAAAAGCCTGAAGACGCCAAGGTCCGCATGTACTACGCCGGCTGGTCGTCCTCGACCGGTGAAGCCGACTGGGGCCTGCGTCCGCTGCTGACCACCGCCGCGTTCCCGCCGGTGCTGAACAACGTGTCGTACTACTCGAACAAGTCGGTTGACGAAGGCGTCCAGCAAGCGCTGGCCACCACGGACCGCGAGAAGAAGACCGAGATCTACAAGAACGTTCAGGAAACCATCTGGAAGGACGCCCCGTGGGCCTTCCTGGTGACCCAGAACAACCTGTACGTCAAGTCGAAGAACCTGTCGGGCGTGTACGTTGAGCCGGACACCTCGTTCTGGTTCGGCGACATCGACCTGAAGCAGTAAACCAAGCAGTAACTCTTGGGGCCTTCGGGCCCTTGTAAGGCCACATACGGCGGGGACGCGGTGTCCCCGCCGATGTTGCAGGAATTTCAATGCTGACCTACATCGTCAAACGTCTTCTGGGCATGATCCCCACGCTGCTGCTGGTAGCGGTGGTCGTGTTCCTGTTTGTGCACATGCTTCCGGGCGACCCGGCACGGCTGGCCGCTGGCCCCGAGGCCGACCAGCAAACCGTCGAGCTCGTGCGCAAGGAACTTGGGCTGGATCTGCCCCTGCCGCAGCAGTTCGTGCGCTACTTCAGCCACATGCTGCAGGGCGACCTCGGGACCTCGCTGCGCACCAAGCGCCCCGTCTCGACCGAAATCGCCGACCGTTTCATGCCCACCCTGTGGCTCACCCTTGCGAGCATGGTGTGGTCAGTCGGCTTCGGCATGATCATCGGCATCGTGTCGGCGGTATGGCGCAATCGCTGGCCTGACCGTCTCGGCATGACGCTGGCGGTGTCCGGCATCTCGTTCCCCGCGTTCGCGCTGGGCATGATGCTGATGCAGATCTTCTCGGTGAACCTGGGCTGGCTCCCCACCGTGGGCGCATCGACCTGGCAACACTACATTCTTCCTTCCATCACGCTGGGCGCCGCGGTGGCTGCCGTGATGGCGCGTTTCACGCGGGCCTCGTTCGTCGAAGTCGTACAGGAAGACTTCGTGCGCACCGCCCGCGCCAAGGGCTTGTCCGAGCGCCGCGTGATCATCAAGCACGCGCTGCGCAATGCGCTGATTCCCGTCGTGACCATGATGGGCCTGCAGTTCGGCTTCCTGCTGGGCGGCTCGATCGTGGTCGAGACCGTGTTCAACTGGCCCGGCCTTGGCCGCCTGCTGGTGGACGCCGTGACCCAGCGCGACTATCCGGTGATCCAGGGCCTCGTGCTGCTGTTCTCGCTGGAATTCATCCTGATCAACCTGATTGTCGACGTGCTCTATGGCGTCATCAATCCCAGCATCCGTTACAAGTGAGGCGGCCATGAGCAATACGACACCCGCCGCGACCATCGCCGCCGTCCCCAAGAACGACGTGCGCACGCCCGCCACCGAGTTCTGGCGCAAGTTCAAGAAGCAGAAGCTTGCGGTCGGCGCCGGCCTCTTCGTCCTGCTGCTGGTCATCGTCGCGGCGTTCGCGCCGTGGATCGTGCCGTTCGATCCGGAGAACTTCTTCGACTATGACGCGCTGAACGCCGGGCCGTCGCTGACGCACTGGCTGGGCGTGGATTCGCTGGGCCGCGACATCTTCAGCCGCATCGTCATGGGCGCTCGCATCTCGCTGGCCGCAGGCTTCCTGTCGGTCGCCATGGGCGCCATCGTCGGCACCTTCATGGGTCTGATGGCCGGCTACTACGAAGGCTGGTGGGAACGCATCACGATGCGTATCTCCGACGTGCTGCTGGCGTTCCCCGGCATGCTGCTGGCCATCGGCGTGGTCGCCATCCTGGGTTCCAGCATGGTCAACGTGATCGTGGCCGTGGCCGTGTTCAGCGTGCCCGCGTTTGCCCGCCTCGTGCGCGGCAACACGCTGTCGATCAAGCAGATGACGTACGTCGAAGCCGTCAAGAGCGTGGGCGCGTCCGACTGGACGATCATCATGCGCCACATCCTGCCCGGCACGATCTCGCCGATCGTGGTGTACGGCACGATGCGGATCGGCACCTCGATCATCACCGCCGCCAGCCTGTCGTTCCTGGGCATGGGCGCTTCGCCTCCCACGCCGGAGTGGGGCGCGATGCTGAACGAAGCACGCGCCGACATGGTCATCGCACCGCACGTCGCGATCTTCCCGGCGCTGGCGATCTTCCTGACGGTGCTGGCGTTCAACCTGCTGGGCGACGGCCTGCGCGACGCGCTCGATCCCAAGATCGACCGCAAGTAAACCTGCCGCCGGGCCTCTTGCGAGGGCCGGCGTGGAGGGCGATTTTTCCGCCGCCGCCTCCGTCCGCCACGCGCTTGCCAGCGCGTGCCCCGGACCCAGGGTGGCGGCGTTTTGCATTCTGGAGCGTGGCGACACGTAGACGAACATGGACAAACAAGCGCTGGACATTCCGCGTATCGGCGTACTGCCGTCGGGGCCGCTGGACTCGATCTGCGACGTGGGCGACGTCACCGTTGGCCATTGCACGCTGGCCGAGGGCCCGCTGCAGACCGGCGTGACCGTCGTGCGCACGCATGGCGGGGATGCCTTTCTGGACAAGACGCCGGCCGCGGCCACCGTGCTGAACGGCTTCGGCAAGAGCACCGGCCTGGTTCAGGTGCAGGAACTGGGCGTGCTGGAAACGCCGATCGGGCTGACCAACACGTTCGGCGTGGGCACTGTGGCCAATGCGCAGATCCGCGCGGCGGTCGCCGCCAACCCCGCCATCGGCCGCGGCATGGCCACCGTCAATCCGTTGGTCTTCGAGTGCAACGACGGCTACCTGAACGACATCCAGGCGCTGGCAGTCCAGGAATCCCATTACGCCGCGGCGCTGGCCGCCGCCGGTAAACAGTTCGCGCAGGGCGCCGTGGGCGCCGGCCGCGGCATGTCCAGTTTCTCGTTCAAGGGCGGCATCGGCTCGGCCTCGCGCGTGGCGCAGATCAAGGACGGCCCGCAGTACACCGTGGGCGCGCTGGTGCTGTCGAACTTCGGCCGCCTGCCCAACCTGACGGTGGCGGGCAGGCCGTTCGGCCGCCGTCTGGCGAGCCAGCTTGACCAAGGGCTTGCGCAGCAGGGCGAGAACGCCGTGATCGCGCCCGAGAAGGGCTCGATCATCCTGCTGGTGGCCACCGACGCGCCGCTGGATTCGCGCCAGTTGCGCCGTCTGTCGCTGCGCGCCGGCGCGGGCCTGGCGCGAACCGGCTCGGTGTTCGGGCACGGCAGCGGCGACATCGCGCTGGCGTTTTCCACGGCATACACGATTCCGCAATTGGCCGAGTCGCCCATGCCCGCGATTGCCATGCTGCACGAGGCCCGCATCGATCCGCTGTTCGAAGCCGCCGCCGAGTCCTGCGAGCAGGCCATCATTGCCGCGCTGTGGCACGCAGAAAGCGTGACCGGCCGCGACGGCAATCACCGCGATTCCATCCGCCATGCCGCGCCCGATTGGCGCCAGTGGCTGTCCGCTACCGAATTCTGAATATCCTGAAGGCCAACTCATGAAGATCCTGATTTCAACCGATATCGAAGGCGTCGCCGGCGTCTTCCACCCCGAGCAGGTCCGCGCCGGCAATGGCGAATACGAGCGCGCGCGCGCCTGGATGACCGCCGAGGCCAACGCGGCCGTGCAGGGCGCCATTGCGGGCGGCGCCGAAGAGATTCTGGTCAACGACTCGCACGGCGGCTTTCGCAACCTGCTGCCGGACGGCCTGGACGAGCGCGCCCGACTGGTGCTGGGCAAGCCGCGCTACCTGGGCATGATGGGCGGGCTGGAAGAAGCGTGCGACGCCGTCTTCATGATCGGCTACCACTCGCGCTCGCAGGGCCGCGGCATCCTGGCCCACACCATCAACAGCTTCGCGTTTGCGCGCGTCATCATCAACGGCATGGAGCTGGGTGAAGCGGGCCTGTACGGCGCGCTGGCCGGCGAACTGGGCGTGCCCGTCATCCTGGGCACCGGCGACGATGTGTTCATCGCGGAAACGCGCGACACCTTCCCCGGCGCCGAATGGGTGCAGACCAAGGTCGCGCACGGGCAGGGCAGCGGCGTCACGTTGTCGCCCACAGCGTCCCGCCGCGCGATTGCCGCGGCCGCCGAAACCGCCGTGCGCAACTTCAAGCGCGGCGGCGACAAGAAAGCCGTTCCTTTCGTCATTCCCGCGCCTATAGAATGCCGGTTGCAGACGCAGAGCGCGGCATTGGCCGACCTGTTCTGCATGTGGCCCACGCTCGAACGCGTGGACGGCGTCACCTTGCGATTCACCACGGATAGCATGCAGTCCGCCATCCGTACGCTGAACAGCCTGGGCGCCATGTCTTTCATGTTGCGCTAAGGATCCCATCTCCCATGTCTAGCACCGACGCCCGTATTGCCCAATTGCGGCAGGCCATGAGCCGCCGCGGTCTGACCGCCTACGTCGTACCTTCCTCGGACCCGCACCTGTCCGAATACCTGCCGGCCCGCTGGCAAGGGCGGCGCTGGCTGTCGGGCTTCACGGGCTCGGTGGGCACGCTGGTGGTCACGGCGGACTTCGCTGGTCTGTGGGTAGACAGCCGCTACTGGGTGCAGGCCGAAGCGCAGCTCGCCGGCACCGGCGTGCAGCTGATGAAGATCGCGCTGGCATCGACGCCGGGCCATGTCGACTGGCTGGCCGCCAATACCGGCGCGGGCGACGTCATCGGCGTGGACGGCGCGGTGCTGGGCCTGGGCGCCTTCCGGGCCTTGTCGGCTGCAGCGGCAACGTCCGGCGCCGTGCTGGAAATCCGCGAAGACCTGCTGGACGAAGTCTGGAACGACCGCGCCGGCCTGCCGGACGCCAAAATTTATGAACACGTGGCGCCCGAAGCCTGCGTGACGCGCGCAGACAAGCTGGCGCAGGTGCGCGACGCGATGCGCAAGCACGGCGCGGACGTGCATTTCATCTGCACGCTCGACGATATCGCCTGGCTGTTCAACCTGCGCGGCGCGGACGTGGATTACAACCCCGTTTTCGTCGGCCATGCGCTGGTGGGCATGGACCACGCCACGCTGTTCGTGGCCGATGGCAAGATTGATGACGACCTGCGCGCCATCCTGGCCGCGGACGGCGTCGAAGTGGCGGACTATGCCCAGGCGGCGGATGCGCTGGCTTCGCTGGAACAGGATCAGAAGCTGCTGATCGATCCGGCCCGCGTCACCTGCGGCGTGTTCCATGCCATGGACCCGGCCGTGCCGCGCGTGGAAGCCATCAACCCGTCCACGCTGCTCAAGTCGCGCAAGACCGACGCAGAGCTGGCCAACGTGCGCCAGGCGATGGCGCAGGACGGCGCCGCGCTGTGCGAATTCTTCGCCTGGTTCGAAGGCGCGCTGGGCAAGGAAACCATTACCGAACTGACCATCGACGAGCAGATCACGGCCGCCCGCGCGCGCCGTCCCGCCTACGTCTGCCCCAGCTTCGCCACCATCGCGGGCTTCAACGCCAACGGCGCGATGCCGCATTACCGCGCCACGCCCGAATCGCACGCCACGATCGAGGGCGACGGCCTGCTGCTCATCGACTCGGGCGGCCAGTACCGGGGCGGCACCACCGACATCACGCGCGTGGTGGCGGTTGGCACGCCCAGCGCGGACCAGAAGGTCGACTTCACGCTGGTGCTCAAGGGCATGATCGCGCTGTCGCGCGCATCGTTCCCGCGCGGCACGCCGTCGCCCATGCTGGACGCCATCGCGCGTGCGCCCATCTGGGAAGGCGGCGCGGAGTACGGACACGGCACGGGTCACGGCGTGGGCTATTTCCTGAACGTGCACGAAGGCCCGCAGGTCATCTCGTACCGCGCGATGCCGGGCCCGCACACGGCCATGGAACCCGGCATGATCACGTCCAACGAGCCGGGCATCTACCGTCCGGGCCGCTGGGGCGTGCGCATCGAGAATCTGGTCGCCAACCGCAGCTGGCTGACCTCGGAGCTGGGCGAATTCCTGTGCTTCGAAACGCTGACGATGTGCCCGATCGACACGCGCTGCATCGAGCCTTCGCTGATGCGCGAGGACGAGATCGACTGGCTGAACGACTATCACAAGACGGTGTTCGAACGCCTGTCGCCGCTGGTCGAGGGTGAGGCGCTGGCGTGGTTGACGCTGCGTTGCGCAGCGATCTGACGTTGCATTGATGCCGGCGGCGCCCGGCGCAAAGCAGAAAGGCCACGACGCATGACGCCGTGGCCTTTTTTTCATGGCGCGCGGTTGAGGCTATCGCACGGACCCGCCTTGATTGCGGTAGAGCAGGCGCGTGGCCACCAGGCAACCCAGCGACAGCAATGCGCCGTAGGCCAGCAGCACCAGCGCGGCGGAAGCCGGTGATTGGGCGGCCCATGCCAACTGCTCCCAGGTCATGGACTTGAGGATGATGAGACCGGCGCCCAGGCCCAGCACCTGCGCGAACCAGAACGCAAGGCTGCCCAGCGCCACGGCCCGGCCGGTGCCGGCGTATTCAAAGGCGCGGGGTAGCAGCTTCAGGCACACGATCGTGACCAGCGCCAGCAGCGCGACTGGCAATACCCAGTAGCCCAGCGCGTACTCGGCCCATCCCGCTTCCAGCGTCTGCATCTGCAGAAAGCCGCCGAGCATGATGGAGAAGCTGGTCTGCCAGATCAGGACGGTCAGGCCGCAAATCCATGCCACATGCCGCCGCGTCAGCGTAAGCCCGGCGCCCGGGCCGGTGGGCCCCGCCGTCCATGCGGCAATGCGCAACGCCACCCAGATGCCGATGACTTCCAGCACGATGGTGACGGCGCGGATCATCAGGTTGATGGCGATGGACCGGCCCACGATGCCCAGGCCGAATGCTTCCTCGAGCCAGGAGCCGCTCTTGAACGTGCCGATCATGAGCACGTTCTGTGCAATGCCGACGCCGCTGGACAGGCACAGCGTGTAGAGCGCCTGCAGGGCCAGGAACGTAGCCAGCATCCTGCCGGGCTGATTCACGGTCGCGGCATCGTGCCGGGCGAGCCACTGGCGCGTCGCGCACCAGGCGGTCAGGCCCACGACCAGCAGGGTCGACACCAGGGTGGCCAGCAGCGGGGCCAGCACCGGCGGCTGCATGTAGCTCGCGCGGATCTGGTCGCCGTAGGGCAACGGCGTCATCAACGTGTAGGCCTGCACCAGCACGGAATAAGCCAGCCGCAGCAGAACGGCGGCGACAGCGATGCGCCAGGCAAGGGAATAGGCAGGACGGGTGGAGTCGGTCATCAGCGCGAGGGCGAAGAACGGAGGGCGCTGCCGGGAAGGCGGCGGTCGAAAAATAGGGAGCGACCATAGCACGTGCGCGTGGCGCGGATCGCAGCGTTGCCTTGCCGAGTGCAGCCAATTGTTACCCGCACGGCGCTAGGGGAAAACCCAAACAAGTCGCGTCGCCCGGCTATAATCCAAATTTCCCGCACGCGCCCGCTCGTCCCGGGTGCTCATTACGATGACCAAATACGTATTTGTCACCGGCGGTGTGGTGTCTTCCCTGGGCAAGGGCATCGCCGCTGCGTCGCTTGCTGCCATTCTCGAGTCGCGTGGTTTGCAGGTCACCATGCTGAAGCTCGACCCCTACATCAACGTCGATCCGGGCACGATGAGCCCCTTCCAGCACGGTGAAGTGTTCGTCACTGAAGACGGCGCCGAAACCGACCTGGACCTGGGCCACTACGAGCGCTTCATTTCCGCTCGCATGCACAAGGTGAACAACTTCACCACCGGCCAGATCTACGAATCCGTGCTGCGCAAGGAGCGCCGTGGCGACTACCTGGGCAAGACCGTCCAGGTGATTCCCCACATCACGAACGAAATCCAGGACTTCATCGCCCGTGGCGCCGAAGCCGGCTGGAATGGCAACACCGATGTTGCCATCGTCGAAATCGGCGGCACGGTCGGCGACATCGAGTCGCTGCCGTTCCTCGAGGCCGCCCGCCAGATGAGCCTGCGCATGGGCCGCAACAACGCGGCCTTCGTGCACCTGACGCTGGTGCCCTTCATCGCCTCCGCCGGCGAACTGAAGACCAAGCCCACGCAGCACTCGGTGCAGAAGCTGCGCGAAATCGGCATCTACCCGAACGCGCTGCTGTGCCGCGCCGACCGCCGCATTCCGGACGATGAGCGCGCCAAGATCTCGATGTTCTCGAACGTGCCCCTGGACGCGGTCATTTCCGTCTGGGACGCCGACTCCATCTACAAGATTCCCGCCATGCTGCACAAGCAAGGCGTGGACAACATCGTCTGCGAAGCCCTGGGCCTGACCCCGCCGCCGGCCGACCTGTCCATGTGGGACAACCTGGTCGAAGCGCTGGAACACCCCGAGCACCAGCTCACCATCGGCATGGTCGGCAAGTACGTCGACCTGACCGAGTCGTACAAGTCGCTGACGGAAGCCCTGGTTCACGCCGGCATCCACACGCGCTCGAAGATCAACATCGAGTACATCGACTCGGAAGACATCGAAACCCGCGGCACCGACCAGTTGAAGCACCTGGACGCCATTCTGGTTCCGGGCGGCTTCGGCAAGCGCGGCACCGAAGGCAAGATCGCCGCCATCCGCTACGCCCGTGAAAACGGCGTGCCGTACCTGGGCATCTGCCTGGGCATGCAGCTGGCGGTCATCGAATTCGCCCGTCACGTCGCCGGCCTGGGCGGCGCCAACAGCACCGAATTCGATCCCTCCGCACCGCACCCGGTGGTTGCACTCATCACCGAATGGATGGACCGCGAAGGCAAGGTCGAAAAGCGCGACAATTCGTCCGACCTGGGCGGCACCATGCGCAAGGGCGCGCAACGCGTGCCGATCAAGGCCGGCACCCGCGCGCAGACCATCTATGGCGACGAAGTGAACGAACGTCACCGTCACCGCTACGAGGTCAACAACGTCTACGTGCCGCGCCTGGAAGAAGCCGGCATGGTGATCAGCGCCCGCACGCCGACCGAGAACCTGCCCGAAATGATGGAACTGCCCAACCACCCGTGGTTCGTCGGCGTCCAGTTCCACCCGGAGTTCACGTCCACCCCGCGCGACGGCCATCCGCTGTTCTCCAGCTACATCCGCGCCGCCATCGAGCAGAAGGCTCGCCGCGGCCAGGAGGCCTGATGCGCGTCCGCGGTCCTGAGTTCCGTAAGCGGATCCTCGGGGCCGCGGGCCGTTTCCCCAGCGCCGCCCTATACGGCGGCGCTTCTTTCGGATACAACCGATTAGCATCGGATATGCGTCGCCCGTGCGCCTTGCGCGACACTGGCGGCGGCGTCGTATCCGGCGTCAGCCCCCAACCAACGCAACTGCTCTGAAGGAACCCCATGAGTGCTTATCTCATCGCCGACGTCAAAGTGACCAAGCCTGCGCAGTACGAGGACTACAAGCGTCTGTCCACGCTCGCGATGCGCGCGTACGATGCCAAGATCCTGGTGCGCGGCGGCGAATCCAAGCACCTTGAGGGGCGTGAACCCGGCCGTACCGTCGTCATGGAATTTCCGTCCATGGCCGCGGCGCAGGCGTTCTACGATTCCTGGCAGTACCGCCGTGCCCGCAATGCCCGCGAAGGCGCGGCCGTCATGAATATGTTTATCGTTCAGGGAATGTAAAGTCATGAGTGCAATCGTCGACATCATCGGCCGCGAGATTCTGGATTCGCGCGGCAACCCCACCGTGGAATGCGATGTGCTGCTGGAATCCGGCGCCATGGGCCGTGCGGCCGTGCCGTCGGGCGCGTCCACCGGCGCCCGCGAAGCCATCGAGCTTCGTGACGGCGACAAGGGCCGTTATCTGGGCAAGGGCGTGCTGCGCGCCGTTGAAAACCTCAACACCGAAATCTCCGAAGCCCTGATGGGCCTGGACGCGCAGGAACAGACGTTCGTCGATCGCACCCTGATCGAACTGGACGGCACCGAGTCCAAGGAGCGCCTGGGCGCCAACGCCATCCTGGCAGCCAGCATGGCCGTGGCCCGCGCCGCCGCCGACGAATCGGGCCTGTCCCTGTACCGCTATTTCGGCGGCAGCGGCCCCATGAGCATGCCCGTCCCGATGATGAACGTCATCAACGGCGGCGCGCACGCCAACAACACGCTGGACCTGCAGGAGCTGATGATCCTGCCGGTGGGCGCCGGCAGCTTCCGCGAAGCCCTGCGTTGGGGCGCTGAAGTCTTCCACATGCTCAAGAAGCTGATCCACGGCCAGGGCATGTCCACCGCCGTGGGCGACGAGGGCGGTTTTGCGCCCAACGTTCCCAGCCACGAAGCCGCCATCCAGCTCATCCTGAAGGCCATCACCGAAGCCGGCTACGAGCCGGGCACGCAGATCGCCCTGGGCCTGGACTGCGCCAGCTCCGAGTTCTACCGCGACGGCAAGTACACGCTGGCCGGCGAAGGCGGCATCTCGCTGTCCTCGCAAGAGTTCACGAACCTGTTGGCCACGTGGTGCGACAAGTACCCGATCATCTCGATCGAAGACGGCATGGCCGAAAACGACTGGGAAGGCTGGAAGCTCCTGACCGACCAGCTCGGCAAGAAGGTTCAGCTGGTGGGCGACGACCTGTTCGTCACCAACACCAAGATCCTGCGTGAAGGCATCCAGAAGGGCGTCGCCAACTCGATCCTCATCAAGATCAACCAGATCGGCACGCTGACCGAAACGTTTGCCGCTATCGAAATGGCCAAGCGCGCCGGTTACACCGCCGTCGTCTCGCACCGTTCGGGCGAAACCGAAGACTCGACCATCGCCGACATCGCCGTGGCGACCAACGCGATGCAGATCAAGACCGGCTCGCTGTCGCGCTCGGATCGCATGGCCAAGTACAACCAGCTCCTGCGCATCGAAGAAGAGCTGGCTGAAGTGGCGTCGTACCCCGGCCTGGAAGCTTTCTACAACCTGCGTTGATAAGAAGCGCGGCCCCGGCGTTTTGCCAGGGCCGCATCCACGCCACGACAGTTGAGGTTCCCGCGTATGCGCCTGTTGTTCCTGGTGCTGTTCGTGCTGCTAGGCTTGATCCAATACCCGCTGTGGCTGGGTAAGGGCGGCTGGTTCAAGGTCTGGGATCTGCAACGCCAGGTGGCGGAGCAGCGCGAGACCAACGAAGGCCTGCGCGCGCGCAATGCCGCGCTTGAGGCCGAAGTGCGCGATCTGGAAGGCGGATCGGGAGCCATCGAGGAGCGGGCGCGCGGAGAGCTGGGCATGATGCGGGACGGCGAAGTGTTCGTGCACATCCTGCCCCAGAATACCCAGCCGCCCGCCGGCGCCTCGCTTTCCGCCGAAGCGCCGCCCAAACCTGCCGTAACCGGCACCCCGGCGCGCGCAAATGCGCCGGCTGCCCGGCCTGCGTCGGCCGCGCCCACGACCCGGCCTGCTTCGACGACGGCCACGCCCCGGCCCGCGTCGGCAACGCCTGCCAGACCCGCCGCCACGACCGGCGCCAACAATTCAAATTCCACCGCCCGGCAGTGATGCCTGGCGGTTTTTTTTGTCCTGGTAGCGTCCCGGCCTAACCTGGGCCGCAGCGCAACTGCCGGCATTCCCCATACACCACGCCTTTCGGATGGGGCCGCTTGCGCGCCCAGTCGACCGGATGCGTGTGCATTTCGTGTTCCAGTTCGACCACGATGGGCAGAAGGCCCTGGGTCAGCGCGTGGCCGTTATACGTGCCATCCTGCCGGCCCAGCAAGGCAAGCAGTGCCCGCAACGGCGGCAGCAGTGGCTTGTGCAAATACGTCAGGCGCAGCTTGAGCGTGTTGGCCAGGAAGATGTCCTGGCCGCCCGGGCGTGGTGGTCGGCGGGCATGCTGCAGATCCTGGTAGCCGTTGTCGATGGTCCGTAGGCCCGGCGCGCCAGCCACCTGCAGGTCCGGCCGCCCGTGCTCGCGGAACGACTGGTCGTCGGGCCGCAGCACTTCAATGCGCCAGGGCGGGGCCCCCATCAATGCCTTCAGTGCTGCCATCGCGCCATCCCGCCGTTCAATGGCGCCGGCCGGGCCGCTGGCGCTCGCATGCAGCGGCAGCAACGCCTGCAGAAAGGCCGCTCGCAGCCGGGCCGGGTCGCCATGGCCCGTGGCGCCGGCGCGCGCCGCTTCCATCAGCGCCAGGTGTGCCATCTGGCGCGCGCCGTGCCACCGCGCGGCCTCGACGCACAGCAGGCCCAGCAGCAGCACGATGGCGCCTGCCACGGCGAACTCGAGGGCGGCGGCCCCGTGTTGCCGGCGTACGGTGCGTAAGTCGCAAGAAAAAATTAAGGCGGTCATGGCTGCGCAGTGTGGCGCGCCCATGACCGCCTGTCGATAAGGACAATCCGGCGTGACAAAAACGTTCCAGCGGGCTTGCCGCCGGGACGCATCAATCATCAATGCACGGTGGGAGGCTCATCTCCGGAAGACGTCTGGCTCGCCGAGAACAGCGCCGCGCAGTCGACCGTATCGAACTTGTAAGGCTTGCCGCAGAAATCGCAGGCCACGTCGACCTGGCCGCGCTCTTCCAGGATGCTGTTGACCTCTGCTTCGCCCAGCGAACGCAGCATGTTCGCCACGCGCTCGCGAGTGCAGGGACAGTGCCAGCTCACCGGCTGGGGGTCGAAGGCGATGAGCGTTTCTTCCCAGAACAGGCGATGGATGAGCGTGTCGATGTCGGTGGCCAGGATCTCGTCGCGCTTAAGCGTGCCGGCCAGGGCGTTGATGCGTTCCCAGGTTTCGGCGGCCACCTGTTCGGTCAGGGCGCGGTCGGTTTCGCCGCCGCCGTGGTGCGGCAGGCGCTGCAGCAGCATGCCGGCCGCGTGGTCGGCGTCGGCCGACAGCCACAGGCGCGTATCCAGTTGCTCCGAGGCCTTCATGTAGTGTTGCAGGGCTTCGGCGACGGTCTCGCCTTCGAGCGGCACGATGCCTTGGTAGGCCTGCTGGCCGGGCAGCTTGCGCTGCGGGTCCAGCACCACGATGAAGCGTCCATTGCCGCCGGGGTTCAACAGGCTTTGCATGTCGCCGGTGCTGGGCACCTCGTGGCCTTCGCGCATCTTGACTGTGGCGCGCAGGCTGAGGTCCGAGCGGCATTCCACCACCAGCAGGGCGATGGGGCCGTCGCCCTGAATCTGCAGCACCAGCGAGCCATCGAACTTGATGTTGGCGGCGAGCAGGGTGGATGCCGCCACCAGTTCACCCAGCAGGTCGGTGATGGCGGGCGGGTAATCGTGGTTGGCCTGGACGGCCTTCCACGTGTCAGACAGGCGCACCGCTTGGACGCGGACGCTGCGGTCTTCGGTAAGGTATTTTTTGAGCTGATCGGTCATAGCGGAATGTTAGCCGATCGCGGGGGGGTATTCCCCCTGCTGGCAGCAGGGGTTGGGGCACTTGCGGGGGCCCTCGGGGGAGCCGTCAGCCGATGCGTTTCAAGGCCGTCTTGTACTGTTGGCCGCGCGCCACGTAATGGGCGGTGTTCTTGTGCATGTTGGCGATTTCCTCGGCGGAAAGCTCCCGCACGATCTTGCCAATGCCGATGACCAGCGAATTGTCCGGAATGACCCGGTCTTCGGGGATGATCGCCCCGGCGCCGATCAGGCAGTTGCGGCCGATGACGGCATTGTTCAGGACGATCGCCTGCATGCCGACCAGCGCCCCTTCGTGGATGGTGCAGCCGTGCAGCATGGCCTGGTGGCCGACGGTGACGTTCGGGCCGATGGTCATGGGACAGCCCGCGTCGACGTGCAGGACGCTGGATTCCTGGATGTTGGTGCCTTCGCGGATCAGGATGGCGTCGTTGTCGGCGCGGATCGATACATGCGACCAGATGCTGACGCCGGCTTCCAGCGTGACGTTGCCGATGAGGTCGGCGCTGTCGGCCACGTAGGCCTGCGGGTCGATGCGGGGGATCAGGTCGTTGAGCTGGTAAATGGCCATGCCTAGGTCTCCGTTTGCCGCGCCGGGGCGGCTACGGGCGCGCCAACGTCGGTCTGGGGCGCGCTGGCCTGCGCGCGTTCTGCTTCACGCTCGCGCAGGATGCGCCGCTGGATCTTGCCCGTGGTGGTCATGGGCAGTTCGTCCACGTATTCGATTTCCTTCGGGTATTCATACGGCGCCAGGCGCTCGCGCACGTGCTCCTGAAGGTTTTCGGTGATTTCGCCTCGGTCCCGGAGGGCAAATTCCGGCGTCAGCACCACAAAGGCCTTGACCACCGCCCCGCGCTCGGCGTCCGGCTTGGGCACCACGGCGGCATTGGCCACGGCCGGGTGGCCAACCAGGCAGCTTTCGATTTCACCCGGGCCGATCCGGTAGCCGGCCGACTTGAATACGTCGTCGGCGCGGCCCGCATACCAGAGGTAGCCGTCATCATCGACGGTGGCGAGGTCGCCCGTCAGGCACCAGTCGCCCTTGAATTTGGCCAGCGTGGCGGCCTCGTTGCGCCAGTAACCCAGGAACAGGACCGGGTCCGGAAAACCGTGGATGTCCAGCCGGTTGACCGCGATCTCGCCCGTGGCGCCCGGCGCGACCGGCGTGCCGTCGTCGTCCAGCACCGCCACATTGTGGCCGGGATACGGGCGGCCCATCGAGCCGGGTTTGGCGGGCCAGCGTTTGTTGCTGTTGCCCACCACGTAGTTCATTTCGGTCTGGCCGAACATTTCGTTGGGCGTCACGCCCAGCGCCGTCCGGCACCAATCGAACACCGTCTCGCCCACGCTTTCGCCGGCGCTCATGATGGAGCGCAAGGCAAGCTGGTAGCGCTGGCGGGGCTCTGGCACCGCCTTCATCATCATCTTCAGCGCGGTGGGGAAGAGGAACGTATTGGTGACCTGATAACGTTCCAGCAGTTCGAAGGCGCGTTCCACGGAGAAGCGTCCGCGCGTGCCCACGATGGGGTGGCCGAAATACAGCGTGGGCAGCAGGGCGTCCATCATGCCGCCGGTCCAGGCCCAATCTGCGGGCGACCAGAACACGTCGGCGGGCTTGGGAAACCAGTCCTGCGAGGCAACGAAGCCCGGCAGGTTGCCGATCAACACGCTGTGGGGCAGCAGCGCGCCCTTGGGGGCGCCGGTGGTGCCAGAGGTGTAAAGCAGGATGGCCGGATCCGACGAACGGGTCTGCACGGCCTTGAATTCGTTGGGCTGGCGGGCCAGCAGGCTGCGCCATGGCAGCACACGTTCGTCGGCAAAGCCGATGCCAATGACCTGCTGCAGGGCGGGACAGTGTTCGATGACGGCCAGCAAATTGGCGCTGGAGGCGTGGTCGACGATGGCGACGCGGGCTTCGGCATCGCACAGGCGGCTTTGCAGCGCTTCGGGGCCGAAGAGCGCCGACAGGGGCAGGACCACCGCGCCGACGCTGTAGATGGCCATATGAGCGACCACGGTTTCCGGGCGTTGCCCCAAAACCACACCGACCCGGTCGCCCTTGCCCACGCCCATTTTCACCAGGCCGTTGGCGAGCTGATTGGCGGCTTCCGCCAGGCGGGCGAAGGTCCAGACCTCGCGGTTGCCGGACTCATCTTCGTAGTAGATGGCAATGCGCCGCGCATCCGGACTGCTGGATGCCCAGCGGTGGCAGCACGCTTCCGCAATGTTGAACTGGGTGGGCACCAGCCAGCGGAATGATTGGTAGAGCGCCTGATATTGGTCGTTCATGGCCCTATGTTGTAAGCATGTTGCGGCGTGAACGGGTCATATCGCCCGTTACTCAGGTGCAAGCATGACCTAGAGGGGCGTGAACTGCAATATCCCCGTTGCGTAACGGGGACGCATACGGGTTATCACGGATGCTTGCCTTGCCGGCGCAGCGCGGAGGGCAGGGCGGGCAGCGTCAGGGACCGCGGCGGGCGGTTGGCCGGATCGCGCTGGCGTTCGGCTTGCAGCACCGCCCAGTCCAGAAGCTGGAGCTGACCGTCGTGCGTTTCTGCCAGCGCCGACAGGCTTTCGACCCAGTCGCCGTCATTGCAGTACAGGATGCCGCTCACGTCGCGCAGTTCGGGCTTGTGGATGTGGCCGCAGACCACGCCGTCCAGCCCACGCCGCCGGGCTTCGCCGGCCAGCGCCTCCTCGAAGTCGGTGATGAACGACACCGCGTTCTTGACCTTGTGCTTCAGGTATTGGGACAGCGACCAGTAGTGCATGCCCAGCCGATGGCGAAGGCGGTTGAAATGGTGGTTGACCCACAGCGCAAACTGGTAGAGCCCATCGCCCAGGTGCGCCAGCCAGCGGCTGTGCTGGATGACGCCGTCGAACTGGTCCCCGTGCAGCACCAGCAGCCGCAGCCCCTTGGCCGTGACGTGCACGTCCTCGTCCAGGACCTCGATGTCGCCAAAGGCGAATCCGGCGAACTCGCGGGCGAATTCGTCATGGTTGCCCGGGATGAATACCACGCGAGTGCCATTGCGGGCTTTGCGCAGGATGCGCTGGATCACGTCGTTGTGCGCGCGGGGCCAGTGCCAGTGCTTGCGCAACTGCCAGCCATCGACGATGTCCCCGACCAGGTACAGGGTGTCCGAGTCGTTGTGATCCAGAAAATCGAGCAGGAATTCCGCCTTGCACCCGGCAGTGCCCAGGTGAATATCGGAAATCCACAGGGCGCGCCAGTGCGTCGGTTGGATCTCGTTCACGGTCGCTTCCCTGTGGGCTGTGGTCATGCTTGAGAATGAGACCACCTACCGATGACGCGCGCGTGACGAATCCATGACGCGGTTGTGACGGCGCGCGCGGCCAGGCAGGCGCACGCACCACCCGTCCAGCGGATCAGGACTGCCCGGTGGCCTTCTTGCCCTTCAGGCGCTTCCACAGCCCGCCGCCCAGCGCTGCCGCGGCCAGGATGCCGACCTTGGCGAATTTGGCAAGGAAAGCCGCGATCACCGCGAACAGGCCGAGCTTCTTGGCGGCGACGCCCGCCACCAGCGCCGCCAGGCCATACTCGGCGACCTTGTCGCTCGAGGCATCGAAATCGGCGTAGCGCTTGCCTTCCACGTAGTGCAGGTTGTCCAGCAGCGCCAGCACGGCGGCCTTGTCCGTGGGCACCTTGTTCTTTTCGGTGATCAGGTCCAGGGTGATGTAGCCGTCGCGGCCCAGCGCGTAGGTGTTGTAGTTGACCGTGGCGTCTTCCTCCGCGGCGGCGTCCTTGTGCTTGGCGGCCACCGACCAGACCAGTCGCTGCGTATTGCTGTCGTACTTTGGCGCCTCCACCCAGCCGCCCACCGTCAGCTCCGGAAAACCGCGCTTCCTGCGTTCCTCGTTGGACGCCTCGGTGCCTTCACGCAGGCTGTCCAGCAGTTCGTTGACGTTCCAGTTACGGGCGTCGTCGTCCTTGATGTAGCCGGCCTTGTCGAAATTGACAGTGACGACCCAATCCTCGTCGTCGCTCTTGGGCATCACGACGCCCAGCAGAGAAGGATCCTTGCCGTTGCCATAGGCCTGCATCAACCGGTCGGCCTGCGGGCGCGGCACGAAAAACATGTTCTGGGGCAGCTTCAGCGTGGCCTGGTCGCCCAGTGTCACGTCGGTCGGCCCTTGCCGGGCGGCGGCGAAGGCGGCCTTGGAAGCCGCTTCGATTTCCTGCTGGGCCGATGCGTTTTGGGCGGACGCGCCTGCGTGCAGGAACAACAGCGCGCTGGCGAGGGCCAGCGACAGGCGGGAAAGGAATGCGCGCATGGTGAGAATGAAGCCGTAAATTAAATGGGGCCTCATTGTCCGGGCGTGCGGCTGTCATCTTTCTGAACAGGCGAGCGAAATAGCGGGCGGCTTGGCAAGCATCAAACGGCGATACCGGCCGCGCGCCGCCGAGCGTGCCGGTCAGCGCGCTTTCTTGGCCTGCGGCGCGTTGCGCAGGCGCGTGCCCAGGATCCGGTCGTGCAGGAACTGACCGTCCGGGTCAAACCACGACCAGATGAAGATGGCAAAGGGGGCCGCCACGATGAACATATCCACGGACGGCCAACCGGTGGCCAGCGCCGCGCCCCAGACCACGGCGGCGCCTGCCAGCACCAGCGGCCAGGCCAGGATGTAGCGCAGGATCAGCAGGCCGGTTGACGGCGTGTTGCCGTGTCGGTCCACCAGCCGGATGTTCCAGGTCTTCATGGGCAGCGTCTGGCCGCGGCGGCGCCAGCACAGCACGAAGTAGGCGCCGATCGCCACGAACAGCCACGCCTGCCGGGCGGCCCGCAATTCCAGCGCATTGCGGCTTTGGGTGAGGGTATCGAGCAGGTAACCCGCGAGGAACACGACGCCGAACAGCAGGACGGCTTCGTACATCATGCAGGCAAACCGGCGCAGCCGATTGGGCGTCTCGTCGAGGTGGGCGTCATTCATGGACGCGTATTATCCATAAATTGTTGCCCGCACGCCGGTGGAGGTGTGTGCCCCCCACGCCGCGCGCGATACGCGCTTGCTGCCCTCGAGGGGGCTGCCCCGCCTTCGGGCGGCCGGGCGGCGGGGCAAACCCTTGCCACTGCCGCTTCGGCGCGGCGTTCGCGCAAAAAAAACCCGCCGGTGAGGGCGGGTCTATAAAAGGGGCTATGCAGCCCCCAAGGGGAAAATCGTTAGGCCCGAAGGCCTGAGCCCAGCTTAGGCAACGGAATGCGCGTTCTTGGCGCTCGTCTTGCCGGCCAGAGCCTTGATGCCGTGGGCCAGCTTGCGCAGGCCTGCAGCCAACGCCCGCATCGGATGCGGGCGGAATTGTTCTTCGATAGCCTGGAGCATCAGTTGACGCTCGAGTTCGTCGGTCAGGCGAATGGTGTTGTTCGGGTTGATCACAATAGCCTCCACGGGCTTGCACAGTTGTTTGCTACTAGGGATAACCCGGATTATAGGGGTTTACCCTGAAACTATGCAAGAGGCCGATTCAAGCTGGTGCAACCTGGCAACACCTTGGTGCTGATGATGCCCCAAAACCGCGCGGCCGGGCACCATAAGCAAAGATAGGCGCCGCATGTTGCGGCGCTTTTACAACGTGGGGTGCCGGCGGAATCAAGGAAGGGGCGGCCCCCGCGGCATGTGCCGCAGGGGGGAGAACGCACTCAGGCGTCGCGGTAGCCGGCGGCCACCAGCTCGAAGCCGAACAGGCGGCAATCGAGCGCGCCGTTGTGCAAGGGGACGCGCCGCTTGGGCTTCAAGCGCATCTGGTTGGGCAGCGTCAGGTCGCTGGTAATGACGTGCAGCTCCCACCCCGCAAAATTGCGTTTCAGGCAGGTGGCCCAGTCACGCCACAGGTCGGCGTCCTGCTCCGCGCCCATGCGCTCGCCGTAGGGCGGGTTGGTGACGATCCAGCCGTGGTCGGCGGGCGCCGTCACGTCGCGGGCGTCGCCCACTTCAAAACGGATCGAGTCGGCCGTCAGCCAGGCGCGCTCGGCGTTGTTGCGGGCGTATTCGATGGCCAGGGGATTGAGGTCGTGGCCGACCAGCGGCGCGTCCAGCTGCGGCAGGATGCGGGCGCGGGCGTCTTCCTTCAGGTCGCGCCAGCGGTACGCATCGTGGTCACGCAGACGTTCGAAACCGAACGGGCGCGAGATGCCCGGGGGCACGCCCAGCGCGATCCAGGCCGCTTCGATCAGAATCGTGCCGGAGCCGCAGAAGGGATCCAGCAGCGGCGCCGCCGGATCCCAGCCCGCCAGCGCCAGCATGCCGGCGGCCAGGTTTTCGCGCAGTGGCGCCTCGCCTTTGTCCAGGCGCCAGCCGCGCTTGAACAGGGATTCGCCCGACGTATCCAGGTACAGCGTGGCCGTGTGACCCGTCAGGAAAAGATGCACGCGCGCATCGGGGCGTACCGTGTCGATGCTGGGGCGCTCGCCTTCAAGCTCGCGCAGGCGGTCGCAGATGCCGTCCTTCGCGCGCAGGTTGCAGTACTGCAGGCTCTGCACCGGGCTCTTGATGGCCGAGGTGTCCACGCGCAGCGTCTGTTCGGCGCCGAACCAGCGTTCCCAGGGCGTATCGCGGGCCAGATCCAGGATGTCGTCTTCGTGCGAGATCTCGGCGTGCGCCACCTGCACCAGGATGCGGGTGGCCAGACGCGAGTACAGGTTGGCGCGCTGGATGCCGGACCAGTCCGACGTGAACGAACAGCCGGCCCGGCCTGCCTTGGCATCTTCGTAGCCGAGGGCCTGCATTTCGGCGGTCAGCGCTTCTTCCAGGCCTTGGGGGCAGGGGGCGAAGACGGTGAAGGTTTCAGCTTGACGCGGCTCGCGGGGACGGCGGCTGCGGACGTCGACGCGGGGGGCGGCGCGCTCGCGTGGGGCATCCCAGTCGTGATCTGCATCGGCTTCGTGCGCGGAATCGGATTGCTGCGCGTCGTCGGATGCTGCGGTGTGGTCGGGCTCTTGCGCGAATTCGGGGGCGGGGCCGTCGTCTTCGAACGGATCGTAGAAACGGCCGGCCGGCGTCGCCGGGGCAATGTACTGGTCGTCACGCAAGCGCGGCGCGCGCTGCGGCGTGCGGCCTGCGCGCGAGTCGGGTGCGTCATCGCGGCGGCTGTCATCGCGGCGGCCGTCGTCACGGCGCCCGTCGCCACGGCGGCTGTCGTCCGCGCGGGTGCGGTCCGAAGCGCCACGGCGCGCCGAGGGACGGTCGGATTGGCCGCGATCGGAAGGACCACGGTCGTACGGGCTACGGTCGGACGGACCGCGATCGTACTGGCCGCGCTCGGCCTGTCCGGGGCGTGACTGACCAGACCGCGACTGCCCCGAACGCGACGACGTGCCGCGAGCGGGCGCATCGCGACCCGCGCCGGACGGCCTGCGGGCGCTGCGGGCCTCTTCTTCCTGGCGCCGCTGGTAGCCCTCGGGGTCCTTCTGGCGTTCGGTGTTGTCGCGGGCGCGCTCGATCTGCGCGACCAGGCGCGCGCGGGCGCCGGTGCGGGTGCGTTTGGCAGCGCCCTCGGCTTGGGCGTCGCGGGCCGTTTTCTTGATCGTCAGCGTCTTGCGCGGGCGGTCCTGTTCATCAGAGGACATACGAATCCTGGCGAATGTGCAAAGGTAGGGGTATCAGAAGGGTTTGACGACGACCAGCGCCACCACCACCAAGAGCAGCAAGACGGGAACTTCGTTGAACCAGCGATAGAACTTGTGCGAACGGGTGTTCTTGCCCTGTTCGAACTTGCGCAGCATGAGGCCACAGGCGTGATGGTAGCCGATGACGAGCAGCACGAAAAAGAGCTTGGCGTGCATCCAGCCATTGCCCGGGCCCACGCCGATGCGGTAACCCACGTACAGCCACATCCCGAAAATGATGGCCACGACCGCCAGGATGGTGGTGAAGCGGTACAGGCGGCGCGCCATGCCGAGCAGCGTTTCCTGGACAGCAGTGTCCGAGGTCTGCGCCAGATTCACGAAGATGCGCGGCAGATAAAACAATCCGGCAAACCAGGAAGCGATGAAGACGATGTGAAAGGTCTTGACCCAGAGCATGGCCATGGCGCGATCCGATGGAGGAAAGCCGCATTGTATGCGCGCCGGTGTGAGCCGCAGACGCCTGCCGTTTACACCTCCCGTCAGCCGGACGCCCTCAGATCACGTACAAATCCATATATTCGTGGACCGGCATCGCTTCCAGCGTCTCCTGATCCAGCGACGCCGCCAAAATGCGCTGCTGCTGACGCGGTGGAAACACACGGGCCAGGTTGGTGCGGAATTTGGCCTCCAGCAGCGGAATGCCGTCGGCGCGGCGGCGCTTGTGGCCGATGGGGTATTCGCAGACGATTTCATCCAGCGCCGAGCCGTCGTTGAACTGCACGGTCAGTGCGTTGGCGATCGAGCGCTTGGCGGGGTTGTGATAATCGCTCGTGAACGCGGGGTCTTCGATGCAGACGATCTTGGCGCGCAGCGCATCGATGCGCGGATCCTGCGCGATCTCATCTTCGTAGTCGCCCGCGGTCAGGCGCCCGAACAGCACCGGAACGGCCACCATGTACTGAATGCAGTGGTCACGGTCGGCAGGATTGTTCAGTGGTCCCTTCTTGTCGATGATGCGGATGCACGCCTCGTGCGTGCGGATCCGGATCTGCTTGATGTCGTCGGCGCTTTTGCCCAGGGACTTGAGCAGACCGTGGAGCTGCATGGCGCATTCCACGGCGGTCTGCGCGTGAAATTCAGCGGGAAACGAAATCTTGAACAGCACGTTTTCCATCACGTAGCTGCCATAAGGCCGCTGGAACTTGAACGGCTGTCCCTTGAAAAGCACGTCGTAAAAGCCCCAGGTCTTGGCGGTCAGCACCGATGGATAACCCATTTCGCCGGTACGCGCGATCAGCGCCAGACGCACCGCGCGGCTGGTGGCATCGCCGGCCGCCCAGCTCTTGCGGCTGCCGGTGTTGGGGGCGTGTCGATAGGTGCGCAGGCTCTGGCCGTCGACCCAGGCAAGCGACACCGCGTTGATCACTTCGTCACGGGTCAGGCCCAGCATCTGCGCGACGACGGCGGTGGACGCCACCTTGACCAGCACGACGTGGTCCAGGCCGACCTTGTTGAAGGAGTTTTCCAGCGCGATGCAGCCCTGGATTTCGTGTGCCTTGATCATGCCAGTCAGCACGTCGCGCATGGACAGGGGCGGCTTGCCCGCCGCGACCGCCGTGCGCGACAGCCAGTCGGCTGTGGCAAGGATGCCGCCCAGGTTGTCGGACGGGTGGCCCCATTCGGCCGCGAGCCAGGTGTCGTTGAAGTCCAGCCAGCGGATCATCGTGCCGATGTTGAACGCGGCCTGGACCGGGTCAAGCTGGAACTGCGTGCCGGGCACCTTGGCGCCTTGCGGCACTACGGTGCCCGGCACGACCGGACCCAGCAGCTTCTTGCACGCCGGATATTCCAGCGCTTCCAGGCCGCAGCCCAGCGTGTCGATCAGGCAGTTGCGCGCGGTCTCGTACGCCAGATCGCTGCGGACTTCGTAGTTGAGCACGTAGTCCGCGATATCGGCCAGGACCTGGTCGGGTTCGGGACGGACGTTCGAGATCGGGGCAGACATAGCAGTACCTCTTCGGAAAAGTGAATACAGGTGGCCATGCCGCGCCCTCGATCGGTTTTACTTCCGCTTGGCTTTACTTGCGCTTGTCGATGGGCACGAACTTCTGGTCTTCCGGGCCCACGTAATTGGCGGTGGGGCGGATGATCTTGTTGTCGATGCGTTGCTCGATGATGTGGGCCGACCAGCCCGCGGTGCGCGCAATGACGAACAGCGGGGTGAACATGGCGGTGGGCACGCCCATCATGTGATAGCTGACAGCCGAGAACCAGTCCAGGTTGGGGAACATCTTCTTGACGTCCCACATGACGGTTTCCAGGCGTTCGGCGATGTCGAACATCTTGGTCGTGCCGGCCTTCTTGGACAGCTTCTTGGCGACGTCCTTGATGACCTTGTTGCGCGGGTCGGAAACCGTGTAGACCGGGTGACCGAAGCCGATGATAACTTCCTTGGCTTCCACGCGGCGGCGGATGTCGGCCTCGGCTTCGTCCGGCGTTTCGTAGCGCTTCTGGACTTCGAATGCGACTTCGTTGGCGCCGCCGTGTTTGGGGCCGCGCAGTGCGCCGATGGCGCCCGAGATGGCGGAGAACATGTCCGAACCCGTGCCGGCAATGACGCGGGCCGTGAATGTCGAGGCGTTGAATTCGTGCTCGGCGTACAGGTTCAGCGAAATATGCATCGCCTTGACCCATTCGTCGCTGGGCTTTTCGCCATGCAGCAGGTGCAGGAAGTGGCCGCCGATGCTGTCGTCGTCCGTCTGCACGTCGATGACGCGGCCGTTGTGGCTGTAGTGGTACCAGTAGAGCAGGGCCGAGCCCAGGTTGGCCATCAGGCGGTCGGCGATGTCGCGCGCGCCCGGGGTGTTGTGGTCGTCCTTTTCAGGCAGCACGCAGCCCAGCACCGACACGGCCGTGCGCATCACGTCCATCGGATGGCTGGCGGCGGGCAGGGCTTCCAGGGCGACCTGCAGTTGCGCGGGCAGGCCGCGCAGGCTGCGCAGCTTTTCCTTGTAGGCTTTCAGTTCGGCCTTGTTGGGCAGCTTGCCATGGACGAGCAAGTGGGCGATTTCCTCGAACTCGCTGGTATCGGCGATGTCCAGGATGTCGTAGCCGCGATAGTGCAGGTCGTTGCCGCTGCGGCCGACTGTGCACAGTGCGGTGTTGCCCGCGACCACGCCGGACAGCGCAACCGACTTCTTGGGCTTGAAACCGGCTTTTTCTTCCGGCTTGGCGTCCGATTTGGCTTCTTGCTTCTTGGGAGCCGTGCTCATGTCTCTACTCCTTTCCTTACGCGATGGAAGATGCAATGGGGGCGGGCGCCGCCGCGGGTCTGCCGCGGCGCGCGCCTGACGTTGCGCAACTAGGCCTTGCCCTTCTGGAAGAGCGCGTCCAGCCTGGATTCGAATTCGTGATAGCCGATGCGGTCGTACAGTTCTTCGCGCGTCTGCATCAGGTCGACGACGTTCTTCTGGTGGCCGTCGCGGCGGATCGCGGTGTAGACGGCCTCGGCGGCCTTGTTCATGGCGCGGAAGGCCGACAGCGGATAGAGCACCATGCCCACGCCGACGCTCTTCAGTTCCTCGACGGAGAAAAGCGGCGTCTTGCCGAACTCGGTGATGTTGGCCAGCACGGGCACCTTGACGGCCTTGACGAAGCGGTCGTAGGTGGGCAGGTCGTAAGCGGCTTCGGCGAAGATCGCATCGGCCCCGGCTTCCACACACGCAAGCGCGCGTTCGATGGCCGCGTCCACGCCGTGCGAGGCGATCGCGTCGGTGCGGGCGATCAGGTAGAAATCGCTGTCGGTGCGCGCGTCGGCGGCGGCCTTCACGCGATCGGCCATTTCCTCGGTGGTGACGATTTCCTTGCCGGGCCGATGGCCGCAGCGCTTGGCGCCGACCTGGTCCTCGATGTGGCAGGCGGCCGCGCCGAACTTGATGAGGCTCTTGACGGTGCGGGCGATGTTGAACGCCGACGGGCCGAAGCCGGTGTCGATGTCGACCAGCAGCGGCACATCGCACACGTCGGTGATGCGGCGCACGTCGGTCAGGACGTCGTCCATCGTGTTGATGCCCAGGTCCGGCAGACCCAGCGAGCCGGCCGCGACGCCGCCGCCGGACAGGTAGATGGCGCGATAGCCGGCGCGCTTGGCCAAGAGGGCGTGGTTCGCGTTGATGGCGCCGATGATCTGCAGCGGATTCTCTTCGGCGAGCGCGCGGCGAAAGAGGGCGCCGGGCGATTCGGGTCTGGCCATGGTTGTCTCCTGTTCTTGGTAGCCCACGACCTTATCGCGGGTCCGAAAAATAAATCTGTCCCCTGCGCGACAATCCCCGCGGCAAGATCTTTCGCGAAGAGAGCGAAGAGACAGGTGTATTTCACGGTACTGCGGTATTCAATGCGGCACTGCGGTGTGGCACTCTAGATGCCGCGCGCAATGCGGTCCCGCTTAAGGATTGGGCCCGCATGAACGGGCCCAATCCTTTTACTGCACGCTGCTTACTTCAGCAGGTCCTTGACGCCGTCGCGCTCTTCGAGGAGCTCTTTCAGCGTGAAGTCCAGGCGCTCACGCGAGAAGGCGTCGATTTCCAGGCCTTCGACGCGCTTGTATTCGCCGTTTTCGGTCGTGACCGGCACGCCGTAGATGATGCCTTCGGGGATGCCGTAGGAGCCGTCCGACGGGATGCCCATCGTGACCCACTTGCCGTTGCTGCCCAGGACCCAGTCACGGACGTGGTCGATGGCGGCGTTGGCGGCCGAAGCGGCCGAGGACAGGCCACGGGCTTCGATGATGGCGGCGCCGCGCTTGCCCACCGTGGGGATGAACGTGTCGCGGTTCCAGGCGTCGTCGTTGATCAGCTTGGACAGCGATTCGCCGCCGACGGTGGCGAAGCGGAAGTCGGGGTACATCGTGGGCGAGTGGTTGCCCCACACGACCAGCTTTTCGATGTCTGCGACGGCCTTGCCAGATTTGGCGGCCAGTTGCGACAGGGCGCGGTTGTGGTCCAGGCGCAGCATGGCGGTGAAGTTCTTGGCGGGCAGGTCCGGCGCCGACTTCATGGCGATGTAGGCATTGGTGTTGGCAGGGTTGCCGACGACCAGGACCTTGACGTTGCGGCTGGCGACGTCGTTCAGGGCCTTGCCCTGAGCCGTGAAGATCTGTGCGTTGACGGACAGCAGGTCCTTGCGTTCCATGCCCGGGCCGCGCGGACGGGCGCCAACCAGCAGGGCCACGTCGGCGTCCTTGAAGGCGGTGCGCGGGTCGCTGTGCGCGGTGACTTCCTGCAGCAGCGGGAAGGCGCAGTCATCCAGTTCCATGATGACGCCCTTCAGGGCCTTTTGCGCTTTCTCGTCGGGGATTTCCAGCAGTTGCAGGATGACGGGTTGATCTTTACCCAGCATTTCGCCCGAGGCGATGCGGAATAGCAGTGCGTAACCGATTTGGCCGGCGGCGCCGGTGACGGCGACACGCAAGGCAGGCTTGGACATGGACGTTCTCCGTAATGGTTTGGCGAGAAAAAAATCTCACCAATCAGTGTAATCGTTGGGCGCGGTAACAAGCGGCCGCCAGGGGCGCTGCGCGTCGCGCGGACAGCTTTGAATCCTAGATCGAATTAACGTAAGCGTCAATTGATCTTCTATCTTATATAAGACATAAGACGTTGGACAGCTCGCCTCCCGATATGCCACAATAGAGCGTTTATTCGAATGCGCCGCGGCCCACTGGGCCGCGCGCCTGTATCAAGCCATAAGGCCGGCGGCAGCAGCGCATACGGATGAGTCCGCATCCCTTGGTGCTGCCTTCTCATTCATCCGGATAAACATGACACTTTCAAGAAGATCCATGGCAGAGCCTAGGCCCGAAACCTCCTTACGCAATCGCGCCGCCCGTCCAACGGGCGAGGGAGCCGCTTTCAGTCCGCTCTACCGCCAGATCAAGGATCTGCTTGTCCAAAGCCTCGAACGCGGCGAATGGAAGCCCGGCGAGCTCATCCCCAGCGAAATCGATCTGGCCGCCCGTTTTCAGGTGAGCCAGGGCACGGTGCGCAAGGCGGTCGATGAGCTGGCCGCCGAGCACATGCTGCTGCGCCGCCAGGGCAAGGGCACTTTTGTCGCCACCCACCACGAAGCCCGCGTGCGCTACCGTTTCCTGCGCCTGGCCCCCGACGAAGAGGGCGAGGCCGGCCGCGCCGAAAGCCGCATCCTGGAATGCCGCCGCACCCGCGCGCCCGCCGAAATCGCCCGCGCGCTGGACTTGCGCGCCGGCGAGACCGTCGTCATGATCCGCCGCCTGCTGTCCATGGGGCAGACACCGACCGTGCTGGACGACATCTGGCTCCCCGGTTCCATATTCCGTGGTCTCACCCTTGAGCTGCTGACCGCCAACAAGGCGCCGCTCTATGGCCTTTTTGAATCCGAGTTCGGCGTCAGCATGGTGCGCGCGGACGAGAAGCTGCGCGCGGTCGCCGCGCCGGCTGAAGTCTGTACGCTGCTTAATGTTGCCGCCGGCACGCCGTTGTTGCAGGTAGACCGGGTGTCTTACACATACGGTGACCGCCCCATGGAAATCCGCCGGGGGTTGTACTTGACCGATCGATACCACTACCGCAATAGTCTGAATTGATGAGCTTTTTACCTACGATTTGATACCAACCCGTCTCTGGGCGAAAATACCGCGTTTGCCCGCAAGGGCCGCGGCGATTTAGCCGTAACGATTCCCTAGTTCCGAAACACCGAGGCCGTCATGTCCGACACCGCTGCCAAGCCACGTCCGCAGTTTCGCAATATTGGTATTGCGCAAATTGCCAGTTACCGCCTGCCCCTGGCCGGCAAGCTGTCCATTCTGCACCGCGTAAGCGGCGCGTTGTTGTTCCTCTGTCTTCCCTTGGTCATTCTGCCGCTCTTCGCGGCCAGCGTGGCCGCACCGCAGACGTTCGCCGCCGTGGCCGCGTACGCCGGCAACCCGATCGTCAAGCTCGTTTTCCTCGTCCTCGTCTGGGGCTACCTGCATCACTTCTGTGCGGGCATCCGGTACCTGCTCCTGGATCTGCACATCGGCATCGACAAGCAGTCCTCCAAGAAGAGCGCCGGCGTGGTGTTCGGCGTCAGCCTCGCGCTGACCCTGGTGTTCGCTCTCAAACTGTTCGGAGTGCTGTAAATGGCCGCCGCTAAAAACTACGGACCCAAGCGCCTGGTCGTCGGCGCCCACTATGGCGTCATGGATTTCATCATCCAGCGCATCACCGCCGTCATCATGGCCGTGTACACGCTGGTGCTGCTCATCGGCATCCTGATGATGCCGGCCTTCACGTACGAACACTGGACCGCGCTGTTCAATTTCTACGTGGGCGTTCTTCCGGTTGGCCAGATCCTGGCCACCCTCGCATTCATTGCGCTGGCCTGGCATGCCTGGATTGGCGTGCGCGACATCTGGATGGACTACGTCAAGTCGGTGGGCGTGCGCCTGCTGATGCAAGTGCTGACGATCCTCTGGCTGGTCGGTTCGGTCGTTTACTTCGCGCAAATCCTCTGGAGCATTTAAGCCGTGGTCTCTGTCCTGAAATCCCTGCCGCGCCGCCAGTTTGATGTGGTGGTCGTGGGCGCCGGCGGAGCCGGCATGCGTTGTTCGCTGCAACTGTCCCAAGCGGGCCTGTCCGTTGCGGTGCTCTCCAAAGTGTTCCCCACGCGTTCGCACACCGTGGCCGCACAAGGCGGCGTGAGCGCCTCGCTGGGCAACATGAGCGAAGACAACTGGTACTGGCACATGTACGACACCGTCAAGGGTTCGGACTGGCTGGGCGACCAGGACGCCATCGAATTCATGTGCCGTGAAGCACCGAACGCCGTGTACGAGCTCGAGCACTTCGGCATGCCGTTCGACCGCAACCCCGACGGCACGATCTACCAGCGTCCGTTCGGCGGCCACACCGCCAACTTCGGCGAAAAACCGGTCCAGCGCGCCTGTGCCGCTGCCGACCGTACCGGCCACGCCCTGCTGCACACCCTGTACCAGCGCAACGTTGCCGCGCGCACCCAGTTCTTCGTCGAATGGATGGCGCTGGACCTGCTGCGCAACGAAGCCGGCGACGTCGTGGGCGTGACCGCCCTCGAAATGGAAACGGGCGAAATCTACATCCTGGAAGCCAAGACCACGGTGCTGGCCACCGGCGGCGCGGGCCGTATCTGGGCCGCTTCCACCAACGCGTTCATCAACACCGGCGACGGCCTGGGCATGGCTGCCCGTGCCGGCATCCCGCTGCAGGACATGGAATTCTGGCAGTTCCACCCGACCGGCGTGGCCGGCGCGGGCGTGCTGATCACGGAAGGCGTGCGCGGCGAAGGCGGCATCCTGCTGAACAAGGATGGCGAGCGCTTCATGGAGCGCTATGCGCCCACGCTGAAGGATCTGGCGCCGCGTGACTTCGTGTCGCGCTCGATGGACCAGGAAATCAAGGAAGGCCGCGGCTGCGGTCCGGACGGCAGCTACGTGGTGCTCAAGCTCGATCACCTGGGCGCCGACGTCATCAACAAGCGCCTGCCCTCGATCCGCGAAATCGCCATCAAGTTCGGCAACGTGGACCCGATCAAGGAACCGATCCCCGTCGTTCCGACCATCCACTACCAGATGGGCGGCATTCCGGCCAACTACCACGGCCAGGTGCTGACGCGCGAAAACGGCGAGAACAAGATCGTCAACGGCCTGTACGCCATCGGCGAGTGCGCCGCGGTCTCGGTCCACGGCGCGAACCGCCTGGGCACGAACTCGCTGCTCGACCTGATCGTGTTCGGCCGCGCCACCGGCAACCACATCGTTAACTCGCATCCGGAGCGCCAGCGCGCGCACCAGGACCTGCCGCAACAGGCCGTCGAGTTCTCGCTGGACCGCATCAACAAGCTGGAATCGCGTACGTCCGGCGAAAAGACGCAAGACATCGGCAACGCCATCCGCTTCTCGATGCAGCGCCACTGCGGCGTGTTCCGCACGCTGGACCTGCTGAACGAAGGCGTGACCCAGATCGAAGATCTGGCCAAGCAAGCCGACAGCATCTACTTCAAGGACAAGTCCAAGGTGTTCAACACCGCCCGCGTCGAGGCGCTGGAACTGGCGAACATGACCGAAGTGGCACGCGCCACGATCAAGTCGGCCGCCGCCCGCACCGAAAGCCGCGGCGCACATGCGCTGGACGATCACCCGACGCGCGACGACGAGAACTGGCTGAAGCACACGCTGTGGTACTCCGAAGGCAGCCGCCTGGATTACAAGCCTGTTCAGATGAAGCCGCTGACGGTCGAATCCTTCCCGCCCAAGGCGCGTACCTTCTAAGTCCGGATTGAGCCTACTATGAGCACCAAGAGAATCGTCAAGTTCGAAATCTACCGCTACGATCCGGACAAGGACGAGCGTCCCTACATGCAGAAGCTGGACGTCGAGCTCCAGCCCACCGACAAGATGCTGCTCGATGCGCTGGTGCGCATCAAGAACGACGTCGATGACAGCCTGGCCCTGCGCCGCTCGTGCCGTGAAGGCGTGTGCGGTTCCGACGCCATGAACATCAACGGCAAGAACGGTCTGGCCTGCACGACGAACCTGCGCGAACTGAAGGAACCGATCGTGCTGCGTCCGCTGCCCGGTCTGCCGGTCATCCGCGACCTGATCGTGGACATGACGCACTTCTTCAATCAGTACCACTCGATCCGCCCGTACCTCATCAACGACACGCCGCCGCCCGAAAAAGAGCGCCTGCAGTCGCCCGAGGCGCGCGAAGAGCTGGACGGTCTGTACGAGTGCATCCTGTGCGCGTGCTGTTCCACTTCCTGCCCGTCGTTCTGGTGGAATCCGGACAAGTTCGTCGGCCCGGCCGGCCTGCTGCAAGCCTACCGCTTCATCGCCGATAGCCGCGACGAAGCCACCGGCGAGCGTCTGGACAACCTGGAAGATCCGTACCGCCTGTTCCGTTGCCACACGATCATGAACTGCGTCGACGTCTGTCCCAAGGGACTGAACCCGACCAAGGCGATCGGCAAGATCAAGGAACTGATGGTCCGCCGCACGGTCTAGTTTTTGTGTATTTGAGGTGTACGAATGAGCAGGCTGACTGAACTGGAGCGGGCGCGACTGCGTTGGCGGGCGCGCCGCGGCCTGCTCGAAAACGACTTGATCATCACCCGGTATTTGGATGCCCACGAGGCTGAACTTACCGATGATGACGTGGCCGCATTGACCCAGCTGTTCGAGATGGGAGACAACGATCTTCTCGATCTGCTGCTGGCCCGTAAGGACCTCGAAGGCGAGCTGGATACGCCCAGGCTTCGAGGCATTATTGGCCAGATGCGCGCGCTCTGATTAATTGAGAGGAATAAACATGAACCTGTCTGACAAAAAAGCCACTCTGTCCTTCTCGGATGGCAGCGCACCCATTGAGTTCCCTGTCTACAAGGGCACGGTCGGTCCGGATGTGATCGACATCCGCAAGCTTTACGGCCAGACGGGCATGTTCACGTTTGACCCCGGCTTCATGTCGACGGCTGCCTGCGAATCGGGCATCACGTACATCGACGGCGACAAGGGCGAACTGCTGTACCGCGGCTACCCGATCGAACAGCTGGCCGTGAACTGCGACTTCATGGACATCTGCTACCTGATCCTGAACGGTGAACTGCCGAACCAGGAGCAAAAGGCCGATTTTGACTCGCAAGTGACCCATCACACGATGGTCAACGAGCAGCTGCATTTCTTCCTGCGTGGTTTCCGCCGCGACGCCCACCCGATGGCCGTCCTGACGGGTCTGGTCGGCGCGCTGTCCGCGTTCTACCACGACTCCACCGACATCACGAACCCGCAGCACCGTCACATCTCGGCCATCCGCCTGATCGCCAAGATGCCGACGCTGGTTGCGATGGCGTACAAGTATTCGCAAGGCCAACCGTTCATCTACCCGCAGAACGACCTGTCCTACACGGGCAACTTCCTGCGCATGATGTTCGCCACGCCGTGCGAAGACTACAAGGTCAATGAAGTCGTCGAGCGCGCGCTGGACCGCATCTTCATCCTGCACGCCGATCACGAGCAAAACGCCTCCACCTCGACCGTGCGCCTGTGCGGTTCGTCGGGCACCAACCCGTTCGCCGCGATCTCGGCTGGCGTGGCTTGCCTGTGGGGCCCGGCTCACGGCGGCGCCAACGAAGCTTGCCTGCAGATGCTCGAAGAACTGCAAGCCAACGGCGGCATCGACAAGGTCGGCGAGTTCATGGAGAAGGTCAAGGACAAGAACTCGGGCGTGCGCCTGATGGGCTTTGGCCACCGCGTCTACAAGAACTACGACCCGCGCGCCAAGCTGATGCAGGAAACCTGCAAGGAAGTGCTCTCGGCCCTGGGCCTGGAAAACGACCCGCTGTTCAAGCTGGCCATGGAACTGGAACGCATCGCCCTGTCGGATCCGTACTTCGTCCAGCGCAAGCTGTACCCGAACGTGGACTTCTACTCGGGTATCGTCCAGCGCGCCATCGGCATCCCGACCTCGCTGTTCACGGCCATCTTCGCGCTGGCCCGCACGGTGGGCTGGATCGCCCAGTGGAACGAAATGCTGTCGGATCCCGACTACAAGATCGGCCGTCCCCGTCAGTTGTTCACCGGTTCGGTCACGCGCGACGTGCCCCCGATGGACAAGCGTTAATTCGCTACGCCCCTCCGGAGGGCGACGCCTTCCGGCAAAACGCCAGTCAGCTCAGCGCCGACTGGCGTTTTTCTTTGGCGCCTTGCGCTGGCAGCTACAGATAGTTCATCGTGAAAGTCACTGCCGAGTTAGCCGAACCGGGCGTGACCTTGTCACCGGTTTGACGGTATTTCGCGCGCAAGGGGATCTTGAAGCTGCCGCCCGACGCGCTGTTGTAGCCGGTAAACGGCAGCTTGGCGCCCAGCACAGCCGGATTTCCGTCTCCGTCCAGCAACTGGATGCCTACGCCCGTCGCGGATGAGGCCGCGTCCAGCCCGATGACCGCGTTTGCGGCGTCCAGGACGGGCGTGACGGCGTCGATCTGGTAGTGGATGGCGCTCATTCCCGCCGGGCAGCCATTCAACGAAATATCGAATGGAACCGGCTCACTGGATGTCCCTTTGCCCTTGAAGACGGATGCCTTGGGGGATCCGAGAAGCACGGAAACGTCGGGCGTGGTGCATGCCTGCGAGAACAGCAACACCGCCATGGTGACGAAATTGATCTCGAGGCCGGGATCCTGGGTGAGAATGCTGCCGACTTCATTCGAGAACGATGCGGTGGATGCAATGGTTATCGGCGAAACAATGCCGGTGGCAACCGGCCCGGTCTTAACGAACATCGCGCGTAGCTGTCCGCCGTTGGTGACGGCGCCTTGCATGTTGCATGCCCTTGTTCTCCAGTTCCGGCTGAGGGCTTGGAATGCCGACCAACTGCAGCCGTTGATGAAGCTCCGGGCGCCGATGATGATGCCGAGGCCGTCGACGCCCGTCGCATGGACCTCGTAGGTAACTCCGTCAACCACCTTCGTCTGTCCTGCGCTGGGAATCAGGGCGCGCATACCGGTGCCCGTGGTGGCCCCTCCGGAAACGTTGCACTTGAACCAGTCGGCAGTGGAATCGGTCGTCAGCCAGTCGGTGAGGGCCGTGCCAACGGCGGCATCCCGAGGTACTGTGATGTGCGGCGGCGTATTCACGGAAACCGCGCTTATCGTCTGGGTGCAGGTTGAGGCGGCCCACGAGGTGGTGGAACCCAGCAGGGCAATCAGCGTGGCCCCGGCAAGCAGGATGGTCTTTTTCATCAATGTTCTCGTCGTCAGTTTTTGGCGATCAGGCGGGGCGCCGTCTCTTCGCAGAGCAGGCCGGTTGCCTGAGGCAGCGATTCGGCCTTGGATCGCTGCTCGGGAAGGGCGTAACCGAACGTGCAGGTTTCGCCATCGTTCGCGCCCCATTTCACGGTCAGGACACCTTGTTTGTTCTTCAGTCCGCGCGCGAGAATGCGGCCGCCCTGTGCCACGACACCCACGCTGTTGCCCTCTGCGTCCCGCACGTCGGCGCCGAAGGGAAGGGGTTCGCCGCTGCGCGTGGCAACCGTCAGCAGCGCCGCGCTTCCAGCGCTTTCGGTTTCGAAGCTCAGCCGAACCACCGCGCCGGCGGTGGGGGCCACATGTTGTTCGGTCGCCTTGAGTTCGACGTTCAGAGGCAGGCCCTTAGGGTCGAGCTCGATGCTGTTTCTGGCGTAGGGCGTCAAGGTCGATACGACGCCGCGGCCCTTGGAATCCAGGCGCACCCCGCTGCTGGTCAGCACCCGGGCGCCGGCAGCGTCTTTGGCCTCGACGATTGCGATCGTTTCGCCGGAGTTCGGGGTCATGACGACGCCGCCGCCATACGCCACAACGCCGCCGGAAAGGCCCGCACCGTATTGCGTGTAGTTCGAGCTGGTGCTGGCGTTGGCCGACACGGCCGCCACCGGCGTGCGGTACGAGGCGTTTGCCGCGATGTTGGTGTTGGCTGGACCATTTGACGACATGGCGCGCCCGGCGCTCACGCCATAGTTGAACGCGTTGCCGGCGCCGAGGGCTCCCGCCACCGACTGCTGGATGCTGCCCGAACCATCCGATCCCTTCTGCATGCTGGTCGACGCGTAGACCGGGTTCTGGTTGCGGCCCAGCGGAATGCCCACGTTGAGCATGACCTGGTTGTCCCACTTCTGCGTACCCACGTTGAGCTGACGCGTCGCCGACACGCTGTAGTTCACGTTCTTGTAGCTGTTGCTGTAACCGGCCTGGAGCTGGGTATCGCGGCCGGGTTTGTCCCAGTAATCCTGCGTCGATCCGGTGAAATGGACGGACCCATAACCCTGCGGCAGTTTCTGGTTGATGGTCGCCTGCAGGCGGCCGCGCTGCGTTCCATATTGACCTGCGCCTTGCCCGTGCTCCTGCCGGGATCGCAGTTCCATGGCGTCGGCCATGCTGAGGTAGGCGCGGCTGGAATAGCGATAGGCGCCCAGGGTGAGGCTGGTGCTGGTGGGCTCCAGAAACTTGGAGTAGCTAAGTTTGACGCTTTGTCCATTGCGGTTCTTTTCTTTGGGCAGGCGCGTGGCCGCCTGCGTGATGTCCAGCCCAAACGCGCCGAAGTCCGTGTTCAACGCGGCGCCGCCCAATACGGCGCCGTAGCCTTGGGCCGCGGTCAGGCCGCCGTAGGCGGTCACGAGATTGTTGATGCCATGCTGCACGGTCGCTTGCGCCATCAACGGCCGATCGGCCGTCTGCGGCGTGCGGTATTGGCCCGCGGTCACGCTGTATCGGGTCACGCCCGGGCGCAAGGAATTCACGGCGCCAGAGAAAGGAACCCGGGAGACCAGGACACGGCCGTCGGCTTCGTTGACCACCATTTCCAGGTCGCCGCCGTATCCGGTGGCATACAGGTCGTCGATGATGAACGGGCCGGGGGCCACGGTGGTTTCGTAAATGATGTTGCCGTTCTGGCGGACCTGGACGCGCGCGTTGGTGTTGGCGATGCCGCGCAGGGTAGGCGCAAAGCCGCGCTGCGATTCGGGATACATGCGATCGTCGCTGGACATCTGTACGCCGCGAAACCCGACGCTGTCGAAAGTGGACCGGTCCGTGAACGCGTCGCCGATGACCAGCTGGCTTTTCATGCCGGTGATGTTGCGCTGCAGATTCGTCTGCACGCTTTGATACTGCAGGCCGCGCTTGCTGTCCTTGGTCGCGTTGCCGGTGTGACGCAGGCGCCAGGGGCCCAAGTTCGCGCCGGCATTCAGGCCCGCAAAACTCTGCGTCGAAGCCTTGCCATCGGCGCGAGAGGTGTAGAAGTTGGCGTTGTAATTCAGAAGCGCGGCGGGCACTCCTTCGTCCCAATGTTTGGGGTCCACGAAACCGCGGCCCTGCCGGACCAGCGACGCTTGCGGCACCGTCACGATCAGCCGCTGCTCGCCCGCATCGAACTCCGCGCGCGCTTCCTTCACCAGGTCGGTCAGCGCAACACATTGGTCGCCCGACAACCGTCCGGCGCCCGCGGCGTCAACCTTGGCAAGATCGATGCCCACCAGCTCCACGAGCGCCTGATCGAAGCACGCCTGAAGCGGCGCGTTTGCGGAAGACGATTTATCGATACGCACGTCAGAACGACCCAGCCAGCGGTCGTTCACCAGCACGTCGAGGCGGTAGGTGCCCGGGATTGCGCTGTTTGAGCGCGAGAACTGGCTGACGTCCACGTTCGCGCCGCCCAGAAAGGCATCGTTGAACTCCACGTCCGCTTCCATGGCGGCGAGCTCGGTGCTGCCTGCGGCCCAGGCAGTTGCGCTGAGCAGGCTTAGCGTGATCGCGGCGAGCGCGAAATGCGGCGTGGTGGCAAGACGTTCCATGATGGGCAGGGGCGTGATCAGGCGCGGCGCTGCCGGCAGGCTGATGCCGGCCGATCGTGCCGCGTTGCTGGCGTCGGGAGTGGGATGGGTGAGCAGACAGCCGGCCGGTCGATCCGGGCCGGTAATGCTTGTGTCGTGCTAGGTGGCGCTGACGGACCGGGCGCCTTTGACCGCGCCGCCATGGTCATTCAGGAAGCGGTACGTGACTTCGGCATTTGCGCCCTGGACCACGTCGCCCACAAGGGGAAGGATCTTTTTTTCGCCCGGGGCAATCATGTCCCCGTCGGTGAACTTGGCGCGCTTGCCGTTGCTTGCCACGTTTACCTCAATGAAGGTGACGTGATACGGCGTGGGATTGCTGGCTTCGATGGCGTTGCGGTTGCCGGACTTGACCAGGCGCCAACTGACTTGCGAGGGCGCGTCCTCGGCCTTGCCTTTGAGCCCTGCGGGCCGATAGAACAGCTTGATCCGCGAGCGGAATGCCATCTGCAGCAGGTTCTGGTTGGCTTTGTCCTTGGGCGGAATTTCCAGCACGTTGAGCCAGAATACGGACTCTTTGTCCTGGACCATCGGTTCGCCCGTGTGCATCAGGCGCAGGGTCTGGCCCTTGCCCTGGTCGATCCGGGTGACGGGCGGGGTCACGATAAACGGCACCTGGATGGATCCCGGCGCCGCCTTGGCGTCGCCCTTGTCGATCCAGGCCTGGGTGAGGGCGGGCTGGCTGCCCTCGTTCTTGAGCTTGACGTTGACTTCCGCCTGCCCGGCCTCGTAGATGATGCGAGTGCCGCCAATGACGACGGATGCGGTGGCCGGCGCTGCGGCGGAAATACAGCCTGCCAACGCGGTGGCGGCAATAACTACGTTGAATGGGTTCATCGGATTCCTCGGACTATAACGGTGGGTCTTGACTACTGATCCGGGCGGCTTCAAGGCATTGCAGAGGCCAAGCCTGGCGGCTTATTGGTAAATGATGGTGTATTTGGCGGTGGCGGTTACGTGGCCGGCGCTGGCCTGACCGAGTGCGAAATACTGGGCCAGGTAATTGAGCGAGGCCTCGCCGCTGCTCAGGGAAACGGCTTTGGAGTTCTGGGCTTCGTCGGCCACCGTGACGTTGATGGGCGTTGCGTCGCCATTCAGAAGGCGGATTTCAACGTTGTTTGCGCCACCCGCGCCGATTGTCAGGTTGCCGGTTGCGGCATTGCCATTGGAGCCGGGTTCGAAAAGGGTGTGGACCGTACCCGTGTCCGGGGTGCATGCCGTCAGTCGGATGGTGAAGGGCGTGGTACCGGCCGTTTGGCCTGCCGTGGTCAGGGCGTCGACGCCGACCGAGGGCATGAGCACGTTGAAATTCTTGTTGCCGCTGCCGTTGCCGTCGATGGTGCACGTGTTGGCGGAGATTGCGCCGGTGAAGTTGATCGTGCCGTCGGCGGCGAACGCCAGTTGCGAAGTGGAAGCGAAGGCGCTGATGGCCAGCGCAATGAACACCTTGGATTTCATGATTTGATGTCTGTCAAAAAGGGCTGAAAAACGATTTGCCGACGGTGTTTTTCAGCGGTTCAGGGTGTGTTTCCGTCGACAGGGGTCATTACATTCGGTCTGAGAAGTGGTGTCTTTAATAAAATTCTGATAATTCGCCACAGAGTAATTTTGCGGATAGCATCACCGCCATGATTCCGATAGCACTTCCCAGCGCCAGTTTTTTCATCTTGCTTACCGCCGGCTTCTTCGCAGGACTGTTGCTGCTGGGATGGGGGCTGGTTCTGGCGATCAGCCGCGGCGCGCGGCGCACGGTTCGCAAATACTGGAAGACGTCGGCGTTGCTGTGCGTGGCACTGTTGGTGCCATTCGGCTTTTATGCGTGGTTCCAGGCCATGATGTGGCAGATCGAGCGGGAGATCGAACGCGGCGAAGCGGCACGCAATGTGACGTTGCAGCAGGCCACGACAGTGAGCGGTGTCACGATGCCTGCCGGTACGCGGTTGAAACTGCAGGACGAAGGAAAACTCGACACCTACGTCGAGGCCAGCTTTCCGCAGGCGGTGTCCATGCTGGGTGTGAACGCGACGTTCGTGCGGCGTTATCTCGATGCCGAATACGAGAAGGACACGTATGCGCTGCTGGGCAGGCATCCGCGATCGGTCATTCTGCGCGGCGCCGGTGTGCAGGACGTGCAGGGCTGGCGTTGCGATGCCACGCAGGACATCGAGTTCGACGTGATGCCCGATGGCGCCTTGAAGGCGTTTGAACAATGTGTGCTGGCGGACGGCAACCGGCCCGCAGACCTGGAGATCGCGCCGGGGGCTGTGCTGCGAGGGTCTGACGGCACCGTCTATACCGATGGTTCGCGCGACCCGGACCGTTGGCGGGTGAGCGTGAATGGCACGACTGCCGTGCAGGTGTTCGGGCTTTACCTGAGCCGGCCGAGCCTTTATCTGGATGCGTCGCGCGAAGTGCTGCGGGTCACGGATGCGGAGCTCGCCTGCAGCACCCCGTTCGGCGGGTTGACCTACCCCGCCGGCACGCAATTCAAGACTGCGCGGCGCAAGGCCGCGGGCGAGCGCGAACCGTATCCCGGTGTGCTGGTTTTCTCGCCGTGGAACGGGCAGGCTGCCAAGCGCGCCGGCCATGAGGATGTGCCCGAGGGCAAGTCCGTCTTGCAGACGCTGCAAGGCGAGGTCGTGGACATCGTGGATAACGAAGCGGCGGGCGTGATCCGCTTCGATACCTTCATCATTGACGGCAAGGAGCCGGAGCGCCCGGCCCGGGCGCGCTGCCCCTGAGCGGGCGCGTCAGCCGCCGGATGCGTCAATAGCCGATGCCGCGCGCCATCAGCACCGCGAAGAGCGGCAGGAAGATGAACAGGTGCGAGGCGATCATCACCCAGCGCCGGGCGCGCTTGATCTCGGGCAGGGCGGGGACGAACTCCAGCTGCTGGCGACGTTGCTTTGCCCAGCGCAGGAACGTGAGCGTGGGCGGGATGGAACAGAGCGCGATGACGACGAAGAGCGAGATCTTGGCGTGGAACCAGGGGTTGCCCATGTAGAACGCCGCGCCTTTGGCGCCCAAGGTCAGCCGCAGCACGCCGGTGACCAGGACCAGGATTGCGGACACGCCGTAGAGGCGGTCGTAGATGATCAGGCGCTTCACGCCGGCCGGCGTCAGGTCGGGCCGTAGCAGGACGGCTTCGGCGGTCAGGACCACCACGAGTACGAAGATCGCCAGATAGTGGAACCAGGCATACATTGCATCGGCCAGCATGTCGTCTCCAGGGTAAAGGACAAGCTAGGTTTTACCATCCCGAAATAAAACGGGCGCCCCGTTCAGGGGCGCCCGCGTGTCTGCAGCGAGACGGTGCGATCAGCGGCGGCGCTTCTTGGCTTCTTCAGCGGCTTCCTGCTGCGCGTCGACCACGGCCAGCGCCGTCATGTTGACGATGCGGCGCACGGTGGCGCTGGTGGTCAGGATGTGCACGGGACGCGCGGCGCCCAGCAGGATCGGACCCATCGCGACGCCATTGCTGCCGGTCATCTTCAGCATGTTGTACGTGATGTTGCCCGTGTCCAGATTGGGCATGACCAGCAGGTTGGCGCGGCCCTTCAGCGTGCTGTCCGGGTAGGCCAGGACGCGGATCTTTTCGGACAGGGCGGCATCAGCGTGCATTTCGCCGTCGACTTCGAGATCGGGCGCGCGGTCTTGCACGATCTGGCGCGCTGCGGCCATCTTGCGCGACGATTCCGTGACGCGGCTGCCGAAGTTCGAGTGCGACAGCAGGGCGATCTTGGGCACGACGCCGAAACGCAGCATTTCATCGGCGGCCTGGATGGTGATGCTGGCGACTTCGTCGGCCGACGGGTTCTCGTTGACGTGCGTGTCGGTGACGAACAGCGTCTGGTCGGGCAGCATCAGCACGTTCAGGGCGGCGTACGTCTGGCCTTCCTTCTTGCCGATGATTTCGTCGATGTACTTGAGCTGGTTGTCGTACTTGCTGGCTACGCCGCACAGCAGCGCGTCGGCGTCGCCACGGCGCAGCAGCATCGCGCCGATCAGCGTGTTGTGCTTGCGGATCATCGCCTTGGCGATGGCCGGCGTCACGCCTTCACGGCCCTTCAGCTGGTAGTACGCGTTCCAGGTTTCGTTGAAGCGGCTGTCGTCTTCGGGATCGACGATCTCGAAGTGCTGGCCGGCGACGAGGCGCAGCCCGGCCTTCTGGATGCGCATCTCGATGACGGCGGGACGGCCGATCAGGATCGGGAACGCCAGCTTTTCGTCGGCGACCGTCTGCGCGGCGCGCAGGACGCGTTCGTCTTCGCCGTCGGCGTAGATGACGCGCTTGGGCGCCTTCTTGGCCTGGGCGAACAGCGGGCGCATCAGTTGGCCCGAGTGGTACACGAAGCCCATCAGCTTCTGGCGGTAGGCTTCGATGTCTTCGATGGGACGAGCGGCGACGCCGGAGTCGGCGGCAGCTTGTGCCACGGCCGGGGCGATCTGCACGATGAGGCGCGGATCGAACGGCTTCGGAATGATGTACTCGGGGCCGAACGACAGTTCCTGGCCGGCGTAGGCGCGGGCCACTTCATCGTTCTGCTCGGCCTGCGCCAGATCGGCGATGGCCTTGACGCACGCCAGCTTCATTTCTTCGGTGATGCGCGAGGCGCCGGCATCCATGGCGCCGCGGAAGATGAAGGGGAAGCACAGGACGTTGTTGACCTGGTTCGGGTAGTCCGAACGGCCGGTCGCGATGATGCAGTCAGGGCGCGCGGCCTTGGCGACTTCGGGGCGGATTTCGGGTTCCGGGTTGGCCAGGGCCAGGATCAGCGGACGGTCGGCCATGGTCTTGACCATGTCGGCGGTGAGCACGCCGGCGGTCGAGCAACCCAGGAACACGTCGGCGCCATTGACCACGTCAGCGAGCGTGCGCGCGTCGGTCTTTTGCGCGTAGCGCTTCTTGTTGGCTTCCATGTTTTCGTCGCGGCCGTCCCAGATGACGCCGCGCGAGTCCACCACGAAGATGTTTTCGCGCTTGATGCCCAGGTGAACCAGCAGGTCCAGGCAGGCGATGGCGGCGGCGCCGGCGCCCGAGCACGCCAGCTTGACCGAGCCGATGTCCTTGTTCACGACCTTCAGGCCGTTCAGGATGGCGGCCGACGAGATGATGGCGGTGCCGTGCTGGTCGTCGTGGAAGACGGGGATCTTCATGCGCTCGCGCAGCTTCTTCTCGATGTAGAAGCACTCGGGCGCCTTGATGTCTTCAAGGTTGACGCCGCCCAGCGTGGGTTCCAGCGCCGCGATGATGTCGACCAGCTTGTCCGGATCGTTTTCCGCGAGTTCGATGTCGAACACGTCGATGCCGGCGAATTTCTTGAACAGGCAACCCTTGCCTTCCATCACGGGCTTGGCGGCCAGCGGGCCGATGTTGCCCAGGCCCAGCACGGCGGTGCCGTTGGTGATCACGCCCACGAGGTTGCCGCGCGACGTGTACTTGGAGGCGGCGTCGTCGCCCTGGTCGAAAATGGCCATGCAAGCCGCAGCCACGCCGGGGGAGTAGGCCAGGGACAGGTCGTCCTGGTTGGCCAGGGTCTTGGTCGGGGTGACCGAGATTTTGCCGGGAGTGGGATAGGCGTGGTAGTCCAACGCCAGTTTGGTGAGAGTTTCGTCCATGGGATCGGGGCCTGAAAGGGCTAACGGAAAAAAAACGGGATGAAAAATCGGGATGAAAAATCGGGATGACAAACGGCGGGCTCGCGGCCCGCCGTATTCTTTGCGAAATGCTTGGGGAACACCCGTATTTCACCAGAAAGCGCGGGTGCTTGGTTGCTGCACTGCAGCGAGTGTTCGCGTTGGTTAGCTTTTAATCAAGCAAACACCAGCGCTGCATCGGTCCGATGGTCGAGGTTCGGTGGACGAGAGTCAGACCTCCCAGGGCGGCGCCTGGCGGCTGCCGGCATTCAGGGATTCGCGCAGTGCGCGCGTGTCGTCCTGCCTGCCCAGGGTGTCCAGGGCGTACAGCACGATCCAGTCCGCGCTGACCTCGAAGAAATCGCGCAACCGGGCCCGGGTGTCGCTGCGGCCGAACCCGTCGGTGCCGAGCGTGCGGTAGGGCGCGGGCACGTACGCGCGGATCTGTTCGGGTACGGCGCGCACGTAATCGCTGGCGCCGATCACGGGCGCGTCGCTGCCGCCCAGGCAGGTGCGCACCCAGTCCTGATCGTCGGGCGCGTCCAGGCCCAGCACGCGTGCGCGCTCAGCCTGGCGGCCGCTGCGGGCCAGCTCGGAATAGCTGGTGACGCTCCAGACCTCGGCGTCCACGCCGAATTCGTCCTGCAGGCGGGTGGCGGCCATCTCGGCCTCGCGCAGCATGGGGCCGGCGGCCAGAAGGCGGACCTGCGCCTTGCCGCGCGCGGGCCGCAGCCGGTACAGGCCGCGCAGGATGCCTTCGCGCGTGGCCGGGTCCTCGGGCATGCCGGGCTGCGCCAGGTTCTCGTTCGTGACGGTCAGGTAGAAGAATTCGTCGCGTTGCTCGTCCAGCATGCGGCGCATGCCGTGTTCGACGATGACGGCGACCTCGTAGGCGTAGGCCGGGTCGTAGGCGCGGCAGTTGGGGACGGTGGCGGCCATGATGTGGCTGGAGCCGTCCTGGTGTTGCAGCCCCTCGCCGCCCAGCGTCGTGCGGCCCGACGTGGCGCCGATCAGGAAGCCCCGGGTGCGCTGGTCGGCGGCCGCCCAGATCAGGTCCCCGATGCGCTGGAATCCGAACATCGAGTAATAGATATAGAAGGGCAGCATCGGCAGACCATTGACCGAATAGCTGGTGCCGGCCGCGGTCCATGACGAGATCGCGCCGGCCTCGGTGATGCCTTCTTCGAGGATCTGGCCGTCGCGCGCCTCGCGGTAGTACAGCACCGAGCCGATGTCCTCGGGTTCATAGAGCTGGCCTTGCGCGGAATAGATGCCGATCTGCCGGAACAGGTTGGCCATGCCGAAGGTGCGGGCTTCGTCGGCAACGATGGGCACGATGCGCGGACCCACGGTGGCGTCTTTCAGCAGCGCGGTGAGCATGCGCACGATGGCCATCGTGGACGACATTTCCTTGCCGTCTGCGGCCAGGGCGAAGCGCGCCCATTGGTCTGCGTCCGGGGGCGCGAGCCGCGGGGCCTCGGCGTTGCGGCGCGGAATGTAGCCGCCCAGCGCGGCGCGGCGCGCCTGCAGGTGGCGCAGCTCGGCGCTGTCGTCGGCGGGCCGGTAGAACTTGAGCGCCAGGCAGTCGGCGTCGGAAATCGGCAGGGCGAAGCGGTCGCGGAAGGCGAGCAGCGCCTCGTCGTCCAGCTTCTTCTGCTGGTGCGTGGTCATCTTGCCCTGGCCGGCCGTCCCCATGCCGAACCCCTTCTTGGTCTGCGCGAGGATGACGGTGGGCTGGCCGCGGTGGCGCGCGGCGCGGTGGTAAGCGGCGTGGATCTTCACCATGTCGTGGCCGCCCCGGCTCAGGCGGTCGATGGCTTCGTCCGACCAGTCGGCCACCAGTGCAGCCAGTTCGGGATTCTGGTTGAAGAAATGGGCGCGGTTGAAGGCGCCGTCGTTGGCCGCGAAGGTCTGGAACTGGCCGTCCACGGTGTTGGCGAAGGCGCGGGCCAGCGCGCCGCCCGTGTCCCGGCGCAGCAGGGCGTCCCAGTCGCTGCCCCAGACCAGCTTGATGACGTTCCAGCCGGCACCCGCATACAGGGTTTCCAGCTCGTCGATGATGCGGCCGTTGCCACGCACGGGACCGTCCAGGCGTTGCAGGTTGCAGTTGACGACGAAGATCAGGTTGTCGAGCTTTTCGCGCGCGGCCAGCGTGAGCGCCGCGATGGATTCGGGCTCGTCCATTTCGCCGTCGCCGAAAATGCCCCACACCTTGCGGTCGGCGCCGGGCACGAGGGAGCGGTGCTCCAGGTAGCGCATGAAGCGCGCCTGGTAGATCGCGTTGATGGGGCCGATACCCATCGAACCCGTGGGGAACTGCCAGAAGTCGGGCATCAGCCACGGGTGGGGGTAGGACGACAGGCCTCGCAGGCCGCGCGTGGTGGCCGTGATTTCCTGGCGGAAGTGCGCCAGGTCGTCCTCGCCCAGAAAGCCCTCCAGGAAGGCGCGCGCGTACACGCCGGGCGCAGAGTGCGGCTGCATGTAGACGATGTCGCCGGGATTGCCGTCCGCCCGCGCCCGGAAGAAATGGTTGAAGCCGACCTCGAACAGGTCGGCGGCAGATGCATAGCTGGCGATGTGGCCGCCGAGTTCGCCATGCGCCTGGTTGGCGCGCACCACCATCGCCAGCGCGTTCCAGCGGTTGATGCGGGCAATGCGTTCTTCGACGGCCAGATTGCCGGGGAAGGGCGGTTCCTGGTCGGCGGGAATGGTGTTCAGGTATGCGGTGCGGGTCTGGCTGTTGGCGCGCAGGCCGAGCGAGGCGGCATGACCCAGCACGCTGTCCAGCACATAGCCGGCACGATCGGCCCCGTCCGCCTCCAGCAGGGACTGCAGCGCTTCGCGCCATTCGGCGGTTTCTGCGGGGTCGGCGTCGTCTTGGCGGGCCGATGCGGAAAGAGGCTGGCGAGGGTCGAGCATGGTAAGTCGTCTCCTGTTTTTATCCTCATCCTAGACCCATGCGCCAGGCATGAGGCATCGAAATTCCCGGGCAAATCCGGCGCTTTCAGCATAATCTTTCGCCAGGGTCCCGCGCCACGGCAGGTTCTACCGCCGCATCGTGCTTACGGCTGGTGACCACGGTGTGGACGGCCAGGCGCTAGAATTCGCGGCTATCAATAGGGAGAAACCCATGACTGAGCCCATCCGCGTTCCGCCGGAGGTCACGCTGCCGGAGCTTACGTTCCGCGGCGTCCTGCTCGGCGCGCTGATCACCGTCATCTTTACCGCCTCGAATGTGTTCCTGGGGCTGAAGGTGGGCCTGACGTTTTCGTCCGCCATCCCGGCGGCGGTCATCTCGATGTCCGTCCTTCGCATGTTCAAGGACGCCAACATCCTTGAAAACAACATGGTGCAGACGCAGGCTTCGGCGGCCGGCACGCTGTCGGCCATCATCTTCATCCTGCCGGCGCTGGTCATGATGGGCCACTGGCAGGGCTTTCCGTTCTGGCAGACGCTGGGCATCTGCGCGGCCGGCGGCATGCTGGGCGTGATGTTCACGATTCCGTTGCGTCACGTGATGGTGGTGCAGAGCAACCTGCCGTATCCCGAGGGCGTGGCGGCGGCCGAGATTCTGCGCGTCGGCAGCGCCGAGCGCGCGCAGGACGAGCCGCAGGACGCCGCGGGCGCCTCGGCCAAACCCGCCGCCACCGGCATGGGCGACATCGTCGCCGGCGGCATCGCGGCGGCCGTGGTCAGCTTTGCGGCCAACGGCCTGCGGGTCCTGGGCGACAGCGTGAGCGGCTGGTTTGCTTTGGGCGGCGCGGTGTTCCGCCTGCCGATGGGCTTTTCGCTGGCGCTGCTGGGCGCGGGCTATCTGATCGGCATCGTTGCCGGGCTGGCGATGCTGACGGGCCTGGTGATTGCGTGGGGCATCGCGGTGCCCATCCTGACCGCCATGGGCGACATGCCCGCCGGGGCGACGCTGGCTTCGTACGCCACAGGCTTGTGGTCCTCGCAGGTGCGCTTCATTGGCGCGGGCGTGATCGCCGTGGGCGCGATCTGGACGCTGGCCACGCTGTTCGTGCCGATGGCGCGCGGCGTGAAAGCGTCGTTTTCGGCGCTGACCAAGGAGGGTGCCGCACGCACCGGGGCGGCGCCGCGCACCGAGCGTGACCTGTCGGCCGGCTGGATCTCGGCGGTGACGCTGGTGCTGGTGGCGATCCTGGTCTTCACGTTCCAGGTGTTCCTGTCCGGCACGCCGCTGTCGTCGGGCGCCATCTGGAAGCTGGTGGCCTATGCGGTGCTGTTCGCGTTTGTGTTCGGTTTTCTGGTGGCGGCCGCCTGCGGCTACATGGCGGGCCTGGTGGGTTCGTCGACCAGCCCGATCTCCGGCGTGGGCATCGTCGCCATCGTGCTGGTGTCGGTGCTGATGCTGGGCGTGGGCGGCGATCTGATGGCGCTGGAAAATGGCGTGCAGATGGCGATCGCGCTGGCGATCTTCAGCACGTCGGCCGTGGTGGCGGTGGCGTCCATTTCGAACGACAACCTGCAGGACCTGAAGACCGGCTGGCTGGTGGGCGCAACGCCGTGGCGCCAGCAGGTTGCGCTGCTGATCGGCTGCGTCGTGGGCGCGGCGGTGATCTCGCCAGTGCTGGAGCTGCTGTACAACGCGTACGGTTTCGCGGACGCGATGCCGCGCGAGGGCATGGACCCGTCGCAGGCGCTGTCGGCGCCGCAGGCCACGCTGATGCTCGCTATCACGCGCGGCATCTTCACCCACCAGCTCAACTGGACCATGATCCTGATCGGCATGGCTGTCGGCGTGGCCCTGATCGTGGTGGATGAAATTCTGAAGCGCACGTGCAAGGTTGCGCGCATCCCCGTGCTGGCGGTGGGCATCGGCATCTACCTGCCGCCGACCGTGGCCGCGCCCATCGTGGCGGGCGCGCTGCTGGCGTGGCTGCTGGAAGGCGCGCTGCGCCGCCGCGCTGCCGCCGCCGGCCAGCCTTATGACAGCTATGCCGAAGCGGCCAACCGCCGCGGCGTGCTGCTCGCTTCCGGGCTGATCGTGGGTGAGAGCCTGGTGGGTGTGCTGATGGCCGCGATCATCGGGGCAGCGGGGTCCGAGGCGCCGCTGGCGATCGTTGGTGAAGACTTCGCCGGCATGGCGTCCTATCTGGGCCTGGCCGTGTTCGTCCTGGTGGCGGTGCTGTTCTGGCGCCGGGTGATGCGGCTGGCGTAGAACAGGGTGTCAGACACCCGTGCCCGGTTGCAGCAGATCCGCCAGCGTACGCGCGATGACCTTCGTCGCGCGTCGCAGGTCTTCCAGAACGACACGTTCGTCGCTCCGCTTGGCGTGCGATTCCAGCACCGTGCGCGGACCTGCGCCGTAGATCACGCCGGGGATGCCGGCCTCGGCGTATAAGCGCACGTCGGTGTACAGCGGCGTGCCCATCGCCGGAATGGGTTCGCCGAACACGGCCTCGCCGTGTTGCTGGATGGCCTGCACCAGCGGCTGCGCGCCCGGCAGCGGGCGCATCGAATTGGCCAGCAACAGCCGCTTGATGTCCACGCGGATGCCGGGGCATGACGCTGCGGTTTCCTCGATGATGCGCCGGATGCCGGCCTCGACCTCGGCGGCGTTTTCTTCGGGAATCATGCGGCGGTCCAGCTTGAAGCTGACCTTGCCCGGCACCACGTTCGTGTTGGTGCCGCCTTCGATCCGCCCCACGTTCAGGTACGGATGCGAAATGCCCGGCACCTGCGACGTGATCTTGCGGTACTGCGCGTTCTGCGCATACAAGGCATTGAGCAGCGCGACGGCGCCTTGCAGGGCGTCGACGCCGCTGCTGGGAATGGCGGCGTGGGCCATCTTGCCGTGCACCGTTACCTCCATCTGCAGGCAGCCGTTGTGCGCGGTGACGACTTCATAGCTGAAGCCCGCCGCGATCAAGAGGTCGGGGCGCGTCAGCCCCTGCGCGAGCAGCCAGCCGGGACCCAGCAGGCCGCCGAATTCCTCGTCATACGTGAAGTGCAATTCCACCGCGCCGCGGGTCGGCTTGGCGATGGCTTCCAGCGCCCGCACGGCGAACGTGAAGCTGGCGAAGTCGCTCTTGCTGACCGCGGCGGCGCGGCCGTACAGGCTGCCGTTGTCGATCTCGGCGCCATAAGGATCGTGCGTCCAGCCGTCTCCGGGCGGCACCACGTCGCCGTGGGCGTTGAGCGCGATGCGCAGGCCGTCGCGGCCGTATTCGCGCCGCACGATGAGGTTGGTGATGGACTGCATGCCGTAGTCCTGCACGGCCTGCGCAGGCACGGGATGCGCTTCGGCCTCAAGGCCAAAGCCCTGCAGCAGTTCCGCGGTGCGCACCGCGTGCGGCGCGTTGTTGCCGGGCGGCGTGTCGGTGGGCACGCGCACCAGTTCCTGCAGGAAGCGGACTTGTTCGTCGAAATGGGCGTCAACCCAGGCGTCGAGTCGGGCGTAATCGGTCATGGCGTTATGTCGAGGTTTCGTTGGCCAGCGCATCGAGCAGGCTCAGCATGGCCTGCGCGGCAAGTTCGATGTCGTCGCTGGTGGTGGATTCGTTGGGGTTGTGGCTGATGCCGTTGTTCTGGCCGCGCACGAACAGCATGGCTTGCGGCATGACCTCGTGCAGTTTCATGGCGTCGTGGCCCGCGCCGCTGGGCATGCGGTGCACGGGTACGCCCAGCGCGTCGACCGCGCGTTCCCAGCGCTGCTGCCAACGCGGATCGCTGGGCGCGGCGGAGGCGCGCATGGTTTCCTCCAGGGCGTAACGCAGGCCGCGCCGCTGGCAGATGGCGGCCAGTTCGGCCAGCACGTCCTCCGCCAGCGCGTCGCGCTGCGTATCGCTGGGCGCGCGCAGATCCAGGCTGAATCGGCATTCGCCCGGCACGACGTTGATCGACCCGCTGGGCACCTCAAACATGCCCACGGTGCCGACCGAGTCGCCATCGCGGGCGGCGCGCCGTTCGACAAACAGCGCCAGTTCGGCGGCGGCCACGGCGGCGTCGCGCCGGCGGTCCATGGGCGTCGTGCCCGCGTGGCTGGCCAGGCCCAGGATCTGCACTTGATAGCGCACGCAGCCGTTGATCGACGTGACGACGCCCAGCGGCAGCCCCAGTTCGTACAGCACGGGGCCTTGTTCGATGTGGACCTCGACAAAGCCCAGGTAGCGGGCCGGATCGCGCCGCAGGCCGGCAATGCCGTCGATGTCCAGCCCCGCGTGCAGCATGGCGTCGCGCATGGTGATGCCGTCGGCGTCCTTCTGGTCCAGCCATTCAGGCTTGAAATCGCCGATCAGGGCGCCCGATCCCAGGAACGTCGCGCGATAGCGCTGGCCTTCTTCTTCGGCGAAGGCGATCACCTCGACGTCGAAGGGCAGCCGCCGGTTCTGGCGGTGCAGCGCGCGCACGCAGGCCATGGGCACGAAGATGCCGAGCCGGCCGTCGTACTTGCCGGCGTTGCGTACCGTGTCGAAATGGCTGCCCGACATGAGGACCGGTGCGCCGGGCTGCGCGGCACGGTAACGCCCGACCACGTTGCCGACGGCATCGATGCCGACCTCGTCAAAGCCGCAGTCCTTCATCCATTGCGAGATGCGCGCGGCGCAGGCGCGGTGCGCGTCGGTCAGATAGGTGACTGTGAGTTGGCCTTTCTCGGCGTAGCCCGGATCGCTGTAGACGCTGAGCGCCTCGTGCCAGTCCCAGATGTCCTTGCCCATTCCGGGTTCGCCGACGCGCTCGCGCGGGCTCGGCTCGGCGTTCGGATCGTTCAGATTGTTGGTCATGGTCGTCCTGTTCAACGGTCGGGGGTGTAGGGGTGCGTGGCTTTCCAGTGACGCGCAATGTCCAGCCGGCGGCAGATCCAGACGCGGTCGTGGCGTGCGATGTGATCCAGAAAGCGTTGCAGGGCGACGATGCGTCCGGGGCGGCCCAGCAGGCGGCAGTGCATGCCGATGCTGAGCATCTTTGGCGCCTCGGTGCCTTCGGCATAGAGCGCGTCGAAGCTGTCTTTCAGGTACTGGAAGAAGGGATCGGCGTGCGAATAGCCCTGCGGCAGCGCAAAGCGCATGTCGTTGCAGTCCAGCGTGTAGGGCACGATGAGCTGCGGCGCGGTCGAGCCATCGGTCTTGCGGACCTGCATCCAGAAGGGCAGGTCGTCGCCGTAGTAATCGCTGTCGTATTCGAATCCGCCGTCGTCGGCGACCAGCCTGCGCGTGCGCGGGCTGTCGCGTCCGGTGTACCAGCCCAACGGGCGCGTGCCGGTCAGCGTGGTGATGGCGTCGATGGCCAGCCGCATGTGCTCGCGTTCGGTGGCCTCGTCCACGTCCTGGTAGTGGATCCAGCGCCAGCCATGGCAGGCGATTTCATGGCCCAGTTCGACGAAGGCTGCCGTCAGGTCGGGATGGCGTTGCAGGGCCATGCCGACGCCGAACACCGTCAGCGGCAGTTGCCGCTTCTCGAATTCGCGCAGGATGCGCCACACGCCCGCCCGTGACCCGTATTCGTAGATGCTTTCCATGCTGAGATGCCGGTCCGGATAGCTGGCCGGGTTGAACATCTCGGACAGGAACTGCTCGGAGCCGGCATCGCCATGCAGCACGCTGTTCTCGCCGCCTTCTTCGTAGTTCAGCACGAACTGCACGGCGATCCGCGCGTTGCCCGGCCATTGCGCGTGCGGCGGATTGCGTCCGTAGCCGACGAGGTCGCGGGGGTAGGGCAGCGTGGTGTCGTAGAGGGGCATCGGCGGTCGCAGGAAGGGGGATGATCGGTCGCGTGATGACGCGGGTCTGATCATGTATACAAAGTATGTACATCAAATACCAGCCGCCGGCCATCGGCGAATGCCCTACGCCGCGGTTTTCATACTGGCGCGGCGTCGCGCTCCTTGAACAATTCCTCGCCCATGAAGTCGATAAATACCCGTAGCTTGGGCGCCAGATGCTTGCTGGACGCCCACAGCAGCCGGAATGTGCCTTGGTGTTCGACATGGGCGTCCAGCACCGAAACCAGTTCGCCACGCTGCAAGGCAGGCCGCACCAGAAAATCGGGCAGGCACGCGATGCCTAGGCCTGCCACTGCCACATCCAGGAGGGCCGCGGACGTGTTGCACACCATCGACGCGGGCACTGTCCATTCGGCCATGCCTGCGTCGCGCTTCAGCGGCCACGGTTCAAGCTTGCCGGTGCTGGGAAATCGGTGCTGCAGGCAGGCGTGATGCTGCAGGTCGGCCGGACCGCGCGGCGTGCCGCGGCTGGCCAGATAGCCCGGCGCGGCGACAAGCAGCAGACGATAGTTGCCGACCGGGCGCGACACCAGCCGCGAGTCCGTCGGCTCGCCCGTGCGCATCACGATGTCGAAGCCTTCGTTGATGACGTCCACCAGACGATCTGAAAAATCCACGTCCAGTTCGATCGCGGGATAGCGGTGCATGAATGCGGTCAACGCCGGCATGACCAGCATGCCGACGAGCGGAAGGCTGATGCGCAATCGGCCTTGCGGCGCCTGGCGCGTTTCGGAGAGTTCGAGTTCGGCGGACTCGAGCTCGCACAGGATGCGCCGGCAACGTTCCAGGAAAACGGCGCCTTCGGCGGTCAAGGTGATGCTGCGCGTGCTGCGATGGAGCAGGCGCACGCCCAGGCGTGTTTCAAGCCGGCAGACGCTCTTGCCCACCGCCGACGCCGACACGCCCAGATGGCGGGCGGCTTCGGAATAACTGCGCATTTCGGCGGCTTGCACGAAGGCGGCAATGGCGCTGAGCGATTCAACCATGATGCGATTCAGGACAATTTGTCCGATATATTTTGAACACCGGCATTATTGTCCCGGACTGCACTTGCCGCCAACATGGCTGCCTTCCCACAACACGTGCCGGCGTCGGGGATTTCCACCCGCCGCCGGCCAATCAAAAGGCAGAACATGGCAGGTAATCAGGCGGCGGCCTCCGGCCCCGGCGCGCGCGAGGCGCGTCTTCCCATTGCAGCACTGCTGGCCCTGGCGCTGGCCGGTTTCGTCACGATCCTGACGGAAGCCCTGCCGGCCGGCCTGTTGCCGCAGATCAGCGCGGGGCTGGCTATTTCCGAAGCGATGGCCGGACAGCTGGTGACGATCTACGCGATCGGTTCGCTGGCGGCGGCGATACCGTTGACCGCCGCGACGCGAGGCGTGCGCCGCCGCCCGTTGCTGCTGGCCGCGATCGCCGGCTTCGTCATCGCCAACACCATCACGACGGTGTCCGCCAGCTATGCGCTGACGATGGCGGCGCGTTTCGTCGCCGGCGTGTCCGCCGGGCTGCTGTGGGCGCTGGCCGCGGGCTACGCTGCGCGCATGGTGCCGGAGCATCAGAAAGGGCGGGCCATCGCCATCGCGATGGTGGGCACGCCGTTGGCGTTGTCGCTGGGCGTGCCGGCGGGCACCTTCCTGGGCAACGTGGTGGGATGGCGCTGGTGTTTCGGCATCATGAGCGCGCTGGCGCTGATCCTGATGGCGTGGGTGCGCATCCAGGTGCCGGACTTTGCGGGCCAGGCTGCGGGCAAGCGCGCGCCGCTGCGCCGCGTCTTCACCCTGCCGGGCGTGCGCGCGGTGCTGTTCGTGGTGTTTGCATTCGTCCTGGCGCACAACATTCTCTATACCTACATCGCGCCGTTCCTGGCGGCGCGCGGTATGGAGGACCGCACGGACGTGATGTTGCTGGTGTTCGGTCTGTCGTCGTTGATCGGGCTCTGGGTCATCGGCGTTCTGATCGACAGCCACCTGCGCGTGATGACGCTGGCCAGCACGGTGCTGTTCGCGTTGTCGGCATTGGTCTTGGGCTTCAGCGGCAATGATCCGGCCGTGGTGGTCACGGCGGTGGCGGCATGGGGCCTGGCGTTTGGCGGGGCGCCGACGCTGTTCCAGACTGCGCTGGCCAAGACCGCGGGCGAGTCGGCCGATGTGGCGCAGTCGATGCTGGTCACGGCCTGGAATCTGGCGATCGCGGGCGGCGGTGTCATCGGCGGCCTCCTGCTCGAAGGCGTGGGCGTCGCCGCCTTTGCGCCCGCGCTGGTGCTGTTGCTGGCGGCGACGCTGATCGTGGCGGCAGCGGCGCGCCGCCATGGGTTTCCCATGGCGGGCGGGCAGGGCTGCAATGTCAACGCAAGTCCCCGCAAGGCCACCCCGTGACGCCGAATCCGCCGCTATCCGTTGCGGTAGAGAAAGCTGTAGGCGTTGATCGCCGGCACCCCTCCCAGGTGCGCATACAGAACCCTCGAGCCGGCGGGAATTTCACCTTTGCGGATGATGTCCATCATCCCCTGCATGGATTTTCCTTCGTACACGGGGTCGGTCATCATGCCTTCCAGCCGAGCGCACGTGCGGATGGCGTCGTTGGTTTCGGCTGAGGGCAGGCCATATGCCGGATAGGCGTAGCGCGTGTCCAGCACCACGTCCTTGTCTTCGATGGGTTTGCCCAAGCCGACGAGGTCGGCGGTGCGCCGCGCGATGCGCAGGACCTGCGCGCGGGTCTGGTCCGGCGTGGCGGACGCATCGATGCCGATGACGCGATCGGCGCGGCCGTCGGCCGCAAAACCCACCACCATGCCGGCCTGCGTGCTGCCCGTGACCGCGCACACGACGATGTAGTCGAACTTGAATCCCAGCTCGGCTTCCTGGCGGCGCACTTCTTCGGCAAAGCCTACATAGCCCAGCCCGCCTAATTCGTGATCGGACGCGCCCGCCGGAATCGCATAGGGCTTGCCGCCGCGGCGTTTCACTTCTTCCAGCGCCTCTTCCCAACTGCGGCGAAAGCCGATGTCAAAGCCCTGATCGACCAGCCGCACGTCCGCACCCATGAGGCGGCTCATCATGATGTTGCCGACGCGGTCGTAGACCGCATCGGAATAGTCCACCCAGTTCTCCTGGACCAGCACGCAGGCCAACCCCAGTTTGGCGGCCACCGCCGCGACCATCCGCGTGTGATTGGACTGGATGCCGCCAATCGTGACGAGCGTGTCGCAGCCTTGTTCCAGCGCCTGCGGAATCAGGTATTCGAGCTTGCGCAGCTTGTTGCCGCCGAAGGCAAGGCCGCTATTGCAGTCCTCACGCTTGGCGTAGATCTCGACCTTGCCGCCCAGATGCTGCGACAAGCGCTCCAGCTTTTCGATCGGGGTATCGCCAAAGGTCAGGCGATGACGGGGAAAACGTTGCAGATCCATGGTGGCTCCTGGTGATCCTGGCGGGCCCGGCGTTGCGGCGGGGTTCGCAAAAATCATAGAAATCATGGGGTTGAGGGGTCAATTGCGTATTTTTTTAATCCGCCAAATCGAAAGGTCGTTTATCCCGATTAATCGATCTAATATTTGCAAAACAAAAAATCCGGCGAAATTAAATTTTTAGGGACGCTATCCATGACCGCCGTTTTCACGCTGGACCGCATCGACCGCCAGATCCTGCGCATTCTTCAGGACGATGCGCAGATCACCAATCTGGACTTGAGCGCCCGCGTGCATCTGAGCCCTGCAGCGTGCCTGCGGCGCGTGGAAAGGCTGAAGAGCGAAGGCGTCATCCGAAAGACGGTCGCGTTGCTGGAGCCCGCTGACGTCGACATGGCCACGCTGGTCATCGTCGGCGTGGTGCTGGATCGCTCGACGCCCGATTCATTCACAGACTTCGAGGAAGCGGCCAAGGGCATCAGCGGTTGCCTGGAATGCCATCTGGTGGCGGGCGAATTCGACTATTTCCTGATGTTGCGTATCCGGGACCTGGAACGCTTCAACAAGCTGCATGCGGGCGAGATCATCAAGCTGCCCGGCGTACGCCAGATTCGTACTTTTTTCGTGCTCAAAGAGATCATGTCGACCACCGCGCTGCCGGTTTGACGACGCGTAAACGCAACACTCATCTTTTCTGTTATTTGAAATGACGCGCTGCCGCATTTTGCATTGACGGATTTTGGTGGCGCGTAGACGGCGCAATAGAAGGGGTTGGACGGACATTCCGTTGCCGCATGACAGCATTCCGAAAGGCCTTTTGCGTCACAGAAATGCAGGAAGACGCCCATAAACTCAAAGGGTTATACTTCTCGACCATAGGCTTTCAAGGCTTGTACGCGCCTTCTGCCCCTGCTATCCGCCTAACGGGAAGCCCGTGTCGCGGAAGGTTTTCCTGCATCGTCTCGAGTGAAGCACTCGTAAAGGTGAAGCGATATGTCTTCGGAAATAGAATCTCTATCCACGTCTTACCTCTTTGGGGGTAATGCCCCGTATGTCGAGGAGCTTTACGAAGCCTACCTCGATAACCCCGGTTCGGTACCTGACAACTGGCGCGAATATTTCGACCAATTGCAGCACGCTCCCGCAACCGACGGCCAGGAATCCACTCGCGACCAGGCCCACGCTCCCATCGTCGAATCGTTCGCCCAGCGCGCCAAGGCCAATGCCTTCGTGCAACGCTGCGCCGAACCCGACCTGAGCGTGGCCAGCAAGCAGGTTTCGGTGCAATCGCTGATTGCCGCCTACCGTTCGCTGGGTTCGCGCTGGGCCGACCTCGATCCGCTCAAGCGCCAGGAACGTCCGCCGATCCCCGAGCTCGATCCCGCCTTCTACGGCCTGACCGAAGCCGATCTGGACCAGACGTACTCGGCCACCAACACCTACTTCACGACCGCCAGCACGATGACGCTGCGCGACATCCTGAAGGCGCTGCGCGACACCTACTGCCGCAGCATCGGTGCAGAATTCACCCACATCTCCGACCCCGCCGCCAAGCGCTGGATCCAGGAACGCCTGGAAACCACGCTGGGCGCGCCCACGTACACCGCGGAAGAAAAGCGCCACATCCTTCAGCAGCTGACTGAGTCCGAAGGCCTGGAACGCTTCCTGCACACCAAGTACGTCGGCCAGAAGCGCTTCTCGCTGGAAGGCGGCGAAAGCTTCATCGCCTCGATGGACGAAGTGGTCAACCACGCCGGTGAAAACGGCGTCCAGGAAATCGTGGTCGGCATGGCCCACCGCGGCCGCCTGAACCTGCTCGTGAACATCATGGGCAAGATGCCCGGCGACCTGTTCGCCGAGTTCGAAGGCAAGCACGCCGAAGGCCTGACCGACGGCGACGTGAAGTACCACAACGGCTTCTCGAGCGACCTGTCCACGCGCGGCGGCCCCGTCCACCTGTCGCTGGCGTTCAACCCGTCGCACCTTGAAATCGTCAACCCCGTCGTCGAAGGCAGCGCACGCGCCCGCCAGGAACGCCGCGGCGATACCGAAGGCAAGCAAGTGCTGCCGGTGCTGGTGCACGGCGACGCGGCCTTTGCCGGCCAGGGCGTCGTGATGGAAACCCTGAACCTGGCGCAGACGCGCGGCTACGGTACGGGCGGCACGCTGCACATCGTCATCAACAACCAGATCGGCTTCACCACGTCCGACCCGCGTGACTCGCGTTCGACGCTGTATTGCACCGACGTGGTCAAGATGATCGAAGCCCCGGTGTTCCACGTCAACGGCGACGATCCCGAAGCCGTGGTGTTCGTCACCAAGCTGGCGCTGGACTACCGTCTGCAGTTCCGCCACGACGTCGTCGTGGACATCGTCTGCTTCCGCAAGCTGGGCCACAACGAGCAGGACACCCCGTCGCTGACGCAGCCCCTGATGTACAAGCGCATCGGCCACCACCCCGGCACGCGCAAGCTGTACGCCGACAAGCTGACCACGCAAGGCGTGCTGGCCGACGGCGAAGCCGATCAGCTGGTCAAGGACTACCGCCAGCTCATGGAAGACGGCCAGCGCACCATCGAACCGGTGCTGACCGACTACAAGAGCAAGTACGCCATCGACTGGTCGCCGTTCCTGGGCGCCAAGTGGACCGACCAGGCCGACACCGCCGTGCCGCTGGCTGAACTCAAGCGCATCGGCGAACGCATCACCACCGTGCCGGAAGGCTTCACGGTGCACCCGCTGGTCGCCAAGCTGCTGAACGACCGCCGCACCATGGCCAAGGGCGAAATGAACCTGGACTGGGGCATGGGCGAACACCTCGCCTTCGCGACCCTGGTGTCCTCGGGCTACGCCATCCGCATCACCGGCCAGGATTCGGGCCGCGGCACGTTCACGCACCGCCATGCCGTGCTGCACGACCAGAACCGCGAACGCTGGAACGACGGCACCTACATTCCGCTGCAGAACGTGTCGGAAGGCCAGGCCCCGTTCACCGTCATCGACTCCGTGCTGTCCGAAGAGGCTGTGCTGGGCTTTGAGTACGGCTTCTCCAGCGCCGAGCCCAACACGCTCGTCATCTGGGAAGGCCAGTTCGGCGACTTCGTCAACGGCGCCCAGGTCGTGATCGACCAGTTCATCAGCTCCGGCGAAGCCAAGTGGGGCCGCCAGTCGGGCCTGACGCTGATGCTGCCGCACGGCTACGAAGGCCAGGGTCCCGAGCACTCGTCGGGCCGCATCGAGCGCTTCCTGCAGCTGTGCGCCGACAACAACATGCAAGTGATTCAGCCGACCTCGGCTTCGCAGATCTTCCACGTTCTGCGCCGCCAGATGATCCGCCCGTTCCGCAAGCCGCTGGTGTTGTTCACGCCGAAGTCGCTGCTGCGCAACAAGGACGCCGGTTCGCCCCTGACCGATCTGGCCGGCGGCAGCTTCCGCCCGGTCATCGGCGAGGTCGACGAGGCCATCGACGCCGGCAAGGTCAAGCGCGTGCTGGCTTGCTCGGGCAAGGTGTACTACGACCTGGTCAACGCCCGCCGCGAGCGTGGCGCCGACAACGTCGCCATCATCCGCGTCGAGCAGCTGTATCCGTTTGCGCACAAGTCGTTCGAAGCCGAACTGCGCAAGTACCCCAAGGCAACCGAAGTGATCTGGGTGCAAGACGAGCCCCAGAACCAAGGCGCCTGGTTCTACGTTCAGCATCACGTGTACGAGAACATGGTCGAAGGCCAGAAGCTTGGCTACGCAGGCCGTGCCGCGTCGGCATCGCCGGCCGTGGGCTACCTGGCCAAGCACCAGGAGCAGCAGAAGGCCCTGATCGAGACGGCCTTCGCGCCCAAGTTCAAGGTCATGTTGACGAAGTAACCTTTACTTGATGCACGCGCCGCGGGCGGCAAGTGTTCCGGAACACCGTTTCGAACCTTGCCGCGCCGCGTGACAAGAACATACTCTCTACGGAATAAACAAAATGGCTATTACCGACGTCGTCGTTCCCCAACTTTCCGAATCCGTTTCCGAAGCGACCCTGCTGACCTGGAAGAAGCAGCCGGGCGCTGCCGTTGAAGCCGACGAAATCCTGATCGAAGTCGAAACCGACAAGGTCGTGCTGGAAGTGCCGGCCCCCGCCTCGGGTGTGCTGGCTGAAATCGTCAAGGGCGATGGCAGCACCGTGACCTCGGGCGAAGTGCTGGCCCGCATCGACACCGCCGCCAAGGCTGGCGCCGCCGCCACCGCGCCGGCTGAAGCCCCGAAGGCCGCCGAGCAAGCCGCCGCTGCTCCCGCGCCCGCCGCTGCGGCACCGGCCTCGACGGCCGCCGCCGGCGTCGCTTCGCCCGCCGCCTCGAAGATCCTGGCCGAGAAGGGCGTTGACGCCGCTTCCGTGGCGGGTTCGGGCCGTGACGGCCGCGTGACCAAGGGCGACGCCCTGGCCGCCAGCGCCGCTCCCGCCAAGGCCGCACCGGCCAAGGCCGCCGCCGCGCCCGCCCCGACCACGCTGTCGCTGGATGGCCGTCCGGAACAGCGCGTGCCGATGAGCCGCCTGCGTGCCCGCATCGCCGAGCGCCTGCTGCAATCGCAGCAAGAAAACGCCATCCTGACGACGTTCAACGAAGTCAACATGCAGGCCGTGATCGACCTGCGCGCCAAGTACAAGGACAAGTTCGAAAAGGAACACGGCATCAAGCTGGGCTTCATGTCGTTCTTCGTCAAGGCCGCCGTTGCCGCGCTGAAGAAGTACCCGCTGATCAACGCCTCGATCGACGGCAAGGACATCATCTACCACGGCTACTTCGACATCGGTATCGCTGTCGGCAGCCCGCGTGGCCTGGTGGTGCCGATCCTGCGCAACGCCGACCAGCTGTCCATCGCCGACATCGAAAAGACCATCGCCGACTTCGGCCGCCGCGCTGCCGACGGCAAGCTGGGCATTGAAGAAATGACCGGCGGCACGTTCTCGATCTCCAACGGTGGCGTGTTCGGCTCGATGCTGTCGACCCCGATCATCAACCCGCCGCAATCGGCCATCCTGGGCGTGCACGCCACCAAGGATCGCGCCGTCGTCGAAAACGGCCAGATCGTCATCCGCCCGATGAACTACCTGGCCCTGTCCTATGACCACCGCATCATCGACGGCCGCGAAGCCGTGCTGGGCCTGGTCGCCATGAAGGACGCCCTGGAAGATCCGCAGCGCCTGTTGCTGGACCTGTAATCTCGACGCCCCTGACCGGCGCCGCGCCTGACCTGCTGGTCGCGCGGCGCCCGGGCCGGCTCCCCGCCGGCCCGCAGCCCGACTGCGCTGGGCAGGAAGTGCGCTTCTTCATCCCTCATTCGCGAGAACACTATGTCCAAACAATTTGACGTCGTCGTGATCGGCGCAGGCCCCGGCGGCTACATCGCCGCCATCCGCGCCGCGCAGCTCGGCATGTCGGTCGCTTGCATCGACGCCTGGCAGAACGGCCAAGGCGGCCCGGCTCCCGGCGGCACCTGCACCAACGTCGGCTGCATCCCGTCCAAGGCGCTGCTGCAATCGTCCGAACACTTCGAGCAAGCCAACCACCACTTCGCCGAGCACGGCATCGAAGTCAAGGGCGTCAGCCTGAAGCTCGACACGCTGATCGGCCGCAAGAACACGGTGGTCAAGCAGAACAACGACGGCATCCTGTACCTGTTCAAGAAGAACAAGGTCACGTTCTTCCACGGCAAGGGCGCGTTCAGCGGCCAGGTGGAAGGCGGCTGGGCCATCAAGGTCACCGGCACCGCCGAGGAAGACCTGGTTGCCAAGCACGTCGTGGTCGCCACCGGCTCGTCGGCGCGTGAACTGCCCGGCCTGCCGTTCGACGAAAAGGTCGTGCTGTCCAACGACGGCGCACTGAACATCGGCGCCGTGCCCAAGACGCTGGGCGTCATCGGCGCCGGCGTGATCGGCCTGGAAATGGGCAGCGTGTGGCGCCGCCTGGGTTCCGAAGTCACGATCCTGGAAGCGATGCCGGAATTCCTGGCCGCCGCCGACGGGCAAGTGGCCAAGGAAGCCCTCAAGGCTTTCACCAAGCAAGGCCTGAACATCCAGATGGGCGTCAAGATCGGTGAGATCAAGGCGACCGCCAAGTCGGTGACCGTGCCCTACGTCGACGCCAAGGGCGCCGAGCAGAAGCTGGTCGTGGACAAGCTGATCGTCTCGATCGGCCGCGTGCCCTACACCGGCGGTCTGAACGCCGACGCCGTGGGCCTCAAGCTGGACGAGCGCGGTTTCGTGGCCGTCGACGGCGACTGCAAGACCAACCTGCCGAACGTCTGGGCAGTGGGCGACGTGGTGCGCGGCCCGATGCTGGCGCACAAGGCCGAAGAAGAAGGTGTGGCGGTTGCCGAGCGTATCGCCGGCCAGCACGGTCACGTCAACTTCGACACCGTGCCGTGGGTCATCTACACCTCGCCGGAAATCGCCTGGGTCGGCAAGACCGAGCAGCAGCTCAAGGCCGAAGGCCGCGAGTACAAGGCCGGCAGCTTCCCGTTCCTGGCCAACGGCCGCGCCCGCGCGCTGGGTGACACCACCGGCTTTGCCAAGGTGATCGCCGATGCCAAGACCGACGAAGTCCTGGGCGTGCACATCGTGGGCCCGATGGCCTCGGAACTGATCTCGGAAGCCGTGACCATCATGGAATTCCGCGGCGCCGCCGAAGACATCGCCCGCATCTGCCACGCGCACCCGACCCTGTCGGAAGCCGTGAAGGAAGCCGCTCTGGCCGTGGACAAGCGCGCGCTGAACTTCTAAGCCGCGTCTGACTTCTGCAAGACCGGGGGCGGGTTCCAGGACCCGCCCTTTTCTTTATTCCCTTCAGCTTGATCCGGTTCCCCTATGAACGTCAGCGACTACTACGAACACGCATTGGCCGAACGCGGCTACAAGCCCGACGACGCGCAGAAGAAGGCGATCGACCGCTTGCAGCGCTATTACGACGAATGGGTCAAGTTCAAGTCGATGCGCTCGAATGCGCTGAAAAAGCTGCTGAACCGTCCCGACGTGCCGCGCGGCGTGTACCTGTGGGGCGGCGTGGGCCGCGGCAAGAGCTTCCTGATGGACGCGTTCTATGCCACCGTGCCCGTCGTGCGCAAGACGCGTCTGCACTTTCACGAGTTCATGCGCGGCGTGCACCGCGAACTCGAGGAAGTGAAGGGCATGCAGGATCCGCTGGACGAGGTCGCCAAGCGCGTGGCCAAGCGTTACCGGCTGATCTGCTTTGACGAATTCCACGTGTCCGATGTGGCGGACGCGATGATCCTGCACCGCCTGCTGCTCAAGCTGTTCGAATACGGCACGTCCTTCGTGATGACGTCCAACTACGAACCGTCCACGCTGTACACCGATGGTCTGCACCGCGACCGCGTGCTGCCCGCCATTGCGCTGATCCAGTCGCGCATGGATGTCATGAACGTGGATGCGGGTATTGATTACCGCCGCCGCTCGCTGGAGCAGGTGCAGAGCTATCACACGCCGCTGGACGAGAGCGCGCAGAAGGCGCTGCAGGCGGCCTTCGATGCGCTGGCCGACACGCCGCCGCAGGATCCGGTGCTGCGCATCGAGCATCGCGAGATCCGCGCGCTGGCGCTGGGCGGCTCGGTCGTGTGGTTCGACTTTGCCACGCTGTGCGGCGGTCCACGGTCGCAGAACGATTACCTGGAACTGGCCAACCGCTTCCACGCCGTGATCCTGTCGGGCGTGCCGCGCATGGGTCCGCGCCAGGCGTCCGAGGCGCGCCGCTTCACCTGGCTGATCGACGTGTTCTACGACCACCGCGTCAAGCTCATCATGTCGGCCGAATGCGAGCCCGAAGAGATCTACACGGAAGGCGCGCTGGCCAACGAGTTCCACCGGACGGTGTCGCGCATTCTGGAAATGCAGTCGCGCGAGTACCTGGAATCCGAACGCCGTCTGGCCGTGACGTTGTAGTAAAGCCTCATCCGGTCCTCATTTCAGGGGCTGGGTGGGCGCAATCATTGTTAATGCAAGTCATTATCAATTAAGATTTTGGGACTTTTGGTTCAGCGCCGCAGTCTCAATCCGTGTCTTCCACCTTGCTTTCCTCATCGGTCCCGTGCGTCGACGCCCAGGTCGCGCCTGTCGATGGCCTGTATCGCGATCACCGCCCGTGGCTGTTTGGGTGGCTGCGCCGCAAGCTGGGCTGCGAACACCGCGCGGAAGACCTGGCCCAGGACGTCTTTGTCCGGGTGATCCAGGGCCGCAAGCAGGTACGCGCCAGCGAGGCGCGCGCGCTGCTCACCACCATTGCAAAAGGCCTGGTGGTCGATCACCAGCGGCATGCCGCGCTGGAGCATGCGTATCTGGCCTATCTGGCCACCGTTCCCGAATCCTATGCGCCATCGCCCGAGGCGCAGGCCGAGCAACTGCAGGCGCTGGTTCAGCTGGATCGCCTGCTGGACGGCCTGCCGCCCAAGGCCCGCGCGGCTTTCCTCTTGTCGCAGCTGGATGGCCTGACGTATCCCGAGATCGCCGAACGCCTCGATGTGTCGCTGAGTTCGGTGCAGCAGTACATGGTGCGCGCGATGTCCGCGTGCTATGCCGCGATCCATGCCTGACGCGGCCAACGGCGCGCCTGTGGACGCCCGCCCGACCGATGCCGTGGTGCGCGAGGCCATCGCGTGGTGGGCGCGCCTGCAATCGGGCATTGACGATGCGCGCGACCACGAATCCTGCCGGGCCTGGTTGGCCCAGGACCCCGCGCACCGCGTGGCGTGGGATCAGCTGCAGGACATCGGCCGCAATGCGCGCCGCGTGCCGGCGGCCCTGGCGCACTCGGCGCTGAATGCGCCTGCCTCGCACGGCCGGCGCGCCGCGCTGCGCTGTCTGCTGGCCGGCGCGGGCATCGCTGCCACTGGGTGGGCGGGCTACCGCCATGCCCCGTGGCAACGGCTGGTCGCCGACTACAGCACCGGCGTGGGCGAGCGCCGTGCGCTGGCGTTGGCGGACGGGCTGCGCGTCACGCTGAACAGCGATACCGCGGTGCGCGTCAACGTCAGCGGCAGCGCGCGCGACATCGACCTCCTGCGTGGCGAGATGCTGGTGCAGGCCGAGCCGCGCCCGGGCGTGCAGGCGCTGCGTGTGGATACCGGCTACGGCGAACTGCGGGCCGAGCGCGCGCGGTTTGACCTGCGGCGCACGGCGGACGGTTCGCGCGTGGGCGTATATGAAGGCAGCGTCGCGCTGCTGCGCCAGGGCGTGATGACGCAACTGAGCGCCGGTGAACGGCTTGCCTACGCCGACGACGGCGAGGTCCGCCGTGGCGCGTCGGACCCGGATCGCCTGGCGTGGGTGGACGGGATGGTGGTGGCCAAGGAATGGCGGCTGGACGATTTTGCCGAGCACCTGGCGCGCCAGCGGGTGGGCGTGATCCGCGTTGATCCCGCGGTGGCGGCATTGCGGCTGTCGGGCGTGTTTCCGCTGGACGACGCCGAGCGCGCGCTCAAGGCGCTGGAACACACATTGCCCATCGCGGTGACGCGCCGCACGCAGTACTGGCTGCAGGTTGGCCCCAGCGGCGCCTGAGTTACATATTTTCTTGCCGGCGCATTGCAGGTTTTGCATCCCCGTACGGAAAGCAGAAAGAAACCACCGTACAGGGAGATGTTTGTGTCCGCTTCAATCCACCCGCGCCTGCGCACACCGATGACCGCCGGCCGTAACGCTGTGCTGGCCGCGACCTGCGCCGGGGCGCTGTTTGCCGGTGCGCCGGCGGCTTGGGCGCAGCCGGCGCCTGCCGCAGGTGCGCAAGCCACCGCCAATGGCCAGCGCAGCTACCAGATTCCCGCAGGGCCGCTGGCCGACGCGCTGACCCAGTTCGCGCGCAGCGCCGGGGTGGTGCTGTCGTTCGACCCGGCGCTGGTGCGCGGCCGGCGTTCGGATGGGTTGAATGGTTCTTACACGGTGGGCGCGGGCTTCTCGCGCATCCTGGCGGGCAGCGGCCTGCAGGCGCGCGCGCAGTCGGGCAACACCTGGACGCTGGCGCCCGCGCCGGTCTCCACGGGCGACACGCACACGCTCGCGCCGGTGACGGTGACGGGCATGTCGGACAGCGCCTTTGCGCCCACGGTGGGCTATGTGGCCACCGCCAGCGCCAGCGCCACCAAGACCGACATCCCGTTGATCGAGACGCCGCAGTCGGTGTCCGTGGTCACGCGCGAACAGATCACCGAGCAGGGCGCGCAGACGCTGAACCAGGTGCTGCGCTACACGGCGGGCGTTGCCACCGAGTCCCGCGGCGCCACGGCGACCCGCCTGGACCAGTTCAACGTGCGCGGGTTCTCGGCGTCCACCTATCTGGACGGGCTGCGCGTGTTCGGCGGCCGCGATGCGCTGCCGCAGGTCGACGCCTTCCGCCTCGAGCGCGTCGACGTCCTGAAGGGCCCGGCGTCGGTGATGTACGGGCAGGGCGGCCCGGGCGGCGTGGTGAACCAGGTCAGCAAGCGTCCGCTGGAAGAGCCGCTGCGCGAAGTGGAGCTGCAGGTCGGCAACTACGACTTCCGCCGCGCCAACTTCGACTTCGGCGGCCCCATCGACGAAGAGGGCAAATACCTGTACCGCCTGGTGGGCTCGGGCTACATGTCTGACGGCCAGGTTCAGGACACCAAGGAGCGCCGCTACTTCGTGTCGCCGGCGTTCGCGTACAAGCCCAATGCGGACACGTCGCTGACCATCCTGACCAATTTCCAGCACGATCCCGACATGGGCTCGTACGGCGCCGTGCCGGCAATGCGCACGCTGCTGCGCGCGCCCGACGGTTTCCGTCTGCCGGCCGATTATTACGACGGCGACGCCAATTTCGAAAAGAGCGACCGCAAGAGCTATTCGCTGGGCTACATCCTGGACCATCGCTTCAACGACACCTTCAAGGCGTCGCAAAGCCTGCGCTGGACGCATTCGGACGCCAAGTACCGAAGCGTCTACGGCGCGATGACCAACTACTACGGATACACCGACCCGACCTACCTGTATCACCAGCGCGCCTCCATCGCGACGGACGTGGACGTTGGCGCGCTGACGATCGACAACAACCTGCAGGCGCGGTTCAACACGGGCAAGATCGGCCACAACGTGCTGGTGGGCTTTGACTATCAGCACGTCAAGACCGACACGCTGTCGGGCTTTGGCTCGGCCCCCCCGCTGTACGTGAAGAACCCGGACAACTTCCAGAACATTCCGGTGCCGGCGTTCTCCAGCGACGCGTCCACCACGCAGTACCAGACGGGCGTGTACTTTCAGGACCAGATCAAGATCGACCGTCTGTCGTTCCTCTTGGGCGGGCGCTATGACTGGTCGCGCAACGTGGGTGAAACGACCGCCATCGCTTCCGGCCGTGTCACCCCGTCCAAGCTGAAAGCGGAAGCCTTTTCGGGCCGGATCGGCGCCATCTACAACTTCGACAATGGCGTGGCGCCGTACATCAGCTATTCGGAATCCTTCGAGCCGCAGTCGGGCACGGGCTGGAACAACACGCCGTTCAAGCCGATCGAGGGCAAGCAGTACGAGGTGGGCATCAAGTACCAGCCGCCGGGTTCGGCCACGTTGCTCACGTTCGCGGCGTTCGACATCCGCCGCGAGAACATGACGACCACCGATCCGGATCCGACGCACGTGTGCGGCACGGCCGGCGGCCGCTGCTCGATCCAGGCGGGCGAGCTGCGCACGCAGGGCATCGAGCTCGAAGCCAAGACCGAGCCGATGCGCGGACTGTCGCTGATTGCCGCGTACTCGATCATGAACAACGAGTACACCAAGGCCTATCCCAATGCGGCCGGCTTCGACTTGACCGGCAAGACCCCGGCCGCGCTGCCGTCGCAACAGGCGTCGGCGTGGGCGCGCTACCAGCTTCAGGAAGGGCCGCTGGCCGGCCTGGGCGTTGGTGGTGGCGTGCGCTACATCGGATCGTCCTATGCGAACGAAGCCAACACGCTGAAGGTGCCGAAGGTCACGCTGGTGGACCTGATGCTGGACTACGACCTGGGCCGCGCCTCGCCCGCGCTCAAGGGCATGCAGGTGGCGCTGAACGTGCAGAACCTGTTCGACAAGGAGTACATCGCGTCGTGCTCCGGCGAATCGTGGTGCTGGTTCGGCTACCAGCGCTCCATCAAGGCCAGCTTGCGGTATCGCTGGTAAGCAGCGCCAAAAGGCGGCTCCCCGGCGAGCCGCCTTTTCTTTGGTCCGAGACTGCCGTTCCTGACTTAACGAGAATCGTTATAATTCAGGCCTTATACAGGGAAAGGCGGATAAGCTCGGAAACCCCGTCCCCACCCCGGGTCCGCCACGGACCCGCCACCACCTAGAACTCCCGTGAAAGCTCCCGCAGCCGGCGCAGGCATGATGCGCTACAGAATGGCCGTTTTCTCTCGCGCGACGGCCGCCATCCTGGGCGGCTACGCCCTGGCTTCGGCGGCGGCTGCCTGTCTGGCGGTCTGGCTGCCCATGGGGCGCGCCGACGCCGTGACCGCGGCGCAGATGCTGTCCTTCGTGGTCTACGCCTGCGGCGTGATCTGGGTGTTCGCCACGCGCAGCGCCTGGCGCGCCTGGGCTGGCATCCTGGGCCCGGCCGCGCTGCTGGGCGGTTTATTCCTGGCGCATCGGCTGGTGGCGGCATGAAGGCGGCCAAGCACAAGCATCCCGGCGAAGAGGGCATTCGTCAGTCCATGTCCTGGCTGCACACGTGGGCAGGCCTGATCTTCGGCTGGGTGCTGTTCGCCATGTTCCTGACGGGCTCGCTGGCCTTCTTCCGGCCCGAGATCACGCGCTGGATGCAACCTGAGGTTCAAGCGCAGCCGGCGCCGGCAGTGCAGGCCGTTGCCACGGCGCAGCGCTATCTGGCGGAACACGCGCCGGACGCCAAGCGCTGGTTCATCACGCCGCCCTCGGATCGCGAGCCCCTCATCCAGCTGCTGTACCAGACGCCCAAGCCCAAGCCGGGTGAACGCGGGTTCGTGCGCGTCAAGCTGGATGCGGCCACCGGCGAGCCCGTGACGGCGCGCCAGACGCGCGGCGGCGACTTCTTCTACCGCTTCCATTTCGAACTGGAGACCGCGTTTCCGTGGGGGCGCTGGCTGGCCAGCATCGCGGGCATGTTCATGCTGGTGGCGATCATCAGCGGCATCATCACGCACAAGAAGATTTTCGCGGACTTCTTCACCTTCCGGCCGGGCAAGGGCGGGCAGCGCGCCTGGATGGACGGCCACAACGTGCTGTCGGTGCTGGGTCTGCCGTTTCACCTGATGATCACCTTCAGCGGCCTGGTGCTGTTCATGGTGATGCTGATGCCGGCGGGCATCCAGGCCGTATACGACAATCCGCGCCAGTTCACGAGCGAGGTCTTCAAGGCCAACAAGATCACGCCGCCGCAGAACCAGCCGGCGCCGCTGGTCGACATCGCGCCGCTGGTGGAACAGGCCCAGCAGCATTGGCAAGGCCGCCTCGGGCGGGTGACCGTCAACAATCCCGGCGATGCGGGCGCCACCATCACGCTGGTGCGCAACGTGGGTGACGGCGTGTCGTACGGGCTGCTGGCGCCCTTCATGCGCTTTGACGGGGTGACGGGCGCGCTGCAGGAGGCCGAGGACGATCACAGCGCCACCGTCGTGACCACGGGCGTCATCACCGGCCTGCACCTGGGCCTGTTCGCCGAACCGCTGCTGCGCTGGTTCTATTTCATCGTCAGCCTGGCCGGCACGGCCATGGTGGCCACAGGCCTCGTGCTGTGGATCGCCAAGCGCCGTCAGAAGGCGCGGCAGGGCGACGCGCGGGAAGCCTTCTCGCTGCGTCTGGTCGACGGCCTGAATGCGGGCACTATCGCGGGCGTCGTGTTCGGCGTGGCGGCGGTGTTCCTGGCCAACCGTCTCCTTCCGGCCGACATGCCCGGCCGCCAGGTCTGGGAAGTGCGCGCCTTCTTCATGGCCTGGGGGCTGTCGCTGGTCTACGCGTTTCTGTTCCTGCGGCGCAAGTGGCAGGACCTGCTTGCCATCGCCGCCGCCGCGCTGGCGCTGGTGCCCGTGGTCAATGCGCTGACCACCGACCGGCACCTGGGCGTTTCCCTGCCGCAGGGCGACTGGGTGATGGCGGGCTTTGACCTGACGTGCCTGGCCAGCGCCCTGTTCTTTGCCTGGATGGCAATGAAGGCCGCCCGCGCCCGCAAGGCGCCCGCCAGAACGGCGGGCAAGCCGCGCGCCGCGCGCAACGAAGCGGTCAAGGCCGCCGTCGCCGCCACTGCCCATCCCCCGGCAACCGCCCCAGCCCCCGCCCACGAGCCCGCCGTCCCGGCCGCCGTGCACCGGACCGCTTTTGAACCGCGAGGTGATACGCCATGACGCTTGCCGCCTTCTGCCTGGCCTATGCAGGGTTTTCCGCCCTGTGCCTGGGCATGGACCGTCACTACGAAGACCTGTTCGACCGCGCCTTGCCGCGCCGCCATCGGCTGCCGCTGCGGCTGTTCGGCTGGGCGTCGCTGGCGCTGTCGTTGTGGGCGTCGGCGGCGGTCTGGGGCTGGAGTTACGGCACGGTCGAATGGATCGGCATCCTCAGCATCGCCGGTTTGCTGCTGATCTGGTTCCTGACCTTCCGGCCGCGCGCCGCGCTGACCGCGGGCGGCCTGTGCGCGCTGGCGGCGCCAGTGCTGGCGGTGCTGTAAGCGCGGGGCCCCGAGTCTTTCCGGGGCGGGGCCGGGCTGCGGCACGTTACACTCAGGGCTTCCCCTAGCAACCGCCTTCTCGCCTCATGAACACCCGCGTCCTTACCGGCATCACCACCACTGGAACTCCCCATCTCGGCAACTACGCGGGCGCGATCCGTCCGGCGGTGCAGGCCAGCACGCAGCCCGGCGTGGACGCATTCTTCTTCCTGGCGGACTACCACGCGCTCATCAAATGCGACGACCCGGCGCGCGTGGCGCGCTCGCGTCTTGAGATCGCCGCCACGTGGCTGGCGGTGGGCCTGGACCCCGAGCGCGTGACGTTCTACCGCCAGTCGGACATCCCCGAGATCCCCGAACTGAGCTGGCTGCTGACCTGCGTGACCGCCAAGGGCCTGATGAACCGGGCGCATGCCTACAAGGCCTCGGTGGACCAGAACGTGGCCAAGAACGTGGATCCGGACGACGGCATCACCATGGGGCTGTTTTCGTACCCGATCCTGATGGCTGCGGACATCGTCATGTTCAACGCCAACAAGGTGCCCGTGGGCCGCGACCAGATTCAGCATCTGGAAATGGCGCGTGACATCGCGCAGCGCTTCAATCATCTGTATGGCCGCGAGTATTTCTCGCTGCCGGAGGTGGTCATCGAAGAAGATGTGGCGACGCTGCCCGGGCTGGACGGCCGCAAGATGTCCAAGAGCTACAACAACACGATTCCGCTTTTCGAAGGCGGCAAAAGCGCATTGCGCGCCTCGGTGATGCGCATCGTGACTGACTCGCGCGAGCCGGGCGAACCCAAGGACGCCGAATCGTCCCATCTGTACACGCTGTACCGCGCGTTTGCCACGTCCGAGCAATCGGCGGCGTTCCGCCAGCAGCTCGAGGCCGGCATGGGCTGGGGCGATGCCAAGCAGGCGCTGTTCGAGCACCTGGAAAACCTGCTGGCCCCGATGCGCGAAAAGTACGTCGATCTGATGGCCAACCCGGGCCGCATCGAAGACATCCTGCAGGCGGGCGCCGCCAAGGCGCGCAAGCTTGCCGTGCCGTTCATGCAGGAACTGCGCGAGGCCGTGGGCCTGCGCACGTTGGGCGCCGCCGCTACGGCGGGCAAGGGCGCCCAGGGCAAGAAGGAAAAGTCCAAGGGGGCGCGATTCGTCAGCTTCCGCGACGAAGACGGCGGCTTCCGCTTCCGCCTGCTGGCGGCCGATGGCGAGGAACTGTTGCTGTCGCAGCGCTTCGCCGATCCCAAGGAAGCGGGCGCACTGATGCGCCGCCTGCAGTCCGAACCCGCCGACAGCGTCCTGCAGGCACATGCCCAGGGCTATGCGGTGGTGATCGACGGTGAGACGGTCGCCACCGCGCCCGAAGGCGTGCAGGGCGAACCGGCTGCGGGCATCGCGCGCACGCGCGAAGCGCTGCTGTCGCTGGCGCAGGAATAACCGGTAGCGGGTAGCGGATGGACAAAGACGGCGCGGGCAATCCGCGCCGTTTTGCATTCAGTTCAGGCGTGCGCTGGCGACGATGCGTCCGTCGCGCACCTGAAAGCGCTGCACGCGGCCTTGCCCCGCGATTTCAAGCTGGTCACCGTCCGAATAGCCCGTGACGTGGGGACAGTCCAGCCATTGCGGATTGATGAACGGAAAATACTTCAGCGTGCCGCTGCCCTCGCTGGCGAAGTCGAACGTGGTGTTGGCCACGACTTCGGGATCCCATTGGCTGGCGTCGTAGGTGATCACGCAGCCGATGCCGATGCGGTAGACGATGCTGGCGCCCATGCTGGCAAATCCCAGCGCGCCCACATGCAGTTGCGCGCCATTGCGCAGTTCGATGACCCGGCTGCCCAGGCGTTCGAGTGTGACGTGCTTGAAGGTGAGGTCGGCGCTGTCGACGATCAGATGCGAATACTGACCCAACGTCACGTCGCCGTAGACGCCGCTTGCCGTGGCGTCCTTGTCGGTGATGGTTGCGGTTTCGTTTGCGGCGAGCGTAATGGTGCTGAGCATGACGGAACGGATCTCCGGGCTATCAGGGGGGCGCGCTCTTGTTCTGATGCTGCTCCCCGACAGGCGCTTCGCGCAGTAGCTCGCCTGACCGCGGGTGCTTGTGTCGCCGGTGAACGCTTTCGTGATAGACAGCGTCATGCCGGTTTTTATTATTTAGACACAATTAGATATTTTCACTTATTTCTGTGGTGCCGAATTGCGGGAGCGCAACAAAAGCGAGTGATCTAGGGGTAAGCCCCTAGGTTGCAGGGGCGACTGAAGGTGATTTGAAGGGGCTGCCCAAAAGAAAATCCCGGCGCCTCGGGCGCCGGGATTTCGGTAAAGCAGGGATGCCGAGGGATCAGCGGATCAGCGCTTCAACTTGGCAAAGGCGTCGGCCATGGCGCTGTTCATCGACGCTGCTGCGCCGCCGCCTGCGTTGCGGCCGCCATCGCCCTGACGGCGTGGGCGATCACCGCCCTTGGGCGCATCGGCGCTGCGGCGGGCGGGCGCGGCGGTGTCGTTCAAGCGCATGGTGAGCGCCACGCGCTTGCGCGCGGCGTCCACTTCCAGCACCTTGACGCTGACCGTCTGGCCGACGCGCACCACGTCGCGCGGATCCTTCACGAACTTCTCGGCCAGCGCCGAGATGTGGACCAGTCCGTCCTGGTGCACGCCGATGTCGACGAACGCGCCGAAGTTGGCCACGTTGGTCACCACGCCTTCCAGCACCATGCCCGGGTACAGGTCGTTCAGCGTTTCCACGCCTTCCTTGAACTGCGCCGTCTTGAACTCCGGGCGCGGATCGCGGCCGGGCTTTTCGAGTTCGGCGAAGATGTCCTTGACGGTCGGCAGGCCGAAGCGCTCATCGGTAAAGTCCGACGGCGACACGCCCTTCAGGGCTTCGCGCTGGCCGATGATCTGCTTCACTTCTGCCTTGATCTTGGCCACGATGCGCTCGACCACCGGGTAGGCTTCGGGGTGGACCGACGACGCGTCCAGCGGGTTGTCGCCGTTGGGGATACGCAGGAAGCCGGCAGCCTGTTCGAATGCCTTCTCGCCAAAGCGCGGAACCTTGCGCAGGACCTCGCGCGTGGGGAACGCGCCGTTTTCGTCGCGGAAAGAGACGATGTTCTTGGCCAGCAGCGAGTTCAGGCCGGACACGCGGGCCAGCAGCGCGGCCGACGCCGTGTTCACGTCCACGCCCACCGCGTTCACGCAGTCTTCGACCACGGCGTCCAGCGAGCGCGCCAGTTCGCGCTGGTTGACGTCGTGCTGGTACTGGCCCACGCCGATGGCCTTGGGATCGATCTTGACCAGTTCGGCCAGCGGATCCTGCAGGCGGCGGGCAATGGACACGGCGCCGCGCAGCGTCACGTCGAGGTCGGGGAATTCCTGGGCGGCGATTTCGGAGGCCGAATACACCGACGCGCCCGCTTCGGAAACGACGACGCGGGTGACCTTCAGGTCGGGGAAGCGCTCCATCATGTCGCCGACGAGCTTTTCGCTTTCACGCGAAGCCGTGCCGTTGCCGATGGCGATCAGGTCCACGTTGTGGCGCGCCACCAGCGCGGCCAGCGTGTTGATCGTGCCTTCGCGGTCGCGGCGCGGTTCGAACGGGTACACGGTGGTGGTGTCGACGACCTTGCCGGTCTTGTCGATGACGGCGACCTTGCAGCCCGTGCGGATGCCGGGGTCCAGACCCAGCACGGCCTTGGGGCCGGCCGGCGCGGCCAGCAGCAGGTCTTTCAGGTTGGCGGCGAACACGCGAATGGCCTCGGCTTCGCCGCTTTCGCGCAGGCGGCCGATCAGTTCGCTTTCGAATGCGGTCAGGAGCTTGACGCGCCAGGTCCAGCGGCAGACTTCGCCCAGCCAGCGCGCGCGCGGCGTGGCGTCCAGTGCGAACAGGCCGTTGCCGAGCTTCAGGAAGTTGGCGATACGGGCCACGCACGGATGCGGCGTCTGGGCTTCGAGGTCGGCTTCCAGGCCAAGGCGCAGCTCGAGCACGCCTTGCTGGCGGCCGCGCAGCAGCGCCAGGATGCGGTGCGAGGGCAGGGTGCGCAGCGGCTCGTTGAAGTCGAACCAGTCGCGGAAGTTGGCGCCTTCGGTTTCCTTGCCCTCGATCATCTTGGAGTACACCAGGCCGGTGGACCACAGGTGCTCGCGCATGTCGGCCAGCAGGTCGGCGTTTTCGGCGTAGCGTTCGGCCAGGATGTCGCGCGCGCCATCGAGCGCCGCCTTGGCGTCGTTGATGGCGGCTTCGGGATTGAGGTATTGCGCGGCCAGCGCGGCGGGATCGCAGGCGGGATCGGCCAGGATGGCGTCGGCCAGCGGTTCGAGGCCGGCTTCGCGGGCGATCTGGGCGCGCGTGCGGCGCTTTGGTTTGTAGGGCGCGTACAGGTCTTCCAGGCGCTGCTTGGTGTCGGCCGTGGCGATTTCCTGCTGCAGCTCGGGCGTCAGCTTGCCTTGCTGCGAAATGGATTCCAGGATGGCGCCGCGGCGTTCTTCGAGCTCGCGCAGGTAGCCCAGACGGACTTCCAGGTTGCGCAGCACGGTGTCGTCCAGGCCGCCGGTCGCTTCCTTGCGGTAGCGGGCGATGAAGGGCACGGTGGCGCCGTCATCCAGCAGTTCCACCGCCGCAGCGATCTGGGAGGCGCGGGCGCCCAACTCGGTGGCGAGCTGAGCGACGATGCGGGCGTTGTCGACGCCGGTGGCGACGTTCGTGATAGTGGAAGTTTCAGACATCTCTATACGACGGCAAAAAGGGAAAACGAGGGGCGGATTGTGCCATAAGCCGTTGTTACGGAACGTGGCCGAAGTGACTGATCCGTCCCTCTGCCAAGGGCATTGCGGCAGGCCGCAAGCAGGAAACCGGCGCGCCAGCGGGTATCATTTGGGGCCCTACATTAGGCTGCTGTAATGCTGGACCTGGACATATCCGAATTCTTTGACGAGGACGGGCCGCTGGCCACGGCCTTGCCCGGCTACAAGCCGCGTCCATCGCAGGTGGAACTGTCGCAGGCCATTGGCCAGGCCATCCAGGACCGCGCCACGCTCGTGGCCGAAGCCGGCACCGGCATCGGCAAGACCTGGGCCTATCTTGTACCCGCCTTCATCCAGGGCGGCAAGGTGCTCATTTCCACCGGCACACGCACGCTGCAAGACCAGCTTTTCGCGCGCGATCTGCCGCGCGTGCGCGCCGCGCTGGCTGCACCCGTCACGGCCGCGCTGCTCAAGGGCCGCGGCAACTACGTGTGCCATTACCACCTCGAACGCCTTCAGGGCGACGAGCGCGCGCTCAAGTCCCGCTCCGAAATCCAGCAGCTGCGCCAGATCCAGGTGTTCGCAGGCATCTCCAAAACGGGCGACCGCAGCGACCTCGCGCAGGTGCCCGAAGACGCCGACATCTGGCAACGCGTCACGTCCACCCGCGAGAACTGCCTGGGCCAGGAATGCCCGCGCATCCGCGATTGCTTTGTCGTCAAGGCGCGCCGCCAGGCGCAGGAAGCCGACGTCGTCGTGGTCAACCATGCGCTCTTCATGGCGGACTTGATGCTGCGCGAAGAGGGCGTCACGGACCTCCTGCCTGAAGCCGACACCGTCATCTTCGACGAAGCCCATCAATTGCCGGACACCGCCACGCGCTTTCTGGGCACCAGCGTATCCACGCACCAGTTGATGGACTTCGGCCGCGCGCTGGAAGTCGCGGGGCTGGCCTATGCGCGCGAAGCCGCCAAATGGAGCGACGTCAGCCGTCACATCGAAACCGCCGCGCGCGAGTTGCGGCTGGTCTGTGCGCCGCTCGACAAGATGCCGGGGCGCAAGGCCACATTCGAGGCCATCCCCAACCCCGAGGAATTCGACGAGGCGCTGCTGTCGCTGCGCGAAGCCATCGACAGCGCCACCAAGGCGCTGGGCGCCGTCGCCGAAAAGCATCCGGATCTGCTCGCGGCTGCGCGCATGGGCGCGGAGATTTCGGTCAAGCTCAAGCGCTGGGCCACGCCCGGGCGCAGCAGCGGCGCGCACGACGACGAAGGCTGGGGCCGCGACGATCAGGCCCCCGTGCAGAGCCCGCTGGGCGACGGTCCGTCCACGCCCGCGGCATTGCTTGAAGGCGCCGCGCAGGCCGAACAATGGACGGGCCCGGCCGTGCGCTGGGTCGAACACGGCCTGCATCACGTGCGGCTGCATTCGGCGCCGCTGTCCGTGGCGCAGGCGTTCTCCAAGTTCCGCAAGCCCGGCCAAGCCTGGATCATGACCTCGGCCACGCTGTCGATCAACGGCGAATTCACGCACTTCACCAGCCAGCTCGGCCTGGATACCGCCCGCACCGGCAAATGGGAGTCGCCGTTCGACTACCCCGAGCAGGCGCTGCTGTTCGTGCCGCGCGGCATGCCTGAACCGCAATCGCCGCAATTCCTGGAGCGGTTCGTCCAGACGCTGATGCCGCTGCTTGAGGCCAGCCCGGGCGGCACGCTGGTGCTCTGTACGACGCTGCGCGCCGTCGACAAGGTTGCCAACCTGCTGGCCGACGCCTTCGACGACGCGGGTCATGACTGGCCGTTGCTCAAGCAGGGCGAGGGCACTCGCCGCGATCTGCTGGACCGCTTCTGCAAGCTCAAGCATCCGGTGCTGGTCGGCAGCGCCAGCTTCTGGGAAGGCATCGACCTGCCGGGCGACGTGCTGACGCTGGTGGCGATCGACAAGCTGCCGTTCGCGCCGCCGGACGATCCCGTCATCGAGGCCCGCCTGCGCGCCTGCCGGGTGCAGGGCGGCAATCCGTTTGCCGAATACCAGTTGCCCGAAGCCGCGATCTCGCTCAAGCAGGGCGCGGGCCGGCTTATCCGTACCGAATCCGATTGGGGCGTGCTGATGGTGGGCGACGCGCGGCTGGTGGAAAAGCCGTACGGCAAGCGCCTGTGGCGCGGCCTGCCGCCGTTTGCGCGCACACGCGAGCTGGAAGAGGTGCTGGCGTTCTACCGGCGTAAACGCGGACCGGACGACGCGTAGCACGACCCCCCGCACGCCCAGCAGGCGAAAAAAAGCCCTTCAGAAATCTGAAGGGCTTTTTGCTTCCCATGCAGGCGGAATCAGTTGAAGGGATTCCACCAGCTCCTGTCGGCCTTCAGGCCCTGGGTCCGGAACGCGCTGTTCGGGAAGTTCTTGTCGTAGACGCGCTGGGCATCGTTCTTCAGGTCGGTCATGTTCAGTTTGTCGTACGACTGAACCATCAGGTAGAGGGCCTCTTCGGTGGCGGGGGCGCCTTCGAAGTCGGTGATGACGGTCTGCGCGCGATTGGCGGCGGCCACGTAGGCGCCGCGTTCGTAGTAATAGCGGGCGACGTGGACTTCGTTCATGGCGATGGTGTTGACCAGCCACGCCACGCGCTTTTCGGCGTCGACGCTGTACTTGCTTTCGGGGTAGCGCTTGATCAGCTCGGTGAAGGCGTCATAGGACGCGCGCAGACCCTTGGGATCGCGCTCGGCCGGATCCTGGCCGGTGATGTTGCTCATGAAGGCGCTGGCCGGCGTGAAGTTGACCAGGCCCTTCAGGTAGAGCGCGTAATCGGTGCCGGGGTGATTGGGGTAAAGCTGCTGGAAGCGGTCGATGGCGGCGAGCGCCTGCTCGTTTTCGCCGTCTTTCCAGTTGACGTAGGCCAGTTCAAGCAGCGCCTGCTGCGCGTAGACGCCGAACGGGTAGCGGCTTTCGATGGCGGTCAGGCGCTCGCGCGCTTCCTTCCAGCCGCCCGACGCCATTTCGGCCTTGGCGTCCGCGTAGAGTTGTTCTGCGCTCCAGTTGGTGGTCTTGTCGTATTTGCTGTCCGCCCCGCTGCAACCGGCGATGACGATGACGGCAAAAAGCGCGATGACCACGCGCAAAACCGACCCGCTGCGGGATGCGGGGTTCGAGGGAGCTGCAGGGTGGTGAATCACGAGAATCGTATCCTTGGTGTTAGCATGGCAGGCTGATTATATGATTTGTCTCCATGTCTGATACAGCCGCCCGCGCAGATCTTGTTTCCGACGATAGCGCCGACGAAAATCTCGACGAATCCGGCCGCGGGGAGCCGCAACTTGTAACCGTGCCGTCCGCCACGCGCGCCGACCGGCTCGACAAGATTCTGGCCGGCCTCCTGCCCGACCATTCCCGCAACCGCCTGCAAGGCTGGATCGAATCCGGCAACGTCCTGGTCAACGGGGCGCCAGGCAAGATCCGCCAGACGGTCGGCCCCGGCGACGAACTCACCATCTGGGCCCAACCCGCGCCCGATGCGCTGGCCTTCACGCCCGAACCCGTCGAGTTCGGCGTGGTCGCCGAAAGCCCCGACTGGATCGTCGTCAACAAGCCGGCGGGCCTGGTCACCCACCCGGGGGCCGGCAACTGGAGCGGCACGCTGCTCAACGGCCTGCTGCATCGCTACCCGGAGCTTGCGCAGGTTGCCCGCGCGGGCATCGTGCACCGTCTGGACAAGGACACCTCCGGCCTGATGGTCGTGGCCCGAAACGACATCGCCCAGACCCATCTCGTGCGCCAGCTTCAGGCGCGCAGCATGGGCCGCGAATACGTGGCCCTGGCGCACGGCTGGGTTGCCGCCGCAGGCAAGGTCGACCGCGCCATCGGCCGCGATCCGCGTGTGCCGGTGCGCATGAGCGTTGAACGGACCGTCGCGCCCAAGCCGGCCATCACCAATTACGCGCCGGCCCGGCGCGGCTCGGTGGAACCCGGCGGCCGTGTCACCGAAGTGGTATGCCGCCTGGAGACGGGCCGAACCCACCAGATCCGAGTGCACATGGCCAGCCTGGGGCATCCGCTGCTGGCCGACACGATCTACGGCGGCAAGAACATTGCCGGGGCAGAGCGACAGATGCTGCACGCCCGCGCACTCCATTTCGACGATCCCGGCGGCAAGGGCGACGTCCACTTCGACGCGCCGGTGCCTGCCGACATGGCGCAGGTCCAGGAGAGCATTGCATGGAACGCCTGATTGCAGACCTGCCCGTCGTGACGGGGCCCGACTGGAATGGCGTCAGCTACTTCTGCACGACCCGCGCCGGTGGCGTCGGCGTGGCGCCGCATGACACCCTCAATCTTGGCCTGCGGGCCGAAGACAACCCGGAGGCCGTGGCCGAGAATCGCCGCCGCGTGCGCGCGGCAGTGCCGGCCGACCCGCTGTGGCTGCGTCAGGTGCATGGCAGCGAGGTCGTGGACGCGGACGCGATCGACGTGCCGGCCGAGCCTGCCGTGGACGCCAGCGTCACCGCGCAGCCCGGGCGCGTCCTGGCCATCATGGTGGCCGATTGCCTGCCGGTGCTCATCGCCGACACAGAAGGCAAGGTGCTGGGCGCGGCGCATGCCGGCTGGCGCGGCCTGGCGGGCGGGGTCCTGGAACATACGCTGGACGCCATGCGCGCCAAGGCGCCGCAGGCGGCCGGCTGGCGCGCCTGGGTCGGGCCCGGCATCGGCCCGCAGCATTTCGAAGTGGGGCAGGACGTGCTGGACGCCTTCACGGCGGACGACCCGGCCACGGCGCGCTTTTTCGCGCCACGTGACGGCGCGGCCGGCAAGTGGCTGGCCGACCTCGCCGGATTGGCGGATTTCCGGCTGCGGCGCGCCGGGGTACAAGAGGTGTCCCTCAGCGGCGAATGCACGGTGACGCGCAAGGACCGGTACTTTTCCTACCGCCGCGACGGGGTGACGGGACGCATGGCAATGCTGGCCTGGTTGCATCCGGTTTGACGCCGCGCAAAGGCCGGGCCCGGGCTTGCGTTTTACCGTAGTAAGCCTCCTTGTATACCCGCATTGACAGTCCTGGACCCGGAATGCAACATCAATCGCGAAGTCTCGATAACAAGGTGTCGAAGTGAATGCCAATCTCTCCGCAGGTCCCATTCCGGTGAGCGTGGCACCGGAAGTCCTGGCTGACATCCAGGCAGAGTTCGCGCGCGAATGGCAACGCCTTTGCGACGATGCCCAGCGCGGCACGCTGGCGCCGCCGTCCGATCGCCGGTTCTCGGGCGATGCCTGGGCGGCGAACGCGTCGCATCTGTTGCTGGCGCATACCTATCTGCTGTCCGCCCGCGCCATGCAGCGCATGGTCGATGCCGCGCAGGTCAGCGAGCCCATGCGCGACCGCCTTCGATTCTCCATCATGCAGTGGGTCGACGCGCTGTCGCCCAGCAACTTCCTGGCATTGAATCCCGACGCGCAGCAATCCATCGTAGAAAGTGCGGGACGCGCGTTGAACGAAGGTCTTGCGAACCTGCTGGGCGACGTCCAGAAAGGCCGCATCACACAGACCGACGAGTCCCAATTCGAGATCGGCCGCAACGTGGCCACGACCCCCGGCGACGTGGTGTTCGAGAACAAGCTGTTCCAGCTCATCCAGTACGCGCCGTCGACCGGCACCGTGCACGAACGGCCACTGGTCATCGTGCCGCCGAACATCAACAAGTTCTACATCCTGGATCTGCAGCCCGAGAACTCGTTCGTGCGTCACGCGGTCGGGGAGGGCTACACGGTCTTCCTGATTTCCTGGCGCAATCCGGTGGCGGCCGATACCGACGGCGTGGACCGCGCCACCTGGTCCGACTACCTTGACGACGCGGTGCTGCAGGCGCTGCGCGTGGCCAGCGACATCACGAAGCAGCCGCAGGTCAATGCGCTGGGCTTCTGCGTGGGCGGCACGATGCTGGGTGCGGCGTTGGCGCTGGCCGAAGCGCGCGGCGAGCATCCCGTGGCTGCGCTGACGCTGCTCACCTCGATGCTCGATTTTCACGACACCGGCGTCCTGAACGTCTTTGTCGACGAAACCCACGCGCTCATGCGCGACCATCAACTGGGCAACGGCGGCCTGATGGCGGGCCGCGACCTCGCCACCACCTTCTCGTTCCTGCGCCCCAATGAGCTGGTCTGGAACTACGTGGTCGGCAATTACCTGAAGGGTCAGAAGCCCCCGGCCTTCGATCTGCTGTTCTGGAACGGCGACAGCACGAACCTGCCGGGGCCTTTCTTTTCCTGGTATTTCCGCAATACCTACCTTGAGAACAACCTCAAGGTGCCGGGCCGCGCGCAGGCCGCTGGCCTGCCGCTGGACCTGACGCGGTTGCGCATGCCGGTCTATATCTTCGGTTCGCGCGAAGACCACATCGTGCCGTGGGTTTCGGCTTATGCATCCACGCAGGTCCTGCGCGGACCGCAGCGTTTCGTGCTGGGCGCATCCGGCCACATCGCGGGCGTGGTGAATCCGCCCGCCAAGAAGCGCCGCAGCTACTGGGTGGCCGATGCGCTGGAACAGGAAAGCCAACCGCTTCCCGGCGACCCCAACACGTGGTTTTCGCAGGCCGTGGAGCAACCCGGAAGCTGGTGGCCGGACTGGTCGGGCTGGCTGGCCGAGCATTCCGGCAAACAGGTCAAAGCAAGGACAAAGGCAGGCAATGCCAAGTACCGGCCGATCGAGCCGGCCCCTGGCAGATATGTAAAGGTCCGGGCGGCCTGATACCGCGTATCGCGGTCCGATCCCCCGGGCAGGAAGATGTTTAATCAACGAGGCGTCCGTCGCACACAGGAGGAAGTCCAATGAGCGGAAAACTGGCTTACGTAACAGGCGGGATGGGCGGGATCGGCACCTCTATTTGCCAGCGCTTGGCCAAGGATGGCTTTCGCGTCGTGGCAGGTTGCGGCCCCAGCCGCAATTACCAGCAATGGCTGGATGAGCAAGCCGCGCAGGGTTTCACGTTCTACGCGTCGGTGGGCAACGTGTCCGATTGGGACTCCACCGTAGCCGCCTTCGAAAGGGTCACGGCTGACCTCGGGCCGGTGGACGTGCTGGTCAACAATGCGGGCATCACCCGCGACGGGCTGTTCCGCAAGATGACGGCCGACGATTGGCGCGCGGTCATCGACACGAACCTGAACAGCCTGTTCAACGTGACCAAGCAGGTCATCGACGGCATGGTCGAGCGCCAGTGGGGGCGCATCATCAACATCAGTTCGGTCAATGGTCAGAAGGGTCAGTTCGGCCAGACCAACTACTCCACGGCAAAGGCCGGCATCCACGGTTTCACGATGGCGCTGGCTCAGGAAGTGGCCAGCAAGGGCGTGACCGTCAACACGATCTCGCCGGGATACATCGGCACCGACATGGTCCGCGCCATCCGGCCGGACGTGCTGGAAAAAATCGTCGCCACGATTCCGGTGCGCCGCCTTGGCACGCCCGAGGAAATCGCGTCCATGACGTCGTGGCTGGCCTCGGATGAATCCGGCTTTTCGACCGGCGCGGACTTCTCGCTGAACGGCGGCCTGCACATGGGTTGACGTGACATGGGCCGCCCCGCGGCGGCCCACTGGCGCTGTACGGCTTCGGGCAGAGGGCCGTACGGCATTACACTCACATTATTCGAAGCCTAAAGAGATCGCCCGATCCGGGGACAACCATGACGCAAGCACAAACCGGCGCCAGCCTGCGCCTGATTAAAAAATACCCCAACCGTCGCTTATACGACACCCGGACCAGCACCTACATCACCCTGGCAGATGTCAAGCAACTGGTCCTGGCGAACGAGGAATTCCAGGTTGTCGATGCCAAGAGCAGCGAAGACCTGACGCGCAGCATCCTCCTGCAGATCATTCTTGAAGAGGAGAGCGGCGGCATGCCCATGTTCTCCTCGAACATGCTGTCGCAGATCATCCGTTTCTACGGCCACGCCATGCAAGGCATCATGGGCTCGTACCTGGAAAAGAACATCCAGGCCTTCATGGAGATCCAGCAGCGCATGGCCGAGCAGTCCAAGGGCCTGTACGGCAGCCAGTTCGGGCCGGAAGCCTGGACGCAATTCATGAACGTGCAGACGCCGATGCTGCAGAACATGATGAACAACTACATCGACCAGAGCAAAAACCTGTTCGTGCAGATGCAGGACCAGATGCAGGATCAGACGCGCGCGATGTTCTCGACCTTCCCGTTCACGCCGGGCAGCACCCCGGGCGCGGGCCGCAAGTAACCACCGCCGGACGCAGGGCCTGACCGGTCCGCGTCAATGCAAAAAAGCCGTCTTGGCGCATGCCAAGGCGGCTTTTTGCTGATTGAGCCAACGCAATGATCCGGCACTTTTAGTGCGGCCAGGTTCAGGGTTGTGTCAGCAAAATCCACTAAATTAATGAAAACGGTTCTTGTTTGTGTTTTGAGAGCCGCTATTTTCATTTGTGTCTCAAGGATTATGCACATGATCAAGAAAGCCTTGGCGCTGGCCATTGTCGCGTTGAGCGTGTCCGCCGCCCATGCGGCCGAATACCCCATCGGCAAGCCTGTCGAAAAGGGCGGCATGGAAATCGGCGCGGTGTATCTGCAGCCGATCGAAATGGACCCGCCCGGCATGATGCGTCCGGCCAAGGATTCCGACGTGCACCTGGAGGCCGACATCCACGCCACGGCCGGCAACAAGACTGGTTTTCCTGAAGGCGAGTGGGTGCCGTATCTGGTCGTGAATTACGAGATCCAGAAGGTCGGCAGCCAGAACGTGCAGAAGGGCACGTTCATGCCCATGGTCGCCAACGATGGCCCGCACTATGGCGAAAACGTGAAGCTCGAGGGTCCGGGCAAATACAAACTCAAGTACACCATCCTGCCGCCGACGGCGAACAAGATGAGCCACTTCGGCCGTCACGTCGACAAGGAAACGGGTGTGGGCGAATGGTTCGAGCCGTTCGACCTGGAATATGAATTCGTCTACGCCGGCACCGGCAAGAAGGGCGGTTACTGATCGTGCGCCGCCTGCTTCGCGTACTTGCCGCAATGCTCATCGGCCTGTCCGGCGTAGCCGGCATGGCGCCTGCGCAGGCGGACGAACTGCCCACGTTCACCTTGCGGTTCAAGCCGGACGGCACGTTTGAGCCGGCCACGCTGGAAGTGCCCGCGGGCCGTTTCAAGATTGAACTCATCAACGAGAGCAACGAGCCGGTGGAATTCGAAAGCATTCCGCTGCGCAAGGAAAAAGTCCTGGGACCGGGGGTGAAGTCCTTCGTGGTCATCACCATTTCGCGTCCCGGCGAGTATCCCTTTTTTGACGACTTTCACCAGAGCGTGAAAGGCACCTTGGCCGTCAAGCCCAAGGAATAACGCGGCACCAAAGCATGGAACAGGTACTTTTCATCGTCTGGCGCGAAAGCGTCGAAGCCCTGCTCGTGGTGGGCATTCTGTATACGTGGTTGCGCGCCACGCCGGAAGGCAAGCGCGGGCTGCCGTACCTGTGGGGCGGCGTGGCGGCGGGCCTGGCGTTGGCCGTGGCGCTGGCGCTGGTGCTGCTGGGCGTGTCGTCCTGGCTCAGCGATGAAGGCCAGGAATGGTTCCAGGCCATCATGTCGCTGGCCGCTTGCGCGCTGGTCGTGCAGATGGTCGTGTGGATGAAGAAGCACGGCCGCACGCTCAAGGGCGAACTCGAAAGCGGGGCGCGCGCCTCCGTGGCAAGCGACAACTGGTGGGGCCTGCTCGTGCTGGTCGCCATCGCCGTCGCCCGCGAAGGCAGCGAGACCGTCGTGTTCCTGTACGGCACGGTGTCGGCGGGCGAGGGCGGCAGCGACATGCTGATGCTGGCCGTCGCAGGCGTGGCCGGTTTCGCGGTGGCGCTGCTGACGTTCTGGCTGCTGCAACTGGGCGGCAAGCTCATCACGTGGCGCCGCTTCTTCTTCGTGACCGAAATCCTGTTGCTGCTCCTGGCCGGCTCGTTGCTGGTGGGCGGCCTGGACCACCTGATTTCGCTGGATGTCCTGCCCACCATCGTGGACCCGGTCTGGGACAGCTCCTGGCTGCTGAGCGACAGCACGGGCATTGGCAAGGTGCTGGCCGACTTCGCGGGATACCGCGCATTGCCTGCGTTGTCCTCGCTGCTGTTGTGGGTGGCTTACTGGATCATCGTCTGGGCGCTGCTGCGCTGGGCGGGCGGACGGCCTGCGCCCGTGGCCGCTGCCCGCGGAGCATCCTGATTCCGGTGTTTTCTCCGGACTGATTTTCTTAAGGTTTGACCATGGCTGCTGCACTCGGGAGGGCAACCTCCCGCATCGCCGACTTCCTCCGTGACCATGCCCCGCTGTTGCGCAAGCTGCAGTGGGGCATTGTCGCGTTGTACGCGTTCCTCCTCATCGTGCCGGCGTTGCTGCCGCTGCCCGACAACGCGGCCTCGGTGTTCAACAACCTGACCGTCGTGGCGCAGTTTGCGTTCTGGGGCGTGTGGTGGCCGTTCGTCCTGATCTCGATGCCAATCCTGGGGCGCGCATGGTGCGGCTGGCTGTGTCCCGAAGGGATGCTGACCGAATGGGCCAGCGAGCGCGGCCAGGGCCGGGCCATTCCGAAGTGGATGCGCTGGGGCGGCTGGCCGTTCGTGGCCTTCGCGTTGACGACCATCTACGGTCAGCTGGTCAGTGTCTATCAGTACCCCTTGGCGGTGCTGGCCGTCCTGGGCGGATCCACCGTGGCAGCCATGATCGTCGGCTGGCGCTACGGGCGCAGCAAGCGCGTGTGGTGCAAGTACCTGTGCCCGGTCAATGGCGTGTTCAACCTGCTGGCCAAGCTGGCGCCCTGGCACTTCAAGGTCGACGAGGAAAAGTGGCGCCATCCCGTCATCCGCATCGAGCCCATCAACTGTGCGCCGCTGGTGCCGTTGCGCCATATGAAGGGCGCGGGCGATTGCCACGTCTGTGGACGGTGCAGTGGCTATCGCGGCGCCATTGCACTGACACCCCGCTCGCCTGAAGAAGAGATCGTGCACGTGGCCGATGGCGATCCGTGGCAGACGGCATTGCTGTGTTTCGGCCTGATGGGCATTGCGATCGGCGCGTTTCTCTGGAGCGCCAGTCCGTGGTTCGTGACGGCCAAGCAATGGGCCGCGACCTGGCTGGTCGAGCACGACATCCTATGGCCGCTGATGGACAACGCGCCGTGGTTCATCCTGACGCACTACCCGGACGTGAACGACAGCTTCTCGTGGCTGGACGGCGCCGGCATTCTGCTCTTTGTCGTCGGCGCCACGATATGCGTGGGCGGCGCGGCCTTCCTGTCGTTGTGGCTCGCCGACCGCATTGCGCCCGCCGCACCCGTGCCGCCGGCGCCCGTCAATTCCCATGCCGCCCATGCGCCCGTATCGCGCTGGGGGCGGGCCGGTCTGCACAAGCTGGCGCAGGCGCTGATTCCGTTGGCTGGCATTGGCGTGTTTTTGGGCCTGTCCGCCACGACGATCACGCTGCTCAAGCATGAAGGCGTGCAGGCGGCATGGGCGACGCCGGTCCGGTTCACGCTGCTGACCCTGGCGGTGCTGTGGACGCTGCGTCTTTACGCGCGCCTCCTGAATGCGCGTCCGGTCGGCATGGCGCGCAAGGTTGGCGCGGGTCTTGTGCTGGCCGCGGGCCTCGCGCCGTTCTGCATTGCGTGGGTGCTGTTCTTCGCGGTCTGGTAAGCGTTTGACGGGGCCGCTGCGATACAGTGGGGGCTTATCCGGCGCCGCCGGCATTTTCCTCACTGCTATCCGCCATGGCTTCCTACGCATTTCGTCTACTCAACGTTTTTGCCTCGTCCACATTCAGCGGCAATCAGCTCTGTGTGTTTGAAGACGCGCGCGGCATGGATGATGCCACCATGCTCAATCTTGCGGCGCAATTCAATCTGTCCGAGACCACGTTCATCCTGCCTTCGGATCAAGCCGACGCGCGGGTGCGCGTTTTTACACCGGGCTTTGAAATGAAGTTCGCCGGGCATCCGGCTATTGGCACCGCGCAGGTCGTGCGCGACCTGAGGCAGACCGGCGACGCGTTGACGCTGGAATTTCAGGCTGGTGTCGTGCCGCTGTCCGCCAGTGGCGACGCGTGGACCTTCACCGCGCCGTGTCCGGGCGGGGTGCGCACCGCCGCACCCAAGTTGGATCCCGCCGGCATCGCCGGGCTGGTGGGCCTGGGCGAAAACGACCTGCTGGCCGACCCGATCTGGGTGGATACCGGCGCGGACCAGTTGCTCGTGCCGCTTGCCAGCGTGGACGCAGTGCGCCGGGCCAAGCCGGACGCGTCGCTGCTCAGCCGCTGGCAGACCAGCAGCCTCGAACGCAAGTCGCTCTATCTGTTTGCGTTTGACGAAGGCAATGTCCAGGCGGGCCGACAGGTCGTCGTGGCCCGCTACTTTTACGCCACGCCGGGCGGTGCGATCAACGAAGATCCCGGCACCGGTTCGGCTTGCGCCAATCTCGGCGGCTGGCTCCTGCATCGCAAGGCCGCGCTGCCCGCCAGCGTGCTGGTGGAGCAGGGCGACCAGACCGGCCGCCCCTGCCGCCTGCAGCTGGATGTGTCGACCGATGGCCGCATCCAGGTGGGCGGACGCGCGCTGGAAATCGGCCGCGGCGCCGTCACGCTATAGCAGAACGCAAATCCCAAAGCGAGCATGTAAAAGCCAGACGTGAAAACGGCGCCTGTTTGCACAGGCGCCGTTTTCAAATCAGGCGTCAACTACATCGATGCCTTGATTACTTGCGGTTCTTGGCCGGATCAACCTTGATGTTGTTCTTGACCTGCTTCACGCCTTCAACGCCACGGGCGACCTTGGCGGCGTGATCCGCTTCGGCAGCGGTGCCGACGGTGCCGGTCAGCGTGGCTTCGCCGTTGTTGGTTTCGACGGCGATTTCCAGGGCGCTCAGCTGCTTGTCGGCAACAAAGGCGGCCTTGACCTTCGTGGTCACGGTGGCGTCGGACGCGTACTCACCCACGGACTGTTTCGGCTTGCCGTCATCGGCGGCAAAAGCCATGGAAGTGAAGACAGCGCCCGTACCCAGTGCGGCGGCGGCGATCAGCTTGCGAATTTCCATAGTAATGCTCCTTTTTATTGGTGTTCAGCGCGTTCGTGACGCTATGACGATCTACTAAAGCTCAGATGCGGGTTCTATTTCTTGCGGAAGGCGCCGCCCAGAATGGACAGGAGAGCCAGGACCAGAAAGACGAAGAACAGGATCTTGGCAATCCCCGCGGCGCCGGCGGCGATGCCGCCGAACCCCAGGACAGCCGCGATGATCGCGATAACGAAGAAAACTACGGCGTAATGCAACATGTCAGCTTCTCCTGGTGGTTATGGGAATCAGGGATTGCGGTCGAAGAAGTCGCGGACTTCCTTTTGCGCCTCATCCTTGGTCTTGCCGTAGCGTTCCTGGATCAGACCAGCCAGACGCTCGGCGTTGCCTTCGGTGCGGGTCAGTTCGTCGTCGGTGAGTTCACCCCAAGCCGCCTTGGCCTTGCCCGTCAGTTGCTTCCACTTTCCGGCGATGATGTCGTTGTTCATGGTGACCTCTCTCTGGTTTCGTGCGGCGGCAGGTTCATGGCCTATGAAGCTGCCGGAACGCGGTGTGTTGGGAACTGATCAGCTAGGTTCTAAGCTACGAGTCGCCCCCTGGGGCTGTCAAACCACGCTGTGGAGAAATGTAACTGCGCCGCCTCTGAAAATGCCCCGGGTTTGAGACGAGAAAACGCGTTCCGGGCGCACGAAGGTCGAGTTACATTTGAGCAACCATTTGACCCCTTTTGTGCGTGGCTAGTAACCGATCCGCTCTCGAAACCCACTGCTGGCGCGGCTGGCCGGGCAGGGCGCATGCCGGTATAGTCCACACGGAACCGGCTGGCGGTTCGCCACGTAAAGGGAGAAAAGCTCGCATGACGAAACGACTTTGCAGCGCCATCTTGCTGGCGCTTGGCGCCATGGCGGCCGTGGGGTGCACGCACGTGACGGACCGGTATCAGGCCTCGGCGCCCATCGCATCCCCGCACGGCTGATGGCATCGCAAGACGAAAAAAAACGGGGCGCCTGAGCGCCCCGTCCGCATTTGCGCCGAGCCGTTCAGGGCTGGGCGATGCGCTTGGCGATGTGGTCCAGCGCTTCTTCCACCTGATCGACCAGGATCAGGCACAGATCGCCCGAATTCAGGCGCGCCAGCGCCGTGTCGATGGCCACGAACTCACCATGGATCTCGTCGATCTGCGTGGTGCGGCTGGCGCCCACCAGACCCTGCTGCAACAGGGCCAGCACTTCGCCGTCCGCGCGGCCGCGTTGGCACTGGTCCTGGTAGAGCAGCACGTCGTCGAAGGCGGCGCCCAGGATCTCGGTCTGCATGCGGATGTCTTCGTCGCGGCGGTCGCCCGCGCCACTGATGACGACCGAGCGGCGCTTGGCCGGCATGGCGTCCACGGCACGCACCAGCGCCTGGATGGCGTCGGGGTTGTGGCCATAGTCGGCGATCACCGTGGCGCCGCGGTAGTCGAACACGTTGAAGCGGCCAGGAGCCGTCTGCGCGTCGTTGACGAACGTGGCCAGGCCGCGGCGCACGACATCCCAGCCCAGGTCCAGCGCCCACGCCGCAGCAATGGAAGCCATCGCGTTCTCGACCTGGAAGGTGATCGTGCCGTTGCGCGTGAGGGGGATCTCGGCCAGCGGGAAACGCACCTCGTCGGCGCCTTGTGCCGCCACGATGGCATCGCCATCGCGGTAGACCGAACGCAGGCCCTGCGCGCGATGCGTGGCCAGCACGGGATGGTTGCGGTCTTCGGCAAAGTAGGTGATCGAGCCCGGGCAGCTTGCAGCCATCTCGGCCACGATGGGATCGGCCGCGTTCAGCACGGCCATGCCCGACGGATGCACGTGCTGCACGATGACGCGCTTGACGACGGCCAGGTCCTCGACCGTGCTGATGTAGCCGAGCCCCAGGTGGTCGCCCATGCCGATGTTGGTGACGATGGCGACGTTGCAGCGGTCGAACGCCAGGCCTTCGCGCAGGATGCCGCCGCGCGCGGTTTCAAACACCGCGGCGTCCACGTCCGGGTGCATCAGCACGCTGCGCGCGCTGCGCGGGCCGCTGCAGTCGCCGGTGTCGATGCGCAGATTGTCGACGTACACGCCGTCGGAGTTCGTCATGCCCACGCGGTTGCCGGCCGCGCCCAGCAGGTGCGCTGTCAGGCGGACCGTGGTGGTCTTGCCGTTGGTGCCCGCGACGGCCACGACCGGAATGCGGCCGTCGTCGCCGTCCGCGAACATGTTGGCGATGATGGCTTCGCCCACCGCGCGGCCCTTGCCGAACGAGGGGTTCAGGTGCATGCGCAGGCCAGGCGCGGCGTTGACTTCCACGACGCCACCGTGCTGCTCTTCAAGCGGGTATTGCACCGTTTCGGCCACCACGTCCACGCCGCAGATGTCCAGGCCGATCATGCGGGCCGCGGACACCGCGCGCGCCGCCATTTCGGGGTGGACCTCGTCGGTCACGTCGGTTGCGGACCCGCCGGTGCTCAGGTTGGCGTTGTTGCGCAGGAAGATCAGCGTGCCGGCGGGCGGTACGGAATCGGCGTCAAAGCCCTGTTTTTTCAGCGTCGCCAGGGCGATGTCGTCGAAACGGATCTTCGTCAGCGAGGTGGCATGGCCGTCGCCGCGCAACGGGTCGGCGTTGACCTGCTCCACCAGTTGGCGGATGGTCTGCTGCCCGTCGCCCGTGACTTGCGGCGGATCGCGTCGCGACGCCGCGACCATCGCGCCGCCCACCACCAGCAGGCGGAAATCGTGGCCCGGGATGTAGCGTTCGACGATGACCTCGGAGCTGATCTCTTCGGCCACTTCAAAGGCCTGGATCACGCGCTCGCGGGTTTCGATGTTGACCGCGACGCCACGGCCCTGGCTGCCGTCGCGCGGCTTGACCACGACCGGACCGCCCAGTTCCTGCGCCGCTTCCCAGGCCTCTTCGGCGGTGGTCACCGAACGGCCCATCGGCACCGGCACGCCCGCGGCGTCCAGCAGCATCTTGGTCAGGTCCTTGTCCTGCGCGATGGATTCGGAGATGGCGCTGGTCAGGTCGGTTTCGGCGGCCTGGATGCGGCGCTGTTTGCTGCCCCAGCCAAACTGGACCATGCTGCCTTGCGTGAGGCGGCGGTAGGGGATGTTGCGCGCGGTGGCGGCGTTCACGATGGAGCCGGTGCTCGGCCCCAGACGCACGTCTTCGTCCAGCTCGCGCAGACGCTTCAGGGCGTCGGCAATGTCGAACGGCGTGTCATCGAGCGCGGCGCGCACGAGGTCCTGCGCCAGTTCCATCGCCAGCTTGCCGACTTCTTCTTCGCTGTACTCGACCACGACCTGGAACACGCCCGGTTCGATGGTGGAGGCGGTGCGGCCGAACGTGACGGGGCAGCCGGCGTGCGCCTGCATCGTCAGCGCAACGATCTGCAGCACGTGGGCGATGGACACCGCGCCCTGGTGACCTTCGGGGCGCAGCAGGCCGGTTTGCGGCAGCCGCGCGCGCAGGCGGGCTTCGAACTCGGGCAGGTTGTCGATGGAGCATTCGGCATCGCCGCAGGACACGATGGCCTCGATGGCGGTGTTCTTGCTCCACAGATTGGGGCCGCGCAATGCTCGGATTCGGGAGACTTCCATGGCAGGGTTTCCTGTCGTCTGGCGCGCGTCCACCGGGGGCGGCCGCGCGCCTAATAAGGTCAGTTTTGTTGGATCCAGCGGCGGACCAGATCGATGGTCGGGCCGGAGAACGCCTCGTCGGACTGCAGCAGCGCGAAGTCGCCGGCGCCGATGCCGTCCAGCACGCTGGCAATGGCCTTGCCGTGGTCGGGCTCGTCCTGGATGTCCTTGACGCGGCTGCCTTGCCCCAGGCCCTGGCGGAGCAGCGCGCGCGCTTCGCCGTCGGGGCGCTTGCTGCGCACGGTCGCGTCGTCATACAGAACCACGCGGTCGAACGCGTCGCCAAGGAGCTTGCCCTGTTCGATCAGGTCCGCGTCGCGGCGGTCTGCGCCGGCCGAGTACACGGCAGCGCGCCGGGCGGACGGGAACTGGTCGATGGCCGTGAGCAGCGGACGCAGCCCCGAGGCGTTGTGCACGTCGTCCACTACGACCGTGGCGCCATTGCGCTCAAACAGCGTGAACTGCCACGGCGCGTCGGCCTGGTCGATGTCGAAGGTCTCGATGCCGGCGCGGATCAGTTCCACCGGGATGTCCAGCGCCCACGCCGAACCCACGGCTGCCAGCACGTTTTCAACCTGGAAGGCCACGCGGCCGCCATGTGTCAGCGGGATGGCCGCGACGTCGGCCAGGCGTTCTTCTTGGCTGCCCTGTGCCAGCACGATGCTGCCGTCGCGCACGAACACCGCGCGTCCGTCCTGGGCCAGGTGCTGGACGATGGCGGGCAGGGCGGGATCGATGCCGAAGAAGATCACGCCGCCGTCGCAGAGCTCGGCCATTTCGACCACGCGCGGATCGCGCGCGTTCAGCACGGCCACGCCATCGGGCAGGACCACGTCCACCTGCGTGCGGAACACGTTGAACAGGCGTTCCGTTTCGTTGATGTCGAAGTCGCCGAGATGATCGCCGTCGTCGATGTTGGTGACCACGCCGACCTGGCAGCGGTCGTAGGCCAGGCCCTGGCCGAGGATCACGCCGCTGTCGTTCTCGATGACGGCGGCGTCCACGTTGCGGTTCATGAGCAGGCGCGTGCCCGACGCGAAGTCGGCGCGGTCGCCCTTTTGCACGAGACGGCGGTCCAGGTAAAGGCCTTCGCTGCACGCGAGGCCGGTGCGCTTGCCTGACAGGTGCAGCAAGCGCGCCACCAGGCGGGCGACGACGGTCTTGCCGTTGGTGCCGGTCACGCCGACGATGGGAATGCGGCCCGCGTCGCCCTCGGGGAAGAGGTGGTCGACGATCGCGCGGCCCACGGGACGCGGCGTGCCGTCGGCGGGCTTCAGGTGCATCAGCAGGCCAGGTCCGGCGTTGACTTCGACGATGGCGCCGCGCTGTTCATCCAGCGGGCGCGTGATGTCTTCGGCCACGAGGTCCACGCCGGCGATGTCCAGGCCGACGATGCGCGCGGCCAGCGTCACGGTGGCGGCCACGCTGGGGTGGACGCGATCGGTCACGTCGAACGCGACGTTGCCGCTGCGCTGCACCAGCACGCGCTGGCCTTCGGGCGGCACGCTGTCTTCCGACAGGCCCTGGCGCGCGATCTCCAGCCGGGCGGCGGAATCCAGGCGCACGGGATTGAGCGGATGGTTTTCGGTACGGCCGCGGCGCGGGTCGGTATTGATCTGGCTGTCGATGAGTTCGGTGATGGTCGACTTGCCATCGCCCGTCACCCACGCCGGTTCGCCGGCGGCCGCCGCGACCATGCGGTTGCCCACCACCAGCAGGCGGTGTTCGTTGCCCAGCACGAAGCGTTCGACGATGACGCCGCTGCCTTCGTCCACCGCGACGCGATAGGCCGAGACCACTTCCTCGCGCGTCGTCAGATTGGTGAAGACGCCGCGGCCATGGTTGCCGTCGTAGGGCTTGACCACCACGGGCAGGCCGATATCCTCGGCGGCGTCCCACGCGTCTTCCTCGCTTTCAACGAGGCGCCCCTCGGGCACCGGCACGCCGCAGGTCGACAGCAGTTCCTTGGTCAGGTCCTTGTCGCGTGAAATGCCTTCGGCGATGGCGCTGGTGCGATCGGTTTCGGCCGTCCAGATGCGGCGCTGCGCCGAGCCGTAGCCGAATTGGACGAGGTTGCCCTCAAAAAGACGGATATACGGAATATCGCGATCATCGGCCGCATCGACGATGCAGGCCGTGCTGGGGCCGAGGCAGTGGCGGTCGACCAGGCTGCGCAGCTTGGCCACGGTGGCGGGCACGTCGAACGGCCGGTCCTCGATGGCGGCCATGACGAGGTCGCGCGCTTCGTTCAATGCAGTCCGGGTGACCTGTTCCTGCCAGGCGCGCACGACGACCTTGTAGACGCCGCGCTTGGAGGTTTCGCGGGCCTTGCCGAAGCCGCCGCGCAAGCCGGCCAGGTTCTGCAATTCAAGCGTGACGTGTTCGAGAATGTGGCCGGGCCACGTGCCTTCTTTCAGGCGGGCAAGAAAACCGCCCCGCACGCCGGGGCTGCATCGATGTTCGATCAGCGTCGGCAGCCATTCCGTCAGGCGCTCATAAAATCCGGGAATCGTGTTGGAGGGGTAATCCTCCAGTTCACCGATATCCACCCATGCTTCAAGGACCGGACGATACGTCCAAATGTTCGGGCCGCGCAAAGCCACGACATCGATAAATTCAATGTCTTTCTTTTTCATGTTTTAATTCGCTCGAGAAGCAGGTTGGCACGCGCGGACGCCCCTATGCAAGACCGCGATTTTATTGGGGTTGCGCCTTAAGAATAATGCCAACGAGTGGGGGATCCCAGATGTTCCTAATTAGAAAAATCGGCTGATACTATACGACGCCTTCATGGCGTGAACTCGTTGTGTTGTAAGGAAGGGACACGTTTGCCGCCGATGGCGTCAAACCGGTTGCCGCCTAGTAGGGCAGAGTCCTGGCCCGGTATGCGTTCCAATGAAAAAACCACACCTGCTTTCCGGCCTTGCCGACGCATTTCCTGCCCGCTGGCGGGATGAAATCCGCACCGAAGTGGCGGATGACGAAACCCTTCTGGCCTGGGTTGAAATAGACCTCGATCAGCGTTTGAAATTCCAGCCGGGTCTGGTCGCCGTGACCGATAAACGGCTGATCGCCCGCCTTCCCGACGATTCCGGTTGGGAATCCTGGCCATACGGCCCTCAATTGAAGCTATCCCTCAGCGATCATGCCGGCGCCGCCGTGCTGGAGCTGCACGACGACAACGGCCGTCTGGGCGTCTGGCGATTCACGCTGGCTTGCAATCCCGCGGCGCTGCGGCTGTTGGCCCAGTTTGAAACGCAGCAGTCGATTCGTCTGTCGGGCAAGCCGGCCGAAGCGCTGGAAGAACGCACTTGCACCATCTGTAATAACGTCATTCCCGCGGGCGAGGAAGAATGCCCGACGTGCAATCAGGAGCAGGCCGCGCCGTCGACCACCTGGGCGCTCTTGCGGCTGTGGCGTTTTGCGCGGCCCTACCGCGGCCCGTTGTTTGCCGGTTTTCTGCTGACGCTGCTCGGCACCGCGGCCACGCTGGTGCCGCCGTACCTGACGATGCCGCTGATGGACGATGTGCTGATCCCGTTCCAGAACGGCGCACCCATTGATTACAGCCTTGTGCGGCTTTATCTGGGCGGCCTGTTGGGATCGGCCATTCTGGCGTGGGGGCTGGGTTGGGCGCGCACGTATATTCTGGCGTGGGTCAGCGAACGCATCGGCGCGGATCTGCGCACCACCACCTACGCGCACCTGCAGCAACTCTCGCTCGAGTATTTCGGCGGCAAGCGCACCGGCGATCTGATTTCGCGCATCGGTAGCGAAACCGACCGCATCTGTGTATTCCTGTCGCTGCACCTGCTGGACTTCGCCACCGACATTCTCATGATCGCCATGACGGCGGTCATTCTGATCAGCATCAATCCGTGGCTTGCGCTGGTCACGCTGGTGCCGCTGCCGTTCATCATCTGGATGATCCACGCGGTGCGCGACCGCTTGCGGCACGGCTTCGAAAAGGTCGACCGCATCTGGTCCGAGATCACGAACGTGCTGGCCGACACCATTCCCGGCATCCGCGTGGTCAAGGCATTTGCGCAGGAAAAGCGCGAGGTCGCGCGTTTCCGCGAAGCCAACAACCGCAACCTGGAAGTGAACGATCGCGTCAATACGACGTGGTCGCTGTTCTCGCCGACGGTCACGCTGCTGACTGAAGTTGGCCTGTTGGTGGTGTGGATCTTCGGCATCTGGCAGGTGTCGCAAAAGCAGATCACCGTGGGTGTGCTGGCCGCGTTCCTGGCGTATATCGGGCGCTTCTACATGCGCCTGGATTCCATGAGCCGCATCGTGTCGGTCACGCAAAAGGCCGCGGCCGGCGCCAAGCGCATCTTCGACATCCTGGACCACGTGTCCAGCGTGCCGGAACCCCAAAACCCCGCCAAGCTGCCGCATATCAACGGCCGCATCGAACTGCGCGACGTGGGCTTTCGCTACGGCAACCGCCAGGTCATCCGCGGGTTGAATCTGACGATCGCCCCGGGCGAAATGATCGGGCTCGTGGGGCACAGCGGTTCGGGCAAGAGCACGCTGATCAACCTGATCTGCCGTTTCTACGACGTATCCGAAGGCGCCGTGATGGTGGATGGCGCGGACATCCGTTCGGTCCGCGTGGCCGACTACCGGCGCAATATCGGGCTGGTGCTGCAGGAGCCGTTCCTGTTCTTTGGCACGATTGCCGAGAACATTGCTTACGGCAGGCCGGACGCCACGCGCGACGAGATCGTGGCTGCGGCGCGCGCCGCGCATGCGCACGAATTCATCCTGCGCCTGCCGCACGGCTACGACTCGCTGGTGGGCGAGCGCGGCCAGGCCTTGTCCGGCGGCGAACGCCAGCGCATATCGATTGCGCGCGCCCTGTTGATCGACCCGCGCATCCTGATTCTTGATGAAGCGACGTCGTCGGTGGACACCACGACCGAAAAAGAAATTCAGAAGGCCCTGGACAACCTGGTCCGCGGCCGCACCACCATCGCGATTGCGCACCGCCTGAGCACCCTGCGCAAGGCCGACCGGCTGGTGGTCCTGGACCGCGGCCAGATCGTGGAGCAGGGGCCGCACGAAGAACTGATGGCCCGCGAGGGCGCCTACTATCGCCTGTATCAGGCGCAGGCGCGCCAGGCGGAAGCCGACGCCCAGGCGTCGGGCAGCGAAGACATGGCCGCCGTGGCCTGACGCGGAAACGGAACTCTCGCCATGACCTTGCCGTTCTTTCAATTGCGCCGCAATGCCTTCGGACGCCTGGAGTTCCAGTCGGCCGACGGCGAATCGCATGAAGGTGTCATCCCGGTGCGCGCCTTCCCGATCAGCGAGGCCGGCCGCGGCCTGTCGCTGGTGACCAGCGACGGGCACGAGCTGCTGTGGATCGAACATCTGTCCGACGTCCCCGCCGAGCCGCGTGCGCTGATCGAAGAAGAACTCGCCAGCCGCGAGTTCATGCCCGAAATCCGCAAGCTGTCCAGCGTGTCCACCTACGCCACGCCCAGCGTCTGGAAGGTGGATACCGACCGCGGTCCAACGTCATTCACGCTACGCGGCGAAGAAGACATCCGCCGCCTGTCCGCCCAGACGCTGCTTATTGCCGACAACCACGGCATCTTCTATCTGGTGCGCGACATCCAGTCGCTGGATAAGCACAGCCGCAAGCTGCTGGACCGCTTTCTCTGACGGCAAGGCGGTCGTACAACGCCGGTGTCAGACACCCCGCCCCTTGAACGGCGTGTGCGATTCCAGTTCCCCCAGATAGTCCGTCACCGCGGCGGTTTCCTCATCCAGGAAGTTCTGGATCGCCTCGGCGAACCCCGGATGCGCCACCCAGTGCGCTGACCACGTCGGCGTGGGCAGCAGGCCGCGCGCCATCTTGTGTTCGCCCTGCGCGCCGCCCTCGAAGCGCGCAATGCCATGCGCGATGCAATAGGCGATGGACTGCATGTAGCAGGTCTCGAAGTGCAGCCCCGGTACGTATTCCGTCGCGCCCCAATACCGGCCATATAACGCGTCGCCGCCCGCCAGGTTGAGCGCCGACGCGACCGGCACGCCGTCGCGTTCGGCCAGGATCAACACGAAAGCATCGGGCTGGTCGCGGTATGCCTGTTCGAAGAACTCGCGGCTCAGATAGGGCGGGTTGCCGTGGTCGAAGTAAGTGCGGCAATAGCAGCCGTAGAAGAATTCCAGTTCCTCCGCGCCGATCTCGGCGCCGCGCAGCCAGCGGAAGGTGAGGCCCGCGGCGGCGACCTTCTTGCGGTCCTGGCGGATCTTCTTGCGCTTGTCATGGCTCATGGTGGCCAGGAACGTGTCGAAGTCGGCGTAGCCCGCGTTGGTCCAGTGGAACTGCACGCTCTCGCGGATCATGAAGCCCGCCTCGCGCAGCGCGCGCACGTCGGCGTCGGCCGGAAACAGCAGGTGCAACGACGACACGTTGACCTCTTCGGCAAACGCCACCAGACCGCGCACCAGCGTTGCGCGGTCTTCGTCGTTGGCGGCCAGCAGCCGCGGGCCGGTGACCGGCGTGAACGGAATGGCCGACAACAGCTTGGGGTAGTAGCGCATGCCGTGCCGCTGGAAGGCGTCGGCCCACGCGTAATCGAACACGTACTCGCCGCGCGAATGCGACTTCAGGTAAAGCGGCACCGCGCCTGCCAGCACGTCGTCGCGCCACAGCGCCATGAAATGCGGCGCCCAACCCGTCTGTCGCGACGCGCAGCCCGTGTCGTGCAGGGCAAGCAGAAAGGCGTGCCGCAGAAAGGGTTGGTCTCCGGCCAGCGCGTCCCATTGCCGGGCGTCGATGCGGGACAGATCGGTTTCCAAGGTAAGGCGCAGGGGATCCATCCGCGAATGATAAAGTCTTCGGCAGCGCATGGCGTGCAAGCCATGGCGACGACAGGGATTTGGGGCGTCCACGCGGCGCCCGGGAACGACGGCAATATGGACAGCAGCAAGACTGCCCACGGCGGGCAGGATGACGATGCGCACGGCATGCGCGAGCAGGCGCTGGCGGCGCTGGCCGCCACGGCATGGCCCGACAAGCTGGCGCGCGTGCGCGCCATCGCCGACGACGCCCGGCTGGATTGCGAGCGCGTTCTTGCGCCCGTCGCGGGACTGCCCGGCCGCCCGGCAAGGCCCGAACTGGTCGCGCCGGGCGAGGTCAGGCAGCGGTCCATGGCCACGCCGGAAGGCAGGGCAGCGCTCCTGCACGCGCTGGCCCACATCGAATTCAACGCCGTGAACCTTGCGCTGGACATCATGTGGCGGTTTGCCGGCATGCCCGAGGCGTTCTACCGCGACTGGCTGCGCGTGGCGCGCGAAGAAGCGCTGCATTTCGACCTGCTGCGTCAGCGCCTGGACACCCTGGGCTATGCCTACGGCGACTTCCCCGCGCACAACGGATTGTGGGATATGGCCGAGCGCACGCAGGACGATCTGCTGGCGCGCCTGGCCCTCGTGCCGCGCACGCTGGAAGCGCGCGGCCTGGATGCGTCGCCGATGATCCGCAACAAGCTGGCGGGCGCGGGCGACGCGCAAAGCGCCGCCATCGTCGACATCATCCTGCGCGACGAGATCGGCCACGTCGCCATCGGCAACCATTGGTACAAGCAGCAGTGCGCGCAGGCGGGCAAAGAGCCGGTGGCCTGCTATGCCGAACTGGCGGCGCGCTATCAGGCGCCGCGCCTGCGCGGCCCTTTCAACCTGGAGGCGCGGCGCGCCGCCGGATTCGACGACGACGAGCTTGCCGCGCTGCAGGCCGGCTGAAGGGACGACGGGAAAATGGACATCACAATCGACGCGCTGCTGACGGGCGCCGTGCGGCCGCTGGGCGATTCGGGGCGCGACAGCGGCATCGACAAGCACCCGGTCGCCGAGCGGCGCTGGCTCGGTCTGGAAGGACTGGACGGCGACGCGCAGGCAGACCGGCGCTTTCACGGCGGGCCGGAGAAGGCGCTGCACCACTACGCGCGCGACCACTATCCCGCCTGGCTGCAGACGCTGGGCGAACGCACGGTGCTGCGCGCGCCCGGCGCGTTCGGCGAAAACCTTTCCACCACCGGCCTGACCGAAAGCGACGTGTGCGTGGGCGACGTCTATCGCGCGGGCACCGCGTTGATCCAGGTATCGCAGGCGCGCCAGCCGTGCTGGAAGCTGGATCACCGGTTCCAGCACAAGGGCATGGCCGCGCAGGTACAGGCCAGCGGCATGACGGGCTGGTATTACCGCGTGCTGCAAACCGGCTGGCTGGCGCCCGGCGACTCGCTGACGCTGCAAAAGCGCCTGCATCCGCAGTGGTCGCTGGCGCGGGTGCAGGACATCCTGAACCGCCGCGTGCTGGACCCGGACGTGCTGCACGCGCTGGCCGCGCTGCCCGAGCTGTCGCCGAACTGGCGCGCGCTCTTTGAAAAGCGCGCGCGCGCCGGCGAAGTCGAAGACTGGACGCGGCGCCTGCAAGGCGATGCCGCCATCGCCCCTCCCGAGGAATCCCAAGCATGAAATCCCTGTTGCGCCGCTCGCGGTCGAACACTGCTGTAAATCGCGCGTTGACCGCCGCCGCGATCACGACCGCCGCGCTGATTGTGCCGGTGCCGCCGGCGCTGGCCGCCGGCGACTTTGCCGCCTGCCTGTCGCAGTTGCGCGCGCCCGCCTTGAAGGCCGGCGTGTCGGCGGCGACGTTCGACACGCACACCGCAAACCTCTCACCTGACATGGCGGTGATCGACCTGCTGGACGCGCAGCCGGAGTTCAAGACGCCCATCTGGGACTACATGGCGGGCCTGGTGGACGACGAGCGCGTGGCAGATGGAAAGGCCGGCATGGCGCGGTGGCCGGCGGAACTGGACCGGGCGGCGCAGCGTTATGGCGTGGACCCGGCCACGATTGCCGCGGTGTGGGGCGTGGAAAGCAACTTCGGCCGCACGCTGGGCGGACGGCCGCTGCTGACGTCCTTGTCGACGCTGTCGTGCTATGGCCGGCGCCAGGCGTATTTTCGGGGCGAATTCTTCTCCACACTGAAGATCATCCAGGACGAACACATCGCGCCCGAACGCCTGGTTGGCTCGTGGGCTGGCGCGTTTGGCCAGACGCAGTTCATGCCGTCGACCTATCTGCGGCTGGCGGTGGACTTTGACGGCGACGGCAGGCGCGATCTGGTCGACAGCGTGCCGGACGCGCTGGCATCCACGGCGAATTTCCTGAAGCGCGCGGGCTGGAATCCGGCGCTGGCCTGGGGCTACGAGGTCAGGCTGCCCGCGAAACTGGACACGTCCGCCGCGGGCCGCAAGAACAAGCGGCCCATGTCGTCGTGGGTGAAACAGGGCGTGACGCGCGCCGATGGACAGGCGCTGCCAGGCGGCGATACGCCGGCCGGTCTGCTGCTGCCGGCGGGCCGCAACGGCCCGGCGTTTCTGGTGACGCGCAATTTCGATGCCCTGTATTCCTACAACGCCGCCGAAAGCTATGCGCTGGCCATTGCGCATCTGTCCGACCGCCTGCGCGGTGGCGGCCCGCTGATCCAGGCCTGGCCCACGGACGATCCCGGGCTGTCGCGCGCCGAAAGGCGCGAACTGCAGCGCCTGCTGATCGCGCGGGGCTATGAACTGGGCGAGCCCGACGGCATGATCGGCGCTCGCACGCGCCAGGCCTTGCAGGCCGCCCAACGCGAACTCGGCCTGCCGCCAGACGGACGCGCCGGCCAGAAGGCACTTAAGGCGCTCAGGACGTCGACAGCCACGCCGAAGGGATGAACCGAAAGCCCTATCCAAAAGCATGAGCCGCCCGCGCGATTTACAACTTTTGCAAAGTCGTCGCGGGCGGCAACAGCATTGCCGCGCACCGCGCTTTTCATCGGCCTATACTGATTTCCCGACTTTTTCAGGAGCGCGGCAATGAGTCTATTGGACACTTTGGCCTCGATGGCCGGCGGTGGTCAGCAAGGCGGTTCGGCCTCGCTGCTGCCCGCGCTGATCGAGCAACTGAACAAATATCCGGGCGGCCTGACCGGTCTGATCGCCAGCTTTCAGAAGGGCGGGCTGGGCGAAGTGGTGGCGTCCTGGGTGGGCACGGGGCAGAATCTGCCCGTCAGCCCTGACCAGCTCGGTTCCGTGCTGGATCCCGGCGTCGTGAACGAACTGGCGGCCAAGACGGGGCAGGACACCACTTCCGTGCTGGATTCGCTGTCGGCCCTGCTGCCGCAACTGGTCGACAAGGCCACGCCGGAAGGCGCGGTGCAGCCCGGCCAGCCATTCAACCCCGCCGATCTGCTGGGCTCGCTGTCCGGCATGTTCAGCAACCGCGGATAAAGGCTGGGCAGTCCCCTGATACCCCCGCAGCTCAAATCCCCCCTGCGCCGGCGCCTCTTTCAGGCGCTGGCGTTAAGCGCCCTGGCGCCGCTGGCGGCATGTTCGCCGCCGCTTTCCCTGAACGCCACCTTCCTGCAGCTCTGGCGCAGCCACGCGGACCTGACGCCCGAAGACTGGCGCCAGCGGCTGCGCAGCTTCCGGCGGCTGGGCTGCCGCGAGATCTTCCTGCAATGGACCGGACTGGAAGGCGGGCGGCCGGACGACTGGATGGCCCCCGGGGCGCTTCTTGCGACCCTGTTCGACGAAGCCGCGCACCAGGGCATTGGCATCCACGTGGGCCTGCCGTACGACCAGCGCTGGTGGGACGTGCTGGCCCGCGCCGACACGCCCGCGCTGGCCGCCTTTCTGGACCAGACGCGCGAACGCGGCGCCGCGTACATGCGGGAGTCCGGCTGGAATCAGCGCCGCGCGTTCCGCGGATGGTATCTGCCATACGAACTGGAACAGTACAACTGGGCGTCCGCCGAACGGCAGGCGCTGCTGGTGCCATGGCTGGACGCGTTGTCGCGCGCGGCGCAAGAGACCAGCAGCAGCGTGCCGTGCATCTCGACGTATCACAGCCGCCTGCCGGGCGACGGGTCATTGGCGAAGTTGTGGAGCCATGTTCTGGACCACGTGGGCATACACCCCATGATCCAGGACGGCGTCGGCGTGGCCGGGTTGGAGAACCTGCGGGCGCTGGAACCGCTGCACGACATGCTGCTGGCGCGCCACGCGTCTTTCGACCTGATCCTGGAACTGTTCGAGGAACTGCCGTCGGGCGCCACCGATGGCTCGACCTTCAAGGCGCGGTCCGCCGATTTTGAGCGGGTGCGTGAGCAGTGGGAGGTGGCGCGCGGCTACGGCGCCAAGCGCATCGTGGCCTTTGCGCTGGACCCGTGGGTCATCGACGACACGCCGGAGGCGCGCGCGCTGATGCAGGCGTGGATGGACGCCCGGCTCTGAAGTTCGCTTTGGCTGCGCGGCCCTGCAGTGCGCCTCTGGAATGCGCGGCGTCAGGCGCGCCGCTTCAGTTGAAGCTGCGCCCGATGATCTCCAGCATGACCTCGTTGGTGCCACCGAAGATGCGCAACGCGCGCGCGTCGGCCCACGCGCGGCCGATGCCATATTCCGCCATGTAGCCGTAGCCGCCATAAAGCTGCAGCAGATCGTCCAGAATGCGGCCCTGCATCTCGGTCGCATTGAGCTTGGCGATGGCTGCCGTGGTCGCATCCAGCTCGCCTTCCATCATGCGCGCCAGGCAATCGTCCAGGAAGACGCGCAGCATGGTGCTCTGCGCGCGCGCATTCGCCAGCTTGAAGCGCGTGTTTTGGTAGTCGATCACGCGGCGCCCGAACACTTTGCGATCGCGCGTGTACTGCGCCGCCTGATCCAGCATGCCTTCCTGCGACGCCGCTGCGCGCAGCGCGATCGCCAGGCGTTCGCGCGCCAGCTCGCGCGTCATGATCTCGAACGCATTGTTCAGCGGACCCAACAGGCAGTCGGCAGGCAGGCGCACGTCGTTGAAAAACAGTTCGCAGGTGTCCTGGCTGTGCTGGCCGATCTTGTGCAGGGGCGAGCCCTTCGTGTAACCCGGCAGGTTTTCCTCGACGCAGAACAGCGACAGCCCGCGCGCACCCAGATCGGGATCGGTGCTGGCCAGTACGATGGCCAGGCCCGCGTTCACGCCGTTGGTGATGAAGGTCTTCTGACCATTGAGCACGAAGTGTTCGCCATCGCGCCGCGCGCGCGTGCGCACGGCCTTCAGGTCACTGCCTGCGTCCGGCTCGGTCAGCGCGATGGCGCCGATGGTCTCGCCGCGCGCCATGGCGGGCAGCCAGCGCTGTTTCTGCGCGTCGGTGCCGACGTTCAGCAGATACGGCGCGACCATGTCGGAGTGGATCGAAAAGCCGATGCCCAGGAAATTGGCGCGGGCCAGCTCCTCGATCACCACGGCCGAATGCCTGAAGTCGCCGCCCGCGCCATACGGATCCGGCAGCGCGCAATTGAGCATCCCCTCGTCGCCGGCCCGCCGCCACAGCGCGCGCGGGGTCACGCCTGCGTCTTCCCATTCGGCATAGCGGGGCGCGATCTCGCTCTCGATAAAGCGCTTGACCTGGTCGCGGAAGAGTTCGTGGTCGTCCCGGAAAACGCGGCGCATGATGGCCTCCCTATTTCTTGTACGCGTCCGTGCCGCTGGTCTGGCCACGCAGCACGGGGGCCTCGGGCGTCCCGGTCAGGAACAGGCTGTAGTGGTCGCCCGGCTGCAAGGCCGGCAGCGGCAGCGCCTGCGACGCGGCCGTGCCGCAGCCGGCGGCCAGCGTCGCGCTGACCGGATTGATCGCGCGCGCGGCGGACGCGCCGGGTTCGACGTCCTTGAACAGGACCGGGCCCGACGGACTGACGGACAACTGCCCGGCGGGGCAATCCGTCGCCAGGTTGTAGAAGCGCAGCTCGGCCTTCAGCGCGTCCTGCGCGCCAGCGTTGTCGTCGATGACGCTGAACGACAGCCTGCCGCCGTCACGCCGCGGCACCAGCGTGCTGAACGTATCGGGCGCCACCTGCAGCGTGCCGGCAAGCTTGCCGTCGATGCGCACGTCGAAGGGCTGATTGCCCTTCACGATGGCGTAGGTGGTGGCCTGCCGGTCCGGTCCGATCTCCTGGACCGGCCCTTGGGCGACCTGCGCCTGCAGCGGGTTCACGTGCGGATTGACCACCCGCACGAACGAGGAACCCGCTGGCGGGCGGGCGGCATACAGTTGCGCCAGCACGCCTTCGGCGGCGGCGCTGGCGGAGCAGGCCGCCAGCGTCAGGGCGAGGGCGAGACGAAAGGTTGTGCGAGTCATGTTTGCGGCTCCGGTTTCTTGCTGAGGCGCGTTTCAAGATACAGGCGTTCGAGCTGCTTGCGGTCCGCCTTGTCCGTGCTGGTCGTGGGAAAGTGCGGGCAGGCCACCAGTTCTGACGGAATCATGTACGGCGGCAAACGCCGGCCCAGCGTGACCTTCCAGTCTGTCAGATCAGCGGGCAGCGGTTGCAGGCCGGCGGCAGGGGAGCGCGTACGCTGGCCATTTGCGGCGGGTTCGACAAAGCCGATCAGCCTGACGATAGCGCCATCGGGCCGCCGCAGCGCCACCGTGGCGCCGGCACGCACGCCAGGCAGGGCGGCGATGGCCGCGTCGATCTCCGCCAGTTCGATGCGATAACCATGCAGCTTGATCTGATCGTCGATGCGGCCGCGGAAGGTGACGAGCCCCTGCGCGTCGATCTCGCCCAGGTCGCCGCTGCGATACCCGCGCTTGCCGTGGCGCGTGAACATGCGCGTGGCGTTCAGGTCGGGGCGGTTCAGGTAGCCGCGCATGACGTGGTCGCCCGCGATGCTGATCTCCCCGTTTTCGATGAAGACCTCGGCATAGGGCTTGGCGCGGCCAATGGGAAATGGATTGGGCGCCGCCGCGCGCAACGCCGGGTCGATCTCAACCCAGGTGGTCGAGCATGTCGCTTCGGTTGGTCCGTAGGAGTTGACGATTCGCACCTGCGGAAAGCGCTGCCACAGTTCCTCGGCCAGTGCGGGCGTCAGCGATTCGGCGCCGAATACGAAGACGCGCAGATCGGGCAGGTGGGCGTGGTTGAACTCTGGGTTGAACAATTGCTGCCGCACGAACGAGGGCGTGGAGGCCCAGACGCTGATGCGGCTGCCGGCCAGATACTGCACAAAGGCGTCGCGCTGCGCGATGGTCTCGCGCGGGCACAGCACGCAGGTGCCGCCCAGCGTCAGCGCGCCCACCCAGTTGAACAGCGAAAAGTCAAAGCTGAACAGCATCTGGTCCATGAAGACCGGCGCCGCGCCCAGCGCGAGGCAGTCGCGGATCCATCCGGCAAAGAGGCCGATGCTTTCGCGGCCGATCTGCACGCCTTTCGGATCGCCGGTGCTGCCCGACGTGAACATGATGTAGGCCAGACTTTTCTCTTCCAGCGGCACGGCCTCACCGCCCGTGGAAACGAATTGCGCGGCCTGCGCGTCGTAGCGCAGGTCCGCGCGCACCAGTTCGCCGATGCGTGCGATACGCTCGGGCGGGTTGATGACATCCACCGGCACGAAGGGCACGCCCAACCGCAGGCAGCCCATTATCGCCACCAGAAACGCCGTCTCCTTGTGGCCGGAAATCACCAGCGGCGTATCGGGTCGCGCGCCCGCGTCCCGCGCTTCCTGTACCCAGGCCTCGGTGGCGGCACGCAGCGCGCGCCACGACGTGGCCCCGCGCGCGTCCACGACCGCGATCGCGTCGGCGTCAGTCTGCGTGTCCGCGAAATCGAATGTGGTGAAGTCGAAGCGCATGGTCCTGCCCTCCCGTGGGTGCGCGTCAGGCGCCGCGCCGTTCCGCGATGAAGGCGGCCAGCGTATGCACCGATTCCAGATGCACGTCGATCTCGGTGGGCGGGATCTTGCAGCCGAATTCGCGCTCGACCGCCAGCGCCACGTCGACAGCGGCCAGCGAGTCGACCAGCCCCGATTCGATCAGCAGCGTGTCGGGATCCACCTGCGTGAGGATGATGTCTTCGACGAGTTGCGCCACTTTGGCTTCGATAGCGTTGATGTCCATGTCTTGCTCCGCGACCCCGTGGGATCAGAATTGGAAATAGAGAAACCGGGCTTCCTTGTGCAGGTTCACCAGGCAGAAAGCCAGCAGCACGAGCATGACCGCCAGCCACGCGACGTTGGGACGCCAGCGCATGAACGTCTGCGGGGACTCGCTCGGCTTGAACAGGGCGGGCGACCAGCGGCCCAGTATCTGGTGCGAATTGGGCGCGAACCATGCGATGCCCAGCAGCACGACGGCATAGATGAGCTGCATGTGGTGGCCGGCGATGACGCGCCAGGCGTCGCCCAAGGCCAGACCGGCGACATGCGCGGACATGTCCAGCGGCTCGATGCCGCGCGCGCCGGTCATGCCCTGCACCAGCAGCATCGCGTCGCCCACGCCGTGGGCGCGGAAGAACGCCTGCGCCACCAGCACCGCGACAAACGTGATCAGCACGCACAGCGCACGCGTGGCGGCATGCGTGTTGCGCGCAGCGGCGGGCTTGCGGCCCACGACGAAGATGCGCCAGGCATGGTTCACCGACAAATACATGGCGTGCAACAGCCCGAACACCACGAACTGAAAGCCGGCGCCGTGCCACACGCCCGCCAGCGTCATCGTGAACAGCGTGGGCAGCGCAATGCTGCCGGCAAAGCCGCCCAGCGTCTTCAGCCCGGCCGAGCCCACCGGCAGGTTGCGGTTCGTGCGCCACTTGTTCACCGCCACCGCCACCGGGTAATACAGATACGCGGTGATGTAGCGCGTCAGCGTCATGTGCCAGCGCGCCCAGAATTCGATGATGTTGCCCGCCTTGTAGGGCGAGTTGAAATTCAGCGGAAAGCGGATGCCGAACATCTTCGCCAGGCCCAGCGCCATGTCCGAATAGCCCGAGAAATCAAAGTAAAGCTGGAGCGCATAGCAAAGGCTGGCGCCCCACGATCCAAAGAACTGCAGCTCGCCCGGCGCTGCGAACCCCGCGTCGGCGTACGGCGCGATGCCATCGGCCAGCAGCACCTTCTTGGCCAGGCCGATCACGAACAGGATCGCGCCCACCGACAGGTTCTCGGCCTTGAAGCGGTAATTCTCCGGCTGCGCGAACTGCGGCATCATTTCCTTGTGATGCAGGATCGGGCCGGCGATCAGGTGCGGAAAGAACGTCACGAACAGCACGTAGCTCAGCAGGCTGCGCTCTTTCACGACGCCCGCCTTGCAGTCCAGCAGATAACCGATCTGTGTGAACGTGAAGAACGAAATGCCCAGCGGCAGGATGATGTCGTCCACGGTTGCCGCCGTCATGCCCAAGTCATTCAGGAAGTTCAGCAGCGTCACGAAATACTTGTAGTGAAACAGCAGCGCCAGATCGGCGCCCACACCCAGTCCCACGATCAGGCCCTGCAGACGTGGGCGTGCGGCGTTGTGCAGGATCAACTGGCTGACCAGGTAGTTGAAGGCGATGGAGCCGGCCAGCAGCACGACGAACTGCGGATTCCACCAGCCATAGAACACCAGCGAGGTCAGGCACAGCCACAGCGCTGCCAGCCGCACGTTCAGCGGTCCCAGCGCGTAGTACACCGCCAGCGTCACGGGCAGGAAGATGAACAGGAACAGGTAGGAGTTGAATAGCATCTTGGTTCGCTACGGGATGCGCGCCAGCAGGGCTTGTTCGTCCGCAGTCAGCGGCAGCGACAGGGCGTTTTCCGAGAACTCCCAGATCACGAGCTTCAGGCTGGCGGGCCATTGCGCGCGCTGTCCCAGCGCCATCGTCAGCGCGCCGGAGAACTGTCCGCCGTCCACGCTCATGTTCCAGACCTCTCGGCCCAGGCCCATGCCCAGGCGCTCCCCGAACTGGCTGCGGCGGCCGTTGGAGGTGCCCGCCAGCAGCACCTCTACCGGGGGCGGCTCGTCCAGGAGGCCGCCGCTGCGCACGGGTTCGATCTTTGCCTCCGACACCTGCTCCAGATCCGGCCGCCATCCGGCCGGCGCCTGCTCCAGGCCTGCCAGCACGATCAGGTCGCCCATGCGCGGCTGGGGCGCAGAGGCCGGTTCCGTCTTGAACGCCTGCGTCCCCTTGCCGTTCAAAAGCGGCAACGCCGCTTCGGCCACGCGCGCGGCTGCCGCCTGCGCACCTTGCGCATTCATGTGCACGTCCGTACGGAAAAAGCGGGGCGCGGGGGCCGCCATCAGCGCGTCGCGCAGGTCGACGAAGGGCACGCCGTCCGCGCGCAGCGCCGCCTGCCAGGTGTCCAGCGTCTGGCGCATCGGTTGCGACACGGGCAGGCCGCAAAGCTGGGCGGACTCGATGCGCGACTTGTCCGGCACCGCGACCACCAGCACCTGCACCTGCTTGGCGCGCAGTTCGCGCACCCAATGCCGCATCAGGCGCAGGCGTTCGTCGAAGACGTGCACGCCGGGCGGCGGCCGCAATCCGTCGCGGTAGAACAGCCAGCCAGGGCAGCCCATCGCGACCTGCTCGCCCAGGTCGCCGAACAATCGATAGCGCAGCGCGGCATTCCAGGTGTCGACGTCGGCCTGGCGCGGCAACGCCAGCGCCTTGTTCAACGCGGCGCCCGCCGAGCCATCCAGCCACGCTGACGGTGACATCGCGACGGCGCCGACGCGCGCCTGCGCCAACCGCCACCCGCCCCAGCCCAGGCCGACGGCCAGCAGCACGGCGACCACCCAGGCGGTCAGCCGATGGTTGGCGTCCGGGCGGTCGCCGCCGGGACTTCCGGTGCCCCGGCCTCCGGCGGCGTGCGACTTGTCCGGCGTACTCACGTGCCTACTTCCCGATAGCCGCTTTCATGCGCGAACGCCAGGTGTCGGCGCTCATGATGGACGCGTTGTCCCACAGGCCGCGGGCCTCCGGTCCCTGCGCGTAGGTGGGTTCGAACATCTGCCAGACCAGCACCTGCGGCTTGTTCTGCTTGAAGGCGGGCGATTCCAGATACTCCAGCAGCATCACCCAGTGACCCACGTTGCCGGGCTTCCAGTTGACGGAAACCGGACGGTCCAGCGCGTTGGACAGCTTCTGCGGAAACCCGAAGTAGGGCTGCACCATGCTGTGGCCGGTGACGTGCACGGGCGCCGGCGTGTCGTCCACGAGGCTCTGGCTATCGGATTGGCGCCGCACCGTGAAGGTCTCGCGGCCCGCCTGCTTGCGCTGGTCCGGCGTGAGGAAAAGCTCGGCCAGGTCGCCATAGCGGCGCTCGTTGACCACGCTGCCCAGCGCCATGCCGGTGCCGGGCTTGCCGGCCAGCGTCTTCACGTCCTGCTTGATGCGCTGCGCCAGCGCATCGGCGGTGGCATCCGCGGCAGCCTGCGTCCAGTGCTGGTCGGTGCGATAGAAGACCTCCTGGCCGCTGCTCTTGACCCGCTGCAGCACGGCCTCGTCGTCGATGGTCGCGACGCCGGCCTGCTTTAGCTTGTCCTGGATGGTCTGATAACGCTTCTTAACGTCGGCGCTGAGCGCTTTGCCGTCCGGCAGCTTGTCCTGATAGAAAAGCGTCTTGTCCGGCAGCACCAGCACCTCAAGCTGGATGCCCTTGGCCGCCAGCGCGTCACGCGTCTCGCGCACCAACTGCGTGGACGCGTCGATGCCGCGCACATCCACCTGCGTCAGGCTGCCCCAGCCAGGAAAGAGCCAGTTGTCCTTACCCTGAATCACGATGGACGAGGCCTGCTGCGCCTGCGCCGCAGTGGCGCACGCCGCCATCAGGGCGGCCGATGCCAGCGCGCGGGCCAGCGGGCCGGAAAGGCTCGGCAGGGTGCGTTTCGGAAGACGGGTTGCGGTGTGCATGGGTGAACTCCTTGTATTGCGGATCGGCGTGCCGTCAGTACGACAGGGTCAGGTTGATGAACAGGCCCTTGGCCCGATCGGCCTGCCCGCCGCCGATGTTGAAGCGGTATTGCGTCGTCAGATCCAGGTAGGACATGGGTGCGGTGTAGTGGCCTTCGCGGAACCAGTAGCGCAGGTTGAAGCCGGGGCCGGCGCCCATCGACCACGACGTGGTGTCGCCCAGCAGCCGGTAGGAATCCGATCCATCGATGTCAAAGCCGGTGACACGGTTCTTGTTCCACAGCCAGTCCGCGCCGATGACCGCATAGGGAAAGAACACCAGCCGTTCGCTGATGGCGTCCACGCGATAGCTGCGGCCCACGCGTAGTTCGCCGGCGCCGAACGCCTGGTCGCGTTTCAGCCGGCCCGACGACTTCTCGCCGTCGACGCCCGTCGCGTTGTCGCGCAGCCAGAACTTGGCCGGCATGTCCTGCCAGGAATAGCCGGCCTGCACATAGCCTTCCATCGTGAACCAGTCGGGGCGATCGATGCGCAGCGTCGTGCCTTCGTACAGGCCGTAGGTCACATACGCGAGCCAGCCGCCGCTGCCGGCGTCCGTCTGGTAATGCGCGGTCTGGTTGTCGCGGTTCAGGGCGCAGCGCAGGGCCGCCGGGTCCGGACTGAACGTGCCCCGGCGCGTGGCGCTGCCCAGATTGAACTGGCGTTCCAGCCCGAACGTCACGCCCACTTCGGTGGACGGCGTGAAGCGCATGCCCAGCGAGCCGATCGTGGTGGGGATGCCGGATATGCCCTGGTTGGTGGCGCTGTCGATGTCGACGGTTCCGCCGCACGGGTCGGACACCGTCTGGCTCGCGGTACGGCCGCCCTTGTCGTACAGCGTGTTCGACAGGCGTCCGTACAGTTCAAAGGTCCGCGTCGAGGAATTCAGGAAGTCCGACGGCCGCCAGAAGATCTCGGCGGTGCTGAACACGGCGTCGCCTGGCACGGTGATGGCCGCGCCGCCCAATCCCGAGGATGCAGGCCGTGCCCCGCGGTAGCCCGCGGAAAAGTACCCGCCCCATTCGCGCGACAGCCCGCCGACGGCGTTGCGCGTGTCAAAGCGCTGCTGCGGCGTGAGCTCGAGTTTGCCGGCGTCGTTCTCGTCGATCGCCTCCTTCAGGCGATCCACCGCGCCGCGCTTGTCCCCGACGCCGGCCAGCGCATAGCCTTCATCCAGGATCACGGTCGGCGGCGCCTTGCCGGTGGCGCGCGCCGCCTGGAAGTCCTGCAGCGCCAGCTTGGGCTGACGCATGCGCTGGTGCAGGTAGCCGCGCTGCATCAGCAGCGTGGGGGCGTCGGGCTGCGCGGCCAGCGCGGCGCTCATGCGCGTGTTGGCCTCGGCCAGTTGCGCGGCGTTCCCGGCCGCCAGCGTGGTGGTCAGCAGGCGCTGGTACTCCTTATTGGCGGGATCCTGCTCGGCCGCCTTGCGCGCCTGGCTGATGGCTTCCTGGTAATCCTCGCGCGCGTAGGCGGCATAGGCCAGCGAGGCTGGGCCGCCGCTGCCTGCGGCATCCGACGGCAGCAGTTCGCACGAGGTGCCGTAGGGCGTGTCGCGGCAGTCCTGCACCGGCGCGGGATAGTTCGCCAGCGTCAGCGTGGCGGGGATGGCCGGGCGCGCGCCCGCGCGCTTGATGCGCTGCGCGGCCGCCTCATCCTTGCCGCCCAGCGGTTCGACCAGCGCCAGCGCGCGCGCGTTTTCGCCCGCGGCCAGGGCGGCGTCGGCCGCGATCAGGCGCACGTTGCGGCGCTGTTCGTCGTCCAGCCAGTCCTGTTTGAGCGCCGCATCGAAGTCCGCATCTGCCTCCTGCGTCCGGCCCTGGCGCTGGCGCAGGTAGCCGCGCATCAGTAGCGCAACGGTGTTCTCGTCGTCCTGCCGCATGGCGTCCGTGGCGGCTTCCTCGGCGGCGGCGAGCTGGTTGTCCAGCATGAGGGCCGTGATGAGCAGCAGGCGATGGCTGGGACTTTCGGGCGCCAGCGCGACGGCCTGCCGCGCCAGAGGCACGGCGTCGCCGGGGCGGTTGGCGATCAGCGCCTGATAGCCTTCCTCGGCCGGCTTGACTGCCATCCGGCGCTTGAGCGTCTGCTGCCGCGCGGCCAGGTCGTTGCCGTTTGGCGCGCCCAGCGACACGGCCTTGGCCGCGGCCGCTTCGGCCTCGGCGTACTTGCCCTGCGCTTCCAGCGCATCGAGCCACAGCATGGCCCATGCGCCCTGTTTGGGATCAATCCGGAACGCGCGTTCGGCGCCGCGCTCGGCTGCGGGATAGTCCGCGCGGTTGTAGTCGGCATAGGCGCGGGTGGCGATGGGAAAGCCGCGCTGGTAGGCACTGCTGGCCCGGGGCGTGGCAGGCGAGGCCGCGGGCTGGGTGCCAGGCCGGGTGGCGGCGGCAGGGCGCAGGTTGGCGCGCGCTTGGCGCAGGGCCGGCGAGTCCAGCCCGCTGGCGATGGCGTCGGCTGCGGCCTTGTCGGCTTCGGCAAGCTTGCCCTGCTTTTGCAGCGCGTAGATCAGCAAGAGGCGCAGGCGCTCCACGTCCGGGCGCAGCACGATGGCCGATTCCGCCTGCTGCTGCGCCAGCGCATAGTTGCCGGCGTCGTAGTTCTTGTAGCCCTCGTCGGCAAACTGCCAGGCCGCGCCTTCCAGCGGCGCTTCGGCCCCAGGCTGCGGTTGCGCCCCAACAGGCGCTGCGGCCCAGGCGCAGGCGAGGGCCGCGGACAGAACGAGCGAGCGAGGGAAGGACATCATGGGGGTGAAGGTTTGGTGGCGGGCGCGGCCGGGGGCTCGCCTTGTCCGGCCTGTTGGAATTGGATGGCTTCGGTCAGCGTGCCTTCGTCCAGCCAGCCCTGTTCCGTCAGGATCTGGCCCAGCGGCTTTTTCTCGCGCGCCTGGATTTCCAGGGCCTGCTCCAGCGTGGTCTGGTCGATGGCCTGCCACGACAGCAGCAGCTCGCCCAGGCGCTGGCGCTGCTGCGCCAACTGATCCGTGGACGGGAAGTCGTGCATGGTCTTGTCCCACGCCAGCCGCTTGCCCGTGATCAGATGGCCGATGAACAGACGCCACGCCCGGGCCGCCGCCATGGCGTTGATGAAATTGCCGACGATCATCCGCGGAATCGACAGCAGCGCGTGCTCCCAGCCATACATGCGGCCGACGAAGTAAGCGCGCTGCACCACGCGCAGCAGCAGGGCGACGGCATTGGCCCACATCAGCGTCACCAGCCAGCCGCCGGGCCGGAAGTACGACGGGTAGTACACCGTCCACCAGCCAAACAGGTCGGCCAGATAGAAGACGAAGAAATTGGCCAGCAGCACATAGGCCAGGATGGCGATGAAGGACGTCACCAGTCCCTTGCGATCGCGAAAGAGCAGATACTTGGTCGCGAGTGACCCCGTCCAACCCACCTGCTGCCAGCCCTGTAGCCCGATGCCCAGCGTCCAGCGCGCCTTTTGCCGGTACGCGGTGCGGAAGGTGTTGGGAAAGTACTCTCGCACGCCCAGCGGCATGCGCAGATGTGCGACCTGTTCCTTGCCCAGGCCGAACCACGATTGGCGCCGCGTCACGTACTCGACCGGGAACTTGCCGAAGATCTGGCGCATGCCGCGCTGGGCCAGACGCGCGCCGATGTCGTAGTCCTCGGTCAGCGTGTCGGTGTTGAACGGCTGATTGTTCGTCTCGGCCGCCAGCTCCACCAGCGCGCGGCGCGAAAAGCACGTACCCACGCCCGCCGACGGCACCATCTTCGACAGGCTCTCGCGCACCACCAGGTCCTTGGTGTGCCATTCGGCAAACTCGTCCATGTAGGTGCCGGCCACCAGCTCGTACCAATGGCGTTCCAGCGACGTCACCGGCAGCTGGATGAAGTCGATGCGCGGCAGCAGGTAGTTGTAGTACTTCAGCTCCAGCGGATGCAGCACGTCTTCGCTGTCATGCAGGATCACGCCGGCAAAGGGCACGGGCTGCTTGGCGTCCTGCGCGAAGATCGCCTGCACGATCCAGTTCAGGCAATCGGCCTTGCAGGTCGGACCATCATGCGGCACCTCCACACGGACCAGCTGCCGGTAGCGCCGCCGCATCCGTTCCACTTCGTTGATCGTGCGCTCGTCGTTCTGGTAGGTGCCGGCAAAGATCATGTAGTTCTTGTATTCCAGCGTCGACACCATCGTCTCGAGCATGGACGCGATCACGTCGTACTCCAGCCAGGCCGGCACCATGATCGCAAGCGGCTGCTCTTCCTTGGCGCGAAGCTGCGCGGCGGTCAGCGGCGTGTAGCGGCGCTTGATGGTCAGCGACCGCCACAGCTCGCGCACCCAGTACCAGCCGTCGATGAACAGGTCATCCAGGCTGGACAGGAGGATGATCACGCCGACGACGGCGGTCACAACCTCCAGTCCGCGGTAGTAATCCGCGATCAGGTAGGGCCAGTAGAGCGAGGACATGACGCCGTGGCCTTAATGGGGATCCTTGCGTTTCCTGCGGGCGACGCGCATGGCGAAGATCAGGAAAAGCAGCAGCACCAGCAGGCTGATGCTGATGGCCGGCACGCTCCACGAGATGTAGCGCCGCCATTCGAAGAAGGCGCTTTCCCCCGCGCCCGGCGGGTGGCTCGCGTCGGGGTTGGCGCTGTCGATCCACGCGACGGGCCCCGCCGCGCCGATGATCGCGATGTTGCCGCGATTCAGCACAAACGGCGCATCGGTCATGCCGGGCTGCTCGCCCAGCGTGTGCCACAGCACGCCCTCCTGGCCGCCCGCGCTGACGACTTCCGCGGTGCTCAGTTGCGTCAGCCCCGAGATGTCCAGCAACGTCGTGTCCTTGCCGGCCACCTTGAGCTGCTTGCGTTCATTGACCTGAACGGCGGGCTTGGCGCCGTCGACCGGCAACTCCATCGCCAGGAACGCGCGGGCCGGTTTGACGGCCTGGCCGGCGGGCGACACCGACAACTCGGCACGCGTGGCCGACACGCCGCTGGCCGCGGCGATGCCGATGACGCGCTTGATGTTGTCGGGCGCGTCGGCCAGATAGCTGTCCGGAATCAGCACCTGCGGTGACCCCGCCATCAGCGGCAAGAGTCCCACGAACGTGCCGTCGGGCTGCGCCTTGCCGGGCTTCACGTAGCTGGTCGGCAGCACGTTCACGGGATAGCCCTGCGGAATCTCGTTGCAGTCCACCGACACGGGCTGGCGCTGGAAGGTCACGCGCACCGCGTTCGTCACGCCCAGCGCATAGCCGGGCACCCGCGCCGTCAGCCGCTCGGGCCGGCCGTCGGCCTCCAGCTGCTTGGCGCCCAACAGGATGCCGTTCCAGAAGATGGACGCCACCGGGCGCGTGGACGAGGCCCCGGGCGCGGCCGCCACGTCCATGATCAGTTCATCCGGCACGCGGCCGTCGGTGGTTACGGCGGCCAGCGGAAACGACGCGTTCCAGTCCGCGCGCGCCACCACGTCAAAGCTCGCCGACGAGCCGCCCAGCGTCGACAGGCGCACGCCGCCATCCTGCATGGACTGCGGGGGGAGGGCGGTCTGCACCTGCACCTGGAGGCTTGCCAGGATGCGGCGCCAGGACGTGTCGAAAACGCCGGCGCCTTGCGCGCCCGCGTCGGCCGCGACGGCGATCACCGCCTGGCGGCCCAGCGACACCAGGCGGATCTCCTTGGACGCCAGGCCGGCGCCCGCCAGCGGCATGCGCTGCTGGCGCCATGCCTTGAACGCGTCCGCCGCATCGGGATCGGACGCAAGCTGCGCCTGCAACGCGTCCAGCGCTTCGTTGTACTTCGTGCTGAGCGCGGCATTGGCAATCACCACGTCTCCGGCGACGGCCGGCGCGCCCATCACCAGCAGGGCGCCGATCTCGGCGGGGTTGGCGAGCTTGTGCGTTTCCTTGCCGGTCAGCGCGGCAAACGCCGGCACCTGTCCCAGTCCGGCCGGGGCCTGCAGACCGCGCGTGTCGACCGCTTCGCCCACCGCCGGGAAGGCCCGGACCGCCACGCGCTTGCCGCTGCGCTCCATTGCCACGCCCAGGCGCCAGGCGCTGTCGAAGGCCTGCTGGTCCAGCTTGCGGCTGGCGACCATCAACACGGGCTTGCCCGGCAGCGAGCCCCAGGCGTCGTCCAGGCTGTTGATTGCCGACGCGTCATAGCGGTAGCTCAGCCGCGTCTGCGGCGAGATCGTCAGGGCATTGCCCGTGGCGCGGTTGCTTTCGCAGTGGCGCAGCGCGATGTCGGACTGCCAGTCCACGCCCAAGCGCAAGAAACCCGACTCTCGCGTGCGGCGTTCGACGGCGAGCGTCCGGCTGGCCGAGCCTTCGCCATCGGCGACGCGCTGCGCCGTTTGCGGCACGCCGTCCAGCCACAGCACCATGCTGGTCCGCCCCGGCTCACCCTTGGTGTAGCGCGCGTCGAAATCCAGCCGCGCGTCCGTGACCGGCACACCGTGCGGCACCGGCAGATAGAACTCCTGCCGTGCATCGCTGTTGGACAGAACGACGGGCTCGGTGATGCCCAGGTCTTCCAGCGTGGTGCTGCGCGTCACCATGTCGTCGCTCTGCAGCCGGCGCAGCGCGTCGCCGGCCGGACTGGCCAGCGCGGCCAGCGGCGCCAGCAGCCCCGCCGCGAGCAGGGCGCGGCACAACGTACGGACATCGGTGGCTTGTAAGGAGGAGGGCATGAAAGCTCCAGGCAAGATAGGCATCGCGGCAGAAGTCAGAGGGAGGAGTGGGCGGCAGCGTGGGGAGCGAATTCCGAAACGGCGCGGCCGCAGAGCGCATCGACAATGCGCTGGCTGGCCTTGCCGTCGCCGTACGGATTGATCCGCCGCGAGAAGGCGCTGTGCAGCGCGGGGTCATCAAGCAGGCGGTGCACTTCGGTGACGATGCGGCGCGTATCGGTGCCCACCAGCGCCACCGTGCCGGCCCGCACCGCTTCGGGCCGCTCGGTGACGTCGCGCATCACCAGCACCGGCTTGCCCAGATAGGGCGCCTCTTCCTGGACCCCGCCCGAGTCGGTCAGGATCAGATGCGCGCGCTGCATGAACCACACGAAATCCAGGTAATCCAGCGGGTCGATCAAATGCACGTTGGCCAGCCCGGACAGCTCTGCCATCACCACGCCACGCACCTGGGGGTTCAGGTGGACGGGGTACACGATCTGCAGGTCCGCGCGCCGCGCCAGATCGGCCAGCGCCGCGCAGATGTTGCGAAAACCCTCGCCAAAGCTCTCACGCCGGTGACCCGTCACCAGCAGCAGCCGTCGGTTCGGGTCCAGCCATGCGTAGCGGGTCTGCAGCATGCGGCTCAGCGCGCTGCCGGCGGTCAGCTTGGCGCAGGTCATCGCCAGGGCGTCGATCACCGTGTTGCCCGTCACCGTAATGCTGCCCGCCAGGTTTTCGCGCAACAGATTGCCGCGCGACTCCGCGGTGGGCGCGAACAGCAGGTCGCCGATCGCGTCGACGACGCGGCGGTTCATTTCCTCGGGAAACGGCATCGCCAGGTTACCGGTGCGCAGCCCGGCCTCGACGTGACCGATGCGCACGCGGCGATGGAACGAGGCCAGCGCACACGCCGACGCGGTGCTCGTGTCGCCATGCACCAGCACACAGTCCGGTTTCTCCGCTTCCAGCACGCCATCCACGCGGCTGATCAACCGGGCGTACAGGCCATTCAACGTCTGGTTGGGCACCATGATGTCCAGGTCGTGCTGCGCCTTCAATTCGAAGAGCGCCAGCACTTGATCCAGCATTTCCCGATGCTGCCCGGTTACGCAGACCACGCTCTGGATCTGCGGCTCGTTTTGCAACGCGGTAACCAGCGGAGCCATCTTGATGGCTTCGGGACGCGTGCCGAAAATCGACAGGACTTTCATGGCGGTGTGGCCCCCAGCGCCAGTGGCATTTTCTTGCGGCTATTTTGTCTTGAAAGCATTCGTAATATGTGTCGGAATATGTCGAGCTTTCCTGGCATCCGGTGCGTCGTAAAGCCTCGCTTCGCGCGATCGCATCACAGGGGAGACGCAGGTTTCATCCGGAATTTGGGGTCAATTCACCTGTGGCCGTTACAACTGCCAAGATAAAGCACGAAACAATAAATTTCCGTTATGAACGCCGGGCTTTAAACGCGCCGATTCGCGCCAACGGAAATGCCGCGTTGCAAAACGGGGCCGTTGTGCGGATAATCACGAGTAATTCTTATTTAGATTTCCGGGCGTCCCAGGATGGCCCGAGGTCCTTCTACCGCCGTGGCCAGCGACGCGCCGTCCTCACAAATCGAATCCCTGTACACCCACCATCACGGATGGCTTCATGGGTGGTTGCGCCGACGCCTGGGCAATTCGTGTGACGCGGCCGACCTGGCGCACGACGCTTTCGTGCGCCTTATCCAGAAGCCGCGCCGCTTCGACAGCGCTCCCGAGGCTCGGGCGTATTTGCGCGCCATGGCCAACGGCATGTGCGTGGACCTGTGGCGGCGCCGCCAGATCGAGCAGATGTGGCTGGAAGAGCTGGCCGCGCGGCCTGAGGCCGTGGCCCCGTCGGCTGAACATCAGGTGATCGTCATCCAGGCGCTGCTGGAAATCGACGGCATGCTGCGCAGCATGCCGGTCAAAGCCGCCAATGCTTTCGTCATGGCGGTCGCGTGCGAGATGTCCGACAAGGAAGTGGCGCAGGAGCTGGGTGTGTCCACCCGAATGGTTCGCAAGTACGTCGCCCAGGCCATGCTGCACTGCCTGATGCTGGAGGCGCGGTCGGTGGCCATCGAACCGCCGATCCATGTGAATTCGGCCGCGCCCGTGGGGACCGGTTCGGCATGACAGGCTGGGATTTCCGCGTTCGAGGCGCAACATGACCTCCGTGCAATCCGCCGTCGAGCCCACGCACCAGGCGCTTGAGCAGGCTGCCGAATGGTTTGCGCTGCTGCGCTCCGGCGAGGCCACGCCCGACGAGCGCCGGCGCTGGCAGTCCTGGCTTGAACGCGCGCAGGAAAACCGGACCGCCTGGGGCTACGTCGAGCGCATCAGCAGCCAGTTCCAACCCGTCCAGTCCAGCCCCGGCCGCGACGCCGCCGCCAAGGGCTATTGCATGGCCAATAGCCGCATGGCGCGGCGGCGTCAGATGTTGTTCGGCCTGGCGGCGCTGGCCGGCACGGGCCTGTCCGGACTGGCGGCGTGGCGCCTCACGCCGCTTCCCGGCGTGGTGCTGGCCTGGGCGGCCGATCACCGCAGCGCCACCGGCGAGGTCCGGCAGATCGAACTGGCTGACGGTTCCGTCGTCTGGCTCGGCACCGGCAGCGCCTTCGACGAGGATTACAGCGGCGGCCTGCGCCGGCTTCGCCTCTTGGCAGGCGAAATACTGATACAGACCGCGGCCGATCCCGCACGCCCGTTTGTCGTCGATACCCCGCAGGGCAGGGTGCGCGCCCTCGGCACGCGATTCACGGTGCGGCTCGACGGCGACGAGACGCTGGTGGCGGTCTACAAGGGCGCCGTCGAAGCGCGCACCGCCGTCACGGGCAGCACGCGCGTTATCCAGACGGGCGAGCAGACGCGCTTCACGGATGCAGCGCTGGCCGCCACGCAATCTGCCGACCCCGCGCGCGAGGCCTGGTCGCGCGGCATCCTGGTCACCAACAACACGCCGCTGGCGGATGTCGCCAGCGAGCTGCAGCGCTATCGCGGCGGCGTGCTGCGCGTGGCGCCCGAGATCGCCAACCTGCCGGTCATCGGCAGCTATCCGGCCACCGACCCCGATCGGGCGCTGGCCATGCTGGAAGGCGTTCTGCCCATCCGCATCCAGCGGACCTTGCCGTGGTGGGTCAGCATCCAGCCGCGAGGCGGTCCGGTCGGCAGCCGCTGACGCGATCCTCACCCTTTCCCGCCGCCCGCCCGTCCGCGATTCATCGCGATTCGCACGGCATCGCAACAATTTTTCTCCCGCCCGGTTCCGCTTTTGAGGTTCTCGTTCGATTCCCCTAATGAGAGCGAATTCAATCGCACGGCTCGTCGATAAACCTCATCGGAACCCAGTTCGTCATGCCCCGTCATTCAGTCCTTGCCGCTAAGCGGCCGCCCCACTCATTCCGCCGCCTCGCGGGCAGTTCCCGCCTGACCTGCTCGGCGCGTGTCGTGCAATTGGCGATCGCGGGCGGCGTGGCGGTCCTGGCGGTCAACGCGCCGGACGCTGCCGCGCAGCCCGCGGCGGCCCAACAATCCGCCGCCGCGACGCGGCACTACGACATTCCCGCGGGCCCGTTGAGCACGGTGCTGGCGCGTTTTGCCAGTGAGTCCGGAGTGCTGGTCGCAGGCGCCGGCGAGCTCGCGCAAGGCAAGCAGAGCCCGGGCGTATCGGGCAACCTGGACCCGCGCGCCGCATTGAACGCCTTGCTGGCAGGCACCGGCCTGGCCGCGACACCGGCAGAGGGCGGCAGCTATGTGCTGCACCGCGCGGCGCCCGCCGGCGTCGCCACGCTGGCGCCCGTCACCGTGCAAGCCGACGGCTTCGGCGCGACGGAGGGGGCGCATAGTTACGCCATGACCGGCCCCTTGTCTTTTGCCACCGGCCTGCCGCTCACGCAGCGCGAGACGCCGCAAACCATCAGCGTCATGACGCGCCAGCGGATCGAGGACGAGGGCGTCGACAGCATCGAGGCGCTGCTGGACCGCACGCCGGGCATCTCGGTGCAGAACATCGGCACAGGACGGTTCTCGATTCTTTCGCGCGGCTACAACATCGATAACTATCAGTTTGATGGCGTTCTGACCGCGACCGACATCGTGTCGCAGAACATCCCGCAGAGCCAGACGGACTTGGCCATCTATGATCGCGTCGAGGTCCTGCGCGGCGCAACGGGGCTGATGACGGGGGCGGGCGATCCCTCGGGCACCGTCAACCTCATCCGCAAGAAGCCCACGCGCGAATTCCAGGGCTATGCCAGCGTGGGCGCAGGCACCTGGGGCCGTGGCCGCGGCGAACTGGACGTGGGCGGGCCCATCAACGACGCCGGCACCTTGCGCGGCCGCTTCGTCGCTGCGCACGAGCAGGGCAACACGCATATCGACTATTACAAGGAAAACAAGTCGGTTTTCTACGGCGTGCTGGAGGCCGACCTTACGCCGAACACAATGCTCACAGCGGGCATCGACTACCAGATCAACGATCCGCGCGGACAGTCGTCGACCGGACTGCCGCTCTTTTACGCTGACGGTCAGCAGACCGATTTCAAGGCGTCCGACAACGCCGGGGCACGCTGGAACACCGACGAGCTCAAGGTCTACAACGCCTTCCTCAACCTCGAGCACAAGTTCGTCAACGACTGGAAGCTCAAGTTTTCGGGCAACTACCTTCACGGCAAGCGCGAATTTTCGTCGGCCGACGCCAGTTGGGGTTTCGTCGAGCGCAATACGGGCGACGGCGTGCAGTTCTATGGCGGCCTGGGCAGCGCCCGCCAGCGCCAGACCGGCTTCGACGTGCAGGCGGCCGGACCATTCGAATTGTGGGGAAGGCAGCACGAGTTCGTCGTGGGAATGAATTGGGCGGAGTTCAATAACTATCACGAGCCGGCCGACGACGACATCGAAGGCCGTGACGTCAACATTTACACCTGGGGCAACGACCCTGCAGGGCCCACCGCGTCAGGCCAGAAACTCATGGATTACGACGGCTGGCAAAAGCAGCAGGGCGTCTATTCCGCGTTGCGCCTGAAGCCCACAGACGACCTCGCCGTCATCGTGGGGGCGCGCGTCAGCAACTACCGCTACAAGCTCTCGCAGATCTACACGTCGCCCGCGCTGGCGCGAAACAACAAGATCACGGAAATGAGTGAGAGCGGCGTTGTCACGCCCTACGCCGGCATCGTCTACGACCTGAACGACCAGCATTCCGTCTACGCCAGCTACACCAGCATCTTCAAGCCGCAAAGCGCCCGCGATCGCAATGGCAACGTGCTGGACCCGCGCACCGGCGACAACTACGAAATCGGCTTGAAGAGCGACTACTTTGGCGGCCGTCTCACCAGCGCCATCGCGCTCTATCAGATCCGCCAGGACAACCTTGCCGAAGTCGACGAAGGCCAGTTCGTGCCCGGCACCGTGCGGGAACCGGCGTACCGCGCCGTCAGCGGCGCCAAAACGTCGGGCCTGGATATCGAGTTCAACGGCGAATTGGCCCCCGGCTGGCAAGCCGCGCTCAGCTACAGCTACAGCATCACCAAGGACGGCGAGGGCGGGACTATCCGAACGATCTTCCCGCGCCACATGGCCAAGCTGTGGACCACCTACCGCCTGCCCGGCGACTGGCATCGCCTGACCGTGGGCGGCGGCGTCAACTGGCAAAGCCGCATCTACTACAGCGCCACCACCTGGTCCCTGCCGGGCGTCACCCTCAAAGGCGAGCAGCCCGCCTACGCCGTCGCCAACCTGATGGCGCGCTACGACTTCAACCGCCAGCTCTCGGCCACGCTGAACCTGAACAACGTGTTCGACAAGAAGTACCTGCAGGGGCTGGACACCACCTTCTACACCGGGATTTACGCGCCTACCCGCCACGCCATGCTGACGTTGAAGTATCAGTTCTGACCTGGGAGGCCGCGCCCGCGCCCGACCTGCTTCGGTGGGAGGGGGGAAGGCTGACGTGGGCGGCCAGGCGACCCGAGCTGCCTGACGCGGCCACCCTAATGCGAGTAAGGTACGGGAAAGGCCGTTTCGCCTGGCACGCCGGCCTGTGCCGCCAGCAGGAACCGAACACCATGAAGATTCATCACGCAGCGCTGCGCCTGGCGCTCGCCGGGGCGGCCATCGCAGCCCTCGCCGCCTGCGCAGAGACCCCGCAGCAACCGCGAAACAACGTGGACTACCGCAGCCGGCCGCTGGATTCGCCGGCGGGTTCCAACAACAACGCCAACCCGTCCGGCCAGCGCCTGACGATTCAATCGGGCGAGGGCGAACGCCTGAATCTCCCCTGGTTCATCGAAGGAGCCCAGGACTGGGTGAACCGGCAGTGACCCAGACGAAAAAAATCCTCAAGGGTCTGCACCCTTGAGGATTTTTGGTTTCAGCTGACGTTGCTGAACGGAATTTGGTGGAGCCGGGGGGAATTGAACCCCCGTCCGCAAGCCCTCCGCAACCAGTTCTACATGCGTAGTCGATTTATTTGGTTTTAACTTTGGACTTAGCCAACCGACAGGCCGGACCAAAGCGATTCACGTAATTTAAATCTGAGCCGTGTGACCCCAGCGCAGACCGATTCCTTGTGAATGTCGCTGCTGCGGTTCGAGGGTTACCCCCCTAGGAAGTTGCCTTCCTCCGCCTGACCCAAGGACAGATCAGTGCAGCGGCTCACCGCTTAAGCGGCGAGAGCGAAACGCTCGTCGTTGGCGTTTGTAGTGTTCCAGTGGTTTAACGAGCGTACTGGTGCTCGGCATGCCCTGAGTTGTTTCGCGACCCACGTCGAATCCGGATCGGCCCCAAGACCTTCCATTGTACTGCAAATGCAAGCGCCTGCCATCCTGTAAACCCAAGCGGTGTCAAGCGTGGCGGGGGCGAGACAAGCTTGGCGTCAGGCCGCGTTGGCGCACGCCGCCTTGGATTGCCGCCGGCCCCGGGACGCCGCCATCATCAGCGCGGCCAGCCCGACGGCAACCGCCACGATGACGGCCGCGGCGCCGCCCAGCGTCGCCAGGCCGTAGTGGTCGATCACATGTCCGCCAACCACCGCGCCCAGGCCGATGCCGATGTTCGCGCCGGAGATGTTCAGCGACGCGGCAAACGCGGGCGCCTCGGGGGCGGACTTCATCAGCCGTACGTGGCAGACGATGAAAAGTGCGGCCTGGGCGATTCCCCAGATGCCCAGCGCGACGGCCAGCAGGCCGTGCGATTGCATGACCGGCGCGACGAACGCCAGGCCAACCGCCATCAGCGACGAAAACAGCGCCGTCGCGCCGAGCGGGCTGCGGTCCACCAGGCGTCCGCCCAGCGTGTTGCCCACCAGCCCGACGGCGCCAAACGCCATCATCGTCCAGCCGACGGTCTCGCCGTCAAAGCCGCCCAGCCGCTCCAGCATGTCGGCAAGATACGTATAGGCCGTAAACATGCCGGTGAAAACCAGCAGCGACAGCACCACATGGCTCACAACGATGGGTTTGCGCAGGATCCGCAGCTGCGTGACGAGGCGCACGCTGTCGGCGCGGATGCGCGTGCTGGGGAAGGTCAGCAGCAGCAGCAGGGCCTTGGCAAACGCCACCACGGACAGCACCCAGAACGCGGCGCGCCACCCGAACGCGTCCGAGATCAGCACACCGATCGGAATGCCGAACACCGTGGCGGCGACGATGCCGAACGCTACCGTCGAAATGGCGCGGCCGGCGCGCGCGGGACCCACCAGTTCGACGGCGGTGGCGCTGGCCAGCGACCAGAACACCGGCAGGGCCAGCGCCGGCACAAAGCGCGCGATCGCCATGATCCAGATGTTGGGCGCCACGGCGGCCAGCGCGTTGGACAGGCCAAACAGCACCAGCACCCCGATGAACAGGCGCTTGCGTTCCATGTTGGCCATCAGGGCGGTGAGCAGGGGGCCGGTCGCCGCGACCGTGAAGGCAAACAGCGTCACCAGCAAGCCTGCCTGGGAAACGGTCACGTCCAGATCGCGGGCAAGGCCGGGCAGCAGCCCCACGATCAGGAACTCGGTGGTCAGGATGGTGAAGCCGGCGGCGGAAAGTAGTAGGATGGGCAAAAGCATAGGCATTCCTTGGACGCGAGGCCGGATGGCGCCGCGCGGGCAGGGAGTTGAAGGCAAGGTCAAAAGGTCGGGCGTGCGCCGCGTCAACGTAGCGGGCACGGTGCGGCGGGACGCGGAGGTCCGCCAGCACGGAGATGTCGTCGCCGCCTGCGGGAGGCTGCAACGCCGGCATGAGCCGGAAACGGAGCGATCCGGACAACCCCGGATCGCGATGCACGGTTCACACTTTAGGGGAGATCGCCGGACGGATAAACCCCCGGCATCCGGATAGATTGTTCGGCCTGCTGCACTAATTCGACAGAACAATCGCCGGCAGCTGCGGCGTCATCAGCGGGGATGCCGCGTTGGAAGGTGCGTCATCACCGAAGGCGGGGCGTGACCGAAGGCGGGGCGGACGGGCAAACGACCCAGCCCCGGCATTTAGCGCAAGTCGCGGGGCAGCAGCGGCTCGATGGCGGACCAGAGTTCCTCTGGCGAATTCGCGCAGGTTTCCGCCTGCCAGGCAATGACGTTGTCGTCTTCGCCGACATAACCATAGGCCGCGGCGACAGCGGGCATGCCCGCCGCGTGGGCGGCCTGGATATCGCGCAGGTCATCGCCGACGTAGACGCAGCGGTCGGTCTCAAAACCCGCTTCGCGCGCGGCGTGCTGCAAGGGCAGGGGATGCGGCTTGGCGTGGGCAGTGGTGTCGCCGCAAACCAGCACGGCGCTGTCGCGCGTCAGGTCCAGGAATTCGACGATGGGCAGGGTCAGGTAGGTGACCTTGTTGGTGACGATGCCCCAGGACATGCCACGGTTGCGGATGTCGGCCAGCAGGTCTTCGATCCCGGGGAACAGCTTGCTGTGCACCGTCGAGCTGGCGGCGTAGTCTTCCAGAAACTGCAGGCGGGTGGGCTCATAGTCCGCGTCGCCCGGTTGCAGGTTCAGCGCCACGCGCAACAGTCCGCGCGCGCCCTGAGATGCCACGGGACGCAGCGCCTCGTATGCCATTGGCTCCAGGCCGCGGCGGGTGCGCTGACGGTTCGCGGCGGCTGCCAGGTCGGGGGCGGTGTCGGCCAGGGTGCCGTCGAAATCAAACAGGATCAGGGCGCTCATTTACGGGTTGCCATCAGATAGTTGACCGAGGTGTCGGAAGTCAGCGAGTAGATCTGGGTGATCGGGTTGTATTCCATGCCGCGCATGCTCACCGGTTCCAGGGCGGCGCCGCGCGCCGCCGCCGACAGCTCGCTGGGCTTGATGAACTGGTCGTAGGTGTGGGTGCCGCGGGGCAGGAGGCGCAGGACGTACTCCGCGCCGATGATCGCGAACACGAACGACTTGGCGTTGCGGTTCAACGTCGAAAAGAACACCCAGCCGCCGGGTTTCACCAGCGTCGAGCAGGCGCGCACGATCGAGGCCGGATCCGGCACGTGCTCCAGCATTTCCATGCAGGTCACCACGTCATACTGGCCTGGCTGCTCGGCAGCCAGTTCTTCGACGGGCACCTTGCGGTACTCCACCTTCACGCCCGATTCCAGGCCATGCAGGCGCGCGATCTTCAGGGACTTGTCGGCCAGGTCGATGCCGGTTACATCGGCGCCGCTGCGGGCCATCGCTTCCGACAGGATGCCGCCGCCGCAACCTACGTCCAGCACCTTGCGGCCGGCCAGGCTGCCGGCGCATTCCTGAATCCACTCCAGCCGCAGCGGATTGATGGCGTGCAGCGGCTTGAACTCGCTTTCGGGGTCCCACCAGCGGCTGGCCAAGGCGCTGAACTTGTCGATTTCTGCCTGATCGGCGTTGACGGAGGCTTGCGCGGTGTCGTGAGTTTGCGTGTTCATGGGCGGTCCGGCGTAAGGCTGCTCTATATATAGAGGGGTCCAGCGCGCTAGGCGAGGAAGGGGCTTGCCGATGCACCAGAGGGGTGCATCGCAGGCGAAAAAAAGGGCCTCGCTATGCGAGGCCCCCTTATTGTAGCTAGTCCGGCAATTACTTGCGGCTACCCACGATTTCGATCTCAACGCGACGGTTCTGGGCGCGGCCTTCCTTCGTCTTGTTGGAAGCGATCGGCTGCAGTTCGCCCTTGCCTTCCGTGTAGATACGGTTGGGGTCGATGCCCAGGCTGACCAGGTAAGCCTTGACCGAAGCGGCGCGGCGCTCGGACAGCTTCTGGTTGTACTGTTCGGTACCGATCGAGTCGGTGTGGCCGACGGCGATGATCGTTTCCAGATCGATGGTGCTGGCTTGCTGAGCGACTTGCTGCAGCAGTTGGCGACCTTCGGGCTTCAGGGTCGACTTGTCGAAGTCGAAGAACGTGTCAGCATTGAACACGACCTTTGCCGCCATCGGGGCCGGCTTCGCCTTCTGTTGGGCAACCGGGACGCCGTCGCAACCGGGGATACCGGTGGCCGGGGTCCAGAAGGCATCGCGCCAGCACAGTTCGTTCGTGCCGTTCTTCCAAACGTTACCGAACGGGTTGCGCCAGTTGTCCACGGTTTGCGCGGAAGCTACACCAGAGGCCGTGACGGCGGCGAAGGCGAGCGCCAGAGCGAATTTGGAGGGTTTGTTCATGTTTCTCCTCGTTGAGCTTGAAGCTGGATAAGTGACTCGCAGCGAACCCCCGCCGCATATCAGGAAAACGGGGCCAGTATAGCAACGCCAAGAGCTGGTTCAAAGGAATAGCTACTGGGTTTCCTGCGTGCTGGAAACAATCTTAAGGCATTTGGGGGGCTTTGGCTTCCCTGGACAGGCGCATTAATGCTGGATATGACGTTTTCGGCACTCCTGCCGTTTCCCATGTTGGTTTTTGACAACAGGGCCGCAGGGCGCGGGTGGGCGTGGCCGGGCGGCGTTTCTGATCGGTCCGTTGCGGCCCGCTTGCGGCGCCTTCGGACGGCCCATCGGACCGGTCCCCCAATCGAATGATAGAATTTCCTGTTTACCCGGCCCGGGTTCCTCCTTACACGATTCTGTCGTTATATATATGGATTCCTTTGCCAAGGAGACGCTTCCGGTATCGCTGGAAGAAGAGATGCGCCGCAGTTACCTCGATTACGCGATGAGCGTGATCGTCGGTCGGGCGCTACCGGATGTGCGGGACGGCTTGAAGCCTGTCCACCGGCGCGTGCTCTACGCGATGCACGAGCTGAACAACGACTGGAACCGCGCCTATAAGAAGTCAGCGCGTATCGTCGGGGACGTCATCGGTAAGTACCACCCCCACGGCGACCAGTCCGTGTACGACACCATTGTCCGCATGGCGCAGGATTTCTCCATGCGCTACATGCTGGTCGACGGCCAGGGCAACTTCGGTTCCATCGACGGCGACAACGCCGCGGCGATGCGTTACACCGAAATCCGCCTGGCCAAGATCGCCCACGAACTCCTGGCCGACATCGACCAGGAAACCGTCGACTTCGGACCCAACTACGACGGCAGCGAACAGGAACCCCTGCTGCTGCCGTCGCGCCTGCCCAACCTGCTGGTCAACGGCAGCTCCGGCATCGCGGTGGGCATGGCGACCAACATTCCGCCGCACAACCTCCAGGAAGTGGTCGACGGCTGCCTGTACTGCCTGCGCAATCCGGCGTGCACGGTCGATGAGCTGATCGAGCTCATCCCGGCGCCGGACTTCCCCACGGGCGGCATCATCTATGGCATGTCCGGCGTGCGCGAAGGCTATCGCACGGGTCGCGGCCGCGTCATCATGCGCGCCAAGACGCACTTCGAAGACATGGAGAAGGGCAATCGCCAGGCGATCGTGATCGACGCGATTCCCTACCAGGTCAACAAGAAGACGCTGCAGGAACGCATCGCAGAGCTGGTCAACGACAAGAAGATCGAAGGCATCTCCGACATCCGCGACGAGTCGGACAAGGACGGCATGCGCCTTGTCATCGAGCTCAAGCGCGGCGAAGTGCCCGAGGTCGTGCTGAACAACCTCTACAAGAACACCCAGCTGCAGGACACCTTCGGGATGAACCTGGTGGCGCTGGTCGATGGCCAGCCCCGCCTGCTCAACCTGAAGCAGATGATCGACTACTTCCTGCAGCATCGCCGGGAAGTGGTCACGCGCCGCACGGTTTTCCAGTTGCGCAAGGCCCGCGAGCGCGGCCACGTGCTGGAAGGTCTGGCGGTGGCGCTGGCAAACATCGACGATTTCATCGCGATCATCAAGGCGGCCCCGACTCCTCCTGTCGCCCGTCAGGAACTGATGGCGAAGTCCTGGGATTCGTCGCTGGTGCGTGAAATGCTGTCGCGCGCCGACGGCGACACGCCGGGCGGCCGCGCGGCTTTCCGTCCGGACGATCTGGGCGTCGAGTTCGGTCTTCAGGGCGACGGCCTGTATCGCCTGAGCGATACGCAGGCCCAGGAAATCCTGAACATGCGCCTGCAACGCCTGACCGGGCTGGAGCAGGACAAGATTGTTGGCGAATACAAGGACATCATGTCCACCATCGCCGACCTGCTGGACATCCTGGCCCGTCCCGAGCGCATCACGACGATCATCAGCGAAGAGCTGCAGGCCATCAAGGCCGAGTTCTCGACCGGCGCCAAGGATTCGCGCCGTTCGGAAATCGAACTGAACGCGACGGAACTCGATACCGAAGACCTGATCACGCCGACCGACATGGTCGTGACGCTGTCGCACGGCGGCTACATCAAGAGCCAGCCGCTGTCCGAGTACCGCTCGCAAAAGCGTGGCGGGCGCGGCAAGCAGGCGACGGCCATGAAGGAAAACGACTGGATCGACCAGCTCTTCATCGCCAACACGCATGACTTCCTGCTGTGCTTCTCGAACCGCGGCCGTGTGTACTGGCTGAAGGTCTGGGAAGTGCCGCAAGGCACGCGTAACTCGCGCGGCAAGCCGATCGTCAACATGTTCCCGCTGGCCGACGGCGAGAAGATCACGGTGGTGCTGCCGGTCAAGGAATTCAGCGAAGACCACTATGTCTTCATGGCGACCTCGCGCGGCACGGTCAAGAAGACCCCGCTGTCCGACTTCTCCAACCCGCGCAAGGCCGGCATCATCGCCGTCGACCTTGACGATGGCGACTACCTGATCGGCGCGGATCTCACCGACGGCAAGCACGACGTCATGCTGTTCTCGGACGCCGGCAAGGCCGTGCGCTTCGACGAAAACGACGTGCGTCCGATGGGCCGCAACGCCCGCGGCGTGCGCGGCATGATGCTCGAGGACACGCAGACGGTCATCGCGCTGCTGGTCGCCGGCGACGAAACGCAGACGGTGCTGACCGCCACCGAAAACGGCTACGGCAAGCGCACGCCGATCGCGGAGTACACGCGCCATGGCCGCGGCACGAAGGGCATGATCGCCATCCAGACCACCTCGCGTAACGGCAAGGTGGTGGGCGCGGTGCTGGTCACGCCTACCGATGAGATCATGCTCATCACCACCGGCGGCGTCCTGGTGCGCACCCGTGTCGCGGAGATCCGCGAAATGGGCCGTGCGACGCAGGGCGTCACGCTGATCAACGTCGACGACGGCAGCACGCTGTCCGGCGTGCGCCGTGTCGTCGAAAGCGACGCGGACGATGACGGCGAACTGGACGAAGACGGCCAGCAAACCGGTGGCGACGACAGCAACGACGCAGCAGATTCGACGGAACCTACGGAGCAATAATGGCCCGCCCCTGGAACTTCTCGGCCGGCCCCTCGGTCTTGCCCGAGGTGGTGCTGCAGCAAGCCGCTGCAGAAATGCTGGACTGGCACGGCAGCGGCATGTCCGTGATGGAAATGAGCCATCGCGGCAAGCATTTCGTGCAGATCTGCGATGAAGCAGAGTCCGATCTGCGCGACTTGCTGGGCCTGCCGGCCGATTACGCCGTCATGTTCATGCAAGGCGGCGGTTCCGGGGAAAACGCCATCGTTCCCATGAATCTCATGGGACGCCGCGGCGCCCCAGCTGCGGATTTCGTCGTGACGGGCCATTGGTCCAAGCGTTCGTACAAGGAAGCCGGCCGCTACGGCAGCACGCACATCGCGGCCAGTTCCGATCACGCCACCAAGATCGACGGCCGCGAACAGGCGCCGCTGACCTGGGTGCCGCCTGCCGATACCTGGCAGGTGCGCAAGGAATCGGCCTACCTGCACCTGTGCAGCAATGAAACCATTGGCGGTGTCGAATTCCTGGACTGGCCCGACACCGCTGACCTGGGCGCACCCGACGTGCCCCTGGTCATCGACGCCTCTTCGCACTTCCTGTCGCGCCCGATGGACGTGTCGCGCTGCGGCATGATGTACGCCGGCGCGCAGAAAAACGCTGGCCCGGCCGGCGTCACCATGGTCATCGCGCGCCGCGACCTGATTGGCCAGGCCTTGCCGATCTGCCCCTCGGCGTTCGACTACGCCAACGTAGCGGCCGAACACTCGCGCTACAACACCCCGCCCACCTTTGCGATCTACATCGCGGGCTTGGTGTTCAAGTGGGTCAAGGCCAACGGCGGCGTGGCCGGCATGGAAGCCGCCAACAAGGCGAAGGCCAATCTGCTGTACGGCTACCTGGACAGCACCGGCTTCTACCGCAATCCCATTCACGCGCCCGTGCGTTCGCGCATGAATGTGCCGTTCGTGCTGCATGACGAGTCGCTCAACGACGCCTTCCTGAAGGGCGCCGAGGCAGCGGGCCTCACGCAGTTGAAAGGCCACAAGAGCGTGGGCGGCATGCGCGCCTCCATCTACAACGCGCTGCCGCTCGAAGGCGTGGCGGCGCTGGTCGAGTACCTGAAGGAATTCGAGCGCCGCCATGGATGACGAGCTGCAGCGCAAGCTGCTTCCCCTGCGCAAGCGCATCGACGACCTCGATGCGCAGATCCTCGATCTTCTGTCGCAGCGCGCGCGCGCCGCGCTCGAAGTGGGTGAGGCCAAGCATGCCGCGCACGCCGATGGACCCGTGCTGCGTCCCGAACGCGAAGCCGAGGTCATCCGCCGCCTGCAGCAGATCAATCCGGGTCCGTTCCCGAACGCCGGCGTGGCGTCGGTCTGGACCGAAATCATCTCCGCATGCCGGGGCCTGGAGCGCGGCATGACCGTCGCGTTTTTGGGACCGCAGGGTTCGTTCTCGGAGCAGGCTGCGCTGGAACACTTTGGCCATGCGGTCCAGAAGCTGCCTTGCGCCTCGTTCGACGAGGTCTTCCGGGCTGTCGAGGCCGGTCAGGCAGACGTGGGCATGGTGCCGGTGGAAAATTCCACCGAAGGCGCTGTCAACCGCAGCCTGGACCTGCTGCTGAACACGCCGGTCAAGATCCTGGGCGAGCGTTCGCTCGTCATCCGCCATTGCCTGATGTCGCAATCGGGCGGCATGGACGGCATCAAGACCATTTCCGCGCACCCGCAGGCGCTGGCCCAGTGCCAGGGTTGGCTGACGCGCAACTATCCCGACGTCGAGCGCGTGGCCGCCTCCAGCAATTCCGAAGCAGCGCGCGCCGCCGCGTCGGATGCGAGCATCGCGGCCATCGCCGGCGAAGTGGCCGCGCCCGCCTGGAACCTGCAGATCGTCGCCGCCGGCATCCAGGATGACCCGCACAACCGCACCCGCTTCCTGGCAATCGGCAACATCGAGCCCCTGGTCAGCGGCAAGGACAAGACCAGCCTGATCCTGGCGGTGCCGAACCGCGCGGGCGCCGTCTATGAAATGCTGGCGCCCCTGGCCGCCAACGGCGTGTCGATGACGCGCTTCGAGTCGCGCCCCGCGCGCACGGGCCAGTGGGAATACTATTTCTACGTCGACGTCCTGGGCCACCGGAACGACCCGAATGTCGAGCGCGCCCTGGCGGCCCTGCAGGCGCAGGTTGCCTACCTCAAAGTGCTGGGCTCGTACCCGGCGCAGTGAATCCCACATCATGACCCACGCATCCAAGCCCCTCGTTGCTCCCGCGCACGTCAGCGCCATTGCCCCGTACCAGGCAGGCAAGCCGATCGAAGAACTGGCCCGCGAATTCGGGCTGGATCCGGCGACCATCGTCAAGCTGGCCTCCAACGAAAACCCGTTGGGCATGCCCAAATCGGCGAAGGCGGCCATGCTGGCCGCGGCCGAATCGCTGGCACGCTACCCGGACCCCAACGGCTTTGACCTGAAGGCGGCGCTGGCTGAAGGCTACGGCGTGCCGATGAACTGGATCACGCTCGGCAACGGCTCGAACGACATCCTGGAAATCGCCGCGCTGGCGCTGCTGGAGCCGGGCGCTTCCGCGGTGTACGCGCAGCACTCGTTCGCGGTCTACCGCCTGGCCACGCAGGCGCGTGGCGCGCGCCACATCGTGGTGCCGGCCGTGGACCACGGCCACGACCTGGATGCGATGTTCGACGCGATCGCCGACGACACGCGCCTGGTGTTCATCGCCAACCCGAACAACCCCACCGGCACTTTCGTGCCGGGCGACAAGGTCGCGGACTTCCTGGAACGCGTGCATGCCGCGCATGGCGACCGCGTCACGGTCGTGCTGGACGAGGCCTACAACGAATACCTCGATCCGGAGCTGCGCTTTGACAGCACCGCGCTGGCGCGCCAGTACCCGAACCTGATCGTGTCGCGCACGTTCTCCAAGGCTTACGGCCTGGCGGGCCTGCGCGTCGGTTTCTCGGTGGCGCAGCCCGGCCTGACCGACCTGCTCAACCGCGTGCGCCAGCCGTTCAACGTCAATACGCTGGCCCAAGCCGCGGCCATCGCAGCGCTCGGCGATGCCGAATACCTCGAGCAAGCCTACGCTTCCAACAAGGCAGGCAAGGCCCAGCTGTGCGCCGCGTTCGACAAGCTGAATCTGCGTTACGTGCCCAGCTATGGCAACTTCGTGCTGGTTCACGTGGGCGACGCGCCGCGCATCAATCTTGAACTCCTCAAGCGCGGCGTTATCGTGCGTCCCGTTGCGGGCGACGGTCTGCCGGAGTGGCTCCGCGTTTCCATCGGACTGCCTCAAGAGAACGCCCGATTCATCGACGCCCTGACCGCCATCCTGACCGCATGAACGACGCGTTACCTTCTTCAGATCAGGGGGCCGCGGGCCCCCTGATTCCTGTATTGGCAGTGGTTGGCGTCGGCTTGATCGGCGGATCGTTCGCGGCGGCCTTGCGGCAGGCAGGGCAGGTGGGCAAGGTGCTGGGCGTGGGGCGCAATGCGCAGTCGCTGGAACGCGCTGTGGCGCTGGGCCTCATCGACGAGGCCGTGACGGCCGAAGCCGCGGCGGCCCAGGCGGATCTCATCATGCTGGCCACGCCGGTCGGCGGCCTGACAAACGTGCTGTCGCAGATGCGGACGCACCTCTCGCCGCACGCCGTGCTGACCGACGGCGGCAGCACCAAGGCTGAAGTGGTCGAGGCGGCGCGCGATGCGCTGGGCGATCGCATTGGGCAGTTCGTGCCGGGCCATCCCATCGCGGGCGCCGAGCGCACCGGGCCGGAAGCCGCGGATGCGGATCTCTACCGCGGACGCACCGTCATTCTCACGCCCGTGCCTGAAAACGGCGCGGCGGCCATGGCGCTCGTGCGCCAGGCTTGGCAGGCTTGCGGCGCGCACGTGATCGACATGGACGCCGGCGCACACGATCGCGTGCTCGCGTCGGTCAGCCATCTTCCGCATCTGCTGTCGTCGGTGTATATGGAACAGGTGGCCACGGCCGCCGACGCCGCGACCCGGCTGGAACTGGCGGGCAGCGGCTTTCGTGATTTCACCCGTATTGCCGCCGGATCGCCCGAGATGTGGCGCGACATTTTTTTGTCCAATCGCGACGCCATGCTGGCCGAGCTGGCCGCTGTGCGCGGCGTGCTGGACCGGGCCGAGCGCGCCATTGCCGATGGCGACGGCGAGGCTTTGCTGACGCTGCTGGACACGGCGGCGCGTGCGCGCCGCGGCTGGCGCAAGGAGTAGTTCAATGGGCGCTTTGTCTTACCTCGATCTGCCGCGCGTGCGGCGTGCGCAGGGCGCGATGGCCTTGCCGGGATCCAAGAGCATTTCCAACCGCGTGCTGTTGCTGTCGGCCATCGCCGAAGGCACGACGGTCATCACCGGCCTGCTGGACTCCGACGACACTCGCGTCATGCTGGCGGCATTGCGTCAGCTGGGCGTGCAGGTGTCCGACCTGGACGCCGGGCGCGTCACGGTGCAGGGCGTGCGCCGTTTTCCGGTCGAAAGCGCCGACCTCTTCATGGGTAATGCGGGCACCGCAATCCGTCCGTTGACGGCGGCACTGGCCCTCATGGGCGGCGACTACCGCCTGTCCGGCGTGCCGCGCATGCACGAGCGACCGATCGGCGACCTGGTCGATGCCCTGAACGCGCTGGGCGCGCGTATCGATTATCTGGGCCAGCCGGGCTATCCGCCGCTGCACATCGGCCGCGGCGACATCGCTGAAAACGCCGTGACCCGCGTGCAGGGTTCGGTCTCCAGCCAGTTCCTGACCGCCTTGCTGCTGGCCGCGCCTTTGCAGGCTGCTCGCAGCGGCAAGCCCGTCACGATCGAGGTCGTGGGAGAGCTGATTTCCAAGCCCTACATCGAGATCACGCTGAACCTGATGGCGCGCTTTGGCGTGCTGGTGCAGCGGGACGGCTGGAGCCGATTCGTTGTGGACGCGGGCGCCGCCTATCGCAGTCCGGGGCAGATCGCCGTGGAAGGGGACGCATCGACGGCGTCGTATTTCCTGGCGCTGGGCGCCATTGGCGGCGGCCCGGTGCGCGTGACCGGCGTCGGCGCCGACAGCATCCAGGGTGATGTGGGATTCGCGAGCACCCTGGCCGACATGGGCGCCAAGGTTACCTACGGTGCGGACTGGATCGAGGTGTCGGGCGTGCAGGTTGCCGACGGCGAGCGCCTCAAGGCCTTTGATACCGATTTCAATCTGATCCCCGACGCGGCGATGACAGCCGCGGCGCTGGCCCTGTACGCCGACGGTCCTTGCCGGCTGCGCAACATCGGCAGCTGGCGCGTCAAGGAGACGGACCGCATCCATGCCATGCAGACCGAGCTGGAAAAGCTGGGCGCGCAGGTGGAGTCCGGCCCCGATTGGCTGCGCGTGACGCCGCCGGCGCAGGACGCCTGGCGCGATGCCCACATCGGCACCTGGGACGACCACCGCATGGCGATGTGCTTTTCGCTGGCGGCATTCGGACCGGCGGCGGTCCGCATTCTTGATCCCGGATGTGTCAGCAAGACGTTCCCGGGTTACTTTGACGTCTACGCCGGCCTGGTTTCGGCCTAGCGCTGCATCGCATCCATGACTTTGACTGCTTCAACTTCCGCCTCCCTGGCCCCGGTCATCACGATCGACGGTCCCACCGCGTCCGGCAAGGGCACCGTGGCTCATCGCGTCGCCAAGGCGCTGGGCTGGGCGGTGCTGGACAGCGGCGCCCTCTACCGGCTGACTGCGCTGGCTGCCATCAACCGCGGCGTTGCCGCCGACGACGAGCCCGCCGTGGCGCGCGTGGCCGAGACGCTGGATGTAAGGTTCGACGGACCGCACGTTTACCTCGAGGGGGCCGATGCCGGCCATGACATCCGCCGCGAGGAAGTGGGCAATTTCGCATCTCGCGTGGCGGCTTTCCCGGGGGTGCGGCAGGCCTTGCTCGAGCGCCAGCGCGCCTTCCGGCTGCCGCCCGGCCTGGTTGCGGACGGCCGCGACATGGGCACCGTCGTGTTCCCGGACGCGTCCCTGAAGGTCTTCCTGGTCGCCGACGTGGTCGCCCGGGCGGAGAGGCGGCGTAAGCAGTTGATCGAAAAGGGAATTTCTGCTAATCTAGACGACCTTTTGCGGGATATGCGCGAGCGTGACGCGCGCGACACTGGGCGCGCCACTGCGCCGCTGGCTCCCGCAGCAGATGCACACGTGCTGGATTCGTCCAATCTGACGATCGCGGAAACGGTGCAGGCAATCCTGGATTTCTGGCAGCAAGCCAACCCGTGAAGTTAGTGAAGTTAACTGAATTTACGGGCAGTGTTGCTACAGGCAGTATTGCTACCGGCAGTTTTTAGCATTTTTTGATTAGGCCCTGCTCAAGCCAGGCGACTCCCCCACGGGCCACCCCGCAAGGGTCAGCCAGCCGGCAGGTATTTTGACTCCACTGTGGCGGGCAATCCGCTGCGGTGTGTTCTTAACGGCCATTTCGGCCCAATGGATTTCAACCCCATGTCTTCCGTTTCCACTACCGCCACCGGCGGCGAAAGCTTCGCCGACCTTTTCGCACAAAGCCTCAAGAGCCAGGACATGAAGTCCGGCGAGGTCATCAGCGCCGAAGTCGTGCGCGTCGACCACAATTTCGTCGTCGTCAACGCCGGCCTGAAGTCCGAAGCGCTGATCCCCCTGGAAGAGTTCCTGAACGACCAGGGCGAGCTCGAAGTGCAACCTGGCGATTTCGTCTCGGTGGCCATCGATTCCCTGGAAAACGGCTACGGCGACACCATCCTGTCGCGTGACCGCGCCAAGCGCCTGTCGGCCTGGCTGCAACTGGAAAAGGCCCTGGAGAACGGCGAACTGGTTACCGGCACCATCACCGGCAAGGTGAAGGGCGGCCTGACCGTCATGACCAACGGCATCCGCGCGTTCCTGCCGGGTTCGCTGGTGGACCTGCGTCCGGTCAAGGACACCACCCCGTACGAAGGCAAGACCCTCGAATTCAAGGTCATCAAGCTCGACCGCAAGCGCAACAACGTTGTGCTGTCGCGTCGCCAGGTGCTGGAAGCCAGCATGGGCGAAGAGCGTCAAAAGCTGCTCGAAACCCTGCACGAAGGTGCCGTGGTCAAGGGCGTGGTCAAGAACATCACCGACTACGGCGCGTTCGTCGACCTGGGCGGCATCGATGGTCTGCTGCACATCACCGACATGGCCTGGCGCCGTGTGCGTCACCCCTCCGAAGTCCTGCAAGTGGGTCAGGAAGTCGAAGCCAAGGTCCTCAAGTTCGACCAGGAAAAGAGCCGCGTCTCCCTGGGCGTCAAGCAGCTTGGCGAAGATCCGTGGGTGGGCCTGGCTCGCCGCTACCCGCAAGGCACCCGCCTGTTCGGCAAGGTCACGAACCTGACCGACTACGGCGCGTTCGTTGAAGTCGAAGCCGGCATCGAAGGTCTGGTCCACGTATCCGAAATGGACTGGACCAACAAGAACGTCGACCCGCGCAAGGTTGTGACCCTGGGCGAAGAAGTCGAAGTCATGGTCCTGGAAATCGACGAAGACCGTCGCCGTATTTCGCTGGGCATGAAGCAGTGCCGCCAGAACCCGTGGGAAGAGTTCGCCACGAACTTCAAGCGTGGTGACAAGGTCCGCGGCGCCATCAAGTCGATCACCGACTTCGGCGTGTTCGTCGGCCTGCCCGGCGGCATCGACGGCCTGGTTCACCTGTCCGACCTGTCGTGGGCGGAATCTGGTGAAGAAGCCGTGCGCAACTTCAAGAAGGGTGACGAAATCGAAGCCGTGGTTCTGGGCATCGACACCGACAAGGAACGCATCTCGCTGGGTATCAAGCAGCTGGAAGGCGACCCCTTCAACAACTTCGTCGCCACGTTTGACAAGGGCGCCGTCGTTCCGGGCACCATCAAGTCCGTCGAAGCCAAGGGCGCCGTCGTGACGCTGTCCGTGGACGTCGAAGGCTACCTGCGCGCTTCCGAGATCTCCTCGGGCCGCGTCGAAGATGCCACCACCGTGCTGTCCGCCGGCGAAAACATCGAAGCCATGATCGTCAACATCGACCGCAAGACGCGTTCGATCCAACTGTCGATCAAGGCCCGTGACAACGCCGAAACCGCCGACACGATCCAGCGCATGTCCGATGCCAGCGCTTCGTCCGGCACCACCAACCTCGGCGCGCTGCTGAAGGCCAAGCTGGACCAACAGCGCAACGACGGTTAATTCGTGACCAAGTCGGAGCTGATCGCCGCCTTGGCGGCCCGCTATCCTCAGCTGGCCGCCCGCGACACCGATTACGCGGTCAAGACCGTACTGGATGCAATGACTCAGGCCCTGGCCTCGGGTCAGCGCATCGAGATCCGCGGTTTTGGCAGCTTCTCGTTGTCGCAACGGTCACCCCGTATCGGTCGCAATCCCAAATCCGGCGAGCAGGTGCTGGTGCCTGGTAAACAGGTGCCGCACTTCAAGGCAGGCAAGGAATTGCGCGAGCGGGTGGACCTGGTCGGCGGCAATGACGAGGACGCTCAATCCTCTGGGTCGAGCGAGTCGATGCCGTCTTCCATGGCAGGTTTGCACGCCATGCACTGACGCGTCGGCCAGGCAGGGCTGCCTTCGGGCAGATCGGACCGCGAGCAAAGCCCCTTGAGAAATCAAGGGGCTTTGTTTTTGTGGCGCCGGTTCATGCGGGCGCCCGGCTTGCGCAAGGGCGGGCCGTGCTCCGCCTTGGGGCTTTTTTTTCTCTCGTCATGAAGACGTCGCTTACAATTGACGGTCTCGAATCATCTGGAGCATGCGCCATGCGCTATCTCGTCTGGGCCCTGCGATTGCTCGTCTTTGTTGCGGTGTTGATGTTCGCCTTGAAGAACACCGACCCCGTCGCCGTGAAGTTCTACGCCGACTACGTCATCCAGGATGTCCCGCTGATCGTCGTCATGCTGGTCGTGTTCGTGCTTGGCGCGCTGTTCGGCCTGCTGCTGACGGTGCCCGCCGCGCTGCGCCGCCGCCGCGAGGCCATCCGCCTGCGCCGCGAACTGGATCGCATCCAGGCCGCCGCCAATGGCACGACGCCCGTCGTGCCCCCCGAAGCCGTCGCTCCCATGTCGCCGCTGTGACATCGCGCCGCCTTTTTGCACCGAATTACCGCATGAGTCCGAATAGTGGATTTTGAACCTTGGTGGTTGATATTCGTCCCGGTGCTGTTCGCGCTGGGCTGGCTGGCCGCGCGATTCGACATCCGGCAGATGCTCCGGGAAACGCGCAGCCTGCCCGACTCCTATTTCCGCGGGCTGAATTTCCTGCTCAATGAAGAGCCTGATCGCGCCATCGACGCCTTCGTCGAAGTCGCCAAGCTGGATCCGGAAACCACGGAGCTGCACTTTGCTTTGGGCAGTCTGTTCCGCCGCCGCGGCGAAATGGAGCGCGCCATCCGGGTGCACCAAAGCCTGCTGAACCGTTCCGACCTGCCGCAGGCCGAACGCGAACACGCGCAGCACGAGCTGGCGCAGGACTTCCTGAAGGCAGGGATGCTGGATCGCGCCGAAAGCGGTTTCGAGCAGCTCAAGGACACGCGCTACGCCTTGCCCGCGCTGCGCTCGCTGATCCGCATTTATGAATCCGAGCACGATTGGCCGCGCGCGATCGAGGCCGTGAAGACCCTGCAAGGCCTGATCGACGAGCCCGTCCCGCAAATCGTGCATTACTACTGCGAACAGGCCCAGACCGCGTTGGCGGCCAAGCCCGCCGACGTCGAGGCCGCGCACGAGGCGCTGGACGCGGCGGACCATGCGCTGTCCACCACCGAAGCCGCCTCGAGCAAGGGCGCCAAGGTGCGCACCGCCATGCTGCGGGCGCGCCTGGCGCTGATCGAACAGGATCCGAAGCGCGAACGGCTGTATCTCGAGTCGGTCATGACCGACGCGTCCGAATACGCCGGGCTGGTGGCCGAACAGTTGCTGGCCAATTACCGCAATGCCAACCAGGTGGCGGAGGGCTTGGATTTCCTGCAAAAGCAGTATGGCCGCCATGCGTCCCTGGACCTTTTCAATGTCGTGTTCCGGGAGCTGCGGGTGCAGCAGGGCGCCGCGACCGCGTGGGCCTTTGCCCGCGGCGCGCTGCGCAGCCATCCTTCGCTGTTGGGGCTGGATCGCCTGCTGGAAGCCGAACTCGCCAACGGCGACAGCGACGGCGATCACGGTCCGGTGCCGGGCGCCGATCTGACGCTGCTGCGCAGCCTGATTCACAAGCACACGCAACGGCTCGATCGCTACGCATGCCGCAATTGCGGTTTTCAAGCGCGTCGTTTTTACTGGCAATGTCCCGGTTGCAACGCCTGGGAAACCTATGCGCCGCGCCGTCTGGAAGAACTTGAATGAACTCTTTTCCCGCCGAAGCCATTTCGCGTAGCCGCGTGCTCGTGGTTGGCGACGTCATGCTGGACCGCTACTGGTTCGGTGAAGTCGAACGTATCTCGCCCGAAGCGCCGGTGCCGGTCGTGCGGGTCGCGCGACGCGAAGACCGTCTGGGCGGCGCCGCCAACGTGGCGCGCAACGTCGCGGCCCTGGGTGGCCACGTGACCCTGGTCGGCGTGCTGGGCCAGGACGAAGCCGGCGACAGCGTCCGGCGCCTGGCCACCGAGGCCGGCATCCAGGGCGACCTGATTGCCGACAACGAACTGCACACCACCCTCAAGATGCGCGTGCTGGGCCGCCAGCAGCAGCTGCTGCGTGTGGACTTCGAACAGCATCCCACCCAGCCATCGCTTGACGCGGTGGACGCCGCGCTGGCCCGGCATCTGGCCAACCACGACATCGTCGTTCTGTCGGACTATGCCAAAGGCGTGCTGACCCGGGTCGAATCGCTGATTGCGCTGGCGCGCAGCGCGGGCATCCCGGTGCTGGTGGACCCCAAGGGCGACGACTATTCGCGTTATCGCGGCGCGACGCTGGTCACGCCCAACCGCTCGGAGATGCAGCAGGCAGTTGGCCGCTGGACGTCCGAAGCCGAATTGACCGATCGTGCGCAGCGCCTGCGCGCCGATCTGGACCTTGAAGCCTTGCTCGTGACGCGGTCCGAGCAGGGCATGACTTTGTTTTCCGACGCGGGACGCGACCACACCGACGCGCAAGCGCATGAGGTGTTCGATGTGTCCGGTGCGGGCGACACCGTGCTCGCCACGCTGGCGGTTACGCGCGCCATCGGTTTGCCGTGGGCCGAAGCCATGGGCTGGGCCAACAAGGCCGGCGGCATCGCCGTGGGCAAGCTGGGCACGTCCGTCGTCACGGCCGCGGAATTGGCAGGAGAATCCTCATGATCGTCGTTACCGGAGCCGCGGGCTTCATTGGCAGCAACCTGGTTCGCGGACTCAACCGCCGCGGCATCGAAGACATCATTGCCGTCGATGACCTGACCGAAGGCGACAAGTTCGTCAATCTGGTCGACTGCAAGATCGCCGACTACATGGACAAGGACGACTTCCGCCGGCGCGTCGCCGATGGCAGCCTGCCCGAAATCCGCGCGGTGCTGCACCAGGGCGCGTGCTCGGACACGACCGAGCGCAACGGCCGCTACATGCTGGACAACAACTACCGCGTCACGCTGGAACTCTTCGAGTTCTGCCAGGCGCGCCGCGTGCCGTTCCTGTATGCGTCCTCGGCGGCCGTGTACGGCGGTTCGACGACCTACGTCGAGCATCCCGACAACGAAGGCCCGCTGAACGTCTACGGCTATTCCAAGCTGCTGTTCGACCAGGTGCTGCGCAAGCGCATGGACAGCCTGACGGCGCAGGTCGTCGGTCTGCGATACTTCAACGTGTACGGTCCGCACGAGCAGCACAAGGGCCGCATGGCCTCGGTGGCGTTCCACAACATGAACCAGTTCCTGGAGCACGGGCACGTGCGCCTCTTTGCGGGCTGGGACGGCTACGTGGATGGCGGCCAGAGCCGTGACTTCATCTCGGTCGAGGATGTGGTGGCGGTGAATCTGCATTTCCTGGATCACCCCGAGCAATCGGGCATCTTCAATTGCGGCACCGGCAAGGCGCAGCCGTTCAACGACGTGGCGGCCGCGGTGGTGAACACGCTGCGCGCCGAGCGGGGCGAAGCCGAGCTGACGCTGGCTCAACTGGCCGAGCTGGATCTGATCCGCTACATCCCGTTCCCGGACGACCTCAAGGGACGCTACCAGAGCTACACGCAGGCGGACGTCACGCAGCTTCGGGCCGCCGGTTTTGCTGCGCCGATGCGCGATGTGCAGACGGGCGTGGCCGAGTACGTGCGCTACTGGCGCGCCCGGAAGTAATCCGCCGCGCAGGCAAGGCGACAACGAAGGCCACCGCGACGCGGTGGCTTTTTTTTGCCCGCGACGTTGCCTGCCATTGGCCGGGGACATTGCCGGGGTATCTGCACGCGTAGTTGCCGGGGTGGATGTTTTGGTTCACCGGACCGGCGCTGCGAGCCGCCCGCCCCGATGATGGCAACGGGGCGCGTCAACCGTCGCGTCCAGAACCGTCAGGAGAACCCCATGAATCCCTTCGTCCATCCCACCGTTGCCCGCAACGTGCCTCTGGCCTCGTGGCGCCGCGCGCGTCCCGCGGCCATGACCGCATGCCCCCGAGAGCGGCACCGCATCCTGCGGCGGGCGCTCGGCGCGTTGCTGCTGTCCGCTGGCCTGGGCGTGGCCGCGCCGCCCGCGCATGCGGTGGACATCAACCAGGCCACCGCAGCCCAGCTTGAGGGCGTGCGAGGCATCGGCCCGCGCACCGCTGAAATCATCGTCCGTGAACGCGAGCGCGGCGGCGGCTTTGAGTCGCTGGACGACCTGACCGAGCGCGTGCGGGGCATCGGCCAGAAAAAGGCTCAGGCGCTGCAGGCGGCGGGGCTGACAATCGGCGCGGCGGGTGCGGCCGCCAAGCCGTCGGCAGGCGCGGCCGGCGCGGCGCCCGGAGCCCGGTTCGCGCCCGGCAAGGCCGCTGCGCCAAAGCCGGCGCCGCCTGCCGCCAGTGCGCCGGCACAGGTCCGCGCAAAGCCCTGAGCCGGGTTCTGGCTAACCCTGGCGGGTGCGCGGCTTTTGCGGCCGCGCGGCGCCGGGCGGAGTTATGATCGACCGCATGACTACTACCTACCCCACTATCGAGCAGACCGTCGGCAACACGCCCCTGGTGCGCCTGCAGCGCATTCCTGGGGCGGCGGGCGACGCGCGCGGCAATGTCATCCTGGCCAAGCTGGAAGGCAACAACCCGGCGGGATCCGTGAAGGATCGTCCCGCCTTGTCGATGATCCAGCGCGCGGAAGAGCGCGGCGACATCAAGCCCGGCGACACCCTCATCGAGGCCACCAGCGGCAACACCGGCATTGCGCTGGCCATGGCGGCCGCCATGAAGGGTTACCGCATGATCCTGATCATGCCGGACAACCTGTCCGTCGAGCGGCGCGCAGCCATGGCCGCCTATGGCGCTGAGCTGATCCTGACGCCGGCCGACAAGGGCGGCATGGAATACGCCCGCGACCTGGCTACCGAGATGCAGGCCGATGGCCGTGGCGTGGTGCTGGACCAGTTCGCCAATCCCGACAATCCGCGCGCGCACATCGAAACGACGGGCCCGGAACTCTGGAATCAGACGGAAGGACGCATCACCCACTTCGTCAGCGCGATGGGGACCACGGGCACGATCATGGGCGTGTCCACCTACCTGAAGTCTCGCAATCCCGCCGTGCAGGTGGTGGGCGCGCAGCCGGCCGAAGGATCGCAGATTCCCGGCATCCGCAAGTGGCCCGAGGCCTACCTGCCCAAGATCTTCGACCGCAGCCGCGTGGACGCCTACGAGTCCATCCAGCAATCCGAGGCCGAAGTGATGGCACGGCGGCTGGCTGCCGAGGAAGGCATTTTCGGCGGCATTTCGTCGGCCGGTGCGCTGGTCGCGGCGCTGCGGGTTGCCGAACGCGTCAACGATGCGACCATCGTGTTCATCGTGTGCGACCGCGGCGATCGCTATCTGTCGACGGGCGTGTTCAACTGACACGCAGGGCCCCCGCCGGCCGCCCCGGCCAGTAGGGCACCCAAATGAAAAACGCCCTGGCGGTTGAACCTGCCAGGGCGTTTGTCTTTCGGCGCGGACGTGTCCGCACGAGGTCGCTCACCGAGCGACGCGGGCCTCGATCTCCGTTGCCAGATCCGCCACCGACGTCGCATAGAAGTAGCTGCGGTTGTACTTGGTCAGGGCAAAGAAGTTGGGCGTGCCCACGCGATACTGCGCCGTGCCGCGCATTTCTTCGACCAGATCCACCACGCCCAGCGGCTGGCTGCTCCAGCCATCGCTGGTCGCGCCAGGCTTGAGCTGCGAGCCGGCCGCCGACAGCGTGGTCCAGTTTTGCTTGGGCTCCAGGCCGCCGTCCACCAGCGCGGTGGGATCGGCGGGCAGCACCACGGGTGCGAACACCGGCAGGCCGCGCTGCCAGCCGTGCTGCGCCAGGAAGCTGCCCACGGACATGATCGCGTCCTGCGTGTTGTTGGTCAGGTCGATATGGCCGTTGCCGTCGCCGTCCACGGCATAGTGCATCACGCTGGTCGGCATGAATTGCGGCATGCCGATGGCGCCGGCATAGGAGCCCTGCGTTTCCAGCTCGAGCTTGTCGTTCATGACCAGCGTCAGGAAGTCCGCCAATTGGGTGCGGAACATGGTGGCGCGCTCGGGCTTGGCGGGGTCGGGGTAGTCAAAGGCTAGCGTGGCCAGCGCGTCCAGGACGCGGAAGTTGCCCATGTTGCGGCCATACAGCGTTTCGACGCCGATGATGGAGGCAATGATGGGCGCGGGCACGCCGAACCGTTGCGCGGCCTGATTCAGCAGGTCGCGGTTTTCGTTGTAGAACTCGACGCCCCAGGCGATGCGCTTGGGCTCGACGAAGCGCGACCGGTAGGTCAGCCAGCTGCGCCAGACCTTTTTGCCCGGCGGGGAGGGCGCAATCAGCCGCGCGACCGTCGCGTTGTAGCGCGAGCTTTCCAAGGCGGAGACCATCGGCGCCAGCGGCAGCTGCCGTTCGGCGGCCAGGTTCTCGACGAAGGTGCGGACTTCGGGGCGCAGCGCGCCCGACGGCGTCAGCGTGGCGGGCGCGTCGTCCGCCAGTTCGGGGCCGAGCGTCGGCGTGCTGGGCCCGATGCGGATGGGGGTTGTCCCTGAAGCCTGGGCCGTTTGGGGAGCGAGGGACGTGGAGGGTGCTGCGGTGGGAGTGGTGGTGGAGCACCCCGCCAGCAGGGCGGAAAGCGCGCCGAGTTGCAGTATTCGCCGACAGATGAACATAATCTTCCTTATGGAGACCATGTATCTTACCCACCCGGCATGCCGCTTGCATGAAATGGGAAGCTGGCATCCGGAAAGCCCCCAGAGGCTGGACGCCATCTCCGATCAGTTGCTCGCAAGCGGATTGATGCCTTATCTGGATGACCGGCAGGCGCCGCAGGCGTCCCGCAATGACCTCTTGCGCGTGCACACTGTCCAGTACCTGGACAGTTTGCAGAAACATACGCCGGACCAAGGGTATTACCCTATCGATCCCGACACCCTCATGAACCCGCACACCTACGAAGCCGCGCTGCATGCCGCGGGCGCCGGGGTGGCCGCGGTCGACGCGGTGCTGGGCGGCGAGGCGCGTACGGCCTTCTGCGCGGTGCGTCCGCCGGGGCATCATGCCTGCCGATCGCAGGCCATGGGATTCTGCTTTTTCAATAACGTCGCCATTGCGGCGCAGCACGCCATGGACTTCCACGGCCTGACGCGCGTGGCAATCGTCGATTTTGACGTTCACCACGGCAACGGCACGGAAGACGTCTTCGCCGGCGATGACCGGGTGCTGATGTGCAGCTTTTTCCAGCATCCGTTCTTCCCCAACAGCGGCGCGAATCACCCGGCCGCCAACATGCTGAATGTGCCCGTGCCTGCCTACACGGCGGGCGCCGCGGTCCGGACCATCGTCACGGACACGTGGCTGCCGCGGCTGGAAGCGCATCGCCCCGAACTGATCCTCGTGTCTGCGGGCTTTGACGCCCACCGCGAGGACGACATGGGGCAGATGGGGCTGGTCGAGGCGGACTATGCCTGGATCACCGAGCAGCTTGTCGACGTGGCTGACCGCCACTGTCAGGGCCGGATCGTGAGTACGCTCGAGGGCGGTTACAACTTGTCGGCCCTGGGCCGCAGCGTGGTCGCGCACATACGGGCGCTGGCGAAGCTGTAGAATCAGGAAAAAATTGTGCAATGCGATCCCGGCGCAAAGCCGGGTCATTATTTTCCAATTGGAGGCAGCGGGATGAAGGTGTTGGTACCTGTCAAGCGCGTCGTTGACTACAACGTCAAGGTGCGCGTCAAGTCTGATCAGACCGGCGTGGATATCGCCAACGTGAAGATGTCCATGAACCCCTTTGACGAAATCGCCGTCGAAGAAGCCACCCGCCTGAAGGAAAAGGGCGCGGTCGCTGAAGTCGTGGCGGTTTCTTGCGGCGTTGCGCAATGCCAGGAGACACTGCGCACCGCCATGGCCATCGGCGCCGATCGCGGCGTGCTGGTCCAGACCGATGCCGAACTGCAACCGCTGGCTGTCGCCAAGCTGCTCCGCGCGCTGGTCGACAAGGAACAGCCCCAGCTCGTGATCCTGGGCAAGCAGGCCATCGACGACGACGCCAACCAGACCGGCCAGATGCTCGCCGCGCTGCTGGACTGGCCGCAAGCCACGTTCGCCAGCAAGGTCGAACTGGCCGACGGCAAGGTCACCGTGACGCGTGAAGTCGACGGCGGCCTGGAAACCCTGTCGCTCAAGCTGCCCGCCATCGTGACCACCGACCTGCGCCTGAACGAGCCGCGCTACGTCACGCTGCCGAACATCATGAAGGCCAAGAAAAAACAGCTGGACACCGTCACGCCGCAGGACCTGGGCGTTGATCCCGCGCCCCGCCTGAAGACGCTGAAGGTCAGCGAGCCGCCCGCCCGCAAGGCCGGCATCAAGGTTGCCGACGTCGCGGCGCTGGTGGACAAACTCAAGAACGAAGCGAAGGTGGTCTGATCATGACGACGCTGGTTATTGCCGAACACGATAACGCCCAACTCAAGGGCGCAACCCTGAACGCCATCGCCGCCGCCGCCAAGATCGGAGGCGACGTGCACGTGCTGGTCGCCGGCGCCAACGCGCGCGCCGTGGCCGACCAGGCTGCCCAAGCCGCTGGCGTGGCGAAGGTGCTGTTGGCCGATGCCCCGCATCTGGCGGACGGTCTGGCCGAAAACGTCGCGGCGCAGGTGCTGGCCGTGGCCTCGAACTACAGCCACATCCTGTTCCCGGCCACCGCGTCGGGCAAGAACGTGGCACCGCGCGTTGCCGCCAAGCTGGACGTGGCCCAGATCTCCGACATCATCGGTGTCGAATCCGCCGACACGTTCCAGCGCCCGATCTACGCCGGCAACGCCATTGCCACCGTGCAATCGGCCGACGCCGTCAAGGTCATCACCGTGCGCACGACCGGCTTTGACGCCGTCGCCGCCCAAGGCGGTTCCGCCTCGGTCGAAGACGCCGCTGCCGTGGCCGATTCCGGCCTGTCCACGTTCGTGGGCCGCGAAGTCGCCAAGAGCGATCGTCCCGAACTGGCCGGCGCGCGCGTCGTGGTCTCGGGCGGCCGTGGTCTGGGCAGCGCCGAGAACTTCAAGATCCTGGATCCGCTGGCCGACAAGCTGGGCGCCGCGCTGGGCGCTTCGCGCGCCGCCGTCGACGCCGGCTATGCGCCGAACGACTGGCAGGTTGGCCAGACCGGCAAGATCGTCGCGCCGCAGTTGTACGTGGCTGTCGGTATCTCGGGCGCCATCCAGCATTTGGCCGGCATGAAGGATTCGAAGGTCATCGTCGCGATCAACAAGGACGCCGAAGCGCCGATTTTTGGTGTCGCCGATTACGGCCTGGTGGGCGACCTGTTCACGGTCGTTCCCGAGCTGACGAACGCGCTGTAAGCCACAGCCACTTCGATGAAAACCGCGGGCCTTCGGGTCCGCGGTTTTTTTTGTAGAAGCACCGCTCACATATTTCAAAAATTCGAAAATCTTTGATTTTCGGAAAGACTCTGATAAGGTACTTCGCGCGCTACTCACTGTTTGCGATTGTGCTTGACCTGTACAGAACGAAGGAGATTCGTGATGGAATGGTTCTTTGACACGCTACGTAAGTTCCCAGAGCTGGCGATTTTCTTGACCCTGGGCCTGGGTTATTGGATCGGGGCCAAGAAAATCTTCGGATTCAATCTGGGCGCAGTGACCGGGACATTATTGGTGGGCGTCCTGGTCGGCCAGCTCAATATCTCGATTGCTCCCATTCTGAAGCAGGTGTTCTTCCTGCTTTTTCTTTTTGGTCTTGGCTACGGCGTCGGACCGCAATTCTTCCGCGGCATGAAAAGCGATGGCCTTCCGCAGGTCATTTTTGCCGTCATCATCTGCGTGCTCTGCCTGCTGGTCACCTGGGTGACGGCCATCGGATTCGGCTTTGATGCCGGGACCGGCGCGGGGCTGCTGTCCGGCGCGCAGACGATATCGGCGGTCATGGGCGTGGCGACCGACACGATCAACGGCCTGTCCGTCGACGCGGCGACCAAGAAGCAGTGGATCGACAACATTCCCGTCGCGTACGCGGTCTGCTACATCTTCGGCACGGTCGGCAGCGCCTGGCTGCTGGCGTCCCTCGGTCCCAAGCTGATGCGCGTGGACATCGTGAAGGAATGCAAGGACTACGAGGCCAAGATGTCCGGCGGGGCCGATTCGATGGAATTGTCGGGCTACCGCAAGTTCACGGCGCGGGCCTACCGGCTGGACCACACGGAATACGCCGGAAAGACGGTGGGCGAACTGGAAGCAAAGTTCGTGGACGCCCGGGTCTTTGTCGAGCGCATTCACCGCGGCGACCAGATCATCGACGCCGACTCGACCACGATGCTGCAGGCCGGCGACGTGCTCGGCGTGACGGGCCGCCATGACGCGCTGGTGCTGCAGGCCTCGGGCCTCATCGGCACCGAGGTCGAGGACCGCGACGTCATCAACCTGCCGGCGGAGATCGTCGAAGTCGTGCTGACCAACAAGAACGTGGCCGGCAAGACGCTCAAGGAACTTGCCGAGAACGAGACCGTGCGCCAACTGGGCCGCGGCGTGTTCCTGCGCAAGGTCGTGCGCGGCGGCCACGAGATGCCGGTCAACTGGGGCCTGAAACTGGACCGCGGCGACCGCCTCTTCATCCTGGGCGCCACACGCGACGTCGAACGCGTGGTCAGCAAGCTGGGCTACGTGGACCGCGCCACCAACCAGACCGACATGGTGTTCGTGGGCTTCGGCATCCTGCTGGGCGGCCTGTTCGGCACGCTGGTGCTGACGGTGGGCGGCATTCCGATCACGCTCTCCACCTCGGGCGGCGCGCTGATCTCGGGCCTCATCTTCGGCTATCTGCGGTCGGTGCATCCAACGTTCGGGCGCGTGCCCGAGCCGGTGCACTGGTTCCTGACATCGGTGGGCCTGACCGCATTCGTCGCGGTGGTGGGCATCGTGTCGGGACCGGGCTTTGTGCAGGGCTTCCAGCAGCTGGGCGCAAAGCTGTTCATCGCGGGCGTCATCGCCACCAGCATCCCGATGATCCTGGGCGTGCTCATTGCCCGCTACGTCTTCAAGTTCCACCCTGCCATCTCATTAGGCGTGTGCGCGGGGGCGCGGACCACCACCGCGGCGATCGGCCAGATCACCGAGACGGCAAAGAGCCAGGTCCCGGCGCTTGGCTACACGGTGCCTTACGCCATCGGCAATACCCTGCTCATCATCTGGGGCATTGTCATCGTCATGCTCATGGCTTAGCAGGACTGCCCGCAAGCGCCGGCTTGCGGGTGCTGGATAGAAGCGCGGCAATCGTAACGGCGCTCGACTTGATGGCGCCTGTCAACACGCACACCAGGAGTACACAAAATGGCTTCCACTGCGCCTGTCACCGTCAGCCTGGCCTCGGCCCTGAAGACCACGCGTTCCCACCAACGCGACCTGGAGCAACTCTCACCGTTCGAACTGAAGGACTACCTGATCACGTTGGCCAAGGACAGCCAGCAGTCTGCTGCGGCGTCCATGTTGAATGCGGGCCGTGGCAATCCCAACTGGATCGCCACGGAGCCGCGGGACGCCTTCTTCCTGATGGGCCGGTTCGCCATGAAAGAGGCGCGCCGGGTGCGCGACGAGGGCATCCTGGCGGGCATGCCGGCCAAGAAGGGATGCGCCGACCGGCTGCGCAAGTTTCTGTCCAAGCACAAGAGCGAGGACGGCTATGATTTTCTCGTCGGGGTGCTGGAATACGGCGTCAAGATCAAGGGGTTCGATCCGGACGAGTGGATCCATGAACTGACCGACAGCATCATCGGCGACCACTATCCCGTGCCGCCGCGCGCGTTGGTGCACACCGAGCAGATCATCCACGACTACCTGATCAAGGAAATGTGCGACGGCCGCCCGCCCAAGGGCAAGTTCGACCTCTTCCCGGTGGAAGGCGGCACAGCCGCCATGTGCTACATCTTCGATTCGCTGATGGTCAACGGCCTTTTGAAGCAGGGCGACACCATTGCGCTGTTCCTGCCGACGTTCACGCCCTATATCGAGATCGCGCACCTGGAGCGTTTCCAGTTCAAGATCGTCGGCATCAACGCCAGCAGCCTGCGTGCCGACGGCACGCACGATTGGCATTATCCGGCCTCGGAAATCGCCAAACTGGAAGATCCCAAGATCAAGCTGGCGGTCACGGTGAACCCCAGCAACCCGCCGTCGGTGGCGTTCAGCCCTGCCGAGATGAAGCAGATCGTGCGCATCATCCGCAAGAATCCCGACCTGGTGCTGGTGACCGACGACGTGTACGGCACCTTCGTGCCGAACTTCCGCTCGCTGATGGCGGAGGTGCCGCAGAACACCATCTGCGTGTACTCGTTCTCAAAGAACTTCGGCTGCACCGGCTGGCGCCTGGGCGTCATCGCCACGCACGAAAACAACACGATGGACCGGCGCATCGCCGAGCTGCCCGCGTCCTGGAAAAAGCGCCTGGACAAGCGCTACGGCGCCATGACGATGGAGCCCGAAAAGCTGAAGTTCATCGACCGCCTGGTTGCCGACAGCCGCGAGGTGGCGCTGAACCACACGGCGGGGCTGTCCTTGCCGCAGCAGGTGCAGATGGGCTTTTTTGCGCTGTCGCATCTGCTGGACCTGAAGGACGCCTACAAGCACCTGACCATGCAGATCGTGCGCAGCCGACGCGACGCGTTGTGGCGCGGGCTGGGCATCCCGATGCCGCCGGAAGATCCGATGCGCGGCTGGTATTACGTCGAACTGGACTTCATGGTCTGGGCCAAGATCATGTACGGCGATGCGTTCTGCAAGTACATGATCGACAACTACGAACCGGTGGACTTCCTGTTCCGCCTGGCGGAGAAGACGGGCGTGGTGCTGATGGACGGCGGCGGGTTTGGCGGGCCGCCGTGGTCGATCCGGATCTCGCTGGCGAACCTGGACGATGCGGACTACGCCAAGATCGGCAAATACATGGTCGAGTCCGCGACCGAGTATGTCGAGGCGTGGAAGGCGTCCGAGCTGGTGCGTTCCGGCCCGACCGCGGGCAAGGGCCAGACGGTCAAGGCATCGGCCGCCAAGAAGGGCGCGGCTGCCGGCAAGACCGCCGCCAAGAAGGCCGTGAAAAAGGCGGTGAAGAAGGCGGACACGGCGGCCAAGTCGGCCAAGAAGGCGACCGCGAAGTAGGCCACCGAGAGACAGGCAACCGCGACGCCGGCAACCGTGCAGTCGGTTGGGGGCGACGCGGGCTGCCGCAGGCCAAGCAACCGCAAAGCAGGCAACCGCAGAGCAGGCAACCGCAGAGCAGGCAACAACAGGGCGGCGTGGACTTATGACGTGTTCGGTCGGGTTTTTCAATAGCGTTCCCATCGCGGTGCTGTTCGTCACGGTGGGTTTGGGATACCTGATCGGCAAGCTGAAGGTCGGGCCGATACAGCTAGGCGGCGTGTGCGGCACGCTCATCGTCGCCCTGCTGATCGGCCAGACGGGCTGCCAGATGCGCGGCGACCTGAAGGAGGTGGCGTTTGCCCTGTTCATCTTCGCCATGGGCTACTCCGGTGGCCCGCAGTTCTTCGCGAACCTAAACCGGTCCAGCCTGCGCTATGTCGTCCTGCCGCTGATCGAGGCGGTGCTGGTGCTGACGATCGTGCTGGCGGCCGTGCCGCTGTTCGGGCTGGATGCCGGCACTGCTGCAGGCCTGGCGGCGGGCGCTGCGACGGAATCGGCCGTGGTGGGCACCGCCGCCGAGGCGCTCAAGCACCTGGGCCTGCCGGACGCGGAAGTGCAGCGCATGGAGGCCAACATCGCCACCGCCTACACGCTGACCTATCTGGTGGGCCTCATCAGCATCGTGTTCTTTACCAGCCAGGTGGCGCCCGCGTTGCTGCGCATCAACCTGCGCGAAGCGTCCAAGGCGCTGGAGGCCAAGCTGGGTGCGGCGCCCGGCGACAACGAGGAGGCCAGCCTGCCGACGCTGCCGCGTCTGGTGGGACGCGCCCACATGGTCAAGGACGTGGACGGCAAGCGGGTGGGCGACGTGGAGGCGCAACTGGGCGGGCGCACCGTAATCAGCCGCGTCCTGCGCAACGGCGAGGCCGTCGACGCCACGCCCGACTACGTGCTTGCGACGGGCGACATCGTGGTGGTGCTGGGGCTGCGCCGCTTTGCCCTGCGCGCCGGATCGGTGATCGGTCCGGAGATCCAGTTGCCCGAGGCGCACGCGGACGACCTGCAATTGAGCGAGCTGCAGGTCATCGTCAGCAAGAAGGCCGTGAACGGCCACACGGTGGGCGAGCTGGCTTTGCGGCCCAATGCCCGGCGCGCGCGAGGCGTGTTCCTGCAATCCATCTCGCGTTCCGGCCACGTGCTGCCCCTGACGCCGGCGACTGTGGTGCAGTTCGGCGATCTGGTCACCCTGGTGGGGGCAGAGCCCGAGCTGTCCGAGGCGGGCGCGGCGCTGGGTTCCGAATTGCGCCGCAGCGGGGTGACGGACCTGGTGTTTCTGGCGTTTGGCATTCTGGCCGGGCTGATGATCGGCAGCCTGGGGGCAAGACTGTGGGGGATTCCGGTCTCGCTGGGCAGCGGGGGCGGGGCGCTGGTCAGCGGTCTGGTGTGCGGCTGGATCAACGCCAAGCGGCCGTCGATCGGGCACATGCCGGCTCATGCGGTGCAACTGCTCAAGGACCTGGGCCTGGCGATTTTCGTGGCCTGCGTGGGCTTGTCCGCCGGGCCGGATGCGCTGTCGCTGATCCGCGAGCATGGGGCGGTGCTGCCGCTGATCGGCCTGCTGGTGTCGCTGGGGCCCGCGTGCCTGTCGCTGTGGGTGGGACACAAGCTGTTGAAGATCGAGGGGCCGCTGCTGGTGGGCGCCATTGCCGGGCAGCATGTCAGCACACCGGCCATCAGCGCCATCCTGACCGCCAGCGGCAGCTCGGTGCCGCTGCTGGGCTACACGGTGACATACGCGATCGCCAACGTGCTGCTGCCCGTGCTGGGACCGATCATCGTGTCGCTGGCCTATCACCTGAGCTGACCCGGTGGCAGGGGCCGCCAGCGCTCGGCGTTAAGACGGCTGCGAATATTGCATAAGGTTATATGACTTGCGTATTTCCTCGCCTAAAGGTTTGATGGAAGAATCGTTTCACACGCGGTAACGTCACACGGCAACCTCCGCCACGAAACGCGATTGCCCGCTGCAGTCCATGCCGGACCGTCAGCCGGTCCCTACAACTGAATCCCGTACAGGAGACATCATGAGTCAACTACGCCTGGGCGACGTCGCCCCCGATTTCGAGCAGGAATCCTCGGCTGGCAAGATCCGCTTCCACGAGTACCTGGGCAACAGCTGGGGTGTGCTGTTCTCGCATCCGGCCGATTTCACGCCGGTTTGCACGACCGAACTGGGCTACACGGCCAAACTGGCCGACGAGTTTGCCAAGCGCAACGTGAAGGTCCTGGCCCTGTCGGTCGATGGCGCCGATTCGCACGCCAAGTGGATCGAAGACATCAACGACACGCAATCGACGACGGTCAACTTCCCGATCATCGCCGACAAGGATCGCAAGGTTTCCGAGCTTTACGACATGATCCACCCGAATGCCAGCGCCACGGCGACCGTGCGTTCGGTGTTCGTCATCGATCCGAACAAGAAGGTCCGCCTGACCATCACGTATCCCGCCAGCACGGGCCGCAACTTCAATGAAATCCTGCGCGTCATCGATTCGCTGCAGCTGACCGACAGCCACAGCGTGGCCACGCCGGTCAACTGGGAAGACGGCGACGACGTCATCATCGTTCCGTCCCTGCAGGACGAAGCGGTGATCAAGGAAAAATTCCCGAAGGGCTACAAGGCCGTGCGTCCGTACCTGCGCATCACGCCGCAACCGAATAAGTAAATTCGAAAAATGGGGGGTTGGCCCCCCGGCTTGAACGCGGTCCCGCGCCGCCCGAACCGCCGCGATCTTCATAGAGGATCGCGGCGGTTTTTCGTTGTTGGGATGCCTGTCCTATATGCCTCTTGGCGATGAGCAACCAAATAATGATTCGTTCCGTTCAGATCGGCCAACACGCAAACTTGCCTCCACATTGCAGATCACAGGGAGCAAGGGATGTCTTTCAGGAAAGCCGGTTGGTTGGCCGCCTTGGCCGCAGTGACGGTTTCATTTGCCGCGATTGCGCCGGCGCAGGCGCAGCAGAAGCAGACGCTGCTGAACGTGTCCTACGATCCGACGCGCGAGCTCTACCGCGCGATCGATGACGCCTTCATCAAGCAGTACAAGGAAAAGGCGAACGTCGATCTGACGATCCGCCAGTCGCACGGCGGTTCCGGCCGCCAGGCGCGCTCGGTGATCGACGGGCTGGAAGCCGACGTGGTGACGCTGGCGCTGGCCTACGACATCGACGCCATCGCCGACCGCGGTCTCTTGCCCGAGAACTGGCAGGCCCGCCTGCCGCAGAACAGCTCGCCGTACACGTCCACCATCGTGTTCCTGGTGCGCAAGGGCAACCCCAAGCAGATCAAGGACTGGGACGATCTGCTCAAGGACGGCGTGCAGGTCATCACGCCCAATCCCAAGACCTCGGGCGGCGCCCGCTGGAACTATCTGGCCGCCTGGGCGTATGCGCTGGAGAAGAACGGCGGCAGCGAGGACAAGGCGCGCGCCTTCGTCGGCGATCTGCTCAAGCACGTGCCGGTGCTGGATACCGGGGCGCGCGGCGCCACCACGACGTTCGTGGAACGCGGCGTGGGCGACGTGCTGCTGGCGTGGGAGAACGAGGCTTTCCTGGCGCTGGAAGAACTGGGTCCGGACAAGTTCGACATCGTGGTGCCGTCGCTGTCCATCCTGGCCGAACCGCCGGTGGCCATCGTCGATAAGGTCGTGGACAAGAAGGGCACCCGCGCCGCCGCGCAGGCCTATCTGGAATTCCTGTACACCCCGGCCGCGCAGGAAATCATCGCCAAGAACTACTACCGGCCGCTGGACAAGACGGTCGCCGCCAAATACGAAGCCAAATTCCCCAAGGTCAAGCTCGTCACCATCGACGACAAGATCTTCGGCGGCTGGCGCAAGGCACAGAAGGATCACTTCAGCGACGGCGGCACCTTTGACCAGATCTATCAGCCGCAGAAGAAGTAACTGCATAACGTTCGGACGACGGCCATGACTTCAGCCTCGAACCCGGCGGCAATCGGCGCGCAAGCGCCTTTTGCCGTTCGGCGCAACAGCCCGGGCGTACTGCCCGGATTCGGCATTTCCATGGGCTACGCGGTGCTGTATCTCAGCGTGCTCGTGCTGATCCCGCTGGCCGCCTTGCCCATCAAGAGCGCCGGCCTGGGATGGCAGGGTTTCTGGGACGCGGTGACCGCGCCGCGCGTGATGGCCTCGTACAAGCTGACTTTCGGCGCGTCGTTCATCGCCGCGCTGGTGAACCTGGTGTTCGGCACGGTCGTCGCCTGGGTGCTGGTGCGCTATCGCTTTCCCGGCAAGAAGATCCTGGATGCGCTGGTCGACCTGCCGTTTGCGCTGCCGACGGCGGTGGCGGGCATCGCGCTGACGGCGCTGTATTCGCAGAAGGGCTGGCTGGGCGGGCCGCTGTCCGACTGGTTCGGCCTGAAGGTGGCGTTCACGCCGCTGGGTATCGTCATCGCGCTCATCTTCATCGGGGTGCCGTTCGTCGTGCGCACGGTGCAGCCGGTGCTCGAAGACGTGGAGCGCGAAATCGAAGAGGCCGCCGCCAGCCTGGGCGCGGACCGCTGGCAGACCTTCCGGCGCGTGCTGCTGCCGACGATCATGCCGGCCCTGATGACGGGCTTTGCGCTGGCGTTCGCGCGGGCGGTGGGCGAGTACGGCTCGGTGGTGTTCATCGCCGGCAACATGCCGATGGTGTCCGAGATCACGCCGCTGCTGATCATTTCCAAGCTGGAGCAGTTCGACTACGCCGGCGCGGCCGCCATCGCGACCGTGATGCTGGTGCTGTCGTTCGTGCTGCTCCTCATCATCAACCTGTTGCAGGGCTGGCAGGCGCGCCGCGGCCTGGGGAGGCAGTCATGAGCGCACCGGATCGTCCCGCGCATTTGACCGAGCCGCGCTGGGTGCGCGGCGTTTTGCTGTTCATCGCGCTGGGATTTCTGGCGCTGTTTCTGCTGGTGCCGCTGGCGGCCGTGTTTGCCGAGGCTTTCCGCAAGGGATGGGCGCTTTATCTTGAAGCGATCGTCGAGCCGGACGCCTGGGCGGCCATCCGGCTGACGTTGCTGGTCGCGGCCATCGCCTTGCCGGTGAACCTGGTGTTCGGCGTCGCCGCCGCGTGGGCCATCACCAAGTTCCAGTTCCGCGGAAAGCAGTTCCTGATCACGCTGATCGACTTGCCGTTCTCGGTGTCGCCGGTGGTGGCGGGCCTGGTGTTCGTGCTGCTGTTCGGCTCGCAGGGCTGGTTTGGCGAATGGCTGCAGGCCCACGACATCAAGATCGTCTACGCGGTGCCCGGCATCATTCTGGCGACGTTGTTCGTGACCTTTCCGTTCGTCGCGCGCGAGCTTATCCCGCTGATGCAGGCGCAAGGCAGCGAGGAAGAGCAGGCGGCGCTGACGCTGGGTGCGAGCGGCTGGCAGATCTTCTGGCGGGTGACGCTGCCGAACATCAAGTGGGGCTTGCTGTACGGCGCGATCCTGTGCAATGCGCGGGCCATGGGCGAATTCGGCGCGGTGTCGGTGGTGTCGGGCCAGATCCGCGGGCTGACCAACACGATGACGCTGCATGTCGAGATTCTCTACAACGAATATCAGTATTCCGCGGCGTTCGCCGTTGCCTCGCTGCTCGCGCTGCTGGCGCTGGTGACGCTGGTGGCCAAGAACGTGGTCGAGTGGCGCAACGCGCGCCTGCAGCAGAACGCGGACCAGCCGGTGGAGTATCCCGGCGCCGCGGTAGCCATCAAGCCGGCGGTCGCCTGACGTGACCGGCCGGACAAGGAGACAGGCATGAGTATCGAAGTACGCAATCTATCCAAGCGGTTCGGACAGTTCCGCGCGCTGAACGACGTGTCGCTGCACATCGAAACCGGCGAACTCGTGGCGCTGCTGGGCCCGTCGGGCTGCGGCAAGACGACGCTGCTGCGCATCATCGCCGGGCTGGAATCGGCCGATTCGGGTAGCGTGCTGTTCGCCGGCGAGGACGCCACCGCGGTGGACGTGCGCCAGCGCCAGGTGGGATTCGTGTTCCAGCACTACGCGCTGTTCAAGCACATGACGGTGTTCGAGAACGTGGCGTTCGGCTTGCGCGTCAAGCACCGTTCGCAGCGCCCGTCCGAGGACCAGATCAAGCGCAAGGTGCACGACCTGCTGGGCCTGGTGCAACTGGACTGGCTGGCCGACCGCTATCCGGCGCAATTGTCGGGCGGACAACGCCAACGCATTGCCCTGGCGCGTGCGCTGGCGGTCGAGCCGCGCGTGCTGCTGCTGGACGAACCGTTCGGCGCCCTGGACGCCAAGGTCCGCAAGGAATTGCGCCGTTGGCTGCGGCGGCTGCACGACGAGTTGCACGTGGCCAGCGTGTTCGTCACGCACGATCAGGAAGAGGCGCTGGAAGTCTCGGACCGCGTGGTGCTGATGAACGCCGGCCGCATTGAGCAGGTGGGCACGCCCCGCGAGGTCTGGGAAGGTCCGGCCACGCCGTTCGTCTACGGCTTCCTGGGCGACGTGAACCAGCTCCAGGGCACGGCCACGCGTGGCGTGTTCGAAGGGGCGGGCCTGTCGCTGCCCGCCCCGGAGCTGGCGCAGGCCGATGCGCAGCGCGCCACCGCGTACGTGCGTCCGCACGAGTTCGAGGTCGAGCGTTATCGCGCCGGCGCGGATGGCATCCCGGTCCGTCTGTCGCACGCCTATCTGGCCGGTCCCAGCGCGTATCTGGAACTGGCGCGCCAGGACACGGACGCGATCATCGAAGCCGAGGTACCCGAATCGCTGTATCAGGAGCTGAATCTGCGGGACGGCGAAATCCTGCTCGCGCGTCCCCGCCGGGCGCGCATCTTTGCGGTGCAGCCATGACGACGACCGATACCTCCGTTGAACTGACCCCGGCGCTGGCGGCGCGCTGGCGCGATCTGACCGAGCGCCTGGCGGACATCCAGCGCCGTTATCCGGACGCCGCGCTGGCGTCGTCGCTGGCGGCCGAAGACATGGTGCTGACACACGCCATCTACGACGGCGGCCTGGACCTGGAAGTGTTCACTCTGGATACCGGCCGCCTGCACGCCGAGACGCTGGGCGTGCTGGACGCCGTGCGGGAGCGCTATGGCCATGAGGTCACCGTGTACCGGCCCGTTCAGGCGGCGGTCGACGAGCACGTCGCGGCGCACGGCGCTTATGCCTTTTACGAAAGCGTCGATCTGCGCAAGGCCTGTTGCCAGATCCGCAAGGTCGAGCCCTTGAAGCGCGCGCTGGCCGGACGGGGCGCCTGGATCACCGGACAACGGCGCGCCCAGTCCACGACGCGCGGCGAGCTGCTGCTGGAAGAGGACGACGCGACCTTTGGCCTCTACAAGTTCAACCCGCTGGCCGAGTGGAGCGAGGACGAGATCTGGTCCGCCATCCGCGCGCTTGGCATTCCGTACAACCCGCTGCACGACCAGGGCTACCCGTCCATCGGTTGCGAACCCTGTACGCGCGCCATCCGCCCCGGCGAAGACCTGCGGGCAGGGCGCTGGTGGTGGGAGTCGTCCGACTCGAAGGAATGCGGCCTGCATGCGGGCAACCGGGTCATCACCATTGCGGCGCGCGCCGATTGAGCGCGGCCATGAATTCAAAATTGTTTTAGGGGAATATCTATGTCTGCCGTGATCCAACGCAGCCACCTGGATTGGCTGGAATCGGAAGCGATCTTTATCCTGCGCGAAGTCGCCGCCGAATGCGAAAAGCCCGTCCTGCTCTTTTCGGGCGGCAAGGACTCCGTCGTGCTGCTGCGCCTGGCCGAAAAGGCCTTCCGGCCGGGGCGCTTTCCGTTTCCGCTGATGCACATCGACACCGCCCACAACTTCGACGAGGTGATCGCCTTTCGCGATGCCCGCGCGGCCGAGCTGGGCGAAACCCTGATCGTGCGCAGCGTTGAAGACTCGATCAAGCGCGGCAGCGTCGTGCTGCGCCGCGAGACCGATTCGCGCAACGCGGCCCAGGCCGTGACGCTGCTGGAAGCCATCGAGGAGTTCGGGTTCGACGCCTGCATCGGCGGCGCGCGCCGCGACGAGGAAAAGGCGCGCGCCAAGGAACGCATCTTTTCGTTCCGAGACGAGTTCGGGCAGTGGGATCCCAAGGCTCAACGCCCCGAACTCTGGAACCTGTTCAACACCCGCGTGCATCGCGGCGAGAACATGCGCGTCTTTCCGATCTCGAACTGGACCGAGCTGGATGTCTGGCAGTACATCCAGCGCGAACAGCTGGCGCTGCCGCCGATCTATTACGCGCACGAGCGCGAGGTGGTGCGCCGCAAGGGCCTGCTGGTGCCCGTTACCCGCCTGACGCCGCCGGCGGAAGGCGAACAGGTTGAGCGCCTGTCCGTCCGGTTCCGCACGGTGGGCGACATCTCGTGCACCTGCCCGGTCGCCTCCGACGCCGCCGACACCATGGCCATCATCGCCGAGACCGCCGTGACGGACATCACCGAGCGCGGCGCCACGCGCATGGACGACCAGACTTCCGAGGCCTCGATGGAGCGCCGCAAGAAGGAAGGTTATTTCTGAATGAGATGACGCGCCGGCGCATGCCGGCGCCTGGGGAACCACATGAATGCACTGAACGATTCCTTTCTTTCCGGCGCCGACACCGGCGTGCTGCGGCTGATCACGGCGGGCTCCGTCGATGACGGCAAATCCACGCTGATCGGCCGCCTGCTGTACGACAGCAAGGGCGTCTTCGCCGATCAGCTGGACGCGATCTCGCGCGCCAAGCACAAGCGGGTGGCGGGCGACGGCATCGACTTTTCGCTGCTGACCGACGGCCTGGAAGCCGAACGGGAGCAGGGCATCACCATCGACGTCGCCTACCGCTACTTCTCGACGCCCACGCGCAAGTTCATCATCGCCGACGCGCCGGGCCACGAGCAGTACACGCGCAACATGGTGACCGGCGCGTCGACCGCGGACGTCGCCGTGATCCTGATCGACGCGACCCGCGCCGCCGACGGCAAGCTGCTGCCGCAGACCAAGCGGCACAGCACCATCGCGCGTCTCTTGGGCATCCGCCACATCGTCGTGGCGGTCAACAAGATGGACCTGGTGGACTGGGACCGCGCGGTGTTCGAACGCATCCGCGATGCCTATGCGGACCTGGCGGTCAAGCTGGGCATCCCGCACTTCGACGCGCTGCCGCTGTCGGCGCTGAGCGGCGACAACGTCGTCACGTTGTCTGCCAAGACGCCCTGGTACGAAGGGCAGCCGCTGCTCGCCCTATTGGAATCGCTGGATCTGTCGGGCGACGGCCGCACCTTGCCGCTGCGCTTTCCGGTGCAGTGGGTGTCGCGTCATGGCGGCGATCGCGCGGATGATTTCCGCGGCTATGCCGGCCGCGTCGCCAGCGGCGTGCTGCGCCCCGGCGACGAAGTGACGGTGCAGCCGTCGGGCGTGACGGCGGTGGTGCAGGAAATGCGTGCGTTTGATCGTGCGCTGGATGAAGCGGTGGCTGGCGATTCGATCACGCTGGTGCTGGACCGCGACGTCGACGTGTCGCGCGGTGACGTGATCGTGCACACCGCAGCGCCGGCGCAGGTCTCGCGCGAGTTCGAAGCCGAACTGTGCTGGCTGGATGCGCAGGCGTTGAATCCTGCGCGCAAGTATCTGCTGAAGTCAGGCACGCGGCTGACGTCGGCGAAGGTGCGCGCGGTGTTGTCGCGTCGGGACATCCATGAACTGCAGGAGGTCGAGAACACAGAAGGCACCTTGCGCATGAACGACATCGGACGCGTGACGCTGACGACGCGCGAGTCGCTGGCGGTTGATCGTTATGACGATGTGGCGGCGACCGGCGCGTTCATTCTGATCGACGAAGCCACACATCAGACGGCCGCGGCGGGCATGCTGCGGTAAACCGCAATTTTGGATGAAAGGCGGGCCCGCGCGGCCCGTTTTTTCGTGTTGTTTTTCGTCCAAACCCAATGCTGGCGCGGGTTTCCGGGCCATATCGCAAGATGAAATCGAATTGTTCAGACGATGTCTTCTTCTTGCGGTAAAGTTGGGCTGTCTTACGAAAAGGCTTTTGGTGCTTGTCAAAACCACTGTGTTTTTGTACAGTAGTTTTTATGGCACGCACCGATCATTCTTTTCCCGCCGGTTCTGGGTCCCCGGCTGCCGCCCCCGCCGCCTTGCGCGGTCGGGGTGCGGTTACTAATGTTCGGCATCGCTTTCAGCGCGATGACCGCGTGCAGGTCGACGACGGCTGGTCCGCTTCCGGTCTGCCTGCCGACTTCGTCGATTCTGTCCCCGATTCCTTTCCCGATATTTCATCGTCTGCCGGGCAAGCCGCTGCGGTTGAACAGACTGCAGGCGCTGCTGCCCGCGCCACGGTCATCCCCATCCTGCCCGACACGCGCTCCACGCCGGCCGCCCCTAAAACCACGGTCACTGCAGAAGAGGCGCGCAAGATCCTGTCGCGCAACGATTCCCCTGACATTCCCTTTGAAGTGGCTGCCAATCCGTACCGCGGTTGCGAGCACGGTTGCGTGTACTGCTATGCCCGGCCCACGCATTCCTACCTGGGTTATTCACCCGGGCTGGACTTCGAAACCCGGCTGGTCGCCAAGGCCAATGCGGTCGAGGCCCTGCGCGCCGAACTGGCCCGCCCCGGCTACAAGCCGTCGCCCATCAATATCGGCTCGGCCACCGACGCCTACCAGCCCATCGAGCGCGACTGGCGCCTGACGCGCGGCATGCTCGAACTGGCGCTTGAAACCCGCCACCCGGTCACCATCGTCACCAAGAACGCGCTGGTTGCCCGCGACCTGGACCTGCTGGCGGCTCTGGCGCAGCAGAATCTCGTGGTGGTCTACATCAGCATCACCACGCTGGATGCCGGCATGGCCCGCACGCTGGAACCGCGCGCCGCCGCGCCGTGGCGCCGCCTGGAAGCGGTGCGCAGCCTCACCGACGCCGGCGTGCCGGTGGGCGTGCTGGTGGCTCCGGTCATTCCGTTCATCAACGACGAATCCATGGAACACATCCTCCAGGAGGCCAAGGCGGCCGGCGCGCATTACGCCAGCTACACGGTCCTGCGCCTGCCCTGGGAGGTCAAGACGCTGTTCGAGGACTGGCTCAACGCCCATTACCCGGACCGCGCGCAACGCGTCCTGCATCGCATCGAAGACCTGCGCAACGGCCGCCGCAACGATCCCAACTTCGGGTCGCGCATGCGCGGCACGGGCATCTGGGCTGACCTGCTGCGCCAGCGTTTTGCCGTTGCCACGCGCAAGCTGGGGCTGAACCGTACCCGCCTGTCGCTCGATTGCAGCCGGTTCGTGCCGCCCGCGGCGCCCGGTGCCTCAGCGTCGCTATTCGATGGCTCGGCGTCCGGAGCTGCAGGAGTTGACGCAGCGGGTGCTGCAACCGGCGTAGCCGCAACGCCGTCGGGATCAACCAGCGTTGCTGGCGATGCCCGCACGGCTGGCGCCGGCAACGCGGCCGGCTCCGCCAATGCCGCTACCGATTTTCAATCCCCGGTTGGCGCGAAAGCGTCTTCAGGGGTCCCTTTTCCTGGTGGTTTGCCCGCGGTCAGCGGCGCATACGGGCGCGGTGCGCGCCAGTTGCGCGCCATGGCGGCCGGCCAATTGTCTTTGTTCGATTGACCGCAGGCTGCTGTTGCCTCGGGTGCATGCCAGGGCGATTTGCCTCGGCGCTGGAACGTTTATCCAAGGAGTTCCCATGAACACCGCTGATTTTTCCGTCCTGCCGGATGAGCTTGTCGTTTCCCTGAATCCGCTGCGCCGCGGCGCCAACCGCGCGCGCATCTTCTGCGCCCGGCTGACCGGCATGGCGATGCCCTGGAGCGGCACGATGTCCGGCCAGCCGGCACGGTCGACGCGCATGCCCGCCCGCTGGCCGTTCCCCCCGGCGCCCACCCCCGAGGAAGTCTCGGGCGCCGCAGGGGAGGCCGTCGCGCCGGCGGCCAGTGCTCCAGCGGTTGGCGTCCCGGCGGCCGGCCTTCCGGCGGCTGGCGTACTGGCGGGTCTGCCCGTTGCCGACGCTGCCACTTCCACGCCGGCCGCGCCCGTCGCTGCGGCGCGCAATCACAGCATCGGAGACGCCAAGGCGCAGCCGGTGGCCAATCAGCTCACGATGAAAGCCATGATTACGGACGTAGTGCTGGTGCTGGCCTGGGGCGCGATGATCCCCGGCCTGATGTGGTTGGGCGTGGCTGGCGGCTTCTGATGGCCGCTGGCTTCTGACGACCCGCGGCGGCGGTCAGCTCGACCCCAGCAGGATCACGCCCGCCAGAATGGACACGCAACCAGCCAGACGGCCCACGCCCACTTTTTCGCGCAGCAGGAACATGCCGGCCAGGGTGCCGAGCATCATGGACATTTCCCGGGCAGGCGCCACCAGGCTTAGCGGCGCGCCGTTGCGCAGCGCATACAGCACCAGGATGTACCCCAGCGGCGACAGAAACCCCACGGCCAGTGCCAGATGCCAATGGCCGCGCATGGATTCCCACGATTGGGTGGGGCGGCGCAGCATATGCGGGGTCATCATGGCGGTGCGGGTCACACAGGTAAACCAGTCGAACAGCACCGGACTGATCAGCAGCACTTTCACGCCGTACGCGTCCACCACCGTATAGGCCGCGATGAACAGGCCGATCACCACGCCCCAACGCACGCCGATCCACGCCTGAGCCTGCTTGAAGATAGCGAGCCGACCCTGGGTGGCGATCAGCAGCACGCCGGCCACGACGCACAGCATGCCGGTGATGCCGGAGCTGGTGGCGGGTTCGCCCAGCAGCAGGAAAGCGCCTGTCGTCGACAGCAGGGGGCCGGTGCCCCGCGCAATCGGATACACCACGGACAGGTCGGCCACCTGATAGCCGCGCTGCAGGCACAGGCTGTAGCCCAGATGCAACAGGCTGGATGTCAGGATGGCGCCCACGACGGGCCAGGTCCAGTTCATGCCGTCGTGCATCAGCACCCAGATCACCCACGGCGCATACAGCACCGTCGCGCACAAGCCGTAGGCAAAGACGAACGGCGCGCCCACCATGGCCGCGCGCTTGGCAAGGAGGTTCCACGTGGCGTGGGCCATCGCCGCCAGGACGACCAATATCAGGGACGAGTACGACATGAGGGAACAGCGTCAGATGACGTGTTTGTTACAGGGAGTTGGAAGGGTACCGCAAACCGTGCTCAAGGCGCACATGTTACCCGAGGCTCTGGGGAATTTTTGGTGTAGAATCATCGGTTTGCCAAATCTCATCCTCTGCTTGCGGCATAGCATCGCAATACACGCCAACAGGAAAACCGCACTGCGGCTTACCTAGTGGACAGGTTGCCATGCACACGCACCAGGCCGGATGTGGCCGAAGTCTTGATTCTTCAGTCTGGAATCCTGGGCCACGCGAAAGCCGGGCGTGAACAACATCGATCGGCAAAAGTTTTAGTCCGCAAAGACATGATGATCTAGGAGTTCACATGAACCTCATCGCTATCCTGGAACAGGAAGAAATTGCCCGTCTGACCGGCGGTCAAGCCAAGCCTGAATTTGCTCCTGGTGACACCGTCATCGTGAGCGTCAACGTCGTTGAAGGCACCCGCAAGCGCGTGCAGGCTTTCGAAGGCGTTGTTATCGCCAAGCGCAATCGCGGCCTGAACTCCGCGTTCACCGTGCGCAAGATTTCGTCGGGTGAAGCCGTGGAACGTACGTTCCAGCTGTACTCGCCGCAAATCGCCAGCATCGAAGTGAAGCGCCGCGGCGACGTGCGCCGCGCCAAGCTGTACTACCTGCGCTCGCGCTCGGGCAAGTCGGCTCGCATCAAGGAAAAGCTGGTCAGCAAGCAAGCCCCCGCGGCTTGATCGCTTATCGGTACACGGCCCTGACAGTGTCGGACGTTCACGCCAATCCGCGTTTCCGTCCGGCACGGTTTTCCGGGTTAAAAAGGCACCTGCGAGGGTGCCTTTTTTCTTACTTCTGAGCGTATGTCTGAAACCTCGTCCTCCGCGCGGCCTCGACGGCCGCTGGCGCGCCCCGGATTCGACCCGGCGACGCAACCGTGGGTGGTGGCCAACGAATCGCTGCCGCCCGTGCCCACCCGCCTGCTGACGCCGGATTCCCTGCGCGGCACGCTGAGCCAGCCGTCCACCTGGACGCTGGAGCTGTCGCGCGACAACGATCTTCGCTATCCCGGCCGCGAGGGCACGCCTGTGCCCGCTGCCGTGCTGATCCCGCTGGTGACGCGCGACGAGGGCGTGAACATCATGCTGACTCAGCGCGCGGCGCATCTGCACGACCACGCGGGCCAGATCAGCTTTCCCGGCGGTCGCATCGAGACCAGCGACGCCACGCCGGTGGATGCGGCGCTACGCGAAGCCCAAGAAGAAACGGGCCTGCCGGCCAATCATGTCGAAGTCCTGGGCAGCATGCCGCCGTACCTGACGGCGACCGGCTTTTCGATCATTCCCGTGGTGTCGCTGGTGCGGCCGGGTTTTGAACTGGCGCCCGACGCGTTCGAAGTGGCCGAGGTGTTCGAGGTGCCGTTGTCGTTCCTGATGGACCCGGCCAATCATCGCCTTTATGAAGCCCGGCTCGATGACGGACGGGTGCGCCAGTATTACGGCATGCCGTACGGCAAGCACTTCATCTGGGGCGCCACTGCGGGCATGCTGCGCAACCTCTATCACTTGCTGCGCCACGGATTCACGCCGCGCTGATTGGCCTTTGAATCCGCTTCGGAAGATCGGGCGTGCAGGCCCGCACAAGCAAACGGCCCCGATGGGGCCGTTTTCAATGGGGGGCGCGGCAAGCGTCAGTAGCGCTGCTGGCCCGCCAGGTTTTCTTCAAGGATGCGTTCGTACAGCGCGTAGCGCGCCGGATCGATCCTGCCGCTCTGCAGCGCCGCCACCACCCCGCACCCGGGTTCGTGGCGGTGCGTGCAGTTGTAGAAGCGGCATTCCTCGATGGGCTGCGTGAACTCCGGAAACCCGCGAATGATGTCATCCCGCGTCAGGTGATGCAGACCGAAGGCCTGGAACCCCGGTGAATCGATCAGGTCGCCCCCCGGCGCCGGCAAATGGTAGAGCCGGGTGCTGGTGGTCGTGTGCTTGCCCATGTCCAGCGCGGTGGAGTGCTCGCGCGTCGCTGCGGCGGCATCCGGCACCAGCGCGTTGAGCAGCGTGGATTTGCCCATGCCGCTCTGTCCCAGCAGCAGGTTCGTGCGGCCGGCCAGGCGCGGCGCCAGCAACGTGTGGACTTTTTCGGGCTCGAGCGCGCTCAGTTCGATGATGTCCACGCCCAGCGCCGCGATGGGCGCGAGCCGCGCGCGCGCGGCCGGCAGCTCGTCGGTCAGGTCCGTCTTGTTCAGGATGATGAGGGGCGCGATGCCGGCGCTCCATGCGCCCGCCAGCGCGCGGCCGGTCAGGTCGTCCGAAAAGGTGGGCCGGACAGCCACGACGATCAGCAACTGGTCGACGTTGGATGCAAACTGCTTGGACCGCATTTCGTCGGAACGATAGAGCAGGTTGCTGCGGGGCAGAATGGCGTCGATGGCGCCTTCGTCCTTGCCTTGCGGCGTGATCTTGACCCGATCGCCCACTGCGGCGCCGGTTTTCTTGCCGCGCGGGAAGCACTTGCGTAGGGCCCCATCGGCCAATTCCACGGTGTAGTGGCGGCCATGCGCGGCGATGATGCGGCCTTCCATCGGCGCGCTCATGCGGCGGCCGCCATCAGGTGGCGGATGCGCACGGCGGCAGGAGGGTGACTGTCGTAAAAGGCGGAATGCACAGGGTCGGGCGTCAGGGTTGCAGCGTTGTCGTCGTACAGCTTGACCAGCGCCGAGACCAGACGGTCCGGCGAGCTTTGCTCGGCGGCATAGCGGTCCGCTTCGAATTCGTCGCGGCGCGAGTACCAGCTGGCCAGCGGCGTCAGCATGAAGGTGAATACAGGAATGACCAGGAAGAACAGCAGCAGCGCCATGGCGTCGTTGCGGCCGCCCAATTGCGGCATCACGCCCAGGCCCACATAGAACCACGGCTGCTGCGCGATCCAGCCCAGGATGGCAAAGAACACCAGCGCGGCGGCAAAGCTGAAGATCACGCGCTTGATGATGTGGCGCTTGGCGAAATGCCCCAGCTCGTGCGCCAGTACGGCCTCGATTTCGTCGGCGTTCAGGCGGGCCAGCAGGGTATCGAAGAATACGATGCGGCGGGATTTTCCGAAGCCTGTGAAATACGCGTTGCCGTGGGCCGAGCGGCGCGAGCCGTCCATGACGAACAGGCCATTCAGGGCAAAGCCGCAGCGCTGCGCCAGACGCTGGATGCGGCCGGCCAGTTCAGGGTCGGACAGCGGCGTGAACTTGTTGAAGAGCGGGGCGATGAACATCGGGTAGATGATCAGCAGGGCCAGGTTGAACACGGTCCATAGCGCCCAGGCCCAGATCCACCAGTAGGCGCCGGCGCTGCCCATCAGCCACAGCACCGCGGCGGCGAGCGGCAGGCCCAATACCGCCGCAACAAGGAGACCCTTGGCGGCGTCGGCGACGAACAGCCCCGGCGTCATGCGGTTGAAACCAAAACGCGCCTCCAGCTTGAACTGCCGCCAAAGCGTGAAGGGCAGACCGAGCAGGCCCAGCACCAGCGCAACCACCACCAGCAGCAGCATCTGCCGCACGAAGTCGTTGCTGGTAAGCTGGCTGACCATCAGGTCGATGAACTGCAGGCCGCCCAGCAGCGTCAGGGCGACCAGCACCAGGGCGTCATAGGTGCGCTCGAGCATGCCCAGCCGAACCCGCGCCACGGTGTAATCCGCTGCCCGCTGATGGCTGGTCAACCCGATGCGATGGGAGAATTCCGCGGGCACCTGGTCGCGATTGCGGGCGACATGGCGGATCTGGCGTGACGCCAGCCACATGCGCACGGCAATATCGGTCAGCAGGAAGGCAACGAACAGCAGTGTGAACATGGGCAAAGCGTTTTGCTCAAGAAGGGATGTGCGAAAATCGCGCGTTTTAAAGGCAAATTATATGGCTGCGAACGAAAACCGCCTGATCTGGCTCGACATGGAAATGACGGGGTTGGACCCCGAGAAAGAACGCATTATCGAGGTCGCCGTCGTGGTGACCGAACCCGACCTGACGGTCGTGGCCGAAGGTCCGGTCATCGTCGTGCACCAGTCCGACAGCCTGCTCGACGCGATGGACAACTGGAACAAGTCGACCCACGGCAAGAGCGGGCTGATCGACAAGGTCAAGGCGTCCACGGTGACCGAGGCAGAGGCAGAGGATACGCTGTTGGCGTTTCTTGCGCAGCATGTGCCGGCGGGCAAATCGCCCATGTGCGGCAACACCATCAGCCAGGACCGCCGCTTCATGTTTGCCTACATGCCGCGCCTGGAACAGTTCTTCCATTACCGCAACCTGGACGTCAGCACGCTCAAGGAGCTGGCGCGCCGCTGGGCCCCAGCCGTCTACAAGGGATTCGAGAAAAAGAGCCGCCACGAAGCGCTGGCCGACATCTACGAGTCCATCGACGAGCTCAAGTATTACCGCGAGCATTTCCTGAAGGTCTGAGACCGTCGGCGGACCGCCCGGTTCCCACGGACTTTCGCCGCACCCGACTGTCATGCCGTCCTACTCCGTCGCGCAGATCCGCCAAGCCGAACAGCGCGCCCTGGCAACGGGGCGTGCGCTGATGCCGCTGGCCGGCGCGGCGGCGGCCGGCTTCGTCGCGGCGCGGGCGCCGGCCGGCACGTCGATTCTGGCGCTGGCCGGGCCCGGCAATAACGGCGGGGACGCATTGGAAGCGACTGCGCTATTGCTGGCGCGCGGCCTGGATGTCCTCGTGGTGCTGCCGTCGGGGCCAGACAGGCTGCCTGCTGATGCAGCGCGCGCCTGGGACCGCTGGCTGGCCGCGGGCGGAGCATCCCGGACGCACGCCGTGTTGCCGGCCGGGCCGTTTCAGGGGCTGGTCATTGACGGGCTGTTCGGCATCGGCTTGAACCGTCCGCTCGATGCCGCGTGGCAATCCCTGATCGACACGGTCAATGCGTGGCAGGTTCCGGTGCTGGCGCTGGATGTGCCCAGCGGCATTGATGCCGACACCGGCGTGGCGCTGGGCCGCCCGATCCGGGCGCGATGGACGTTGTCGTTCATTGCGGCATGCCGTGGACTCACGCTGGCCGGCGCAGGACGCGAGGCGGCGGGAGAATGCCACGTCGACACGCTGGGCATCGTCATGGCCGGCGAGGACAGCCCGGGCCGCTAAACCCGCAACGCGCCGGCCGTCAGGCTGGCCGGCCGCCAAAGCGCGATTCGACTTCGGACGACAGGGGGCGGTAGCGTTCGTTGTCCTGCCCGGCCTGGGCATTCAGGTGGGTTTCGGAGGGATCGAACACCTTCCAGTAGAGCCGTCCGCACAATTCCCGCGCGGCGTGCCCGGGCCAGTTGTCGGGCAGCATGGGGGCGGGCAGTTGCGGATCGTGCAGCACGATCCGGCGCCAGTTGTGCAGCACCATGACGCGGACGGTGAACGCCTCGGCGGGCGAGGGCGCCTCGTCCAGCAGCTTTTCCAACGGGCCGAAGTTGCGCGAGAACTGGCGGTATTGCTCGGCCACGTCGTCCAGGTTCCAGCATTGCGTGGCCAGGCTGGCGATCGGCAGCCCGCCGGCGCCGGCCAGGTCGCGGGCCGACAGCACCAGCGCCCGGTCCGGGATGCCCAGCTTTTCAAGAATGTCGTGCGCGGCGCGCGCCTCGGTGTGCGGATGCGCAAACAGCCCCGGCGCGATCATGCCGAAGCCTTCCCACGTCAATTCGCGGCGCAGCTCGCCGCGTTCTGCCAGTCCGTTGCCTGTGCGCGGCAGCGCGACCAGCGTCCATTCCCCGTTCCATTCCTTGGCGCCGCCCACGTAAATGCGCTGCGACGCGTGCGACGTGTGGCGCAAGCCCTGCTCGGAAATCAGGTAAAGGCTGCGCCGGCCATGGCGTTCGGATTGCAGCCAGTTTTGCGCCACCAGACGAAAGACGCTGGTGCGCAGCAGGCGTTCGTTGATCCCGAGCGGGGCCAGAAGCTCGATCAGGCTGCCCAGCCAGATGGCGCCGCCGTGCGGCGCCAATGCATCGCCCAGCACGCTGACGCAGAGCGATTTCGCGCGGGGCGGATCGCTTTTCAATAAGCGGGACAGAGCGCGTTCCAGGGTCGACTGAGGGTTTGCCATGAGGAGGGCCGCGGACGGCCGATATCGGGATGCCGGATATGATACATAAATCCAATGTGATACAGATTTGAGTTTGACAATGATTTTTTTGTATTAAATAATCGTCTCATGACATGACGGCACTGCGCAGCGTTTGCTTTGCGTTTTCGCAAACCGTCTCAAGGAGACAACTATGTACGCTCAACTCGTCGAAACCGGCGTCAAGCAGGTCAAGACCGCGGACCAGCTTGAAGGCCTGGAACAGACGTTCCAGCGGCGCATCGACGACGGCGTCCGCATCGAGGCCAAGGACTGGATGCCCGAGGCCTACCGCAAGACGCTGGTGCGGCAGATTTCGCAGCACGCGCACTCGGAAATCGTGGGCATGCTGCCGGAAGGCAACTGGATCACCCGCGCGCCGTCCCTCAAGCGCAAGGCCATCCTTCTGGCCAAGGTGCAGGACGAGGCGGGCCACGGGCTCTACCTGTACAGCGCCGCCGAAACGCTGGGCGTGTCGCGCGACGACCTGATTGACGACCTGCACGCCGGCCGCGCCAAGTACTCCAGCATCTTCAATTACCCCACGCTGAGCTGGGCCGACATCGGCATGATCGGCTGGCTGGTCGACGGCTCGGCGATCATCAACCAGATCCCGCTGTGCCGCTGTTCCTACGGCCCGTATGCGCGCGCCATGGTGCGCGTCTGTAAGGAAGAGTCCTTCCATCAGCGCCAGGGTTACGACCTGCTCATGCAGATGTGCCTGCACGGCACGCCCGAACAGAAGGCAATGGTTCAGGACTCGCTCAACCGCTGGTGGTGGCCCGCGCTGATGATGTTTGGCCCGTCGGATGCGGATTCGCCCAACAGCGCCCAATCGATGGCCTGGAAGATCAAGCTCTTCTCCAACGACGAGCTGCGCCAGAAGATGGTGGACCAGACCGTGCCGCAGGCCGAGTACCTGGGCCTGACCGTGCCGGATCCCGATCTGAAGTGGAACGCCGAGCGCGGTCACTACGATTTCGGTGAGATCGACTGGACGGAGTTCTACGCCGTGCTCAAGGGCAACGGTCCGTGCAACCGCGAACGGCTTGCCGCGCGCGTGAAGGCGCACGAGGACGGCGCCTGGGTGCGCGACGCGCTAGTCGCCTACGCCGACAAGCAGTCCGCCCGTAAAGCCGCCTAGAGGTCCCCCCCCCGGAGCGCTGCGCGCTTCCCCCCCAGGGGGGCGCCGCAGCGGACCGGCGGAGCCCGGATCCGCGCGGCCCCGCTGGCCCTCGCTGCGCTTCGGGATTGGGCACATCAGGCATTCGCAGTCCTAATTCATTTATTGCAGACCGGCCGTGCACTGCGCACCCGGCACTAGAGGAAATCCATCATGAGCAAAGACTGGCCTCTGTGGGAAGTCTTCATCCGCAGCCAGCACGGCCTGGCGCACAAGCACGTGGGCAGCCTGCACGCGCCGGATGCGGAAATGGCGATCAATCACGCCCGCGACGTGTACACGCGCCGCAACGAGGGTCTGAGCATCTGGGTGGTGCGTGCGTCGGATATTTCGGCCAGCAGCCCGGGCGACAAGGATCCGCTGTTCGAGCCGGCCAACAGCAAGGTCTACCGGCATCCGACCTTCTTCCCGATGCCCGAAGAAATCAAGCACATGTAAGGCGGGTGGGGGAGACATGGACAAAGCATTGTTTGAATACCTGCTGCGCCTGGGCGACACGTCGCTCATCCTGTCGCAGCGGCTGGGCGCCTGGACGGGCCACGGTCCCATCCTGGAAGAGGACCTGGCGCTGACCAATACCGCGCTCGACCTGCTGGGCCAGGCCCGCATGTGGCTGACGCTGGCCGGCGAGGTCGAAGGCGCGGGCCGCGACGAGGACGCGCTGGCCTATCTGCGCGACGCGCACGAGTTCCGCAACGCGCTGCTGGTCGAGCGCGACAACGGCAACTACGCCGACACCATGGCGCGGCAGTTCCTGTTCGACGTCTGGCACTACTTCCTGCTGCAGCGCCTGGAGGCGTCCACGGATGAGCGCGTCGCGGCCATCGCGGCCAAGTCGCTCAAGGAGGTGACCTATCACGTGCGCCGCTCCTCGGACATGGTGGTGCGTCTGGGCGATGGCACGGCGGAAAGCCACGCCAAGATGCAGGCCGCCATTGACGACGCCTGGCGTTTCACGGGCGAGCTCTTCACCGACGACGATATCGACCAGGACGTCGCGGCGCGCGGTATCGGTTGTGTCCTGTCTGCGCTGCGCCAGCCGTGGCTTGCGCACGTGTGCGAAGTGCTGGAAGAAGCCTCACTCACCGTTCCCGACGAAGCCGCCGCCAACCACGCCGCGCATCGCGGCGGCCGGCAGGGCAAGCACACCGAGGCGCTGGGCTATGTGCTGGCGGAGATGCAGCATCTGCACCGCGCCTACCCGGGAGCCACGTGGTGAACGCGCTGGCGCCCATTTCCGCCGACCAGGTCTATGCCTGGCTGCAGGAGGTCCCGGACCCCGAGATCCCCGTGCTGTCCGTGGTGGACCTGGGCGTGGTGCGTGACGTGTCGTGGGACGGCGATGCATGCGTCGTCGTCATCACGCCCACCTATTCGGGCTGCCCGGCCATGCGCGAGATCACGCAGGACATCCGTCAGACGCTCGAACGCCACGGCGTGTCCGAGGTCCGGGTGGAGACGCGTCTTGCGCCCGCCTGGACGACCGACTGGATGAGCGAAAAAGGGCGCGAGGCGCTCAAGGGCTACGGCATCGCCGCGCCCGCTGAACGCGCCATCGACATTTCGGGCATCAGCCGCCGCACGGCGGCCCCGGCCATCGCCTGCCCGCGCTGCGGCTCGCGCGACACGCGGCTGGTCAGCAATTTCGGGTCGACGTCGTGCAAGGCGCTGTATCGCTGCGTTTCGTGCCGCGAGCCCTTCGATTATTTCAAGACTCACTAAAGAGTGGTTTCGAGATGAGCCAGAACCAATTCCATGCTTTGAAGGTGGCGTCCGTGGCGCGCAATACGCGCGATGCCGTGGTCGTGACCTTTGATCTGCCCGACACGCTGACGGACGAGTTCGCCTTCCTGCCCGGCCAATACCTGACGCTGCGCACCCAGCTCAATGGCGAAGAACTGCGCCGTTCGTATTCGATCTGTTCGGCGCCGCACGACAAGCTCTTGCGCGTGGCGATCAAGAAGGTCGACGAGGGCGTGTTTTCGAGCTGGGCCAATCACGAATTGCAGCCCGGCCAGACCCTGGAGGTCATGGCGCCGGCGGGCAACTTCACGGTGGACTTCTCGCCCGAGAACCAGCGCCACTACGTGGCGTTTGCCGTGGGCAGCGGCATCACCCCCGTGTTTTCGCTGGTCAAGACGGCGCTGTCGACCGAGCCGCGCAGCAAGTTCACGCTGTTCTTCGGCAACCGCGCGTCGTCCGCGGTGCTGTTTCGCGAGGAAATCGAGGACCTGAAGAACCTGTACATGGACCGCTTTTCGCTGGTCTACGTGATGAGCCGCGAAACGCAGGACATCGAGCTCTTCAACGGCCGCCTGGATGGCGACAAGGTCGACCAGCTGATGTCGGCCTGGATGAGCCCCGAGGATATCGATTACGCTTTTGTGTGCGGTCCGCAGACCATGACCGAGAGCGTGGTCGAACGGTTGCAGGCGCGCGGCATCCCCAAGTCGAACATCAAGTTCGAGCTCTTCGGCGCACCCAAGGGCCCGCGCGCGCTGCGCACCGGCCAGGACGCCCCGCAGGCGCCCGGCAAGGGGCAGTGCGAAGTCACCGTGGTGCAGGACGGACACAGCCGCATGTTCGTCATCGACAAGAACAAGGACAGCGTGCTGGATTCGGCGCTGGCGCAGGGCATTGAACTGCCGTATTCGTGCAAGGGCGGGGTGTGTTCCACCTGCCGTTGCAAGGTGATTGAAGGCGAGGTGGACATGGACGCCAACTTCGCCCTTGAAGATTATGAAGTCGCGCGCGGGTTCATCCTGAGCTGCCAGAGCTTCCCGGTCAGCGACCGGCTGGTCATCGACTTCGACCAGGAAACCTGACCCGGCGCGCGCCAGGCAAGCATTCAAAACTTATTGGAGAGACGAGCGTGTCCCAGAAATTCTTCGAACGTCACCAGCCCCTGCTGGAACAATCCCTGGCTGCCGCCGCGCTGCGCGGCTACTGGAGCCCGTTTGCCGAGTCGCCCAGCCCGCGCAACTACGGCGAGACCGCCAACGACGAAGGCCGCGCCGCCTTCGAAGCGCTTCAGGGCAAGCCCTTTCCGCTGAACCTGCATGATGCCGACGGCGTCGTGGGCGGCGAAAAATCTCCCTATGGTTTCGACCTGGGCATCACGTATCCCCGCGTGCCGGCGGACAAGCTGATCGCCGCCTCCAAACGCGCGCTGGAAGACTGGCGCCGCGCCGGTCCCCACGCCTGGGTGGGCGTGTCGCTGGAAATCCTGGCGCGCCTGAACAAGCTCAGCTTCCAGATCGCCTACGCGGTCCAGCACACCACGGGCCAGGGCTTCATGATGGCCTTCCAGGCCGGTGGCCCCCACGCGCAGGACCGCGGCTTTGAAGCCGTGACCTACGCCTGGCAGGAAATGTCGCGCATCCCGGGCATCGCCGTCTGGGAAAAGCCGCAGGGCAAGAACGATCCCATTCGCATGGAAAAGCAGTTCACCGTCGTGCCGCGCGGCGTCGCGCTGGTGATCGGCTGCTCGACCTTCCCGACGTGGAACGGCTACCCGGGCCTCTTCGCCAGCCTGGCGACGGGCAACACCGTCATCGTCAAGCCGCACCCGGGCGCGATCCTGCCGCTGGCCATCACCGTGAAGGTGGCGCGCGAAGTGCTGCAGGAAGCGGGCTTCGATCCCGACGTCGTGCAACTGGCCGCGCACGAGGCAGGTGACGACACTGCGCAGAAGCTGGCGCTGGACCCGGCCGTCAAGATCGTTGACTTCACCGGCAGCACCGCCAACGGCGACTGGCTCGAAAACAATGCGCGCCAGGCTCAGGTCTACACCGAGAAGGCCGGCGTGAACCAGGTCATCATCGATTCGACGAACGACCTGAAGGGCGTGGCCCGCAACCTGGCGTTCTCGCTGGCCCTGTATTCCGGCCAGATGTGCACCGCGCCGCAGAACATCTACGTGCCGCGCGACGGCATCAACACGCCGGAAGGCCGTGTCAGCTTCGACGACGTGGCCGCCGCGCTGGGCGTGGCGCTGGAAAAGGTGGGCGCCGACGCCGCCAAGGCCGTCGAGCTGACGGGCGCCATCCAGAACGAAGGCATTGTCGAACGCATCGAGAAGGCTCGCGCGCTGGGTCTGCCCGTTGTGGCGGACAGCAAGACGCTGGCGCATCCCCAGTTCGAAAACGCCCGCGTGCGCACGCCGCTGCTGCTGCGCACCGAGGCCGGCAATGCGGCGCTGGGCCAAGAGTGGTTCGGCCCCATCGCGTTTGTCGTCGCCACGGATTCCACCGCTCACAGCATCCAGCTGGCGCGCGACAGCGTCATCAAGCACGGCGCGCTGTCGCTGTCGGCCTACACGACGGATGATCGCGTGGCCGAGCAGGTGCAGGACGCCGCCGAAGTCTCGGGCGTGTCGCTTTCGCTGAACCTGACGGGCGCGGTGTTCGTCAACCAGACCGCCGCCTTCAGCGACTTCCACGGCACCGGCGCCAATCCGGCGGCCAACGCCGCGCTGTCGGACACGGCGTTTGTCTCGAACCGCTTCCGCGTGGTGCAAACCCGCCGTCACATCTAAGCCGGGCGATCGCAGATGAGCTATCAGGATATTCAATTCGACCTGTCCGGCGGCGTTGCGCGCCTGACGCTGAACCGCCCGGACAAGCTGAACAGCTTCACGGCCAACATGCACGCCGAAGTGGCCGACGCGCTGACCCGCGTCGAAACCGAAGGCGCGCGCGTGCTGGTGCTGACCGGCGCGGGCCGCGGCTTCTGCGCCGGCCAGGACCTGAGCGAGCGCAAGCCCGCACCGGACGGCACGCCGCCCGACCTGGGTGAGACCGTCGACAAGTTCTATGGCCCGCTGGTGCGCCGCCTCAACGCCTTGCCCATGCCCGTCGTGGTGGGCGTCAATGGCGTCGCGGCAGGCGCGGGCGCCAATCTGGCCTTCGCGGGCGACATCGTCATCGCCAAGGCCTCGGCCAGCTTCATCCAGTCGTTCTGCCGCCTGGGCCTCATCCCCGACACGGGCGGCACGTTCGTGCTGCCGCGTCTGGTGGGCCGCGCGCGGGCCATGGGCCTGGCGATGCTGGGCGACAAGCTCAGCGCCAAGCAGGCAGAAGAGTGGGGCCTGATCTGGCAGTGCGTGGCGGACGAGGAATTCGATGCCACGCTGGACCGCCTGGCCACGCACTTCGCGGCCGCGCCCACCAAGGGCCTGGCGTTCACCAAGCGCGCGCTGCAGGCCAGTTTGGGCAATGACCTGTCCACGCAGCTCGACCTGGAACGCGACATGATGCGCGAACTGGGCCAAAGCGCGGACTACGCCGAAGGCGTCGCCGCGTTCCTTGGCAAGCGTGAACCGCAGTTCAAGGGGCAATGATGAGCGTGCACGTTCCCCCCGTTGAAGTGCCGACCGACCCGCAGGCGCTGGCGCAGGCCGTGGGCTCGGTGATGTATGCCGGCGACGCGGCCACGCAAGGCCTGGACATGAAGATCGAGGAAATGGCGCCGGGCTATGCGCGGCTGACCATGCGCGTTCGGCCCGACATGCTGAACGGCCACAAGACCTGCCACGGCGGTTTCATCTTCGCCCTGGCCGACAGCGCGTTCGCGTTTTCATGCAATTCGCGCAACGTCAGCACGGTGGCGTCGGGCTGCACGATCGACTATCTGGCGCCGGGATTCGAAGGCGACCTGCTGACCGCCGTCGCCCAGGAGCGTTCGCTGGCCGGCCGCACCGGCGTCTATGACGTCACCGTCACCAATCAGGATGGACGCAACGTGGCCTTGTTCAGGGGGCGTTCCTACCGCATCAAGGGCCAGATCGTCGGGACGCCCACGGACGCCTGACTGCTGCACCGTACCAAAGAGAAGAGAGACATCATCATGCCCAACACCATGAGCAAGCCGGGACTGGATCCTATCGAGCATGCCAGCCAGGACGAGCTGCGGGCCCTGCAGCTCGATCGCTTGAAGTGGACCCTCAAGCATGCGTACGAAAACGTCCCGCACTACAAGAAGGCGTTCGACGAAGCCGGCGTGCATCCCGACGACCTGAAGCAGTTGTCGGATATTTCGAAGTTCCCGTTCACGACCAAGAAGGAACTGCGCGAGAACTATCCGTTCGGCATGTTCGCCGTGCCGCGCGAGCGCATCTCGCGCATTCATGCGTCCAGCGGCACGACCGGCAAGCCGACCGTGGTCGGCTACACCCAGGGCGACCTGGACAACTGGGCCAACCTGGTGGCGCGCTCCATCCGCGCCGCAGGCGGCAAGCCCGGCGATACCGTGCACGTGGCCTATGGGTACGGGCTGTTCACCGGCGGCCTGGGCGCGCACTACGGCGCCGAGCGCCTGGGTTGCACGGTCATTCCGATGTCCGGCGGGCAGACCGAAAAGCAGGTGCAGCTGATCAATGATTTCCGTCCGGACATCATCATGGTCACGCCTTCCTATTTCTGCAACATCCTGGAAGAGCAGCGCCGCCAGGGCATCGACCCGCGTCAAAGCTCGCTGCGCATCGGCATCTTCGGCGCCGAGCCGTGGACCGGCCAGATGCGTGCCGACATCGAAGCCGAAGCGGGCATCGACGCGGTCGATATCTATGGGCTGTCTGAAGTGATGGGCCCGGGCGTGGCGAGCGAATGCGTCGAGACCAAGGACGGTCCGGTGGTCTGGGAGGATCACTTCTACGCCGAGATCATCAACCCGGATACCGGCGAACCGGTGGCCGACGGCGAACCGGGCGAACTGGTGTTCACGTCGCTGGCCAAGGAAGCGATGCCGATCGTGCGCTACCGCACGCGCGACCTGACCCGCCTGTTGCCGCCCACCGCGCGCAGCATGCGCCGCATCGGCAAGATCACCGGCCGCAGCGACGACATGCTGATCGTGCGTGGGGTGAACATGTTCCCCACGCAGGTGGAAGAACTGGTCCTGAAGATCGCGCAGCTTGCGCCGCACTATCAGCTGGTGCTGTCCCGTTCGGGCAACATGGACGAACTGGAAATCCTGACAGAAGTGCGCGCGGAGTTCTCGGGCCTGTCCGACGCCGAACGCGCCAATCTGGGCAAGCAGCTGCAGCATGCCGTGAAGACGCACATCGGCGTGAGCGCGCGGATCCAGGTGTCGGATGCCGGGCATGTCGAACGCACCTTGACCGGCAAGGCACGCCGGGTGATCGACAAGCGTCCGAAGTAGAGGGCGCATCGCTACGCAAAAAAGGCAGCCAACCGGCTGCCTTTCTTCATTTCGCGACCTTTATCGCCCCACCGTCCGCAGTATGCGCCGATACCAGAGGTGCAGCAGGACCGCCGACAAAGCCAGCCCGAACATGGCCATCAGCCACATGCTGCCGGCACCCTGCGGCGAGCCCGGCACCAGCACTTCGCGCAGACCGTCGATGCCGCCCCGGCCGGGACCAAACCCAAACCACCAGCCCCCAACCAGCCCCACGCCCGCCAGCGCGACCGTCTGCAGGATCAGCGGCACGACCGCGATCTTGTACGCGCGCAGCAGGTACGAGTTGATGCACTGCATCGAATCGAACAGGTGAAAGAGCGGCAGCACGGCGAGCAGCGTGGTTGCGACGGCGGCAACCGCGCCGTCGTCCGTGTACGCGGCCAGGATCAGCGGACGGCCGATCAGCAGCACCGCAGCCGTCAGCAGCGCGCCGATCAGACCCAGCGCCAGACCGGCCATGCCGGTGCGATGGGCGTGCGCATAATTGCCCGCGCCGATGGCCTGCGCCGTCAGCGCGGCGGTCGCCACGCCCAGCGCCATCGGCATCATGTAGCAGAGGGCCGCCAGGTTCGACATGATCTGATGCCCGCCGGTCACGAAGGTGCCCTCGCGCGCCACCAGCAGCGCCATGAACGTGAACGCTGAGACCTCGACCAGGTACGAGCCGCCCATCGGGATGCCCAGGCGCAGCAGTTCCTTGAGCGCCTTCCAGTCCGGCTTGCCGATGCGAAGCTGGAAGCGGCGGTAATAGCGATCGTGCGTGATCACCCACAGACCCAGGCCCAGGCTCATCCACGACACCACGGCCGTCGCCAGCCCCGCACCGGCCGCGCCCATCGCCGGCAGGCCCAGCTTGCCGTAGATGAAGAGCCAGTTGAACAGCGCCTTGAAACCGATGATGGACAGGTTGATGGCCATCACGAGCTTGGGCCGCGACACCGCGGTGCCCAGCGCGTAGATGGTGCGGAACACCAGCGCGGCGGGCAGGGCCAGCACCAGTGCCTGCAGGTACGACGCGATGCGGTCGCGTACGCCCGGGGCGACGTCCCCCGACATGAAGAGCCACATGTCCGGAAACAGCATTAGCGCGGCTCCCACGACCGACAGGCCGAGCGCCAGCCACACGCCTTGGCCCCAGCTCTTTCCGACTTCCGCGTTGTTGCCGGCGCCGAACTGCTGCGCCAGGATCGGGATCAGGGCGTGCACGACGCCCATCAGGCCGACGAAGACGGTGATGTAGATGGAAGCGGAAAGCGCCATCGCCGCCAGATCGTCGGGGCTGGAGTGTCCCGTCATGGCGGTGTCCAGCACCCCGAAAGAGATGCTGGCCCACTGGCTGATGAGGACGGGCCAGGCCTGCTTGGCGATGCCGCGCAGGGTGGCGCCGAAGGTCATCGGCGCCCCGATCGCGGCGGTCATGGCTTGACGCCGGTTCGCAGCAGGCGGAAGACTTCGGAACGGTCGGCGCGGCGGCCGCCTTGCCAGAGGACTTCGGCGCCTTCGCTGTACGCGGCCGTGCCGTCGCGCAGGCTCTGGTTGGTGGTCTGTTGCAGGACCAGCGTGCAGCGCGTGTCGAACGGGAACGACAGGTTGTTGAAGATCAGGAACGAGGCACGCTGGCCGCTGCCCAGGCTGAGCCCCCGGATGCACTCGCCCGGGCGCTTGTGCTGCGCGATGGCCAGGGCCAGTTGGCCGGACACCGTGCGATAGCTGCGTGCGTAGTCCACGGCAGGTTGCCACAACAGCACGAGCAGGATCCACGTTACGGTCAGGCCGCCGGCCGACAGCACGGTGCCGCGCCACAGCGCCTGGGGACGCACGCGCAGCCGCCAGACGACCAGGACGATCCACCCCAGGGTGAAGAGCAGCGCCAGCGCAAAGGCGACCCACGAGATCACGGGTTCATAACCGGTGGTCTGGCGGGCGATGTTGCGGGAAATCTGCGCCGGCCACTGGAAGTGCAGGGCCACCCAGCCGAGCCAGGCGGTGGCCACCGTCAGCGAAAAACACATGACGGCAAACCAGTCCAGCGTGTTCACCACGCCGCGGCGCAGCGTGGGCAGCGAGAACGCGCCCAGCACCGCGCACGGCACGGCCAGCAGCACGAATTCGGAATCGCTGGCCTCATCCACGAAGAACAGGATCACCGCCGAACACACCAGCAGCATCAGCGGCACCCAGATGTGCGGCGCGTAGATCCAGGCGCGCCACCGCCAGATCGCCAGCAGCGCCAGCGGCCAGGTCGGCCACAGGTACCACGGCAGGTCGCGTAGCGTGCGGGCGGCGTCGTGCAGGCCAGGGATGGCGAAGGACGACAGATTCCAGGTCTTCCAATTGCGGATCCAGTACTCGCTGCCCTGGCTGGCGGGAATCCACCAGGCAAGGATCAGACCGGTAGCCAGCACCGCGGCCCACAGCATCCAGCGCTTGCACTTCCAGAGCTGGCTGCGCGGATAGAAGGCCAGTGCCACGCCGACCATGATGGGCAGGGCGCCCACCCAACCGCGCGTCAGGAAGCTGGCAGCCAGCGCAATGCCCAGCGTGGTCGAGCCGGTGACGGGACGATCCACCGTGCGCGCCAGCGAATAGAACGCAAGCGCCTGGCAGGCCATGATGGCGGGGATGACGGTGGTTTCGTGGGTGCGCTGCAGGATGCCGACCGTGGCAAGCAGCAAAAGGAGGGCGGCGTCGGCCAGCATGCGGCCGTAGTCGCGCGGTTCGGGTTCCCCGCCAAAAGGCAGCGCCAGCGGCTGGGCTTCGGCCCGGCGGCCGAGCAGATACGTGCCGTACCAGACGCTCGAGGCCGTGATGCCGAACCACAGCAGATTGGGCAGGCGGCCGGCAGTGATGTCCCCGATGAACGGCCCGAACAGCCAGATGCTGATGGCGCCCACCCAGGTGATCAGCGGACCTTCCTCGGCGTGGGCCAGGTGCCCCACCTGCGGCAGCAGCCAGGTCAGGCCGCCTTCGCGGATCGCGGTGATCATCGTCGCCAGTCCGACGGCGTCGTCGGTTTTCCACGGGTCGCGCATGAACAGCCCGGCCACGATGTAGGCCAGGGACAGGCCCAGCAGGATAAGGCGGGGCAGTTTTGCGGTGGCTACCGACGTAAGCCGGGCCGGCGTGGAAATGGAAAGTGGGGACACGGGCGTTAATGTAACCGAGTGGTCGGGATGCGCCACCCCCTGACCGGCCTTCTGGCGTCGAGGGGGGAAAAAAAAGCAGCCCGAAGGCTGCCTTTTTGCTGTGACTCCCGTAGGAGCAACAGGATCAGGAAGCGGACTTGACCGTGCCAGCCGTGCGGGCGAAGCGGGCGCGGAACTTTTCCACGCGGCCGGTTTCGACGATGCGGGTCTGGGCGCCAGTGTAGAACGGGTGCGATTCGGAGGTCACGTCGCACTTGAAGAGCGGGTACGTCTTGCCGTCGAGTTCAACGGTTTCGCGCGTTTGGACGGTCGAACGGGTGATGAACTTGTTGCCCGTTTGCAGGTCGGCGAAGACGACTTCGCGGTATTCGGGGTGAATGCCTTCTTTCATGGTGCTTTCCTAGACTCGGTCGAGTCTTTTTCAAGAGTTAGGGTCGCCAGCTACAGCTGCCTGGTTCCGCTGCCGCGGTTCGCTACCAAATCTTGGCGCGACAGGCGCTAGCCACGTATCCAAAAAGTAACCCCGCATTCTAGCACGCGATGCTGCCTGCGGCCAGCCGCAAATGGGCGCCCGGGCTGTCATGCAGCCCGGGTTTCAGCGCGACGCAAATGTCAGAGATCCGTGCGCAGTTTCCAGATTTCCGGAAACAGCACCACTTCCAGCATGCGCCGCAGGTAATCCACGCCAGACGTGCCGCCCGTGCCCCGCTTGAAGCCGATGACGCGTTCGACCGTCGTAACGTGGCGGAATCGCCACAACCGGAAGGCGTCTTCCAGATCGGTCAGCTTTTCACCAAGCTGGTAGAGCGCCCAATAGCGGTCCGTGTCGCGGTAGACCGTCAGCCAGGCGGCTTCGACCGCCGCCGACGCCTGATACGGCTGGGTCCAGTCGCGTTCCAGGTGATCGGCCGGGATATCCAGGCCGTTGCGCGCCAGTAGCCGCAGTGCCTCGTCGTACAGCGACGGGGCCTCGTAGGCGCTCTGCACCTGGGCCAGCAGGTCGGCGCGGTGCGAATGCGGCTTGAGCATGGCCGCGTTCTTGTTGCCAAGCAGGAATTCGACCTGGCGGTACTGGTAGCTCTGGAATCCGCTTGAGCGCGCCAGATAGGGACGCAGCGCAGAGTATTCAGGCGGCGTCATGGTTGCCAGCACGTCCCAGGCGTGGACGAGCTGCTCCATGATCTTGCTGACGCGCGCCAGCATCTTGAAGGCCGGCTGCAGGCGGTCCTCTGCGACGCTGGCGATCGCGGCCCGCAGCTCGTGCAGCATCAGCTTCATCCAGAGCTCGCTGGTCTGGTGCTGGATGATGAACAGCATCTCGTTGTGCTCGGGCGACATCGGGTGCTGGGCGCCAAGCAGTTCATCCAGATGCAGGTAATCGCCGTAGGTCATGTCGCGCGCGAAATCGAGTTGCGCCTTTTCCTGGTGGACGATGTCTTCGGGGCGTTCGTTCTGGCTCATGCGCGGCCTCCGTGGCAGGGCGGCGCGGCGCGGCGGGCGGATGCGGGCAGGGCGCGCCAGTGGGGCGCGAATAGGAATTGCATGGTCGATTCTCCAAGCGGGGCGGCTGCTGTCGGGCAGCCGCGCCCGGGCCGGCAAATCAGCCTACAGTTCGCGCAGGACCGCGCGGACCGGGCTGGCATCGGCCTGGATCAGCGCCAACGGCAAGGCGATCAACTCGTAATCGCCTTCCGGCACGTCGTCGAGCACCAGGTTCTCCAGTACCCGCATGTCGTGCCGCAAGATCGTATGGTGGCTGTCCAGGGTCTTGCTGGAAGCGGGGTCGATGCTGGCGGTGTCCAGACCGATCAGCATGACGCCGCGTTCGGCCAGCCATTCGATGGTCTGGGGCGCGTAGGCGGAGAAGTCATCCGTCCACCAGTCCTGCGCGGCGTGCTTGGCGGTGCGCACCAGCACGCGGGGCGGCAGGTTGTGCGCCGCATGGGCTAGATGGTCGATCGTGATGAGGTCGCCGCAGTCGATCGCATGGATCACGCGGCAAGGGCCCAGGAAGGGTTCAAGCGAAACCGCGCCGATGGCTGCGGCCCCGTTCTGGTAGTGCAGCGGGGCGTCGGCATGCGCGCCGATGTGCGGCGACATCGTGATTTCGCTGACGTTGACCGGACAGCCGGGCGTAACCGTCCACTTCCATTGCTGGCGGTACGGCGTGTCGCCCGGAAAGACGGGAGATGCCGTCGAGACGGGCGGGGAAATGTCCCACAGGCGTTTCATGGCGGGCAAGGAAAGGTCGCGAGGGCCGGAATTAGGTTAAGCCTAAAACAATATCGGGCGGTAGTCTAACGGAATTCCGGCGCTTGTTGCGGTCAGAGGCAGCCCAGTTCAGCCAGCGACACCGCCGAGCCTCCCGCGACGATCAGGTGGTCGATCAGTTTGATGTCCACGAGCGCCAGGGCTTCCTTCAGGTGCCGCGTGAAGCCGTGGTCTGCCGCGCTGGGCGACGCCACGCCAGACGGGTGGTTGTGCGCCACGATGAGGGCCGCCGCGTGGTGGCGCAAGGCCTCGCGCACGACCTCCCGCGGGTAGACCGCCGCCTGCGAGAGCGTGCCCCGCGCCAGTTCGCCCGTGGCGATCAGGCGCAGCTGGGCGTCCAGGTACAGGGCGATGCAGTGCTCCACTTGCAGATGGCCGAGCGCCGCCTTGCAATATTGTTTCACTCGGGTGGGGTGGTTCATGGCGGTGTTCCGGACCAGGTCTTCTTCCATGGCGCGGCGGGCCAGTTCCAGCAGCGCTGCCAGGGTGCAGGCTTTGGACGCCCCCAATCCGGCGATGGACATCAGGTCCTGGGGCGAGGTGCTCAGCAACCCGCGCAGCCCGCCGAACCGGTCCAGCAATTGACGGCACAGATCCACTACATTCAGCCCTGGAATCCCCGTGCGCAGCGCGACGGCCAGCAGTTCGGCATCCTGGATCGATGCGGCCCCGTGACGGAGCAGACGCTCTCGGGGACGGTCTTGTTTTGGCAGCCGGACGGACAATTTCATAAGAGGCTCTAAAATCAGGGTTTACTCAAATACCCATACGGTGGCAGATCGTGAGCATCGCCTCTAATGAAGTGAACGTTTTGGTCCGTCCGGATTCCTACCTGACGCTGCATTACCGCATCACCCTGGCCTCGGGCCCGGGAGCGGGTTCGGTGTTCACCGACACCTTCGACGGCCGTCCCGGCACGTTGCAGATGGGCGGCGGGCAGTGGGCGCCTGGCCTGGAGGCCGCGTTGGTCGGCCGCGCCGAGGGCGACAAGTTCAGCGTCACCATCGAGCCGGCAGACGCCTACGGCGACCGCAATCCCGAACTGATCCAGCGCGTGACGCGCGCCATGCTGGCGCAGCACGCCGGCGAGGACGCCACGTTCGAACCCGGCGACCTGGTTGAATTCACCGCGCCCAATGGCGGCCGCTATTCGGGCGTCCTCAAGGAAATCAACGACGAATCCGCGCTATTCGATTTCAACCACCCGCTGGCAGGCATCAGCCTGAAAGTGGACGTGGCGCTGCTGGGAGTGCTTTGATGAGCCAGGCTGTCACCGCCTCCGACGCCGAAGTCCTGCTGGCGCAGCCGCGCGGCTTCTGTGCAGGCGTGGATCGCGCCATCGATATCGTCGAACGGGCCATCGAACTGCACGGCGCGCCCATCTACGTGCGTCACGAGATCGTTCACAACCGCTACGTCGTGGAAGACCTGCGCGCCAAGGGCGCCATCTTCATCGACGAGCTCGACGATGCGCCCGCGGGCGCCATCGTGGTGTTTTCGGCGCATGGCGTCTCCAAGGCCGTGCGCGCTGAAGCGGAAGCGCGCGGGCTGCAGGTCTTTGACGCCACCTGCCCGCTGGTCACCAAGGTTCACATCGAAGTCGCGCGCATGCGCGCCGCCGGCCGCGAGATCATCATGATCGGCCACAAGGGGCATCCCGAGGTCGAAGGCACCCTGGGCCAGGCGCAGGGCGGCATGTACCTCGTCGAAACCGTCGAAGACGTCGCCAGCCTCGAAGTCACCGATCCCGAAAACCTGGCCTACGTCACGCAGACCACGCTGTCGGTCGATGACGCGGCCGCGGTGTCGCAAGCGCTGAAGGCGCGCTTTCCCAGCATCGCCGAGCCCAAGAAAAGCGACATCTGCTACGCCACGCAGAACCGGCAGGATGCGGTCAAGATCCTGGCGCCGGAATGCGATCTGGTGCTGGTCGTGGGCAGCCCCAACAGCTCGAACTCCAATCGCCTGCGCGAAGTGGCCGAGCGCAAGGGCGTCGCGTCCTATCTTATCGACGGCGCGGAATCCATCGACCCCGCCTGGCTCGTCGGCCGCAAGCGCATCGGCGTGACCGCGGGCGCCTCGGCGCCGGAAGTGCTGGTGCAGCAGGTGATCGCGCGCGTCAAGGAACTTGGCGCCGTCTCGGTGCGCAAGATGCCGGGGCTGGAAGAAAACGTCGCGTTTCCGCTGCCCAAGGGCTTGTCGCGCAAGGCGGCCCAGACCGAATCGCTGGAATGAACAAGCGCCGCCCACGCGGGCGGCGCCACAAGAATACCGAGGAGATACCATGCAGCTTTACAGCTACTTCCGCAGCTCGGCCGCGTATCGCGTACGCATTGCCCTGAACCTGAAGGGCCTGCCGTACGAGACCGTGCCGGTTCATCTTCTGAAGGATGGCGGCCAGCAACTGTCGGCCGGCTACCGCAAGGTGAACCCGACCGCGCTGGTTCCCACGCTGGTCGATGGCGATGCGGTCATCGGCCAATCGTTGGCGATCATCGAATACCTGGAAGAAACGCACCCGGAAACGCCGCTGCTGCCTGCCGACGCCATCGGCCGCGCCCGTGTGCGCGATCTGGCGCTGGGCATCGCCTGCGATACGCATCCGCTGAACAACCTGCGCGTGCTGAAGTATCTGAAGCACACGCTGGGCGTGGATGAAGCGGCCAAGACGGCCTGGTACAAGCACTGGGTGCATCAGGGTCTTGAAGCGTTGGAAACCCAACTGGCTGCTTCCCGCGCCACGGGTCAGTTCTGCCACGGCGACACGCCGACCATCGCGGACCTGTGCCTGGTGCCGCAAGTGGCGAATGCGCAGCGCTTCGAGTGTGACCTGTCGGCCATGCCCAATGTCCTGCGCATCGACGCGGCGTGCCGGGCATTGCCGGCATTTGAGGCGGCCGCGCCGGGCAAGCAGCCCGACGCGGAGTGATGCCCGGCTGATCAGACCCGGCTGATCAGCCGATCTGCACCGGCACGAAGATCTTGTCTTCGCCGCGTTGCACCAGCAAGGCTACGGTCTTGCCCGCCTTCGACAACTCGGCCTTCACCTGGCCGACGTTGTGCACCGGCACCCCATTGAGGGACAGCAGCACGTCGCCGGGCTGAATGCCAGCCTTGGCGGCGGGGCCTGCAGAACGCTCGATGAGCAGGCCTTCCGCACCCGACTCCTGCTGCTCCTGAGGGCTCAGGGGGCGCAGCGCCAGGCCAAGCTGGCCGCGCTGCACTTCCTGGCCGTCGGCCGACGCCTGGGTCTTGTCCTTGGGCACGCCACCCAGCGTTGCGACCATCTCCTTCTGCCCGCCGTTGCGCCATACGTCCAGCTTGATCTTCTCGCCGGGGGCGGCCATGGTGATCGTCGAAGCCAGGTCGCCGGAAGACACGATGGTCTTGCCGTCGATCTTGCGCACCACGTCGCCCGGCTGCAGGCCGGCCTTTTCGGCGGCGCTGCCCTTTTCGACGCTCGACACCAGTGCGCCCGACGGCGAATCCAGCTTGAACGAGTCGGCCAGGTCCTGATTCACTTCCTGCACCGTCACGCCCAGGCGCGCATGCTGCACCTTGCCGTGCTCAAGGATCTGGTCCTTGATCTTGTAGGCCAGGTCGATGGGAATCGAGAACGACAGGCCCTGGAAGCCGCCGGTGCGGCTGTAGATCTGCGAGTTGATGCCCACGACTTCGCCGCGGTCGTTGAACAGCGGACCGCCCGAGTTGCCGGGGTTCACGGCCACGTCGGTCTGGATGAACGGCACCGAGGTGTCGTCCGGGAGCGAACGGCCCTTGGCGCTGACGATGCCGGCGGTGGCGGTGTTCTCCAGGCCGTAGGGCGAGCCGATGGCCAGCACCCATTCGCCCACCTGCAGCTTGTTCACGTCGCCCACCTTGATGACCGGCAGGTTCTTCGCCTCGATCTTGATGACGGCGACGTCGGTCTGCGGGTCGGCGCCCAGGACCTTGGCCTTGTATTCGCGGCGGTCGGTCATCTTTACTGTCACTTCCTTGGCGTCCTGGACCACGTGCGCATTGGTCAGGATGATGCCGTCGGAACTGACGATGAAGCCCGAGCCTTCGCCGCGCATCGGGACTTCACGAGCCGGCGCGCGGCCACGAGCGCCGGGCACCTGGCCAAAGAACTGCGCGAACGGGTCGTCGCTTTCGGCGGCCGACACCTTGCGCGTGCCGCTGACGCTGATGTTGACGACGGCCGGACCGGACTCGCGCGTGATTTGCGCGAAGTTGGGCGGCACGGACGCGCTGATCGGCTGGGACGCAGCGGTGGCGGCGGGGGCTTCGGCGGCCATCGAAACGCTGCCGGTCAAGGCGGTTGCGCCTGCGCCGCCAATGGCGCCGGCTGCCAGCAGCGCCAGGACGAGGCGCGAGGGTTTGATTTGCGTGGTCTTCATGTCGGCTCCTGCGATCATGTTGGGAACATGGCGCTATCTTCGGGCCGCACACTTAGGGGAAACTTAAGCGGGAAAAATCCAGGCTAAGCGGGAAAATTGACGCGCGCACGAAGCCCTTGGCCGGACGGCGCGTCTTCAAGGGTGATGGATGCGCCGTGGCGGTCGGCAATGGTGCGTGCGATGGCCAGTCCCAATCCGCTGCCATGCGTCGTGTTGCCTTCGGCCCGGTAGAAGCGGTCGAACACGCGTTCGCGCTCATGGACCGGGATGCCGGGTCCCTCGTCGTCGATCATCAGCGAAATGCGGCCCGGGCGGTGGTCCAGGCGCATCCCGATGCGGCCACCGGCAGGCGAGTGCTTGATCGCGTTGTCCAGCAGATTGCGCACCAGCAGCACCAGCGCATCGCGATTGCCCTGCATCTGCGCTTGCGTATCGCCGTCCAGCGTGACGTCGATGGATTTGGCGTTTGCTTCTGGCAGTGTCTCGGACAGCGCCTGCCGCAGCACGTCCGCCAGATCCACCGGCGCCAGCGGCGTCTGCTCCTGGGCGCCTTCCTGGCGCGCCATCGACAGCAACTGCTCGACCAGCCGCGTAGCGCGGTCGATGCCGGCAGTCAGGCGCTGTTCGGCAAGCTGGCGCGCGGCGGGGTCTGCTGCGCGCTGCAGCGCCTGCATCTGCAGGCGCAACGCCGCCAGCGGCGAGCGCAGTTCGTGCGCCGCGTCGCCCACGAATTGCTTCTGCTGCGCAAAAGCGCCGCGCATGCGTTCGAGCAGCAGGTTCAGTTCCTGCACCAGCGGGCGGATTTCATCAGGCAGCCCGCGTACGCTGACGGGCGACAGATCTTCGGGCTGGCGAGCGGCCACCTGGGCGCGCGCGCGCTTGACCGGACGCAGCGACCAACTGACGACGCACCAGATGATCAGCATCAGCAGCGGCGCGGTGGCGGCAATCGGCGCGACGGTGCGCAGCGCAAGGGCGCTGGCCATGTTCTTGCGCACGCGCATGTCCTGCGCCACCTGAATCACCTGGAAGGGCGTGGCCAGCGAATACACGCGATAGGTTTCGCCTTCCAGCTTCGCGTCGGAAAACCCTAATACGATCTGGCTGGGCAGGCGCAGGCGCGAGCGTGAGTTGAAGACGCGCAAGCCGTCCGGCGTCCAGATCTGGATGATGAGGTCATCGGCAACCGGCGATCCGGCGCCGCGCGCATGTGTGGGGCCGGTGCTCAGCAGCCCGTCGCCGGTGCCCAACGACAGGGCGGTGCGCTGCAGCAGCGAGTCGAAGATGTCGTCGGCCTGCGCCAGGGTGCTGCGGTAGGCGATTGCGCCTTGCACGAGCGCGCCGACCGCGATGGCGGCCAACAGAAAGAAAAGCAGCCGGGCTCTCAGCGAATAGCTAAGCGGAATGCTCATGTTTTGGGGATGACATAGCCGACGCCTCTGACGTTCTGGATCAGGTTGGGACCCAGTTTCTTGCGCAGGCCATGAATATAAACCTCAACGGCATTGCTGCTGATGCTGTCTTTCCAGCTATAGAGTTTTTCCTCGAGCTGGGCGCGCGAAAAAATCATGCCGGGCCGCGCGATCAGCGGTTCCAGCACCGCCCATTCGCGCGCGGTCAACGCCACCGGCGCGCCGTCGACCATGGCGGCGTGCGATTGCGGGTCGATGGTAACGCCGTCGTGTTCAAAAATGGGCTCGGCCCGGCCCGCACTGCGGCGAATCAGTGCCCGCATGCGCGCCAGCAGTTCGTCCACGTCATAGGGTTTGACGATGTAGTCGTCGGCACCCGCGTCCAGCCCGGCAATCCGGTCGCTGACCGCGTCGCGCGCAGTGGCGATGAGCACCGGCGTGCGGTCCTTGCGGGTGCGCATGTCGCGCAGCAACGTCAGTCCGTCCCGCTTGGGCAGGCCCAGGTCGAGCAGTACAAGGTCGTAAGGATCGGTGCGCAGCGCAGAGTCCGCCGCGCTGCCGTCCCGAACCCAATCGACGGCGTAGTGTTCCGCGCGCAGGCAGTCCAGTACGCTTTCGCCGATCATCATGTCGTCTTCCACGAGAAGAATGCGCATGGTTTATTCCGCTGGGATGGTCCAAGGGGGTTGGACGCGCGGCGATCAGCGCGAGTTCCCGGCCAGGGTGGCGGGGTGGAGATGAGGGCGGGCAGGGATGAAATGAAAAAAGCAGCCCGAGAGGGCTGCCTTTTTGGAAATCTGGTGCCGGCAATAGGAGTCGAACCTACGACCTTCGCATTACGAATGCGCTGCTCTACCAACTGAGCTATGCCGGCAAGACCATTTGCTTTTGTTTCTGGACCAAGCCGGAAAGCGCTAGCAAAACATCTTTTTTCTTCCAGTTCGTCGGCTTTTTTAGGGCCCGATCTGGAAAGACCGAAACTATATCAGAGTTTTTTCGCGATGGGCAACTAGAAGCGGAAAAAATTCAGAAAAAAACGAGATTTGCATGCGCCGAATTTTTAGTTCATAATTTCGGTCTTGGCAGATCCCCGATAGCTCAGTCGGTAGAGCGACGGACTGTTAATCCGCAGGTCGCTGGTTCGAGCCCAGCTCGGGGAGCCAAAAGAATTTTGGGCCGCTCACGCAAGTGAGTGGCCCTTTTGGTTTTTGCGGTGGTGTTCGCGTCTCTGTGCGTAAAGGTCCACAGCATGGGTATTTACCAAGTGCGCATCGACAACTAAGGCGATCGGCATGAATGACGACAAGCGCGGCCGCGATCAAGGCGGGCAGGGCGACCGGCCGGTGCAAGACAAGCGCATCGGTGTCACCGTCATCTCGGGCTTTCTGGGCAGCGGCAAGACGTCGCTCTTGAACCGGCTGCTGCAAGCGCCTGAGTACGCCGACGCGGTGGTCATCGTTAATGAATATGGCGATATCGGCGTGGACCATCATCTGGTGCGTCTGGCGCCGGACAAGGTCGTGCTGGTCGAGGGTGGGTGTCTGTGCTGCGTGGTCAGCGGTTCGGTGGTCGACACCTTGCGTGATCTCTTCATGCAGGCGCTCGCGCGCAAGATCAAGCCGTTCCGGCGCGTCATCATCGAGACTAGCGGTCTTGCCGATCCGGCGCCCATCCTCTTCACACTGAAGCACGAACGCTTTCTGGCCGAGCGCTACGCGTATCGCGGCGCAATCGTCGTGGTGTCAGCTGCGCACGGCGCGGAACAGCTGCGCGCGCAGCCCGAGGCGGCCCGGCAGCTTGCGCTTGCTGATACCGTCGTAATCAGCAAATCCGATCTTGTCGATGCGGCGCAACTGCACGAAGTCGAACTGGCGATCGAGGCCATCAATCCTGGCGCGCGGCGCTACGTGCAACGCCCGGATGCCCCGTTGGCCGATGGCTTGCTCCAAGGGCCGGACTTGCTTGCTCGTCGCGACGGGAAGGTCACGGCAAAGTGGCTTGGCGCATTCTCGTCATCGGCCGCTGTACGGCATGCGGACGTAAGCAGTTTTTCACTCACGCTGGAAACGCCGATGAGCCGAGCGGCGTTTTTGGCAGGCGTCGCGCCTATCCAGGAGCGCTACGGGCCGGGCGTGCTCCGGATGAAAGGCATCGTGTGTTTCGCCGGTGAATCAAGTCCGTGTGAAGTGCATGGCGTGCATGGCGAGTTGTATCCGTTGCAGTCCTTGAACGAATGGCCGGATGATGTGCGCGTCTCGCGGCTGGTGTTCATCGTTCGCGGCTTGGCCGTGCCGGAGGTGGCTGCCGCTGTGCGTCACGCTTTGGGCCAATCGTCCGCGTGATTGCGCCGAAGGACCCCGTTTCATTGATCGATATTCCGTTGCGGATGCTGCACGGAAATACGGTATAACCGGTACGGTCTGATGCACTTGCCGAGACAGTGATGGATCGACTGAAAGCCATGCAGGTGTTCGTTGAGGTTGCCGATCGGGGCAGCCTGTCGGCGGCCGCCGTGCATCTGGACATGTCTCGCGCCATGGTGTCGCGATACCTGGCCGAGATGGAGCAATGGGTTGGGGTGCGCCTGCTGCATCGCACGACGCGGCGCCTGAGCCTCACGCCAGCTGGCGCCGAAACCCTGCCGCGCTGCCGCCAGATGCTGGATATGGTCGGCGATCTGCACAGCGCCGTCGCCACACCCGAGGATACGCCGCGCGGCCTGCTGCGCATCACGACAAGCATGTCGTTTGGCGCCCGCCATCTGGCGCCGGCCGTCACCGACTACGTCAAACGCCACCCCGGAACGTCCGTGGACCTGATGCTGGTCGAGCGCGCGGTCAATCTGGTGGAAGAGCGGGTCGACCTCGCGGTGCGCATCACCAATGATCTGGATCCCAATCTGATTGCGCGCAAGCTGGCGGTGTGCCGATCGGTGGTCTGCGCCTCTCCGGAATATCTTGCGCGCGAAGGCGTGCCTGCGCGCGTCGAGGATCTGTCATTGCGCAATTGCCTGACCCATTCGTATTTCGGCAAGAGCCTGTGGCGTTTCGAGCGCGATGGCGAGCCGGTCGACGTGCCCGTGGGGGGAAGCATCAGTGCCAACGAAGTCTCGGTGTTGTGCAGTGCCGCCGTGGAAGGGGCGGGTATCGCGATGTTGCCGACGTACTATGCGGCCGAATACATCGCGTCGGGCAAGCTGCAGGTCATCCTGCCCCAATGCAAACCCCAGGAACTAGGCATTTATGGCGTGTACGCCTCGCGCCGGCAGATGCCCCTGATTTTGCGTTCGATGATGGATTATCTAGCCGAGCGGCTGGGGTCGGCGCCGTGGGACAAGCCGGCGGGCTGAGTGGCGGACGGGTGAGGGGTAGGCCGGCGCGGCGGGTTGGCGGGCCGATAACGGGTACGCCGCAGCTTGAGGCCTGAATAGATGGCGGTATAATTTGCCAGCTTTTGACCCAAAAAATACCTAACAATCGTTCCGGCCTGGTGGCAGGCCGGCGCAATCCAGAGCCCGGCTCGGTTTGCGCAAGGGGGCGAGCCGGTCTGGCAGCGGCGTTCGGCCGCACGGCAATGGCCGATGCCCGTCGGTTCTAGTCTTTGCTATCAATCTTCGCGGAAAGGGTTGGTGCCGGAGGTTCCGGCGCGTTCCGCGGCCATATTGGCGATAGGCGTCAGCGTTGCTGGCGCCAGCTTTTCCAGAATTTGCTCAGACGTTTTGCCGCAGCCGCGCAGCCGCGGCAGGCATTCCGCCTTACGGGCGCCGGCGTGGTGGTTTTAGCGCAGGGCAGCGCCATGAGGTGTGGGCGTGGCGGTAAACAGGAACCCAGTGACAATTTCGCAAGCCAACATTGACTGTTGCGTCGCCGCTTTTGCGGCGGCTCGGTCGTTTGCGGGCGAGCGTCGCGTTGGGAGATCCGCGGGTGGCCGCGCCGAGATGCGTGGATTTGGATTCCGCGGCACCGCTGCCGGTGGCGTCGAAACGAATCACGTCGTTGATTTGAGTTGCGGTGCGCGATTGAATCGCGGCACGGGTTCGAAGTGCCACGCGGGTTTGAATTGCCACGCCGATCGCTCGTTTATTTATTTTGAATCCGGCGCCGCAAATGAAAAAGGCCCGGCGAATGCCAGGCCTTCATCAAATTGGTTGCGGGGGCAGGATTTGAACCTACGACCTTCGGGTTATGAGCCCGACGAGCTGCCAGACTGCTCCACCCCGCGTCTGAGAAAAGAATATTAACCTTATTTCCAACCAAGCGCAAGTTAGCCCCTTTTTGAATTTGGATGTCGATGAACGATAGCGAGGCAATACTCGTGCTGGAAACCGCGCTGCTGTGCGCGGTTCAGCCGATGCAGATTTCCGATATGCGCAAGCTGTTCGGGGATGATGAACAATTCGACAGCAGCACGGTGCGCCGGCTTCTGGAGACCTTGCAAGGCAACTGGGCCGACGGCGGGCTGGAGCTTGTACAGCTCGCCTCCGGCTGGCGTTTCCAGAGCCGCCCCAGCATGCAGCGCTACCTGGAGCGCCTCAGCCCTGAAAAGCCGCCCAAGTATTCGCGCGCCGTGATGGAAACGCTTGCTATCGTCGCCTGGCGCCAGCCCGTGACGCGCGGCGACATCGAAGATATCCGCGGCGTGACGGTTTCGTCGCAGATCGTGAAGGCCCTCGAGGACCGCGGCTGGATCGAAGTCATTGGCCACCGCGACGCGCCGGGTCGTCCCGCGCTGTTCGGCACTACGCGCCAGTTCCTTGACGATCTGGGGCTGCGTGCGCTGGACGAGCTGCCGCCGCTGGAAACCGCGCACGCTGCCGCCGCGCTCGCCGGGCTGGATCTGGGCGAAGTGCAGCAGGTGCTGGGCGAGACGCCGGAACCGGCTGATGGCGAGGGCGGTGCGGACGCGTCGCCGGAGCCGGCTGATGGCGAGGGTGGTGCGGACGCGGCGCCGGCGGAAGATGGCGCGCAAGCGGCTGAATCCGGGGCGGACGGCATCGTCCAGCAGGGGGCGGACGCCCCGCAACAAGCGTCGCAAGAAGGCGAAAATCCGCCTGCTGCCGATCCTGATGCCGAATCCTCCGAGATTTTCCCCGTTGCGGAATTGTCTGTTTCGGAAGACGATGTCCCCATAGCGGCCATCGATAGCGTAGAATCCCAGCTTTCGCGCACAGAAGAAGGCGCGGATCCCGCCGACGAATCCACCGTCCGGGAGCAAGCCGAAGGCTTGTCCAATACGCCGCTCTCGTCCGATCTTCCCGACGACAGGGCTGGCAACGACATTTCCGATATGGCCGCCGATGCCTCCGAGGCCGGTGCTGCAAAGGAAAGAGTCGAGAACGCAAAACACGCGGAACCGACTGACCCGACTGACAAGACCGATGCCGAGGCCCCTGGCGACGCCAGGCGTGAGCCCGTTTACGGTCTTGACGAGGCTGTTCAGTCCGAACCCGATGCTGCCGCCGCGGCTTCGGAACAGGCGGACCCCGACCGGTCCGGGTCTGAACCGGATTCGGCGTCCCCAGATGATGACGAGCCTGCTCCCGGCAGGCCTACCCAAGTTTGAAATTCGGAGCTGTCCCAGTGACAACGAATACAGCAATGCAGGACGACACCCCCCGTTCGGATGACGCCGCTGCCGGCGCGCAGCCGGAATCCTCCGCCGCGCGCGAACCGGCCGCCGAGGGCGAAGCCGGCGCCCGCAGCCGCGGCCGCAAGCTGAGGACCCCGTTCCGCCGCCGCCGCGGCGACGCTGCCGCCGAACAGGCGCCCGCCGCCGAAGGGCAGGCCACTGCGCCCGCCGCACCGGTCGAGTCCGTGGACTCCCGGGGTGGCGAGCAGGAAGCCGAGCAGGCGCTGTCCTACCTGGATACGGCTGACCGCATGGAGCAGCGTCTGGGCAAGTACCTGAACAGCGAAGTGGTCATGCCCAAGCTGCACAAGGTGCTGGCCGACGCAGGCATCGGGTCGCGCCGCGAAATGGAAGAGCTGATCGTCGCGGGCCGGGTGTCCGTTAACGGCGAACCGGCGCATATCGGTCAGCGCGTGGGGCCCAACGATCAGGTGCGTGTCAATGGCAAGCCCATCATGCGCACCAACACGAAAAAGCCGCCGCGCGTGATCCTGTATCACAAGCCCGCCGGCGAGATCGTCAGCCACGACGACCCCGGTGGCCGCGCCAGCGTGTTTGCCCGGCTGCCCAAGCTGCGTACCGGCAAGTGGCTCTCGGTGGGCCGCCTTGACCTGAACACCGAAGGCCTGCTGATTTTCACGACGTCGGGCGACATGGCCAACCGGATCATGCACCCCCGCTATGGCACGGAACGCGAGTACGCCGTTCGTGTCCTGGGCGAAATGGACGAGGCGCAGCGCCAGTCGCTGGTCGACGGAATCGAACTCGAAGACGGCTTGGCCGCGTTCGGCGCGCTGGACTACCTGGGCGGCGACGGCAGCAACCGCTGGTACCGTGTCACGCTGCAGGAAGGCCGTAACCGCGAAGTCCGCCGCATGTTTGAAGCGGTCGGCGTCACTGTCAGCCGCCTGATCCGCACGCGCTTCGGCGATGTCGTGCTGCCGCGCACGCTGCGCCGTGGCCGCTGGGACGAACTGGACGCTTCGCTGGTGACCGCGCTGATGGTCCAGTTGGGACTGTTGCGCGATGACGACGATTCGTCGGGCAACCGTCGCCGCTCCAAGCAGCCGCAATCGCACGACAGCGCCTTGCCTCCCGGATTCGGCACGCTCGACCGCAACGGCATGAACGGCGCCCGCATCGGCCGCCGTGGCAAGTTGCAGGGCGGCGGCCTGGGCAGTGCAGGGCAGGCTGCGGCGTGTCCTTCTGATCCTTTCGGCACCGGCCTCATGATCGCCGGTGGTTACGCCAACGGCCACCCGCTCTCGGGCGAACCCGGCCTGGGTAATCGCAAGGGCAAAGCGGGTCCGCGCTCCGCGGGCGCCGGCAAGTCCGGTGGCAAGCAGGGCGGCAAGGCCGGCGGCAAGCCGGGTGGGCGCGCGGGCGGCAACGCACGCGGTCCCCGCGCCGCAGCGAACGCCGCAGCCGGCAATCCGATGGCAAGCAGCCCGGTGGCCGGCAATCCGGTGGCCGGCAATCCGGTGGCCGGCAATCCGGCAGCGGGCGGCATGGGCGATGCGCCGGCTGGCGCTGGCCGCCGTCCTGGCGGCAAGTCCGGTGGCAAGCCTGGCGGCGGCAAGCCGGCTGGCGGCAAACCGGCAGGCGCGCGTAGCGGCAATCCGGGTCGTGGCGGCAAGCCCGCTGCGGGCGGTCGCGGCGGCAACAAGGCCGAAGGCGCGCGCACCGGCGGCAACAACAAGGGTCCGGGCGCCGGTGGCAAGCCGCGTGCGCCGCGTAGTGGCGGTCCCCGCGCCGAAGGCGGCCAGCGTGGCGACGATTGGCAACCCCGCAGCGCTTCGGCTCACGAATCGCGGCTGGGCGTCATGGGCGGTGGCCGGGGGCGTCAGGGTCGCTGATCCCCGCAGGGCGGCCCGCAGACTGCGCCGCCGCCCCGCATCCGTCCCATATAAACGTAAGCCCGTGACGAATCAGGCGATTTTCCCGTTTATCTGGTAAAATCAATGGTTTTCATGGCTTCGCGTCATGGCTTTTTGCTGGAAGCACTGGATTCTTTAAGTGCGCTTTACCGCAAAAAGCACGTCGGCTGCATGCTTGTTGGCTGCATTTGGGCCGATCGGGCGCACGGCCTTGTGGTGGCGTGTTGCTGGCTGGCGTGTGGCCGGGCGCTGTTTGCAGCAATCTCCTTGGCGCGTGCCGCTATTCGCGGAAGGCGCACAGGCGCCTGAGTACCCAGCCAAGTCCGGCGAAAGCCGGGTTCGGCACCGGGTCGGGAAATCAGGGCGGCGCAAGCCAAAAATTAGGTCGCAATATAGGGCACTGCCCAGCATTGCTCCTTACGTGTAGTAGGGAAGCGGCTGGGCTCTGTGCAATATCGGTGGGCTGGGCGTACAGCCCATTTTTTTTGAGTATATGGCTGATTTATTCGCATTGACCGAAGAGGCTCTGGCCGGCATGGACGTCGAACTTGTCGACGTGGAACGTGCCGCCCTGGGCCTTTTGCGCGTCACGATCGATCGGGTCGGCGGTGTGCGCATCGAAGACTGCGAGCAGGTGTCCCGCCAATTGTCGCGGGTCTATGAGGTCGAGAACATCGACTACAAGCGCCTCGAAGTGGGTTCGCCGGGTGTTGACCGCCCGCTGCGCACCGAGGCCGAGTTCCGCCGTTTCGCAGGCGAGCGCATCGAAATCAAGCTGCGTGAGGCATTGGACGGCCGCAAGGTCTTCTCGGGCACGTTGACCGTGCCGGAAGACGAGGCCGCAGCCGACGCAGCTGCTGGGATGCACAAGACCGTGTTCGGTCTCGAATTTGAGGCAAAAAAGAACGAAGTCCAGGTGTTGAATTTCACGGTCGAAGATATCGAGCGTGCAAAACTGGATCCCGTTCTGGATTTCAAGGGCAAAAAGCGATGAGTCGCGAAATTCTTCTGTTGGTCGATGCCTTGGCGCGTGAAAAAAACGTCACGCGTGACGTCGTGTTCGGCGCTCTCGAAAGTGCGCTGGCCTCGGCCATGAAAAAGCGCTTCAAGGATGATGCGGACATTCGTGTTTCCATCGATAGGGAAACGGGAGACCACGAAGGCTTCCGCCGCTGGCTGGTCGTGCCCGACGAGGCCGGTCTGCAAGAACCCGACAAGCAGGAAATGCTGTCGGATGCCGAGGAAATCGTCCCCGGCATCAAGGAAGGCGAGTACATCGAAGAGCCCCTCGAACCCATCGAGTTCGGCCGTATCGGCGCCCAGGCCGCCAAGCAGGCCATCCTGCAAAAGATCCGCGACGCCGAACGCGAACAGGTGCTGAACGACTTCCTGGACCGTGGTGAAACCATCGTGTCCGGAACGATCAAGCGCATGGACAAGGGCGACGCCATCGTCGAAACCGGCAAGATCGAAGCGCGCCTGCCGCGCTCCGAAATGATTCCCAAGGAAAACCTGCGGGTTGCCGACCGCGTCCGTGCCTTCGTGTTGCGTGTTGACCACGCCGCGCGTGGCCAGCAAGTGATCCTGTCGCGCACGTCGCCCGAGTTCATCCGCCAGCTGTTCGAGAATGAAGTGCCCGAAATCGAGCAGGGTCTGCTCGAGATCAAGGCTGCCGCCCGCGATGCCGGCGTGCGTGCGAAGATCGCCGTCGTGGCATACGATAAGCGTATCGATCCCATCGGGACGTGTGTGGGCATGCGCGGTTCGCGCGTGACCGCCGTGCGCAACGAACTCGGCGGCGAGCAGGTCGACATCGTGTTGTGGTCCGAAGACCCCGCGCAGTTCGTCATCGGCGCGCTGGCGCCGGCCAACGTCGAATCCATCGTTGTCGACGAAGACAAGCATGCGATGGACGTCGTGGTGGACGAGGAAAACCTGCCGAAGGCCATCGGCGCCAAGGGCCAGAACGTGCGCCTGGCGTCCGAACTGACCGGCTGGCAGATCAACATCATGACGCCGGAAGAAAGCCTGAACCGCCAGGAAGTCGAGCGTTCGGGTCTGCGCACCACGTTCATGAGCAAGCTGGACGTCGACGAGGAAGTCGCTGACATCCTGATCGACGAAGGATTTACTGGTATCGAGGAAATCGCCTACGTTCCCATGCAGGAACTGCTGGAAATCGAGGCGTTTGACGAAGACACCATCAACGAGTTGCGCGCCCGTGCCCGCAATGCGCTGCTGACCGAGGCAATCGCCCAGGAAGAGCGCCTTGAGACCGCACAGGATTTGCTTGAACTCGAAGGCATGACGCCGGAACTGGCCGCCAAGCTGGCCGAGCGTCAAGTGCATACGCGTGATGATCTGGCCGAATTGGCAACGGACGAACTGGCGGAAATCGCCGGTCTGACCGAACAGGAAGCCAGCGATCTCATCATGCGTGCCCGCGCCCATTGGTTCGACGAAGAATAACCAAAAGGACACGGGTCTGCGGTGGGCGCTGCAGCCGCTTCATCCACCGCAAGTTCACGTTGTTTGTAATAGCTGCCTATAGGGAAGAGAGAGCCTAATGTCGAGTAATACCGTCGCCCAGTTCGCTACCGAGCTGAAAATGCCTGCCAACGTGCTGCTGGATCAGCTGCGTTCGGCTGGCGTTGACCTCAAATCGGTCGACGACTCCGTCACCGACAGCGACAAGGCGAAATTGCTCGAATCGCTGCGTCGCGCGCACGGCGCAACCGAAGGCAAGAAGATCACGCTGACGCGCCGCCAGACTTCCGAGATCCGGCAAGCCGACGCCACCGGGCGTTCGCGCACGATCCAGGTCGAAGTGCGCAAGAAGCGCGTCTTCGTCAAGCGCGACCCGTCCGAACTCGCCGCCGAACAGGCCGCCTCGGCCCGTCCCGAAGAAGAAGTCGCGGCAGACGCCGCACCGCAGGTTTCCGCACCGGCTGCACCCGCAGCTCCCGCGGCGCCTGTCGCCGCAGAAGCTCGCGAAACGGCGCCTGTAGAGGCCGAAGCTCCCGACCAGGCCGAAGCGCCGCAGCAGGAGCCCGTCGCAGCCGAAGCCGCCGCCCCGGCAGAAGCGCCCGCGGCAACCGAATCCGTCGCGGCCGAAGCGCCCGCCCCCGTCGAGGCCCAAGCGCCCGAAGTCCAGGCTCAGCCTGAACCCGAACCGACGCCGGCGCCTGCTCCTGCCGAGCCCGTGGCCGAAGAGGCCAAGCCCGAAATCAAGACTGAAACCACCGAGCCTCTGGCTGAAGAAGCCAAGCCGGAACCTGCTGTGCTAGCCAATAAGTCCGAAACATCTTCCTCCCAGGCCGCCGCGCCTGTCGCCCAGGCGCAGCCTGCCGCGAAACCCGAATCCGTGAAGCCCGCCGCCGCCGCGCCCGCCGCTGCGCCCAAGGTGGGTGGTCGCGTCGACAACCGCCGTGCCGCGCCGCCGCTGGCCGCTTCCGCCACGACCGCAGGCCGCGACGAAGCCCGCCGCGCCGCCGAGGCCGAGGCCGCCGCGCTGCGCGAAATGCTGAACCGTCCCCGCAAGGTGCTGCGCGCGCCTGAGCCCGAGGCGCCTGCCGCCGCGCCGATCTCCGGCACGCTGCACAAGCCTGCCGGCAAGCCCGGCGCCGCCCCCGCGGCCAAGAAGGACGCCAAGCCGGCTGCCCCTGGCGCCAAGAAAACCATCAAGACCGCCGAAGTCGCTTCGACCTGGTCCGATGATTCGTCGCGCAAGAAGCCGGCCGACAAGCCGGCAGCCCCGGCCAGCCGTGACGGCTGGCGTGCGGGTGGCAAGGGCGGTGGCAAGTCGGGCGGCCGTGGTGGCCGTAACCAGCAGAACGACCGCCGCAACGAGCCGGCGCCGCAGGAATTCATCGCACGTGAAGTCCACGTGCCGGAAACCATCAGCGTGGCCGACCTGGCTCACAAGATGTCCGTCAAGGCCGCCGAAGTCATCAAGCAATTGATGAAGCTGGGCCAGATGGTCACCATCAACCAGGTGCTGGATCAGGAAACGGCCATGATCGTGGTCGAGGAACTGGGCCACGTGGCCATCGCCGCCAAGCTGGACGACCCGGAAGCCTTCCTGGACGAATCCGCCACCCAATCCGAAGCCGAGCAACTGCCGCGCGCGCCGGTCGTGACCGTCATGGGCCACGTCGACCACGGCAAGACCTCGCTGCTGGACTACATCCGCCGCGCCAAGGTTGCCGCGGGCGAAGCCGGCGGCATTACGCAGCACATCGGCGCCTACCACGTCCGCACCGAGCGCGGCATGGTGACCTTCCTTGACACCCCGGGCCACGAGGCGTTTACCGCCATGCGTGCCCGCGGCGCCAAGGCGACCGACATCGTGATTCTGGTGGTTGCCGCCGACGACGGCGTGATGCCGCAGACGCGTGAAGCCATCCACCATGCCAAGGCCGCAGGCGTGCCCATCGTGGTGGCCGTGACCAAGATCGACAAGCCCGCCGCCAACCCGGAACGCGTCAAGCAGGAACTGGTTGCCGAGCAGGTCGTGCCGGAAGAATACGGTGGCGACGTGCCGTTCGTGGGCGTGTCCGCCAAGACCGGCCAGGGCATCGACGACCTTCTCGAAAACGTGCTGCTGCAAGCCGAAGTGCTGGAACTGAAGGCGCCCGAAGACGCACCCGCCAAGGGTCTGGTCATCGAAGCCCGTCTGGACAAGGGCCGTGGCCCGGTCGCGACGATTCTCGTGCAAAGCGGCACGCTCAAGCGCGGCGACGTCGTGCTGGCCGGCGCAAGCTTTGGCCGTGTGCGCGCCATGCTCGACGAAAACGGCAAGCCGATCCAGACGGCCGGTCCCTCGATCCCCGTTGAGATCCAGGGCCTGACCGAAGTGCCGGCCGCCGGTGACGAACTGATGGCGCTGTCCGACGAGCGCAAGGCGCGCGAAATCGCGCTGTTCCGCCAAGGCAAGTTCCGCGACGTCAAGCTGGCCCGCCAACAGGCAGCCAAGCTGGAATCGATGTTCGACAACCTCGGCGAAGGCACCCAGACCCTTACCCTCATCGTCAAGACCGACGTGCAGGGTTCGCAGGAAGCCCTGGTGCAGTCGCTGGTCAAGCTGTCCACCGACGAAGTGCGTGTGCAGGTCGTGCACGCCGCAGTCGGCGGCATCTCGGAAACCGACATCAACCTGGCCATCGCCTCGCACGCCGTCGTCATCGGCTTCAACGTGCGCGCCGACGCCAGCGCCAAGAAGCTTGCCGAGAACAACGGCATCGACGTGCGCTACTACAACATCATCTACGACGCCGTGGATGAGGTTAAGGCCGCCATGTCGGGCATGCTGGCGCCCGAGAAGAAGGAAGAAATCATCGGCCTGGTCGAGATCCGCGAGGTGTACAGCATCTCCCGCCTCGGCAACATCGCCGGTTGTATGGTGCTCGACGGCATCGTGCGCCGCGATTCCCAGGTCCGCCTGCTGCGCAACAACGTGGTTCACTGGACGGGGCACCTCGAGTCGCTGCGCCGCTTCAAGGACGACGTCAAGGAAGTCAAGTCGGGCTTCGATTGCGGTCTGACGCTGCGCGGCAACAATGACATCCAGGTGGGCGACCAGCTGGAAGTCTTTGAAATCAAGGAAATTGCGCGCACGCTGTAAAGCAGGCGCCAGGCATTGTTAATGAGCCGTCACAAGTCCAAAGCCATTCCCGGCCGCAATCTGCGGCTGGCCGACCAGATCCAGAAGGATCTGGCCGGGATCATCCAGCGCGAAATCGACACGAAACGCGCTGGACTGATCACGATTTCGGGTGTGGAACTGTCGACCGACTACGCGCATGCCAAGGTGTGGTTCACGGTTTTGGGCGCCGAGCCCGAAGCCGCCACCACCTTGCTGAACGAGAAGGCCGGCTGGCTGCATTCGCAGCTCTACAAGCTTCTGCACATCCACACCGTCCCCACTTTGCGTTTCTTCCACGACGAGCAAGTCGCCCGTGGCATCGAAATGTCGATCCTCATCGACCGCGCAAACCGCCCCGGCCCGCACTCGGGCGTACCCGACGAGCCTGAAGACAAGTCCTGATCGGGCTGTCGTCACTGCTTCATTTTTTTCCGGATTTCGACGATGGCTAAACGACGCGGGCTTGCGCTCGACGGTGTGCTGTTGCTTGATAAACCTGTGGGTTTGTCGAGCAATCACGCCTTGCAGCGCGCCAAACGCGCCATGGACGCGGCCAAGGCTGGCCATACCGGCACGCTGGACCCTTTTGCCACCGGCCTGCTGGTGTGCTGCATGGGCCGCGCCACCAAAATTTCCGGCGCGATGCTTGACGCCGACAAGGCATATCGCGCTACGCTGCAATTTGGATCGGAAACTGATTCCGGCGACCTGACGGGCAACGTCACCGCGACCGCCGAACCCGGTTTTGTTGTCGAGGAACAGGCGCTGCGCGATGCACTGTCACGTTTCTCGGGCACCATCGAGCAGATTCCGCCGATGTACTCGGCGCTCAAGCGCGACGGCAAGCCGCTGTACGAGTACGCCCGCGCGGGCATCGAGCTGGAGCGGGCGCCGCGCAAGATCACGATATACCGCATCGAGCTGTTGTCCCTGACCGGGACGCAGGCAGAGATCGATGTGGCTTGCAGTAAAGGCACATACATCCGAACACTGGCCCAGGACATCGGGCGCGTGCTGGGCTGTTTCGCCCACCTGACGGCGCTGCGGCGCACGCACGTCGGGCCCTTCTCTCTGGAACGCGCCGTTGAACTGGAAGCCTTGCAGGCCATGCCAGACCCCAAGCAGGCATTGCTTGCACTGAACGAATTGCCGGAGGGCTTGCTGCCCTCCACCCTGACCTTAAAGGACTCGCTATGACTCGCGCCTTGCGCAACGTCGCCATCATCGCCCACGTTGACCACGGAAAAACCACCCTGGTCGACCAGCTGCTGCGCCAATCCGGCACCTTCCGCGAAAACCAGGCGCTGACCGAACGGGTCATGGACTCGAACGACCTGGAAAAGGAACGTGGCATCACGATTCTGGCCAAGAACTGTGCCGTTGAGTACGAAGGCACCCACATCAACATCGTCGACACCCCGGGCCACGCCGACTTCGGCGGTGAAGTCGAGCGCGTGCTGTCGATGGTCGACGGCGTGCTGCTGCTGGTTGACGCGGTCGAAGGCCCGATGCCCCAGACCATTTTCGTGACCCGCAAGGCACTGGCCCTGGGCCTGAAGCCGATCGTCGTGGTCAACAAGGTCGACCGTCCGGGCGCCCGCACCGATTTCGTCATCAACGCCACGTTCGACTTGTTCGACAAGCTGGGCGCCACCGACGAGCAGCTGGACTTCCCGGTCGTGTACGCATCGGGTCTGTCCGGTTACGCCGGCCTGACGCCGGATGTGCGCGAAGGCGACATGCGTCCCTTGTTCGAAGCCATCCTGCAACACGTGCCGCAGCGCGAGGACGATCCCAACGGCCCGCTGCAGATGCAGATCATTTCGCTGGACTACAACAGCTACGTCGGCAAGATCGGCGTGGGCCGCATCAACCGTGGCCGTATGCGCCCGGGCATGGAAGTGGCCTACAAGTTCGGTCCCGATGGTCAAGGCGGCCGCGGCCGCATCAACCAGGTGCTGAAGTTCCATGGCCTGGAGCGCGTCGTGGTGGACGAAGCCGAAGCCGGCGACATCGTGCTGATCAACGGCATTGAAGACCTGGGCATCGGTTGCACGGTGATGGATCCGGTCAACCAGGAACCGCTGCCGATGCTGCGCATCGACGAACCGACGCTGACCATGAACTTCATGGTGAACACGTCGCCGCTGGCCGGCCGCGAAGGCAAGTTCGTGACCAGCCGCCAGGTGCGCGACCGTCTGGATCGCGAACTGAAGTCCAACGTGGCGCTGCGTGTGCGCGACACGGGCGACGACACGGTTTTCGAAGTGTCGGGCCGTGGCGAACTGCACCTGACCATTCTGCTGGAAACGATGCGCCGCGAAGGCTACGAGCTGGCCGTGTCGCGTCCGCGCGTGGTGTTCAAGGAAATCGACGGCGTGAAGTGCGAGCCGTTCGAGTCGCTGACCGTTGACGTCGAAGACGCGCACCAGGGTGGCGTCATGGAAGAGCTGGGCCGCCGTAAGGGCGACCTGCAGGACATGCAGCCGGACGGCCGTGGCCGTACGCGTCTGGAATACCTGATCCCGGCCCGCGGCCTGATCGGTTTCCAGAACGAATTCCTGACGCTGACGCGCGGTACCGGCCTGATGAGCCACATCTTCCACGAGTACGCGCCGATCAAGGAAGGCTCCATCGGCGAGCGCCGCAACGGCGTGCTGATCAGCCAGGACAACGGCGACGCCGTGGCCTACGCGCTGTGGAAGCTGCAGGATCGCGGCCGCATGTTCGTCAACCCGGGCGATGCGCTGTACGAAGGCATGATCATCGGCATCCACAGCCGTGACAACGACCTGGTCGTGAACCCGATCAAGGGCAAGCAGCTGACCAACGTGCGCGCGTCGGGCACCGACGAAGCCGTGCGCCTGGTTCCGCCGATCCAGATGTCGCTGGAATACGCCGTGGAATTCATCGACGACGACGAACTGGTGGAAATCACCCCGAAGTCGATCCGTCTGCGCAAGCGCTACCTGCTCGAAAACGAGCGCAAGCGTGCCGCGCGCGAAGCCGCGGTCTGAGCTTGAAGGCGGCAGTCGCCGCCTTGTCGCCGGATCAATGAAAAGCCGCGCACCTTCGGGTGCGCGGCTTTTTTTTGCAACCACTGCGGCCGCCGGCTACACCGCGCCGTGCTGGTGCCGGTACTCTTGCGTTCGCCCGCCATAGCCATAGGCCGCCGCGCGCGCGTCGATCACATGGACGTACGAGCACTCGTGCAGTTCGCCCAGGATCTCCTGGAACGCGGCATAGACGTCCTTGATGAAGCGCGCCTTCTCGGACTTGGTGTTGGTCTCGTCCGTGACGCTGATGTCCAGGTGGAATGCGTTTTTGCCCTGCTCGGACAAAGGACGCCCGCCGATGAACCAGAGTTCGTGCGGAATGTGCTGCAGCGTGATGGCGATGACGGGCAGCTTTTTACCGAGCACGGACTGGGTCAGCCCGGCGATGGATTCGACGATGCGTTGGTCAATGGCGGCATCGGTTGTGCCGGAACGATGGATGACGATGTGGGGCATGACGGCTCTCCGGTTGGGTAGGTACAGGGCCAGTGTAGAAAGCGCGTTGACATCGGAAAAGCGGGAAATTACGATTTCATCCATCGATTTAGCCGTTGGATAAATCATGAGCGGATTCGACCTGGACCAGCTTCGCACGCTGGTTGCGGTGCTGGACGCGGGCAGCCTGACGGCCGCGGCGCCCAAGGTGTTCCTGTCGCAATCGTCCGTCAGTGAACAGATGCGCAAGCTGGAGGACAGGGCGGGCCAGCCGTTGCTGGTGCGCGGCAAAGCGGGCGTGCGCGCCACGCCGGCCGGTCAGCGCCTCCTGGCGCATGCGCGCACGATCCTGGCCCTGAGCGACGAGGCCTACCGCGACCTGCGCGGCGTGGCGCTTCGGGGCGAACTGCGCCTGTGCATCACCGATTACTTCCGGCCGGGGGACGTCGCCCGTCTGCTGCGCCGCCTGAACGAGCAGTATCCGCAGGTGCGGCTGCACGTCACCATCATGAAAAGCGGCGCGATCGAAGCGGCTTACGAGCGCGGCGAGATCGACGTCGGCATATCCATGGTCATCCAGGAGCGGGGCGCGACGCGCGGCCGGGCGGACGGCGCGCTGCTGCGGCGTGAACCGCTGCTGTGGATGGCGGCCGAGGGCGTGACGCCGCCGCTGGCCGAACCCTTGCCGTTGCTGGCGCTGCCGGAAACCTGCGCGCTGCGCCAATACGTAGAGCGGATGTTGTCGCGCCGCGGCGTGCCGTATGCGGTATCGCACGTGGCGTCCGGCGTCGCGGGACTGCAGTTGGCCGTCGCCGCGGGATTGGGCGTTGCGTGCCTGAACGAATCGGCGCTGGGTGCGGGCATGGCGCGGCTGCAGGCGCCCGGCTTGCCGGCGTTGCCATCGGTGGAATTCAGGTTGCTCGCTGCCCGCCCCGGCGAAAGCGAGTTCGTGGGGCTGGCGCGCGAGGCGATCGTCAAGGCGATGACGTAGGCAGCGCCTTGACTGAAGGTTGCGGTGCGTGCGGACAAGCGCGGGCGACGCCCTGTCCGTAGCACAGCCGCCGTGTCAGGCGGGCAGGGAAGGGGCGTACTGTTCGGCGGACATCACCCGTTCATGGAATTCCACGACCTTTCGCACCACCTTGACGGGGTCGTCTTCGATGATGAAAAGATCCAGGTCGTGGGCGCCGATCATGCCGTTGCCGAGCACCTGGTCGCCCAGCCATTCGGCCAGTCCCGACCAGTACTCGCTGCCGACCAGCACGATCGGCGCCGGCGGCACCTTGCCCGTCTGGATGAGCGTCAACGCTTCGAAGAGCTCGTCCAGCGTGCCAAAGCCGCCGGGCATCGCCACGTAGGCGAAGCTGTGCATGAAGAACGCTGCCTTGCGAGGGAAGAAGTACTCGAAGGACAGGCTGATGGTCTGGAATTCGTTGTTGTGGGCTTCGTGCGGCAGGCTGATGTTCAACCCGATGCTCGTGCCTCCTGCTTCAAATGCACCTTTGTTGGCGGCTTCCATGATGCCGGGGCCGCCGCCCGCGATGACTGCGAAGCCAGCTTCTGCCAGCGCCGCGGAGATCGCGATGGTGGTTTCATAGTACGGAGAATTACGGCTGACTCGTGCGCTACCGAAAACGCTGACTGCGGGCCCGATGTGAGCGAGCTTGTCTGCCGCCGTCCTTATCTCTGACATAATCAGCGGAATTTGTTTGCCGGCGGGTGTATCCATATCTGCCTTTGTAACCATGAAAAAAACGCTATTACTGGTCGACGGTTCAAGTTACTTGTACCGCGCTTTCCACGCTATGCCCGATTTGCGCAACGCGCAAGGCGAACCGACAGGTGCGCTTTACGGCGTGGTCAATATGCTGCGCAAGCTTGTATCTGACCATAAGGCAGAGTATGCCGCATGTATCTTCGATGCTCGCGGCAAGACGTTTCGGGACGATCTGTATCCGGAATACAAGTCGCACCGTCCCCCTATGCCTGAGGACCTGGCAGCACAAATCGATCCCATCCACCGCGCGGTGCGCGCTCTGGGCTGGCCTGTGCTGGCGATCGAAGGCGTCGAGGCGGATGACGTCATTGGCACGTTGGCACATCGTGCCGCGCAGCATGACGTTCACACCATCGTCTCTACGGGCGACAAGGACCTGGCGCAACTGGTCAACAGCCACGTCACGCTCGTCAACACCATGAGCGGCGAGGTCCTGGACGAAGCCGGCGTCGTGAACAAGTTTGGCGTGCCTCCCGAGCGTATCGTCGACTACCTGATGCTGGTGGGCGACACGGTCGACAACGTCCCGGGCGTCACCAAGGTCGGGCCCAAGACGGCCGCCAAATGGATTACGGAATTCGGCTCGATTGACAAGCTGATCGAAGGCGCCGATGGCATCAAGGGCGTGGCCGGCAACAACCTGCGCGAAGCCATCCCCAATTTCCCGCTGACGCGCCAACTGCTCACGGTCAAGTGCGATTGCGATCTGACCGGCCACATCGACAGCGTGGATGACCTGATGCCGCGCCCGCGCGACGACGCCACGCTGACCGAACTGTACGAACGCTACGGCTTCCGCACGTGGCTGCGCGACCTGACCGGTGATGTCGAGCGCGTGCCCACGGGCGATGCGCGCGTCGCGCACGAGGCGCCCGCCGCGCCCGCCACGCTGGATTACCGCATCATTTCCGACTGGGCCGCGTTCGACGCCTGGATGGAACTGATGCAGCAGGCATCGCTGGTTGCGCTGGACACCGAGACGACGTCGCTGGACGAGATGCAGGCCCGGCTGGTGGGCTTGTCGATGTCGGTGGCGCCCGGCGTGGCCTGCTACATCCCGGTCGCGCACCGGGGTCCCGACGGTGCGGTCCAGTTGCCCAAGGATGAAGTGCTGGCCCGTTTGAAGCCCTGGCTGGAAGACGCGGCGCGCGCCAAGCTGCTGCACCACGCCAAGTACGACACGCACGTGTTCGCCAACGAAGGCATCCGCCTGGCCGGCGCCGCTGAAGACACGATGCTGCAGGCCTACGTGCTGGAATCGCATCGCGGCGTGGGCCTGAACGATCTGGCGCAGCGTTATCTGGGACGCAGCGGCGTGTCCTACGAGGACCTCTGCGGCAAGGGCGCCAAGCAGATCGGGTTTGACGAAGTGGCGGTGGACAAGGCCGGGCATTACGCGGCCGAAGACGCCGATTTCACGCTGCAACTGCATCAGGTGCTGCGTCCGATGGTCGCTGCCGACGAAGGGCTGGAACGCATCTATCGCCTGGAAATGCAGGTGTCCGGCGTGCTGACCACCATCGAACGCAACGGCGTGAAGGTCGATGCCGCGGAACTGGGCCGCCAGAGCAACAAGCTGGGCCAGGAGATGCTGCAGCTCGAGCAAAAGGCCTATGAACTCGCCGGCCAGCCGTTCAACCTGAATTCCCCCAAGCAGCTTGGCGAAATCCTGTTCGGCCGCATGCAGCTGCCGGTGGTGCGCAAGACCGCGAGCGGCGCGCCCTCCACGGACGAGGAAGTGCTGAGCAAGCTGGCGCTGGACTATCCGCTGCCGCAGGTGTTGCTGGACTACCGCGGGCTGTCCAAGCTGAAGTCCACCTACACGGACAAGCTGCCGCGCATGATCAATCCGGCGACCGGGCGGGTGCACACGCACTATTCGCAGGCCGCCGTCATCACCGGGCGTCTGGCGTCGTCGGATCCCAACCTGCAGAACATTCCGGTCCGCACCGAGGCCGGGCGTCGGGTGCGCGAGGCGTTCATTGCCGAGCGCGGCCTGCTGTTGTCCGCAGACTATTCGCAGATCGAGTTGCGCATCATGGCGCACGTTTCGGACGACGCGAATCTGCAAAGCGCCTTCGCGGCGGGCGAAGACATCCACCGCGCCACCGCATCCGAAGTGTTCGGCGTGCCGCTGGACGCCGTGACCACCGATCAGCGCCGTGCCGCCAAGGCCATCAACTTTGGCCTGATCTACGGCATGGGCGTGTTCGGCCTGGCGTCCAACCTGGGCATCACGCGCGACGCCGCGCAGGCTTACATCGACCGCTACTTTGCGCGCTATCCCGGCGTGGCCATGTACATGGACGACACGCGGCGCCTGGCGCGCGAGCAGGGCTACGTGGAAACCGTCTTTGGACGGCGGCTGCAGTTGCCGGAAATCCGCGGCGCCTCGGGGCCGCGCAGGCAGGGCGCCGAGCGGGCGGCCATCAATGCGCCCATGCAGGGCACCGCGGCCGACCTCATCAAGATGGCCATGGTGGCGGTGCAGGACTGGCTCGACAGCGAGAAGCTGCAGACGCGCATGATCATGCAGGTGCACGACGAACTGGTGATGGAAGCGCCGGACGAGGAGCTGGAGCTGGTCAAGGAGGCGCTGCCGCGCCTGATGTGCAACGTGGCGACGCTGCGTGTGCCGCTGGTCGCGGAAGTGGGCATGGGCAAGAACTGGGAACAGGCGCACTAAAGGGACAGAGCGCCCCGGGCCGTCTTCGGACGGCCCATTTCCGGTTTTTGGATTGCAACAATATAATGTTGCGCTTCCCCCCGCCTGATCTTTTCCCCCTCCATGTTGCTGCTCTGGGTTTTGCTCGCCACCATTACCGGCGGCCTTATTGCTGTCCTCATCGCGAGCTGGCTCGCGTACAAGGTCTTTGCCAAATACCTGCATCACATGGTGAGCCTGTCGGTGGGCGTGCTGCTGTCGGTCGCGCTGCTGCACCTGCTGCCCGAAGCGTTCGAGACCGGCGTTGGCAACGCGCATGTGCTCTTCGGGCTGATGCTGGCGTCGCTAATCGGGTTCTTCGTGCTGGAGAAGATTGCGCTGCTGCGCCACAGCCATCACCACGAAGGCGACGGCCATCACCACCACAAGGGACACGACCGGCACGAGGCGGGGCGCGGCGGGATGCTCATCCTGATCGGCAGCTCGCTGCACAACCTGTGCGATGGCGTGCTGATCGCCGCGGCGTTTCTCACCGATCCGCTGTTGGGGGTGCTGACCGCGGCGTCGATCATCATCCACGAGATACCGCACAAGCTGGGCGACTTCGTCGTTCTGATCAATGCCGGCCTGCGCCGCCGCCGGGCCTTCGCGCTGATTCTCTTTACCAGCTTGTGTTCAGCGGTCGGCGGCATAATAGGCTACTTCGTGCTGCAGCAGGCGCAGGACTGGACGCCGTACATTCTGGTGGTTGCCGCCAGCAGCTTCCTGTATATCTCGGTGGCCGACCTGATGCCGCAGATGCACGAGCGGGTATCCCTGTCCGATGCCGTCCCGCAATTGCTGCTGGTCGGTGTGGGTGTGGCGCTGATCTACAGCGTGACGACCCTGATGCACCACGGGCACGACCATGGCGGCCATGACCATGGCGCGCCGCATGCGGAGCACGGCCACCAGCACTAGCGCTGGCACGGCGGTAGGGATGGCCGGCTTTCGTCGACCCCAACCAAGGAGTTCTCCATGAGTTTTTCCACCGCCGCAGGCAATGTCGCCCCCACCGTGATCCACACGGACACGCAGGGCCTCGTCCATGGGGATTTCCAGCTACCCGTCACGGGTGGCCCCATCGATGCCTACTACGCGGCGCCCGAGGGCAAGCGCGATCTGCCGATCGTGCTGGTGATCCAGGAAATCTTTGGCGTGCATGAACACATCAAGGACATCTGCCGCCGCGTCGCCAAGGCCGGCTATCTGGCCGTCGCCTGCGATCTGTATCAGCGCCAGGGCGACGCATCCTCCTACACCGACATCCCGAAGCTCATCTCCGAACTTGTCAGCAAGGTCCCGGACGAACAGGTGTTTGGCGACTTGGACGCCAGCGTCGCCTGGGCCGCCGCCAACGGCGGGGACCCACGCCGGGTGGCGGTGACGGGTTTCTGCTGGGGCGGGCGCCTGACGTGGATGTACGCCGCGCACAATCCCGACGTGAAGGCGGGCGTCGCCTGGTACGGCAAGCTCAGCGTGGGCCACGGGCCGCTCATCAAGCGCGTGGCGCTGGATGTGACGAACGAGCTGCACGGTCCCGTCCTGGGCCTGTACGGCGGGCGCGACGCCAGCATTCCGCTGTCTGATGTGGAAGCCATGAAGACGAAGCTGGCCGCCGGCAACGCTGCGGCGAAGCAGTCCGACATCGTGGTGTATCCCGAGGCCGATCATGCGTTCCTGGCGGATTACCGCGCCAGTTATCACCCGGAGGCCGCGAAGGATGGCTGGGCGCGGATGCTGGAGTGGTTCAAGCGGTATTTGTGAAGCGGGACGGGCGAGCCACGAAAGTGGCCCACCGGATGTGAGCTTCGCAGAAGAAAGCCGACCCGCGGGTCGGCTTTTTCATGCGGGGCCGCCCCCTCGGGGGGCAGCAAGCGTGCGAAGCGTGCGCGGCGTGGAGGCTATTAATTCCCCGCTTCGCGCAAACGGCTGGGCAAGAGCTCGCCGTGGCGTGCCAGCAAGGGGTACGCCGCCGCGCCTACCAGATGCGAGTTGATGCCCTTCATATCCCGCAGGATGTCCAGATACAACGCGCCGACTTCCGCCGCGTCGACCTGGCCCGACTTGATCTTCTGCAGGTGCGTGTCGGCCGCCTGGGTTTCGATCGTGCGGAAACGCGCCTTTTCGCCGGCCAGCGAACGCGCCTGGCGCAGGTCGTCGTTCACGAAAAGGGCGGCGGCGGTGCGCTGGTTGGCGATGAGCTGGCCCAGCGTGTCGTCCAGGCTGGCGCGTTGCTCGGGCGAGAACGTCCATCCCTGTTTACGCAACTTGGCGACGTGGCTGAGCAGCCCGTGATGGGCGATATCGCCAGCGTGTCCGATGTTGCTGGTGAAGGCCAGGATGTCGTCGAGCCGCTGGATGTCGTCGCGGGTCATGTTTTCCTGGTCCAGCGTCGCCAGATACGTCGTGATGGCGTTTTCCAGCTTGTCCAGCGCGCCGTCGAGCTGGCGCGCCTGCACCATGCGGTGGCGGTTGTCGCGCTTGAAGCCCGCCCGCGCGTAGAGCAGCAGCGTCTGCAGCATGTCTGCCATCCGCAGGGCTTCGCGCGCGGCGTTGCCCAGCGCCACGGCCGGCACGTCGTGCGCCCATTCGTCCAGGTATTGGGGCCGCGACGGGTCGTTCGGGTCGGCGCGTTTGGGCAGCCAGCGGGTGAGGAGGGCGGCGTACGGCGTCAGGAGCGGCAGGAAGGCCAGGGCAATGACCACATTGAACAAGGTGTGGAAGTTGGCGACCGCGCGGGCGGGGTCGCGCGCCAGGTCGCTCATCCAGGGCTGCAGGAGCGGCAGCAGCAGCAGGCCGGCCAGCACGCCCAGCACCCGTGTCAGCAAATTGCCCAGCGGCAGGCGGCGGGCGGCGGGGTCGTCGCCGGTCACGCCTTCGATCATCGGGTTGATTGCCGTGCCCAGGTTGGCGCCCAGCACCAGCGCAAATGCCACATGCGGCGCCACCATGTTGTGGCTGGCCAGCGACATCACCAGCACCACCACGGCCACGCTGGAGTGCGCCGCCCACGTGAATGCCGCGGACAGCAGCACCGCAGCGACGGGCTGGGTCGCCAGCGCGTCCAGGACCATGCCCAGCATGGGCGCGGTCTGGAAAGGGGCAAAGAGTTCGACGAGCTGGTGCAGCGACAGCAGCAACAGGCCCAGGCCGATGAAAACCCGGCCCAGGTCGCGGGTGCGGCCCGGCGGGTAGCGTCGGAACATCCAGACGCCGGCAAGGATCAGGATCGGCGCAAGCTCGGTCAGGTCGAAGGACAGCAGCTGGACGATCAGCGTGGTGCCGACGTTGGCGCCCAGCATGGCCGCCAAGGCGGGCACCAGCCCGACGACGCCGCCCGCGGCAAAGCCGGTGATCATCAGGCCGGTGGCGGTGCTGCTCTGCAATGCGGCCGTGATGCCCAGGCCGGCAAAGAATGCCCGCAGCCGCGTGCCAAGGGCGCGTCCCAGCGCCGCGCCCAGTGCCGCACCAAACGCGCGTTGGACGCCCGTTTGCACCATGTGCACGCCCCAAAGCAGCAGCGCCACGTAGCCGGCGAAGTCAAGCAGGGTAATGAGTCCAGACATCCAGGCGTTTTTCCGTTCTTTTTATGACAAGTAATAATTCTGTAATGATCGCATGCCCCGCCGGGCTTTGACACCCGGCGCGAAGATACAGGATACGCCCGGCGGGGCTTTGCTGCGTGCGCCCGGGGCTACGCGTATCATTGCCTGATCATTTGTGGATGTCTTGGAGTTTGGCGTGGCCGTTTCCGTTTTCGATCTGTTCAAGGTGGGTATCGGCCCGTCAAGTTCCCACACCGTGGGTCCGATGCGGGCGGCGCTGCTGTTCGCCCAGGGCCTGGAGCGTGACGGCCTGATTCCGCGGGTCGCCAGCGTGCGGGCCGAACTGTACGGATCGTTGGGCGCCACCGGCAAGGGCCACGGCACCGACAAGGGCGTGCTGCTGGGCCTGATGGGCGAGGCGCCCGACACCGTCGATCCGGCTGCCATCGCCGGCATGGTCGCGTCCGTGCGCGCCAGCCGCCAACTGCCGTTGCTGGGCAAGTACCCGCTTCCCTTCGTGGAAAAGGAACACCTGATGTTCTACCGCCGAGAAGCCATGGCCGAGCACCCCAACGGCATGAAGTTCCACGCCTTCGACGCCGACGGCCAGAGCCTGCGCGAGGCGCGCTACCTGTCGGTGGGCGGTGGCTTCGTCGTCACGGCGGGCGCGTCCAACAGCCAGGTCATCGCCGCGCACGACCAGTTGCCGTACCCGTTCCGCATGGGACGCGAGCTCTTGGCCATGTGCCAGGAAAACGGCATGACCGTCGCGCAGATCATGATGCAGAACGAGCTGACCTGGCGCGAAACCTCGGAAGTCAATGCCGGTCTGGACCGGATCTGGCAGGTGATGCAGGACTGCGTGGCGCGCGGCTGTGGCATCAACTATCCGGAGGCGGACGGCGAGCTGCCCGGTCCGCTGCGCGTGCGCCGCCGTGCCCCGGAGCTGTACCGCAATCTCACGCAGCGCGCCGAGCGCACGCTGTCCGACCCGCTGTCCGTCATGGACTGGGTGAACCTGTACGCGATGGCCGTCAACGAAGAGAACGCCGCGGGCGGCCGCGTGGTCACCGCGCCGACCAACGGCGCGGCGGGCATCATCCCGGCGGTGCTGCACTATTACGATCGCTTCGTGCCGGGCGCCAACCGCGATGGCGTGCGCGACTTCCTGCTGACCGCGGCCGCGATCGGGCTGCTGTACAAGTACAACGCGTCGCTGTCGGGCGCGGAAGTGGGCTGTCAGGGCGAAGTTGGCGTGGCCTGTTCCATGGCGGCCGGCGGATTGGCGGCGGCGCTGGGCGGGTCGGTGGAGCAGGTGGAAAATGCGGCCGAGATCGGCATGGAGCACAACCTGGGCCTGACCTGCGACCCGGTCGGCGGACTGGTGCAGATTCCCTGTATCGAGCGCAACGCCATGGCCTCGGTCAAGGCCGTCAACGCCGCCCGCATGGCGCTGCGCGGCGACGGCCAGCATTATGTGTCGCTGGACTCGGTCATCAAGACCATGCGCGAAACCGGCGCCGACATGAAGACCAAGTACAAGGAAACGGCGCGGGGCGGCTTGGCGGTGAATATCGTCGAGTGCTGAGCGCGGCCTGGGTGGCGGCCTCCCATCCACGCACTTGTGCTTGATACGTACGCGAAAAAGCCCGCCGAAGCGGGCTTTTTTGCGGCCAAGGGCCGGGGCCGATCAGATCACGCGCGCATTCTGCAGCGCGGCGATGCGGGCCGGGATCGGCGGGTGCGAGGCGAACATGGCTGCCAGGCCGCCCTTGCCGGTGATGCCGGACGCTTCGAAGGACTTGGGCAGTTCGCCCGGTTCCAGGCCGCCCAGGCGGGCAAGCGCGCGGATCATCGGTTCGCGGGCGCCCATCAGGTGGGCCGAGCCGGCGTCGGCGCGGTATTCGCGCTGGCGCGAGAACCAGGCCACGATGATCGAGGCCAGGACGCCGAAGATGATTTCACAGACCAGCACCGTGACGAAGTAGCCCGGGCCGATGCCGCGTTCGTTCTTGAACACGACGCGGTCGATGAAGTAGCCGACCACGCGCGCCAGGAAGATGACGAAGGTGTTCACCACGCCCTGGATCAGGGTCAGGGTGACCATGTCGCCGTTGGCGATGTGCGCGACTTCGTGCGCCAGCACGGCTGCGACTTCCTCTTCGGACATGCTTTCCAGGAGGCCCGTCGAGACGGCGACCAGCGAGTCGTTCTTGAACGCGCCGGTGGCAAACGCGTTGGGGGCGCCTTCGTAGATGGCGACTTCGGGGCGGCCGATGCCGGCGCGGTCGGCCAGTTGGTGGACCGTGTCGACCAGCCAGGCTTCCCGCTGGTTGCGGGGCGCGTTGGGATCCAGCACTTGCGCGCCGGTGCTCCACTTGGCCATCGGCTTGCTCATGAGGAGCGAAATGATGGCGCCGGTGAAGCCGACCACGACCGAGAAGATCAGGAGCGCGTTGAAGTTGATCCCGTTGGCCGTGATGACACGGTCCACGCCCAGGATGCGCAGCGTGGCCGACAGCACGAGCATGACGGCCAGGTTGGTGATGACGAACAGAACAATGCGTTTCATGTTTTTTTATTCCTCTGCGAGCGGCAAATACCCGGATTTCGACATCGCGGGGCCTCGCCAGTTCCCCGACTCGCCGGCTCCGCTCCGGGTGACGGAGAGTATAGTATCGCTTTCCCTTATTCCATCCCCCCTTTTCCCTTAGCGTAGACCCGCATGCAGGCACTTTGGATGTTGGTGGCGTCCGCCATGTTCGCCATCATGGGGTCGTTCGTGAAGCTCGGCACCGAACACGGCGCGTCGCTGCCGCAGGTCGTGCTCTTTCGCGGCCTGCCGTCGGTGATCCTGCTGCTGATCTGGGCGCGCGCCGGCCGCCAGTCCATCATTCCCACGAGCTGGAAGCTGCACATCTGGCGCAATCTGTCCGGCGTCACATCGATGTGGCTGGGCTTTTTTGCCATCTCCCATCTGCCTTTGGCCACGGCCACCAGCCTGAACTACACGGCGCCGCTGTTCATCGCCTGTTGGATGCTGGGGTGGGGCGGGGCGCAGCGCGATCCGGTGCGGATCCTGGCCGTGGCGCTGGGGTTCATGGGCGTGATTGCCGTGCTGCGGCCGAGTATCAACGAAGACCAGTGGCTTGCCGCCCTGCTCGGCATGGGGGCGGGCGCCATGTCCGCCATCGCAATGATGCAGATCCGCCAGCTGGGCCGCATCGGCGAACCCGAATGGCGCACGGTGCTGTTCTTCTCGGTCGCGGTGTGCGCGTCCAGCGGCGCCGGACTGGCGTTTGAAGGCTGGGGCTATGCGGACTGGACCGGTTATCTTTCGCTGCTGGGCGTGGGCGTCGCGGGGCTGTTTGGCCAGTTGGCCATGACCCGGGCGTTCGGCATGGGGTCGGCGCTGCTGACCGCCGCCCTGCAGTACAGCACCATCATTTTTGCGGCGCTGATCGGCATGGGCTTCTGGGGCGACCATCTGGACGTCGTGGCCTGGGCCGGCATGGGCCTCATCATCTTCGCGGGCCTGCTGTCGGTGTGGCGCACCATGCGCGATCCCAAGCCGGTCTGAACCCAGCATCCGCCGAATTCCACAGGAGCCCCCTCGCATGACGACGACCCTGATCTCCGCCGCTGACCTGGCCGCGCGTTTGGATACGCCCGACGTGCGCGTGTTCGACGTGCGCCACGATTTGACCAACCACGCGGCGGGCCGCCAGGCCTATGACGCGGGCCACATTCCCGGCGCCCGCTACCTGGATCATGAAACCGAGCTGGCCGCCGCGAAGACGGGCGAGAACGGCCGCCATCCGCTGCCGGACCGCGCCCAGTTCGGCGCGCTGATGGCCGCCCACGGCGTGACCCCCGGCACGCTGGTCGTGGCGTACGACGCCAGCGGCGGCATGTATGCGGCGCATCTGTGGTGGATGCTGCGGTGGCTGGGCCATGACCAGGTCGCCGTGCTGGACGGCGGATGGCAAGCCTGGACGGCCGCTGGCCTGCCCGTCAGCCATGACGCGGCGCCCGCCGTGCAGCCGGGCAAGCCGGTCGAGCCAGGCGCACCGCTGGCCGGCACGGTGGATGCCCAGACGGTGCTGGCCAACATCGCCCAGCCGGCCTTCACCGTGATCGACGCGCGCGCCGCCAATCGCTATCGCGGCGAAGTGGAACCGATGGACCCGGTGGCCGGCCATATCCCCGGCGCGCTGAACCGCCCGAACGGCGAAAATCTGCAGCCGGACGGCCGCTTCAAGTCAGCCGACGCGCTGCGCGCGGAATTCGGGGCGCTTCTGGCGGGGCGCGATCCGGCGTCCATCGTCCACCAGTGCGGCTCGGGCATCACCGCCTGCCACAACCTGCTGTCGATGGAAATCGCCGGCCTGTCCGGTTCCCGCCTGTATCCGGGTTCCTGGAGCGAATGGTGCAGCGATCCCGCCCGGCCGGTGGCCAAGGGCGAATGAACGACAAAAAGCCAGGGCCTATACCCTGGCTTTTTTCATGGTCGCGGGCGGGCAGTTACCAGACCGCGGCCAGCTTGACGCGTCCGGACACGCTTTCGGCGATTTCCAGGAAGTGATCGAGCGGCGGCGTGGCCAGCCCCGGCACCTTGGCCATGTCGTCCCACCGCCGCAGGCGGATCGCATCGGGCGCGCCGGGCATGCTGGCGAAGTCCACCGCCTGGCCGGCGTCGAAACTGCCACCCTGCAGTGCCAGGCTGCGGCGGGAATCCTCGGATAGCCTCGCTTCGTACTGCGGTTCGACATAGCAGAGGTAGCGCTTGGCCTCGACGTGCAGGCGGATGGGATCCAGCACGGCGGCGCTGAACAAGCCGCGCAGGAAGGGCAGCACGAAATACTGATGCTTGTCGTCGATGCCGCGCAGCGTCGGCGTGCCGGGCCGATCGGCGATCAGGTGGCCCAGGTCATGCAGCAGGCTCGCCGTGATGAGATGGGCGTTGGCGCCGTTCTGTTCGGCCAGCGTCGCCGTCTGCAGCGCGTGCCGCAGATGGCTGACGGATTCGCCATGATAGGAACGGTGCCCGCGTTCCAGGAAAAGCTGTTCGATATCCTGCAGGGTCAAGGCCATGGTTGTCTCCTGAGTGGCCGCAAGGGGAAGAGGCGGGCAGTGACCGCAACGGTCAGCCGGCTGCCGGCGCCATCTCCAGAAAGCGCGCGATAAGCTGCACCGGTTGGCGCTCGCGCAGGCAGTACAGGTACTCATTCATCACGATGCCGGCGTCTTCGATGTCGAGGGCCGCCAGATCGGGGTGGGACGGGATTTCGCGCGACGGGATCAGGCTGATGCCCAGTTCGCACAGGATGGCTTGGCGGATCGACTCGCGGCTGCCGATTTCCAGCGTGCGGCGCACGGTGACGCCGGCGGCTTGCAGCGCCTCTTCCGTCAGGTGGCGCGTCATGGAACCCGGCTCGCGCAGCAGCAGCGCATAATCCGCCAGATCGGCAAGGCGCACCTGCCCGCGCCGGGCCAGCGGATGTGTCCGGTGCACCACCACGCGGATCGGGTCCGCGGCGATCTTGCGCCGGTACAGATGCTTGTCATCCATCAGAAAGGAAGACGTGGCAATCTCGATGCGGTAATCCTGCAGCGCCCGGAGCATCGACTGCGAATTGCCGATCGTGACGGTCAGGTCGATGCCGGGATAGCGCTGGTTGTAGCGCCGCACGGTGTCCATGATGTAGTACGGGCCGGTCGCGCCGATGCGCAGGTTGCCCTCGCGCAGATCGCTCGCGTCGCGCAGCCGGAAGTCGATCTCGGTCTCCTGCTGCACCAGCTTCTCGACCATCGGCATCAGGTTCTGCCCGGCGTCCGACAGCCGCATGCCGCGCCCCTGCCGGTGGAACAGTTCGATGCCGTAGCGCGATTCGAGCTGACGCAACTGCCCGGTCACCGTGGGCTGGCTCACGCCCAGTTGGGCGGCGGCCTTGGTGACGGTTCCGCAGCGGGCCACGGCATAGAAGGATTTGAGTTCGGCGACGAGCACGATCGGGGGCGAGGATTGGACGCAATGCGCAAGACCGCCAGTACACCAAAATAATTTGATGTTTTTATTACTGCATTTGCGCGAAGTGTCATAAACGCTCAATACGCCGATTCCATACTGCCTTCGTTCCCAGACCGGAGGCCTCATGCCCCAACGCGATACCGCCTTTCTCTCCGTGCAGAATCTCGTCAAGCGATTCGGCACCCACACGGCGCTGGCCGATGTGTCGCTGGATATCCGCGCCGGAGAGCTGGTGTGTCTGCTGGGGCCGTCGGGTTGCGGCAAGACGACGCTGCTGCGCGCGATTGCCGGGCTGGAGCGCCAAGACAGCGGCACCATCGTGCTGTCGGGCCGCGACATCTCCCATGCCGAGCCGCAGGCGCGCGACTACGGGATCCTGTTCCAGTCGTATGCGCTGTTTCCGAACCTGACCGTGGCCCAGAACGTGGCTTACGGCTTGAGCGGCAAGCGCGCCCACCGCAGCCACGTCGCCAGCCGCGTCGAGGAAATGCTGACGCTGGTGGGTCTGGCGGGCGCGTCGAACAAATATCCCGGCCAGATCTCGGGCGGCCAGCAGCAGCGCGTGGCGCTGGCGCGCGCGTTGGCGCCGTCGCCGTCCCTGCTGTTGCTGGACGAACCCATGTCCGCGCTGGATGCGCGGGTGCGTGAACACCTGCGCATCGAACTGCGTGCGCTGCAAAAGCGCCTGTCCATCACCACGCTCATGGTGACGCATGACCAGGAAGAGGCCATGGTGATGGCCGACCGCATCGCCGTGATGAACGGCGGCGTCATCGAACAGTACGGCACGCCGCGCGAACTGTATCGTCAGCCCGGATCGGCCTTCATCGCCGATTTCGTGGGCGAGGCCAACTGGCTGCCGTTCGAACGCATCGACACCCACCGCGCCCGCGTGGGCCGCCAGGAGCTGGCCGTGGACGCCGCGCTGGACGCTGGCTCGGGCAAGCTTTTCGTGCGGCCCGAGGCCGTGCGCGTTTCCATGGCCAAGCCGGAAGCGCCGAACGCCATGCTGGCCGACGTGCTGGATGGCGTGTTTCTGGGCCGCAATTATCGTCTCGCCCTGCGTCTGGAAGGCGTGCCCGGCGCCACGGTCCATTCCATCGTGTCCCCTGAAACCGGAGACGCCCTGTTGGGCGCTCACGCTGCCGGCCGCTGCTGGGTGGAGCTGCCGCGCCATGCGATACGCGCCTACGCTTGATCCGGTCGTGAACAATTCCCGCGCCATCGGCCAGCCCGCTGCGGTTTCCGCTGCGCCCGCGGTTCCCGCATCCGCGCCGCTGCCCGCCTTGGGACGCCGCCCGTTGCCCGCGTGGGTCGGCGCGCTGGGCCTGGCGCTGGGGCAGGGCGGCCTGGCGCTTGGCCTTCTGCTTTTCCTGGCGTTGCCCTTGGCGGCGATCCTGCTCAAATCGGTCACGGACGCTGACGGCGGCTGGGCGGGCCTGTCGGTCATCGCCAGCATCATCGGCGCCGACGGCTTCATGGACATGGTTGGGCGCAGCCTGGCGGTGGGCGTCGTGACGACCCTGCTGGTGGTGCCGTGCGCGTACGGTTTTGCCTATGGCCTCACCCGCACCCGCCTGCCGGGCAAGGGCCTGCTGCGCACGATCGCGCTGCTGCCGCTGCTGGCGCCGTCGCTGCTGCCCGGCATTGCGCTGGTCTACCTGCTTGGCAATCAGGGCCTGCTCAAGGGCCTGACCGGCGGCGCCACCATCTACGGCTTCTGGGGCATCGTCGTCGGCGAGGCCTTCTACACGTTTCCGCATGCGCTCATGATTTTGCTGACCGGCCTGGCGCTGGCAGATGGGCGTCTGTATGACGCCGCACGCGCCATGGGCGCGGGGCCGTGGCGCACCTTCATGACGGTCACGCTGCCCGGCACGCGCTATGCGGTGTTCTCGGCCTGCTGCGTGGTGTTCACGCTGACCGTCACGGACTTCGGCGTGCCCAAGGTGGTGGGCGGCGATTACAACGTGCTGGCGATGGAAGCCTATAAGGCGGTGGTGGGGCAGCAGAATTTTCCGAAGGGGGCGGCGATTGGCATCCTGCTCCTGCTGCCGGCGCTGCTGACCTTCGTGCTGGACCGCCGCTTGCGTGCCCGTCAGGGCGCCCAGATGAGCGGCCGCGCGCAGCCTTACGCGGCCAGCGTGAACGGCCGCCGCGACGCGGCGTTCCTGGCGCTGGCGGGCGTGATGGCGGCCTTCCTGCTGCTGATCATCGGCGTGGCGGTCTGGGCCTCGTTCGTGAAGATGTGGCCGTACAACCTGTCGATGTCGCTGCGTTCGTACGACTTCGACAACATGGACGGCGGCGGCTGGCTCGCCTGGCGCAACAGCCTGCAACTCGCGTTCTGCACCGCGCTCGTCGGAACCCTGGTGGTCTTTGTCGGCGCGTGGATGATGGAGAAGGTGCCGGCCCGCAGCACGATGGCGCGCGGCCTGCGCGGCATGGCCGGCATGCTGGCGCTGATGCCGATGGCCGTGCCGGGACTGGTGCTGGGCCTGGGCTACATCTTCTTCTTCAACAGCGTGTCGAACCCGCTGAACGTGCTGTACGGCACGATGCCGCTGCTCGTGCTGTGCACGGTGGTGCACTTCTATACCAGCGCCCACCTGACGGCCGCCACCGCGCTCAATGCGCTGGACCCGGAGTTCGAGGCCGCCTCCGCATCGCTGAAGGTGCCGCGTCTGACGACCTTTTTGCGCGTGACGCTGCCGATGTGCCTGCCCGCGGCGCTGGACGTGGCCCGCTACCTGTTCGTGTCCGCCATGACGACCGTGTCGGCGGTGGTGTTTCTGTACAGCCCGTCCACGGTGCTGGCCGCCGTTGCCGTGCTGAACATGGACGACGCCGGCTTCATCGGCCCGGCCGCCGCCATGTGCACGGTCATCATGGCCAGTTCCGCCGTCGCCGCGCTGGTCCTGCACCTGGCGAGCCGCGCCCTGGTGGCGCGCACCCAGGCCTGGCGGCGCCCGGCGTCCCGCTGACCGATTATTTTTCCAGGATGACTTTCATGACTGCTCAACCTTTGCCCGTCCGTCTAGAAGCGGTGATCTTCGACTGGGCCGGCACGCTGGTCGACTTCGGTTCCTTTGCCCCCACCAAGGTGTTCGTGGATGCGTTTGCGCAGTTCGGCATGGACGTGTCGCTGAAAGAAGCGCGCGGCCCGATGGGCATGGGCAAGTGGGATCACATCCGCACGCTGTGCGACCAGCCCGCCATTGCCAGCCAGTACCAGGCCCGCTTCGGCCGCCTGCCGAGCGACGACGACGTCACCGCCATCTACGAGCGTTTTCTGCCGATGCAGCTGGAAAAAGTGGCGCAGTACTCGGCCGCCATTCCGGGCGCCGCGGACGTGATGCGCGCCTTGCGCGCGCGCGGACTGAAGATCGGATCGTGCTCCGGCTATCCCGCCAGCGTGATGGGCCGCGTGGTCGAACGCGCCGCCACCGAGGACCTGACGCCCGACTGCATCGTCGCCAGCGATGAAGTGCCGCGCGCGCGTCCCGCGCCCGCCATGGCCTTGAAGAATGTGGTGGAACTGGGGCTGTCCGACGTGGCCGGCTGCATCAAGGTCGACGACACCGCGCCCGGCATCGAAGAGGGCCGCCGCGCGGGCATGTGGACCGTGGGGCTGCTGCTGTCCGGCAACGCTGCGGGCCTGACGCTGGATGAGTACAAGGGCCTTTCCGAACCCGCCCGCGACGCGGCACGCGATGCCGCCCGCGCTGAGCTGGATCCGGCCGGCCCGCACTACCTGATCGACACGGTGGCCGACCTGCCGGCCGTGGTCGACGACATCGAAGCCCGACTGTCGCGAGGCGACCGCCCCTGAACTAGACGCTGCCGCCCGGCGTCCCGGGCCATCCATAGACCTTTGACTCACCACGATCCGCAGCCGGCAGCCGCCGGCCGTGGGGACCTCGTTCACCCTGCTTTTCCGCTCACTCACGGAGTTGTTCATGAATCGCTACAAGCTGCTTGCACTGGCCGCCGCCCTGACGGGCGTGATGGGCGCCGCCTCGGCCGAGACCACGCTGACCGTCTACACGGCGCTGGAAGCCGACCAGATCAAGGCCTATCAGGCCGCCTTCGAAAAGACCAACCCCGACATCAAGATCCAGTGGGTGCGCGACTCCACCGGCATCATCGCCGCCAAGCTGCTGGCCGAAAAGAACAACCCCAAGGCCGACGTGATCTGGGGTCTGGCCGGCACGGCGCTGGGCCTGATGGACAAGGAAGGCATGCTGCAGCCCTACGCCCCGAAGGGCCTGGACCAGATCGCCGCCAACATGCGCGACGCCAAGGCCGAACCGGCCTGGGTCGGCATGGACGGCTACGCCGCCGCCATCTGCTTCAACACGATCGAAGCCGAAAAGCAGAAGCTGCCCAAGCCCACGTCGTGGCAGGACCTGACCAAGCCGGTGTACGCCGGCAAGATCGTCATGCCGAACCCGGCCTCGTCCGGCACGGGCTTCCTGGACGTCAGCGCCTGGCTGCAGATCTTCGGTGAAGAAAAGGGCTGGGCCTATATGGACGCCCTGCACAAGAACATCGGCTCGTACACGCACTCGGGTTCCAAGCCGTGCAACATGGCTGCCGCCGGGGAATTCCCGATCGGCATCTCGTTCGACTACCGCGCCGCCAAGCTGAAGGCCGACGGCGCGCCGGTCGAAGCCGTGTTCCCGTCGGAAGGCCTGGGCTGGGAAGTCGAAGCCACCGCCATCATGAAGGGCACCAAGAACCTCGACGCCGCCCGCAAGCTGGCTGACTTCTCGGCAAGCCGCGAAGCCAACGAGCTGTACAAGGCCAACTTCGCGGTGCTGGCGATCCCGTCGATCGCGACCGCCAATCCGAACCTGCCGGCCGATCTGACCTCGCGCATGATCAAGAACGACTTCACGTGGGCCGCAACGAACCGCGACCGCATCATTGCCGAGTGGACGAAGCGCTACGACGGCAAGTCCGAGCCGAAGAAGAAGTAATTCCTGACCCATGGCGGCGGCAGCGCGCCGCCGCGCATCGGGAGACCCGCGGGGGTCTCCCCGACATTCCTCTCGCAGTAGTTCAAAAATGAAGACTTACGACGTAATCGTGGTGGGCGCGGGCATGCTCGGCATCGCGCATGCCTGGGCGGCCGCCAAGCGCGGCCTGTCCGTGGCCGTCATCGAGCGCAGCCGCCAGGCGCACGGCGCGACGATCCGCAACTTCGGTCAGGTCATCGTGACGGGCCAGGCGCCCGGCACGATGCTGTCGCACGCGCAGCAGTCCCGCGAGCTGTGGCTCGATCTGGCGGACAAGGCGGGTTTTCATGTGCGTGCCAATGGCGCGCTGGTGCTGGCGCGCAATGCCGACGAGGCCGACGTGTTGCGGGAATTCGCGGACATGCGGCTGCGGCAGGAAGGTTACCGTGCCGACCTGCTGTCGGCTCGCGAGGTGGGGGCGCTGTACAACGGCCAGTTGGCCCACCACTGCCTGGCGCTGCGCGGCCACGATGACCTGCAGATCTATTCGCGCGAGGCGCTGCCGGCCATCACGCACTATCTGCAGTCCTCGCTGGGCATCGACTTCATCACGGGAACCCTGGCGCGCGCCGTGGAAAACGGCGAAGTCAGCACCTCGGCGGGCGACTTCAAGGCGTCGCATGTGTTCGTGTGTCCCGGCCACGATTACCTGACCCTGTTGCCCGAACAGTTCGCGCCGCTGAACCTGGAGGTCACGCGCCTGCAGATGCTGCGTGCGGTGTTCGACGGCGCGCCCATCGCGCTGGACCGGCCGCTGCTCACCGGCCTGTCCTGCGTGCATTACGGCGCGTTCTCGGACCTGCCGACGGCGCAGACGCTGCGCGGCGTGATTCAGGCGCGTACGCCGATGCTGCTGGAAAACGGCATCCACCTGCTGATCAGTCCCACGCCGTACGGCGAACTGATCATCGGCGACTCGCACCAGTACGGGCAGGACGCATTGCCATTCAACGACGAAGCCGTCGACAACGCCATGCTGGATCTGGCCGCGCAGGCGCTGGGCGCGCGGCTGCGCGTGGTCGAGCGGTGGCAAGGCGTCTACGGCGCGCACGGACCGGCGCCGTTTTCCGTGATGCCGGTGGACGCGGCCACCACGGTGGCGGTCATGCACTCTGGCGTCGGCATGACGGTGGGGTTGGCGATCGGCGAACGGACGGTGGCGGGCGTTATTGGACGTTAAACTCGGACGCTGAACCGCACAACGCCGCTGGACAAAAAAAGGGCCTTGCGATCCGTAAAGGATGTCGCAAGGCCCTTTGTCATGCGGGCTGAAGCCGTGGGGACTACACCGACTGCATGATGCGGCGGTACCACTCGTGGAAGTGCTGCATGCCGTCTTCCATGGGCGACTGGTAGGGACCGGTCTCGTTCACGCCGCGCAGCATCAACGCCTTGCGGCCGGCATCCATGCGTTCGGCGATCTCGTCGTCCTCGATGGCCGTTTCCATGTAGGCCGCGCGCTGCGCCTCGACGAACTCGCGCTCAAACGCAGCGATTTCCTCGGGGTAGTAGAACTCGACCACGTTGACCGTTTCCTGCGGGCCCTTCGGGTACAGCGTGGACAGCACCAGCACGTGCGGATAGAGCTCGATCATGTGGGTCGGGAAGTACGTGACCCACACGGCGCCGAAGTCGGGGGCGTCGCCTTCGCGGAACGACAGCAGGCGGTCGTGCCACTGCTTGTACACGTCCGAACCCGGCTGCGCCAGCGCGTTGTGCACGCCCACCTTCTGCAGGCTGTACCAGTCGTTGAACTCCCAGGTCAGGTCGTCGCAGGTGACGAAGCGCCCCAGTCCGGGATGGAACGGGCCGACGTGGTAGTCCTCGAGGTAGACCTCGATGAAGGTCTTCCAGTTGTAGTTGCACTGATGCACTTCAACGTGATCCAGCACGTAGTCGCCGAAGTCGAACTCGGGGCGCCCGAACAGTGGCGCCATGTCGGCAGCCGGGTCGCGCGGGCCTTCGAAGAGCAGCCCGTGGCAATCGCGCAGGCGGAACTTCTGCAGGTTCATGCAGGGCGTGGTTTCGAACTGCGGCGCGCCCAACAACTCGCCTTGGTTGTTGTACGTCCAGCGGTGCAGCGGGCAGACGATGTTGCCGCCGGTTGCCTTCAGGTTGCCGTGCGTGTTGCAGTTGCCGGCCACGTTGCCGGCTTCGCCACCAAGCATCAATGCCTGACGGTGACGGCAGACATTTGAGATGAGTTCGACGCCATGCTGGTTGCGAACCAGCGAGCGCCCTCCGTTTTCCTGGACCAACGTACGCCAATCCCCGATTTCGGGCACCAATTTCTGGTGGCCGACGTACAGCGAGGATTGCTTGAAAATGAGTTCTTGCTCGCGGGCAAAGAGGGCTTCGTCAAAATAAGCGCTGACGGGTAGCTGGGTGCGAGCTGGCACGACATGTGCCATCCGACCGATGTCGGTCATGATTCCCTCCGCTCGGATAAAAAAGCCAGGACGGTTTGAGCCTTGCCAGGCGCTTTTGTTCAAGTCCAGGTCCCTCGCGGTGTTTGCCGGGGGCCTTGTTCGTGAATTCGAGCCTGGTTGAATCCGTACTGGCGCGAAGAAAAATCGGTGTCTGGCCGATCAAATAAGCCGTGAATTGTACCCCAAGGGCTTGTACGACGCCCGTGGCAAAAGGGCAGGCCATTCGCGTGAATCCCGGGGTGGGTTTGACCGCGCGCAAACCGCGATTAACCCTTTATTCCGTAGGTCTTTCAGACGAGCCGGCGGGTGGCCGGATGACGCCTGAGCAACCAGCTGCTGGCGGCCGACAAGGCGAACACCATCATCGTCAGGAGCGGCACCACCCACGCATCGCGGTCCTGGCCCGAAAAAGCCCCGACGCGGCGCGCGACATCCAGGAAGACGGGATGGATGAGATAGACGCCAAACGTCAACGGGGCCAGCGCTGCAAGCCTTGGCAATCGCGGCGAGGACACGATCCATTGGAACGCAGCCAGCGACATGAACGGCACCGTCAGGCTGAAGTAGTCGTAGAAGTAGGTGTCCAGCACGTGGCCGTTGGACATGACGGTCACGCCCAACGCGGTCGCGGCCACGGTGGCGGCCAGCATCAGGCCCGGGCGCGGAACGCGCATCTCGCCATCGAAGATCAGACGGCCCGCGACGAAGTAGCCCAGGTAAGGCAGGAACCACGTCAGGAAAAAGCCATGCGGCGCGCCGAGCGCGCGGCGGTACAGGGCGTCAAGAATCGCCACGCCCAGGATGCCGACGACCCACAGCGCGCGCGCCTTCGGCGTGCTGCGCACATACAGCACGCGGACCAGCGGCGCGAACAGGTACAGGCCCACGATCATGTACAGGTACCAGAGGTGGTAGTAAGGCTCGCCCTGCGCGACCTTGCGCGGCCAGAACGAAAAATCGATGCGGCCGTCGTCCCACCAGTCCAGCCCCGTGCGCCATGCCAGGTAGAAGAGCGTCCAGAACAGCAGCGGGGCTAGGATGCGCGCAAGACGGCGGCTGTAGAAGCGCCGCGCGTCCTGGGGCTTGTCGGGGTCGAGCAGCAGGGCGCCGCTCACCATCACGAAGACGGGCACGCACCAGCGTGCGGCGGAGTCGTACAGATTGGCGGCCAGCCATGCGCCGCGGCCGTGGGCGGCGGGATCGCTGACGATGAGTGCGGCGCTGTGCAGCAGAACGACGGCCAGCGCAGCCAGCCAGCGGGCTGAGTCCAGGCGGGCGTATCGGTCTTCGGTCTGAGGCATCGGGCTCCCGGAATGGTTCGGCGACTGCGCCTTACCTTAGCAGCGACGTGACGCCGATTTCTGTATCCAGGGGTTAGGCCGCGCGTAAAAAACCGACAGGGCCGTGAGGGCGCTGTCGGGGGGAAAGGCATGCTCGCGGCAGGGCCGCGGGCACGCCGGTCGCGGGCCGGCACTCCGCGAACGTTTTGTCACGAAACCGGCGTGAAGGCAGGCTTACTGCAGGACGATGTTGGCCTGCTTGATGAGCTGCGACACGATGGGCTGCTCGGTCTTGATCTGCTTGTCCAGCTCGGCCGCCGTGCCCGAACGCGGGTCGATGCCCATGTCCAGCAGGCGCTTTTTCACCGCTTCGTCCTTCAGCGTTTCGGTCAGCGCGGCCTGCAGGCGCTCGACAACGGGTGCCGGCGTGCCCTTGGGGGCCACGAAGCTGAACCACGCGGTCATGTCGAACGCGGGATAGCCTTGCTCGGCCAGCGTGCTCACGTTGGGCTCGGTCGCCAGGCGCGTGGGGCTCGTGATTGCAAAGACCTTGACCTTGCCGGCGTCAGCCTGCGGCATGCCGGTCGCCACCATGTCGAAGAACAGGTCCACGTCGCCGCTGATCAGGGCGGGCAGGGCCTGCGTGGCGCCCTTGAAGGGCACGTGCAGGATGTCGATGCCGGCGCGTTCCTTGAAGAGTTCGCCGGCCAGGTGCGACGACGTGCCCGGGCCGAAGGTCGCGAACGTCAGCTTGCCCGGATTCTGCTTGGCGTACGCCACCACGTCCTGCGTGCTGTTGAACGGCCGCTTGGGCGAGGACAGCAGAACCAGCGGGCCGACGCCCACCATGCCGATCTTGGCGAAGCTGTCCGGGTCGTAGGGCAGTTCCTTGTAGAGATAGCGGTTGGTCACCAGCGTCGAGTTGGTGGCCATGAGGATGGTGTAGCCGTCCGGCGCTTCGCGTGAGACATAGGCCGCGCCAATCGACGTGCCTGCGCCGGCCTTGTTTTCCACGATCATGGATTGGCCCAGGTTCTTGGCCATCCGCTCGGCCAGGACGCGCGTCAGCACGTCGGTGGCGCCGCCCGCCGGGAAGGGCGAGATCACCTTGATCGGGCGGGACGGATACGTATCGGCCTGGGCGCCCAGCGCGGCGGCGCTGAGCACCAGGGTGGCGAGCAGTTTGAAGCTGTTGCGAATCATGTTTTCCCCTTGAAGTCGCATGGTCAGAGTGGATCGCCGGGCCTGGCTTGGCTGACGCGCATATCGTTCACGACGTCGCTTGCCAGGTCTCCTTGGATGTTTTAAATTCCGGAATATGGAATTTAATTCTGTCTTTCGAAATAAACTATAAAAACGAAGCGTATATAAATGCAACCGTTTTCTGGCGCCAAGCGCATCACCCTCCCGCCGTCCAAGCCAGACCAGAAGCTTGAACTGAGCCTGCCCGCCCGCCGCAAGCGGGCCGCCGGCGCGGGCGAGGGCGCCAATTCCCCTGACTTCATCACGGCGCTGGCGCGCGGCCTGGACGTGCTGCGGTGCTTCCGCCACGGCGTGGCCGCGCTGGGCAACCTGGATCTGGCGTGCCTGACCGGCCTGCCCAAGCCCACCATCAGCCGGATCACCTACACGCTCACGGAACTGGGTTACCTGCGCTATCACCCCGACACCGGCAAGTATTCGCCCGGCTATGGCGTGCTGGCGCTGGGATTCGGCCTGCTTGCCGGCCTGGAAGTGCGCGAACTGGCCAAGGCGTCCATGACCGATCTGGCGCGCGAGACCGGCGGCGCGGTGGCGCTGGGCGCTTTCGACGGCGACGCCATGACCTACGTCGAAGCGATCCACGGCTCGTCCGCGCTGTACCTGCGCCTGCCCGTGGGCTACCGCGCCACGCTGGACAGCGCCATGGGACGTGCGTACCTGGCCAGTCTGCCCGAAGACGAGTGCGACGCCGTCCTCGCGCGCCTGGACCAGGCGGCGCCGGCGCCCGAGGCCATCGCGCGGGCGCGCGCCGAACTGGCGCAGGCCGGCTGCTGCTGCGCCATCGGCGAATGGCAATCCGGCATCAATGCCGTGGCCGTGCCGTTCACGTCCATCACGGGCGAAGGCGTCTTCGTCATGAGCTGCGGCGGGCCGGCCAGCTTGCTGGAGGCTTCGCATCTTCGGGATCACGTCGCCCCGGCGCTCCTGGCGGCGGTGGCGGGCCTGGCGGGCACGCAGGCCTAGGGCATGGGACGCATCCGGGCCGCGTCTGGCTATCTCGTACAATTCACGGATTAATCCACCCCCAAGTGCCCCGGAGGCCCGTTTGGCCAAACCCACTCAAGCTGATCCGCAGAACGACGATCGTCCCTTGCCCCAGGATTTCGAAACGGCGCTGGCCGAACTGGAATCACTGGTCGCGGCCATGGAAGACGGATCGCTGCCGCTCGAGCAATCGCTGGCTGCCTACCGGCGCGGCGTGGCGCTCACGCGGGTGTGCCAGGATCGCCTGGCGCAGGCCGAGCAGCAGGTCAAGGTCCTCGAGGGCGGCCTGCTGCGGCCGCTGGATCCCGCGGCGCTGGACGACGAATAAGACACCGATGAAGCAAACTCAACTCGCATTTTCCGAGTGGTTGCAAGGCCGTGCGCGCCACGTCGAAGACGTGCTCGACGACCTGCTGCCCCCGGCGGATCAGGCGCCTGCCCGCTTGCATGAAGCCATGCGCTACGCCGTGCTCGGCGGCGGCAAGCGCGTGCGCGCCGCCCTGGTCTATGCCGCCGGACAGGCCTGCCCCGTCAGCGGCAGCGTGCTTGCCATCGAGGCCTCGCTGGACCGCGCGGCCGCAGCCGTCGAACTGATCCACGCCTACTCGCTGATCCACGACGATCTGCCCTGCATGGACGACGACACGCTGCGCCGTGGCCGTCCCACCACGCACGTGCAGTTCGACGAAGCCACCGCCATGCTGGCGGGCGACGCGCTGCAGCCGCTGGCATTCGAACTGATCGCGTCCATGCCGATCGCCCCGGCGTTGATCGTCCAGGCCACCCAGTCGCTGGCCCGCTCGGCCGGCAGTCAGGGTATGGCGGGCGGGCAGGCGATCGACCTGTTCAGCGTCGGCCGCTCGCTGTCGCGCGATGAACTGCAGATGATGCACGGCATGAAGACCGGCGCCATGCTGGCATGCAGCGTGGCGTTGGGCGGCATCGTGGCGGGCGCCAGCTCGGCATCGCGCCAGGCGCTGGACGCCTACGCGCAGGCCATGGGCCTGGCGTTCCAGGTGGTCGACGATATTCTTGACGTCACCGCGGACAGCGCCAGCCTGGGCAAGACGCCGGGCAAGGACGCCGCCGAAAACAAGCCTACGTACGTGTCCCTGCTGGGCCTGGACGAAGCCCGGGCCTTTGCCGAGGAACTGCGCGTGGCGGCGCTGGCCGCCCTGGCGCCGCTGGGCGACGCCGGCGCGCGTCTGGCCCAGCTCGCCGACTTCATCGTTCTTCGAGACCGCTGATCCGAGATCAGCCCGGCCTTCTTGGTAGGCCGGGCCAACGAACCCCATAAAAGCATGACGACAGATTTACTGGACCGTATTCAATCGCCGGCTGACCTAAAGCGCCTGGATCGCCGCGAACTGAAAAAGCTTGCCGATGAACTGCGCGGCTTTGTGCTGGAGTCGGTGTCCAAAACGGGCGGACACCTGTCGTCCAACCTGGGCACCGTCGAACTCACGCTGGCGCTGCACCAGGTGTTCGACACGCCGCACGACCGCATCGTGTGGGACGTGGGTCATCAGTCCTATCCTCACAAGATCCTGACGGGACGCCGCGCCGGCATGGCCAAGCTGCGCCAGCAAGGTGGCATTTCGGGCTTCCCGAAGCGCAGCGAATCCGAGTACGACGCCTTCGGCACCGCGCATTCGTCCACGTCGATCTCCGCGGCCCTGGGCATGGCGGTGGCCTCGCGCAATGCGGGCGAACAGCGCCAGCACATTGCCGTGATCGGCGACGGCGCCATGTCCGCGGGCATGGCGTTCGAGGCCATGAACAACGCGGGCGTCACGCCCGACATCAACCTGCTGGTGATCCTGAACGACAACGACATGTCGATCTCGCCGCCGGTGGGGGCGCTGAACCGCTATCTGGCGCGCCTGATGTCCGGACGCTTCTACGCCACGGCCAAGAACGTGGGGCGGGCGGTGCTGCAGCACGTGCCGCCGGTGCTTGAGCTGGCGCGCCGCTTCGAGGAGCACGCCAAGGGTATGGTCACGCCCGCCACGCTGTTCGAAGAGTTCGGCTTCAACTACGTTGGCCCCATCGATGGCCATGACCTGGACGCGCTGGTTCCCACGCTGCAGAACCTGAAAGCCCTCGAAGGCCTGCAGTTCCTGCACGTCGTCACGCGCAAGGGCCAGGGCTACAAGCTGGCCGAAGCCGATCCCGTGCTTTATCACGGTCCCGGCAAGTTCGATCCGGCGGTCGGCATCCAGCAATCGAAGGCGCCGGGCAAGCGCACCTTCACGCAGGTGTTCGGCACGTGGCTGTGCGACACGGCGCAGCAGGATGCGCGCCTTGTGGCCGTCACGCCCGCCATGCGCGAAGGCAGCGGCCTGGTCGAATTCGAACAGCGCTTCCCGCAGCGGTATTTCGACGTGGGCATTGCCGAACAGCATGCCGTCACGTTCGCCGCGGGCGTGGCCTGCGAAGGCCAGAAGCCGGTCGTCGCCATCTATTCCACCTTCATGCAACGCGGCTACGATCAGTTCATCCATGACGTCGCCCTGCAGAACCTGGACGTCACGTTTGCGCTGGACCGCGCCGGCATCGTGGGCGCCGACGGCGCCACGCACGCCGGCAATTACGACATCGCCTTCCTGCGCTGCGTGCCGAACATGGTGGTGGCCACGCCTTCCGACGAAAACGAAACCCGCCTGCTTCTGTCGACCTGTTATCAGCACCCCGGGCCGGCATCGGTGCGTTACCCGCGCGGCGCGGGCTGCGGCGCGGCTGAAAGTCAGAGCCTCGATACCGTTGAACTGGGCAAGGGCGTCGTCCGCCGCGAAGGCAAGAAGATCGCCATCCTGGGCTTTGGCACGCTGGTGCAGGCTGCGCTGGGCGCCGCCGGCAAGCTGGATGCCACCGTCGCCGACATGCGCTTTGCCAAGCCGATCGACCGCGACCTGATCCTGGATCTGGCCAGCCGCCACGACGCGCTCGTCACCCTGGAAGACGCCTGCATCATGGGCGGCGCAGGCAGCGCGGTACTCGAGGTGCTGAGCGCCGCCGGCGTCCTGATTCCGGTGCTGCAGCTTGGCCTGCCGGATGAATTCATCGACCACGGCGAGCAATCGGCCCTGCTGGTGGGGCTGGGTCTGGATGCCGCGGGCATCGAGCAGTCGATCCGCACGCGCTACGCCGACCTGTTGAAGTGATCCGGCCGACCTGATTCCGGCTGGTCCTTGCGGCCGAGGACATGCGTCTTCGGACGCAAGGATGAAACACACTGTTCCGGCCCCGCCCGCATGGCGCCGTGGGGTTACCCCTTCTCATTGCGCGTGGCTGGGCGATAATTAGCCCCTTCTCAAGACAACTGGGCCAGCACGTTGCGCCATGGCGGGCCGGCCCGGACAGGTAAGCCGAAATGAATTCTCCGATCGACCCCGCCATCGTGATGCCCGACGTCCAGAGCGCCACCGACACGCGGCATATTCCGATCCAGCGCGTTGGCATCCGCGGCGTGCGTCATCCCATGCTGGTCCAGAGCGGCGACGGCTCGGCGCAAGGCACGGTGGCCAGCTGGACGCTGACCGTGGCCCTGCCGCCCGAAGAAAAGGGCACGCACATGTCCCGTTTCGTGGCCCTGCTCGAAAAATACCGCACTACGGCCATGACGCCGGCGCTGTTCCGCACCATGGCAGCCGACATGCTGCCGCTGCTGCATGCCGAGCGCGGCGACATCACGGCATCGTTCCCGTACTTCATCAACAAGTCCGCGCCGATCTCCGGCGTGCAGAGCCTGCTGGATTACGAGGTCCAGTGGATCGCGCGCGCGCAGGCCGACCGCGTCGAATTCGAGCTCGTGGTCCAGGTGCCGGTCACCAGCCTGTGCCCGTGTTCGAAGGCCATCTCCGAATACGGCGCGCACAACCAGCGTTCGCACGTCACGGTGTCGGCCATCCTGAATGAAGACATCTCGATGGACGGCGTGATCCGTCTGATCGAAGACGAAGGCTCTTGCGAACTGTGGGGCCTGCTCAAGCGCCCCGACGAAAAGTTCGTCACTGAACGCGCCTACGACAATCCCAAGTTCGTCGAGGACCTGGTGCGCGACGTGGCGGCCCGCCTGAACGCGCATCCCGGCATCGCGCGCTATCGCGTCGAGGCCGAAAACTTCGAGTCCATTCACAACCACTCGGCCTACGCCGTCGTCGAAGGCTGAACGCCCGTGCGCCACCCGGCGGCCAGCGACTGGCCGCTCATCGCCGATCTGCAGCAATGGGAAGCGCGGCTGGCCAGCAATCTGGCGAGCCGCGGCCGCTTTGGCGTGGCGCTTTACGAGTTCTTCCGCTTCGGCGTGAAGCAGGCGTGGGCGTGCCTGTTCGGCGGCCTGATGTGCGCGCTGCTGCTGGGCACGCACTGGTGGTATCCCAAGGATGCCGCGCTGGCGCGCTACGACTTCCTGACGCTCGCCGCGCTCGGCATCCAGGCCGCGCTGCTCGCGCTGCGCATGGAAACCTGGAGCGAAGCGCGCGTGATCCTGATGTTTCATGTGGTCGGCACCTGCATGGAAATCTTCAAGACCGCCGCCGGCTCGTGGATCTATCCCGAAGCCAGCGTGCTGCGCATCGGCGGTGTGCCGCTTTTCACGGGCTTCATGTACGCCGCGGTGGGCAGCTACCTGGCACGCGTGTGGCGGCTATTCGATTTCCGCTTTCGTGCGCATCCGCCGCTGGCCGCGACCGCCGTGTTGTCGGTGCTGATCTACGTGAACTTCTTCGCGCACCATTACGTGATGGACTTCCGATGGGCGCTGTTCGCCATGACCGCCGTCCTGTTCGCGCGCACGTGGGTGTATTTCCGGATCTGGCGGGTCTACCGGCGCATGCCGCTGCTGCTGGGCTTCGTGCTGGTGGCGCTGTTCATCTGGTTTGCCGAAAACATCGGCACCTTCGCCAATGCGTGGCGCTATCCCAACCAGGCGCAGGTCTGGCAGGCCGTTTCCATCGCCAAGCTGGGTTCCTGGTTCCTGCTCATGATCATCAGCTACGTCATGGTCAGCGCCGTGAACCGGCCGCGGGCGATCACCGCCGCCGACCTGCCTGCAACTGGCGGGCAGGAACCTGCCCGAAACGCGTCCCTTATTTCTTAAGCCTACGCCGGCTTGCAAGCGACCGCCCAATCGGTGATAATCGAGAGCTTTCTTGCTCGACCACCCATGGTTTTTGGGTAGCGGGCTGCCCCTTGCGGCGAAACGTCAACGATGTTGATCCACCCATGATGGAAAGCGCGGGTGCAAGACGTTTGGCCAGCAAGACATCCTCAAGGAGTTTTACTCATGCGTCACTACGAAGTAGTGTTTATTGTTCACCCCGACCAAAGCGAGCAAGTGCCCGCCATGGTCGAGCGTTACCAAGCGCTGGTCACGGGCCAAGGCGGCTCGATCCATCGCCTGGAAGACTGGGGCCGCCGTCAACTGGCCTACCCGATCCAGAAGCTCGTCAAGGCTCACTACGTCTGCCTGAACATCGAGTGCGGCCAAGCCACGCTGGATGAGCTGGAACACTCGTTCCGCTACAACGACGCCGTGCTGCGCCACCTGGTCATCAAGACCAAGAAGGCCCAGACCACCCCGTCGATCATGATGAAGTCGGTCGAGCGCGAAGAAGCCCGCAAGGCTTCGGCGGAAGCTGCTCCGGCTCAGGCCGAGTAAGCAGGCTCACGCAGAGCTCATTGCATCAAGTCCCCTCGGTACCAGGCAGGATGAACAAGCTGGAACTCAGCGCCCGCGTTCTCGAATGCGAGCCTTTGCGCCACACACCCGCCGGTTTGCCAGCGCTGGAAATGCTGCTGGCGCACGAGTCGGAAGTCATCGAAGCCGGCCACCCGCGCCGTGTCGAACTGACGATTTCCGCCGTGGCACTGGGAGATCTGGCGCTGCTCTTGAGAAACACCGCTTTAGGGTCTGAATTGCTGGTGCAGGGGTTTTTGGCTCCCGCCCGCAAGGACTCGGTGAAGATCAAGCTGCATCTGCAGCAGGCGCGCAAGATCAGCGGAAGCGCTGGACGCGATCCGCAGGTGGCCTGAAGGCAATGAGACACAGGGTGCGAGAGCGCCTTCTGAATTCGGATAGGTTATGGGGAAGTGGGCATTGACCCCGTCCCCTCAAACATAAAGGCACATATCATGGCTTTCTTCGGAAAACGCAAAGAAAAACGCAAATTCACGCAGCAGAACCCGCTCTTCAAGCGTCGTAAGTTCTGCCGCTTCACCGCAGCCGGCGTCGAAGAGATCGACTACAAGGATCTGGACACCCTGCGCGACTTCGTGCAAGAAAACGGCAAGATCATCCCGGCTCGCCTGACCGGCACCAAGGCAATCTACCAGCGCCAGCTGGACACCGCCATCAAGCGCGCGCGCTTCCTGGCTCTGTTGCCTTACACCGACAACCACAACTAATCCGGGGCACTGAAATGCAAGTTATTCTGCTCGAAAAAGTCGTCAACCTGGGCAACCTGGGTGAAGTCGTGCGTGTGCGTGATGGCTACGCCCGCAACTTCCTGATTCCCCAGAAGAAGGCCCGTCGCGCAACCGACGCCGCCCTGAAGGAATTCGAAGCCCGCCGCGCCGAGCTGGAAAAGGTCCAGGCTGAAAAGCTGGCCGCTTCCCAAGCCCTGGGCGAGCGCCTGAACGGCTACCAGCTCAAGATCGTTCAGAAGGCCGGCGTTGACGGTCGTCTGTTCGGTTCGGTCACCAACGCCGACATCGCCGAAGGTCTGAAGAAGGCTTCGTTCGAAGCCGTCGAAAAGGCCCAAGTGCGTCTGCCCAATGGCCAACTGAAGGCCATCGGCGAGTACCCGGTCCAGGTCGCCCTGCACGCCGACGTCGTGGTCGACATCACGGTTCTGGTCGAAGGCGAACTGTCCTGATCCGGCAGTCGCGGTAAAAAGAAGCCGGCCCGCGTGCCGGCTTTTTTTCTTTTTTCAGCCATGTGCCGATGTCGTGCTGAATGGTGCGCGGCGACGCACCCTCGTTTTACGCTGTCATTCCAGAGGACCTCTTGACTCATCCGCCTGTCCATCACAACGCGCCGCCCGGCCTGCGAGCCTGGCTCGACAGCGTGGATGCGTCGCGTGAACCTTCGGTGCGGGATGTGACGATAGATGGCGTGCGCTGCATCATCAAGCGGCGCCGGCCCGGCATCCTGCAGAGCGTGAGCTATGTGCTGCGCTACGTGCGCGCCTTGTTCCTCGCCGTGGGCTGCAAGGTCTTCCTGGGCGAGTTTCCGCGTCCCAGCGTGCTGTTGCGCAACGGTCTGGCCCACGAAGGGCAGCGCCTGGCGCAGTTGCTGGAAGCAGGGTCGCGCGTCCCCGAGGTGTGGTGGCGGGAGCAGAACCTGCTGGTGCTGGAGTTCGTGGGCGAAGACCTGGCGGACCTCATCCGCAACGAAGACTCCACCTCGCGCATGTGGCTCGCGCGCGCCGCGGCGGCCGATCTGGCCGCTTTCCATGCCCGCGGCATGTGGCATGGCGGGGCGCAGATCCGCAACGTTACGCTGCGCGATGGCGAGATCTGGCGCATCGACTTCGAGGAAAACATCGGCGCGACGCTGTCGCGGCCGCTGGCGCAGGCCTATGACCTGTTCCAGATGCTGGCCTCGCTGGTGTCGCTGCGCAAGTTGGGCGATGCAGATGCGCGCACGCTGGGCAAGCTGGCGCTCGATGTCTACCTGGACTGCAATCCCGACCCCGAGGTCAGGGCCCGCTTGAAGCGCCTGGCGCGCGTGCTGTGCGGCATCGCCATGCCGCTGCGCCCCATCCTTGCCCGATTCCCCTCGCGCGACATCCAAGGGTTTTTCCGCGTCGCGGATATCCTGCAGCCGTTACTATTGAAGCCATGAACACACCCGCCGATTCCCAGCTCGAGTACCTGCGCGTCCCCCCGCATTCCATCGAGGCGGAGCAGTCAGTCCTGGGCGGACTGCTGCTGGACAACGCTGCCTGGGACCGTATCGCGGATGTGCTTCTCGAAGAAGACTTCTACCGTCACGACCACCGGCTGATCTGGCACCACATTGCGCGCCTGATTGGTCTGGCGCGCCCGGCCGACGTCATCACCGTGCACGAGTCCCTCGTCAGCGCGGGCAAGGCCGAAGAGTCCGGCGGGCTGGCTTACCTGAATGCCCTGGCGCACAACACGCCGTCGGCCGCCAACATCCGCCGGTACGGCGAGATCGTGCGCGAGCGCGCGATGCTGCGCAAGCTGGTGTCGATCGCGGACGAAATCTCGTCGGCCGCCATGAACCCGCAGGGCAAGGAAGCGCGCCAGCTGCTGGACGAGGCCGAATCCAAGGTGTTCAAGATCGCCCAGGAAGGCGCGCGCGGCGCGGCCGGCTTCCAGGAGATCCAACCGCTTCTGACGCAGGTGGTCGAGCGCATTGACGAGCTCTACCACCGCGAGAGCACGTCCGACGTGACGGGCGTGCCCACGGGCTTCACCGATCTGGACAAGATGACGTCGGGCATGCAGGGTGGCGACCTGATCATCGTGGCCGGCCGCCCGTCCATGGGCAAGACGTCGTTCTCCATGAACATCGGAGAGCACGTCGCCATCGAAGAGGGCCTGCCCGTGGCGGTGTTCTCCATGGAAATGGGCGCGGTGCAGCTCGCCATGCGTATGCTGGGTTCCGTGGGACTCCTGGACCAGCACCGCATGCGTACGGGCAAGCTGATCGCCGAAGACTGGCCGCGCGTCACGCACGCCGTGCAGCTCATGCAGGATGCGCAGGTCTACATCGACGAATCGCCGGCGCTCAGTCCCATGGAAGTGCGCGCCCGCGCGCGTCGTCTGGCGCGCCAGTGCGGCCAGCTTGGCCTCATCATCATCGACTACCTGCAGCTCATGTCCGGCAACGGTTCCGGCGAAAACCGGGCCACCGAAGTGTCGGAAATCAGCCGCTCGCTCAAGGGTCTGGCCAAAGAACTGAATTGCCCGCTGATCGCACTGTCGCAGCTCAACCGAAGCCTGGAACAGCGTCCCAACAAGCGCCCCGTCATGAGCGACCTGCGCGAATCGGGCGCAATTGAACAGGACGCGGACGTGATCCTGTTCATCTACCGCGACGAGGTCTACAACCCCGATTCGCCGGACAAGGGCACGGCCGAGATCATCATCGGCAAGCAGCGTAACGGCCCGATCGGCACGGTGCGTCTGACGTTCCAGGGTTCCAGCACGCGCTTTTTGAACTTCTCCGGCGCGCAGCCGCGGGACATGTACTGATTCCGCACATCGCCACATCAAAAAAAACCGCGCAGCCGCGCGGTTTTTTTTGTACGAGACGGCGATCAGTGCGTGGCGTCGGGGCGCTTGCCGTAGCGCGCCGCCAGTACGCCGCAGACCATGAGCTGGATCTGGTGGAACAGCATCAGCGGCAGCACCACAGCACCCACGGCGTGACCGGCGAACAGCACCTGGGCCATCGGAATACCGCTGGCCAGGCTTTTCTTCGAGCCGCAGAAGAGCAGCGTGATGCGGTCTTCGATGCTGAAGCCGAACATCCGGCCGGCCAGTGCGGACAGGCCCAGCGCCAGCGCCAGAATCACGCCGCAGCTCACGACCAGGCCGACCAGCGCGGGAATCGGGGTGCTGCTCCACAGGCCTTCATTGATGGCCTCGGAGAACGCCGTGTAGACCACCAGCAGGATCGAGCCCTGGTCCACGAACTTCAGCATGGCCTTGCGCTTGTGCACCCACGCGCCGATCCAGCGCCGCGCGAACTGGCCCAGCACGAACGGCAGGAGCAGTTGCAGCATGATCTTGCCGACGGCGTCGAACGAGATCGGCGCGCTGCCGGCGTTGGCGACGACCGTGCCGACCAGCAGGGGCGTGAGGAAGATGCCCAGCAGACTGGAGGCCGACGCGCTGCACACCGCGGCGGGCACGTTGCCGCGCGCCATGGAGGTGAACGCGATGGCCGATTGCACGGTGGCAGGCAGGCAGCACAGGAACAGGATGCCCAGGTAAAGCTCCGGGGTGACCAGCGGCTCCAGCACGGGCTGCAGCGCCAGCCCCAGCAGCGGGAACATCAGGAACGTGGCCGAGAAGATGGTCAGGTGCAGCTTCCAGTGCGTGAGGCCGGCGATGATGGCCTCGCGCGAAAGGCGCGCCCCGTGCAGGAAGAACAGCAGGCCGACGGCCACGTTGGTGATCCAGCCGAACACCACCACGCCTTGCCCATGGGCGGGCAGGAAGCTGGCGATGATGACGGTGCAGATCAGGTAGAGGGTGAAGCGGTCGGGCAGAAGTCGAACGAGGCGGGACATGGGAAGGGAGGAAGAACGGAAAAGCGGCGGCGCGGGGCGCCGGAAACGGGGCGTATTGTAGACCCGCACCGTCGCGGACCCGTCGCGAGAAGGCCGCAAGCGTCCGCGCGCTGAGGCAGTCTGCGGATCTTTACGCGCTCAAGGCGTCATCGCCAGCGCCAGATCGAACGCTTCCACCAGCGACGCGTGGTCGGCCACGCCCTGGCCGGCGATGTCGAATGCGGTGCCGTGGTCCACGCTGGTGCGCACGAACGGCAGGCCGACGGTGACGTTCACGCCGTGGTCCAGGCCCAGATACTTCACCGGGATGAGGCCCTGGTCATGGTACTGCGCCACCACGATGTCGAACTCTCCGCGGCGGGCGCGCATGAAGACGGTATCGCCCGGCCAGGGGCCGCTGGCATCGATGCCTTCCGCGCGGGCGGCAGCGATGGCCGGTTCGATGATGTCCATGTCTTCGCGGCCGAACTTGCCGCCTTCGCCCGCATGCGGATTCAGACCCGCGACGGCGACGCGCGGCTGCGCGATGCCCATCTGGCGGCAGGCGCGATCCGCAAGCCGCATCGCGGTCAATTCGGCCTGCGGCGTGATGCGCGCCATGACGTCGGCCAATGCGACGTGGATGGTCACGAGCAGCACGCGCAGCTCATTGTTGGCCAGCATCATCGCAAAGTCCTGCGTGCCGGAGCGGTCCGCCAGGATTTCGGTGTGGCCCGGATAGTCGATGCCGGCCTCGTGCATGGACTTCTTGTTCAACGGGGCGGTCACGACGGCGCGGATGTGTCCGGCAAGCGCATCGTCGATGGCCGCGCACACATAATCGTAGGCGCCGCGGCCCGCCAGGGCGCTGACCTTACCCAGCGGCAGGTCGGCGGGCAGGGTGGGGCTGCAAGCCACCACCTGGATTCCAGCGGCGTCCGGCCGGGCCTGGCTGATGTCCGCGATCTCGGTGATATCCAGGCGGGCGCCCAATTGCGTCGCCGCGCGGCGCAGCGCGCCAGCATCGCCATACACCACACAGGGCGCGCCCAATCCCTGCGCACAGGCCTTGACGACGATTTCGGGACCGATGCCGGCGGCATCGCCCATGGTGATGCCCACAGGCAGGAGAGTGTTCACAATGGTGGCCGTGGGCGCTTACTGAGCGGTGTTCTTGGGAGGATCGATGGGCGCGCATTCGAACGTGACCGTGGCGCGCTTGGAACCCAGGCCGGTGGCGTGGTTGGACGTCACGCTGGGCTTGACCAGCTTGCGGCCGAGCGACTGGCAGTGCTGGTCGGCACGCTGCAATGCCTGGTTCTTGATCTCGACCCAGCTCAGCAGTTGCGTGCCGGAACTATAGGTGACGCTGTATTGGTCCTTGTTGACGGACGTGACCTCGCTCATGCTGGAACACGCGGTCAACAGGACGAGGAGGGCGGCGGCAGGGGCAAGGCGAGCAAGCATGAAAAATCCAGGATTCGCGACAGGCCCCATTACACCACCATGTGGCGCCCGCCGGAAAGACGCGCGAGGGGCGCGAGGCGGCTCAGGGAGCGGCAACCGCGCTGCGCCGATCAATCTTGCGGCTGAGCACGATCGAGGTCTGCGTCTGATTCACGCCGTCGATGAGCCCGATACGGTCCAGCAGCGCGTCCAGTTGTTCGTGGGTCTCGCAGCGCAGGAAGATCAGGTAGTCGTAGGGACCGCTGACCGAGGACACTTCCTCGACCTCCGGCATCCGCTCCAGTTCACGGATCACGGCGGCCGGCGTCTTGGGCTGCACGCTGATGAAGCAATAGGCGCGCACCGCCGCCTCTTCGAGCAGCCGGCCCAGGCGCACGCCGTAGCCGGAAACGATGCTTTCACGTTCCAGCCGCGCGATGCGCGCCACCACGGTGGTGCGCGCCAGCCCGAGCTTGCGCGCGAGGATGGCGGCGGGTTCGCGCGCATTGGCCTGCAGAAGGCTCAGCAGTTGCCGGTCGATGGCGTCAAGTCGTTCGTTCATGCGATGAGCGATGGCGTTGAGCGGGAAGGCGAAGTGGCGACGGTACAGGCGCCTGCCTGCCCGCGTCAATGCGTTGCCGCTAGCCGTCGGACTCGGGCGGAATGCCGCCGTGATAGATGCGGCCGTCGAACTCGAAGCGCGTGATGGTCTTGTGCGCGGCATCGAAGATGCGGTCCCGGCTGGCGGCGTCCAGGCCGTCGTGGTCCGCAAAGCTGAAACGGCACAGGTCGATGTCGCTGTCATAGAACGCGCTGTGCACGAAGCGGCTGACATCCGATTCGTGCGCAAAATGGGCGAACTCGCGCAGTTGCTCCATTTCGTGGAACGAGCCGTTGCGGCTGACCAGCAGCATGCCGAACTTGCGCTCTTCGTCCGCCATCGGTTCGGGCGGCGGCGCCGCGCCATCGCCGTGCGGATCCTGGCAATCGAAATGCGCGCCGGCCTCACGCATGGCGGCCAGCACGCGTTGCCATTCCGGTTCTTCCAGCGTCAGACGGGCCATCATGTAGAACAGCCGCTGCCGGCCCAGCGTGCGAGGTTCCGGCCCGCCCACATAACTGGGCCATGGCGTCGAAGCGTCCAGTCCGGCCAGCTCGGCCATTCTGCTGTCAGAATAGCCCAGCCTGTCTTGCAGCCGTTGCAGCGACTGGGCGCTTGGCGGGACATAGTTCTGGATCGTTTTCATGTGCGCGCTCCGGTTGAGCCGGGCGCCCGGAGACAGCGCCGGCGGCGTGCGCCGCGGTGCCTCTTGCGGCTACGCTTCATGCTAGCGCCGCGTCCGGTGCTTGCCTAGCCGCGGCAGGGGAGGCGCGCCGCTTGCTGTCAGCCCTGGCGCGCCCGGCCGCCATGCTAGGATTCGCGCCAGATTTCATCGCCAGGAGGCTTACATCATGGACATCCAGGAACAGATCGCCGTTGTCGTGCACACCATCTCGCATCAGGGTGGGCGCATCGACGCGCTCAATACCACGCTGCTCTCGATGCTGCATCTGGCGAAGAATTCGCCGGGCCTGCGCGAGGCCATCGAGGCGCAACTGGAGCAGAATTACTCCGGCCTGCTGGCGCGTTCCGAGAATCCGCAATACGTCGCGGGTTTCGAAAGCGTGCGTGACATGGTCCTGACCGCCCTGAAGTGATGCGCCCGGCGGCAGTTACCCACAGGTTCTGTGGACAAGCCTTGGGATAGCGCGGGCATAGATTCACAAACTCCTTCAATTACAACGGCTTGCGCGAGGCGGTCAAAAGCGGCGCCATTGCGCCGAAGCAACGCGCAACCGGCCCGCCGCCACGGCAGGCCAAGCCCGGGTAATATGCGGCCCCATGCGGAATCAGTATTCATTGGAAGGCCGGAACCGCGCCCTCGTGGCGCGCGTTTCGGAAGCGGCAAAGCTGGCGGCATTTGACCCCGGCAAGCTTTCCCCCCAGGCGAGGGAGAGCTGGGAGCGCATGGGCCATGGCTTCAAGGCCTGGCACGACTTCGACCAGCGTCACCCGATCCTGCGCCGCCTTGCAAAGCTGCCCATCATCGGCATGCTGTACCGCAATGCGCGCCGCCGCCATGTGCAGCGCGCAAACGGCAAACTGGTGTTCTGAACGCGCCCGCCGCTATTTGCGGCGGCGTGCGTAGACCTGATAGGCCAGCCACACCAGCACGCCGAGCGCCACTGCCACGGCCAGCTTGGTTTCCACGCCGTGCAGGCGTCCCAGCAGCGCTTCGATAGTCCGGCCGAAGACAAAACCCAGCAGGCTGAAGCAGAGCGCCCAGATCATGGCGGCGATGGCGTTCAGCACCAGGTAACGCAAGGCCGGCACTTTGGACACGCCCACGGCAACCGGCCCCACCGTACGCAACCCATACAGAAAGCGCAGCGCCAGTATGAATCCGTTGGGATATCGGTCGATGGCCGCCAGCGCCTTGCCGAACGCCGGCTTGGCGCGGATGCGCTGCACGTAGCGATGGTCGCGGTAGCGGCGGCCCAGCAGGAACAGCAGTTGATCCGCCATGAACGAGCCGGCAAACGCGCAGAGCATGACGTAGGGCAGATGGAACAATCCCTGGTGCGCCAGAAATCCCGCAAACACCACCACGCTTTCGCCTTCCAGGAAGGTCCCGCCCAGCACGGCCCACAGGCCATAGTCCGCGATGAATTGATGCAGTTCCGCGTTCATGCTGTCCTTTCTTCCACGATGCGCGCGAGCGTCACCAGTGCGTGCGAGATCTCCGGCGTGATGCGTTGTCCGCAACTGATGCGCAGGAAGTGGTTGTAGCGGGCGCCATTGGAGAACATCGCGCCGGGCGCCACGCGTATCCCTTGCCGTAGCCCGGCCTCGAAGACGTCCATGCCCGACACGCCCTCGGGCATTTCCACCCAGAGCAGCATCCCGCCTTGCGGCACGCTCAGCCGCGTGCCCCGCGGAAAATGCGCGGCGATCGCCTCGGCGGTCAGGTCGCGCTGCGTCTTCAGTTCTCGCCGCAGCCGGGCCAGATGTCGATCGTAGGCGCGCGAGCCCATGTACTCCGCCACGGCGATCTGCGCCAGTGGTTCGTTGGGCCGGCTTTGCGCGAACTTCAGCATGGCGATCCGGGCTTTCCACCGGCCGCCCAGCAGCCAGCCCAGCCGCATGCCGGGGGCCAGCGTCTTGTGCATCGACGAACAATAGATGACGTTGCCCGTGGCGTCCCAGGATTTCGCCGCGGCCAGCGGGGTGTCGTCGTCGGTCAGTGCGCCGTATGTGTCGTCTTCAATGAGCGGCACCTGCTGGCGCTCGCACAGCGCCACCAGCCGCGCCTTGTGCGCGTCGGGCATGACGCAACCGAGCGGATTCTGGAAATTCGGCACAACGACGACCGCGCGGATATTGCCGTGCGTCTGGAAGGCCAGGTCCAGCGCTTCGATCGACAGCCCGTGCTGGGGGCTGGTGGGAATCTCGAGCGCGCGCATGCCGAGGCTTTCCAGGATCTGCAGCAGACCGAAGTAGGCGGGCGATTCCACGGCGATGGTGTCGCCCGGCCGGGCTACGGCACGCAGCGCCAGATTCAGGGCCTCGATACAGCCATGCGTGACGATGACGTCGTCCGGCGTGGCATTGATGCCGTTGGCCAGCGCGCGACGGGCCAGCACGCCGCGCAGGTCAGGATGCCCTTGCGGCGGCACCGGGCTGACCAGCACCTCGGGCGACTGCCGCAGCGCGCGCGTCATCGCCTGCTTGAGCGCCTCCATGGGATAGGCCTGGGGCACCGCCGCGGCCAGCGCAAAGTTGGCGCTGACCCGGTGCGCTTCACATTTGGCGATGAAGTCCGAAACCCGGTCGTGGATGCCGACATACTGCGCCGCGCCCAGGGTCTGGCGGATGTCCGGCTCGGCCACGGGCGGAATGCTGTTGCGGCGAGGTTTCAGCACGAAGTAGCCGGAGCGGGGACGGGCCTCGATCAGGCCATCGTCCTCGAGCTGGCGGCAGGCCTGCAGCGCCGTGGACAGGCTGACGTGATGGGTGCGCACCAGCGTGCGAACCGAGGGCATGCGCTGGGCGGGGGCCAGCACGCCCGTCTGGATGGCGCGCCGGTAGTGATTGGCCAGGCGTAGGTACAGCGGTTGAGGTTCCATGCGCCGATCTTGCTCCCCGGGGTTGGACGGTGGGTAGGCACAGATGCAGGCAAAGTACACCATAACAGCCACAAAATCGACCCTCTGCATCGGTACAGAAAGCCGATTTTTGTGGCTGTTGCGCAAAGCAGGGCGCGCGTAGCCTGTGATGGTCCATTTGGAGATCATCATGACCCCGCATTCCGACCCCGCCTCGCCAGGCCTTCGCCTGGAACTACCCGCCGGCGCCAGCCGGAGTTTCGTCCTGCGCGCAGGCGCTGCCGTTGTCTGCGTCGAAGGCAGCGTGCGCGTCGAGGAAGCGGCAAGCGGCCTGGAAGCCGCAGGCGGCCTGCATCGCGTCGTACCGGCCCGGCTCAACGCGGGCGAGGTTCACGGGGTGTCCTACGGCGGCGCGGTGCGCCTCACCGCGCTGGATAGTGCGCAGGTGATCTGCCTGAATTGCACCGGGCGCCTTGGCACTGTCCTGCGCCACGTCGCCAACGTTTTTCGCGGTTTTCTGTCGAAAAGCGGAAACATTCGCGTGGGTGCGCTGCACAAGATTTCAAAATGATGTATGATTCACACATCAGACGCGGGGTGGAGCAGTCTGGCAGCTCGTCGGGCTCATAACCCGAAGGTCGTAGGTTCAAATCCTGCCCCCGCAACCAGTTTCAAGCAGTACCCGGTCTCCCGGCGGCGCATTTCAAGTGCACCCGCCAAGACCGCAGTAAAAAAGGCCGCGACATTGTCGCGGCTTTTTTTTCGCCTGGCGATTGCGCTGGGTCATGCCCGGTTCGCGTCCGGAGTTTCCCGGGTGTCCGCGGCCGCACACGGCCGCAACCCTGCGCTACCATGGGCCACGCGCGCTACATTGCCGCACAGAAGGAGTGTCCATGGGAACCGCAAAATACGATCATCCCGGCTACGTTGCTGATACGGGCGCTGAGGGCAAGTACCACGTGGGCATCTGGTGCCCGCACGGGTATCCCGCCCACATCCATATCGGCCGTCCGGCCGACCGCGGCGATCCCTCTGCCTTGCTGAGGCTGCGCATCCCCGACGGCGTGTTCCAGTCGCTGCCGGACGATCCCGAAACTCTGTGCCGCCGCGCACTGGGTCAGGCGCTAGATGCCGGCCTGCTGCGCAGCGTCGCGGTCGACGGCGAGTACCAGGAACTGCGTTTTCAGCTCGATGCCGAGCCCTGGTCCGGCCCCATGCATGCGGCCGAGCGCGCCTGACACGATCCCCAGAACGCGGCAGTTACCCACAGGGATTGTGGAAAACCCTTGGGATAGCTGCTGCGTATATCGGATTTTTCCAGCAAAAACATAGGCTTGGCGCCTGCGGTCAAGAAATGGCCGCTGCGAGCCATTCGGGATAATGGAACGCGCAGATGCGACGCGCGCTCGTGGGAAGCGCCCTGACGCCGTGAGACAATCTGCGTCCCGTGGCTGCACCGTCCTTTCGTCCCTTTTCCTTCCGACTTCTCCCGCATGCTTTCCGCCTTTTCCCGCTCGCGTCCCGTCATGAAGGCGACGACGCCATGAGCCTGTCCGCCAAACGCGTTGCCGTCATCGGGGGCGGCCCCGCCGGTCTCATGACGGCGGAAAGGCTGAGCGAAGCCGGGGCGCAGGTGGACGTCTTCGACGCCATGCCCTCGGTGGGACGCAAATTCCTGATGGCGGGACGGGGCGGCCTGAACTTGACGCACAGCGAGCCCGCCGAGCCTTTCCTTGCCCGCTTTGGCGACGGCGCCCCGTTCGTGCAGCCATGGCTGCAGACGATGGACGGCGCCGGTCTGCGCGATTGGGCGCATGCGTTGGGCATCCAGACATTCGTGGGCTCGTCGGGGCGGGTGTTTCCGCAGGAGATGAAGGCGGCGCCGCTGTTGCGGGCCTGGCTTGCCCGGCTGCGCGGACAGGGCGTGCGCTTTCATATGCGGCATCGCTGGCTTGGCTGGCGTGGCGACAATCCCGGTGTGGACTTGCTGCGCTTTGCGACGCCCGACGGTGAAGCGCGCCATTCAGCGGATGCGGTCGTGCTGGCGCTGGGCGGCGGCAGTTGGGCCAAACTGGGATCCGATGGCGCCTGGGTGCCGGATCTGCAGGCGCACGGCGTGCCGGTTGCGCCATTGCGGCCCGCCAACTGCGGGTTCGACGTTGACTGGTCCGATCATTTTCGCAGCCGCTTTGCCGGCCAGCCGGTCAAGTCTGTGGCCATGTCCTGCGGCGGGCCTGGCCGTCAGGGCGAATTCGTCGTGTCCGAGACAGGCATAGAAGGCAGTCTCGTCTATGCACTGTCCGCAAGCCTGCGCGACCGGATCGAGGCCGATGGCAGCGCCGTGGCCATGCTGGATCTTGCACCGGACTGGCCGCACGCAAAGGTGATGGCGGCGGTGACGCATCCGCGCGGCGCCCGCTCGATGTCAAGCCATCTGCAAAGCCGGCTGGGACTGACGGGGGTGAAGGCGGGCTTGCTGCGGGAATGCGCCAGCGCCGAAGACTTCAAGGACCCCGAGCGCCTCGGTCAGCGGATCAAGGCCTTGCCGTTGACGCTGCGGCGAGCTCGCCCGATCGACGAAGCGATCAGCACGGCGGGCGGGGTGGCGTTCCAGGGACTGACGGCCGGGCTGATGCTCAAAGCCGTGCCCGGCGTTTTCTGTGTGGGGGAAATGCTGGATTGGGAGGCGCCGACGGGCGGCTACCTGCTGACCGCCTGCATGGCCAGCGGCGCATGCGGCGCGGCCGGCGTGATTGATTTTTTGAAGGGACAGGCTTGAAAGGTCTGTCCTGAACTCGCAGCGCTGAGTGGGCTGCGAGCCCCGGAAGATCAGGAACCCGTCGGGTGCGGCGCCATGCTCATCGGGGCGCGGGGCGCCAGATCGCTGACGACGTGACCAACCACCGGCGGCTCGCCTTCGGGCTGCGAGATGATGCCGATCACACGGGTGATGGCGCTGGCGGGAATGGTGGTGCCGTGGGCGGGATCCTGCACCAGCTGCCAGATCGTGGCGTTCGCCATGCCCGTGTCGCCCTCGGTCAGGTCGAGGTTGTCCAGGCAGTTGCGTGCAAAGGAAGACCAATCCGAAGCGTTGCACGGCAGACCGTGTGAGGTTGCCAAGCGGGCCAGGGCCAGCGGCGCGTCTGCCTGGCTTGCGGCGTGCTGGGCAGCGGTGCCCAGCGTGACGTCCAGGGACAGCAGGCGGAGAAACTCAACAACGTTGTCCGTGCTCATCTTGTAGTCTCCTTCCTTTGGGGGCTGTACTCTGCGATCGCCAGCCGGGCCGCTTGCCGGGGCGTCATCCCGGACCTTGTCCCAGCATCGACACCAGCGACTGTTTCAGGCGCGGCGAAAAAATCGGCACCGTATGCGCTACGCCGCTGCGGTCGATGCCTTCTTTGAGTTCGACTGACTGCCCCAGAAAAATTTCCGGAGCGGCAGAAATTTCGTTGTACCGCGCCAGCAATTCATTGACCTGGGCCTGCGCGTCCGCCAGCGTGCTGCTATCCGCCAGCTTGCCGGCGGCATGGGTCTGCAAGATGCGATGCAGGTCGTCGATGAACAGCGCCAGGGCGGCCTGTCCGCGGCACTGGGGCTGTTCCCAGCCCCAGCCTTGCGGGCTGGCGCCAGCGGATTGTGATGCTTGTTTCTTCGTCATGTGCGCATCCTAATCCATTGGCGGCAAATACGCGACAGGCGAGAATGCGTCGCAAGTGTCACCGGCGCGTAAGGGTGGTGACGGTTTTTTGTCGGTGTTGTTACACGTGACCGGCTTGTGTCACCGACGCGGCCTTTGAGGTATGCTGGGTTCGGTTTTTTCCATGCCCAGACAGGAGATGTTTATGAAGAACAAAGTCTTTCTCGTCATGATGCTTTCTATTGCTGCGCTGACGGCGGGGTGCAATACCGTCGCCGGGGCCGGTAAAGATATTCAGCGGGGCGGGGAAAAGATCGAAGGGGCCGCGGAAAAGCGGTAGGGCATCAGGCCCTTTGCCGTCATGACGGCGCAAGGCCACGCAGGAAGTGCCGCACTTGGGCACTTTCGGCGTGGCCTTTTTGCAGCCGCTGGCATAATCGCGAAAGTCCGAATAGCAATGGCGGGAAGAATCATGCGCAAGTCTGTATGGGTGGCTGTCACGTTGGCGGCCACGTTGGCCGGATGCGCCAGCACCGGGGTCTACGAGTCGGAAACCGCAAAGAAGGAAACCTTCAGCGTCGACACCAATTATCAGGCGGCATTCCGCCGAGCCGGCGAATACGTGCGCGCGTGCCATACGCAGGTCAGCCATCCTTATGGCGTCTCTTATGCCTGGCGCCATAGCCTTGGCGAGAAGGGCGCGCCGGACGAAATCCAGCTTTACAAGGTCGGCCAGCCGGCAACCGTGCTCGAACTGATTTCCGCGGAGGCCGATGGTCCCGCCACCTCCAAGGTGACCGTGACGGTGCTGGGCGAAGGGCGCTGGGACGAGGCCGAGATCGCGGCGGCGCGCAAGTCGATACAGAGCGCGACGCCGACGTGCCGTAGCGCGACCGGCGGCTAATCCATGGACGCCCGCGCCCAGCAGCTCCGCGCAAACGGCACGTCGTTCGCGCTGCTGGCCGGCGCGTTTCGTTTTCTGGGGTGGTTGAATGGCGGTGCCGCCCTGATCCTGGTCGGATTCACATTGGGCATCGTGGGGCCGGACATCGCCGCGCCCGATCTGCAGATTCCCCTGCTGTTTTTCCTGGCCGGTCTGGTGCTGGCCGGCCTGGGGGTGGCGTTTGCGTACCTGGCGCAGGTCAGCCTGTTGCGGCAAGGCTACAGCGGCCACCTGACGCGAGGCCACTGGCCCGCGCAATTGTTGGCGCTGATTTGCTTCGTGGCAAGCATGCTGGCCTTCTGCGCGGCTTGCTGGTTCGCGGCCGGACAGGCCGTGACGGCGACACCACAGGCGGCGGCCTACGCTCAGCGGTAAAAGCGCGGGTAAACCCGTATGCGCAAAAATATTGGACTTGTGTAGATGGTCGGAATAATATGCGCACTGCGTATATAAATCCTCTTTTTGGGGCCCGTCATGAGCATCTCCCAGCAAGCCTTCCTGCGCGACGCCATGCGCCGCCTCAACCTCACCCGCGACGTGTTTGCCACGCGCATTGGCGTCAAGCGCCGGGCGCTTGATACCTGGCTTCTGCCTGAAGGTTCGCAGGAATTCCGCGCGATGCCGGAAGTCGTGCAGCGCTTCGTCAGCGAAATCGTGCAAAACGGTGTGCTGCTGGAAAAATATACGCAAAGCGTACAAGATGGTCCCCTGCGTGATCGCATCGCCGTTGAAGGCAAGAACCAGCTTCTGTCGGTAGACCAGTTCACCCGCGACTCCGTCGAAGACCTGTTCCGCGTGGCCGACATGATGCAGCCCATCGCGCGCCGTCAGAAGGTCTCGCGCGTGCTGGAAGGCGCCGTGCTGGGCAACCTGTTCTTCGAGGCCAGCACCCGCACCCGTGTCAGCTTCGGTTCCGCCTTCTGCCGCCTGGGCGGCTCGGTGTGCGACACCACCGGCTTCACGTTCTCGTCGATGGCCAAGGGCGAGTCCATCTACGACACCAGCCGCGTCATGAGCGGCTATGTGGACGCGATGGTCATCCGCCACCCCGATCAAGGCTCGGTGGCGGAATTTGCGCGCGCCACGAACATTCCCGTGGTCAACGGCGGCGACGGCCCGGGCGAACACCCCAGCCAGGCGCTGCTGGACCTGTACACCATCCTGACCGAGTTCTCGCGCCTGGGTAAGTTGCTGGACGGCGCGCACATCGCGATGGTCGGCGACCTGAAATACGGCCGCACCGTGCATTCGCTCATCAAGCTGATGGCGCTGTACAAGAACGTGAAGTTCTCGCTGATCTCGCCCAAGGGCCTGGAGATGCCGACCTACATCGTCGAGCAGGCCAGCCGCAACGGCAACATCATCGAACAGAAGTCTTCGCTGGCCGAAGGCCTGGCCGGCGCCGACGTCATCTACGCGACGCGCGTTCAGAAGGAGCGCTTCGCCAACGAAGAGAACGAAGGCTACACGCCGGACTTCCAGGTCAACCGCGCCATCATCGACGCCTATTGCAGCCCCGAGACCATCGTGATGCACCCGCTGCCGCGCGACAGCCGCCCGGGCGCCAACGACCTCAGCGTGGACCTGAACCACGATCCGCGTCTGGCCATCTTCCGCCAGACCGATAACGGCATTCCCATCCGCATGGCGATCTTCGCCGTGCTGCTGGGGGTGGAAGGGCTGGTGCAGCATTCGCTGCGTGACGTGACGTGGCAGCATCCGTCGCATGTCGGTCCCGACGATTCGGTCTTCCACGGCCTGGATTGACGTCAACGGTTCTTGGCGGCGCCGCAAGCGCGGCCCCGCCGCGGTGAATTCAAGCATAATCCGCGCTGGTTTTTCGGGCGCGCGCCGCTGCCAGGCGCGCACGCCGTTCTTGGGCGGATGAGCTTATGTCTTCGAGCAGTACCGGTGTTCCTCCTGCAGCCACCGCAAACGCGGCCCCCGCAAACGCGGCCGGCGGCCACGATTGCTACCTGAGCGCATCCAACGCGCAGGCCTGGGAGGCGGTCTATCAATCGGTCGACGGCGATACGCGCGGCCAGGTTGCGGCGGTGGTGTCGGACCACGCCACGCAGCTCGTCGACGCCTTCTATTCCACCTTGCTCGCCGATGCCGAGGCCGGCCCGCGGCTCTCGCATGAAATCGTGTCGACCCGCCTGCATCGCGGCATGACGCATTGGTTGAAGGGCCTGCTGTGTGTGCGCGACCAGGGCGACATCGACGTGCTGCTGGCCACCCAGAAAAAGGTTGGCGAGGTCCATGCGCGCGTCCACATTCCGATCCATCTGGTGATGGCAGGCGCCCGCATCCTGAAGAACGAGATTGCGCAGCGTCTGCGCGCAAGCGGTCTGGATGGCATGGCGACATCGGTGGCCACGCAATACGTCTGCAACCTGTTCGATCTGGCGATCGAGCAGATGAGCCGCGCGTTCATGCGCGACATCAACCGCGGCGCGCGCAATGACGAGGCCTATCGCCTCTTCGCGCTGGGGCAGAACATCTCGACCGAACGGGAGCGCCAACGCGCCGCGTTGCTGGAGTGGAGTCAGGCGGTGCTGATCGGCCTGCATTACCGGACGCCAGAGCAGGCGCTGCCGCGTCTGGCAGCCTCGGAGTTCGGTCTGTGGCTGCAGCACAAGGGCGCGGTGCTCTTTGAAAGCGCGCCGGCGCTACGCCAGATCACGGAGGCCGTGGCGCGCCTGGATGACACGGTGCTGCCGCGGATGATGCAAGGCAGCGGCCACGAACAGGAATCGCTGCCCGACCAGGTTCGTGAACTGCAAGAGCTGGTGGCGCGTATCAAGCATCTGCTCAACGGCCTGTTCGACATGGTGGCCGAGATCGAAAGCGGCAGCGATCCGCTCACCAACGTGCTGAACCGGCGCTTCCTGCCGTCCGTCATCGGCCGTGAGATTTCGCTGGCCCAGCGTCAGCGGTCAAGCTTTTCGGTGCTGCTGCTGGACATCGATCACTTCAAGGCCATCAACGATGCGCATGGCCACGCGGGCGGTGACCAGATCCTGCGCCAGTTCGCCGAGGTCGTCCATCAGACCTGTCGTTCCAGCGACTTCGTGTTCCGTTATGGCGGCGAGGAATTTCTGGTCGTGCTGGTGGACACGGGACCCGGCGCCGCGCTGGCCGCCGCTGAAAAACTCAATGCCGAAATCCGCCGGCATCGCTTCATGCTTGCCGAGGCGGGCGCGCTGCAGGTGACGGCCAGCATCGGCGTGGCGACCTTCGATGGCCATCCCGACTACGCGTATCTTATCGATCGCGCCGACAAGGCGTTGTACAAGGCCAAGCAGGCCGGCCGCGACCGCAGCGTCGAGGCATGAAAAAGGGCTGCTCCGTCAGGGGCAGCCCTTGTTGCCGATGCCGGTAAAGGCTTAGATCTTCTTTTCGCCGCCCAGCGCCTCGACCAGCTCGGCCATCATCTTGGCCAGTTCGCCGGTCATCAGCATCATGTCGGAATCGAACTTTTCGTCGTCATTCGCGGCGACGCCTTCGTTGCCTTCCTTCAGTACGTCCAGGGGCGCCACGCGCTTGACGTCCAGGCCTTCGGTCAGCACGAACGACACGCGGTCGGCCCAGGTCATGGCCAGGCGCGTGCACTGCTTGCCGGACTGGATGTGGCGGCGCACGTCGTCGGCGTCAATGGAGTGCTTGACGTAGCGGATGGCCGCGCCGCTTTCGCCGGACGAGCGCAGCTCGGTGTCCTGGTCGATGGTGAAGTTGCTGGGCGCTTCGTCCTCTGCCAGCCAGCCGGTCATGGCCGACGCTGGCGATTGGGCGACGTACAGATTTTCCAGCGGGAAGGGATCGACGCACTTGGCCAGCAGGCCGATGACTTCGTCGGCCTTGGCCGACGCAGCCGCGTCAATGACGAGCCAGTTGTTCTTCGGGTCGATCCACACGCGCGTGTCGCGATAGACGCTGAAGGCGCGCGGCAGAAGCTCGTCGGTGACGCGCTCCTTGATTTCCTTCATCTGCTTGCGGCCCGGCTTGTAGCCTTGCTGCTCTTCGATTTCCTGGGCGCGCGCCTTGGCGACCTGGTTGATCACGGTGCCCGGCAGAAGCTTCTTTTCGGCGCGCAGGCTGAGCAGGATCTGGCCATTGACTTCGTGGGCCAGACCGCCGTTCTCGCGCGGGGGCACCCAGCCCAGGCTTTGCATTTCGAGGTTGTTGCCGGACTGGTACGCATGCTTTGCCAGCGTGTCTTCAAGCTGATCGCCGGTCAGGGTCCAGGGCGAGGAGAGGCGGTAAATCTTGAGGTTCTTGAACCACATGAGCGTCGGCCAAAAGGGTTGATTCTATACGACACGGCGGCTTTGCCGAAGGGGCTGAGTACGCCCGCAACAGGCGACACGTTCTGTCACTGACAGCGATCAGCCTATCCGGTAATGTCCCGCGCACCAACGTGAGATTGGAGTAAATACATGAAAATCATTGGCGCGATCCTGATTGTCCTGGGCGTGGTTGCCTTGGCCTACAAGGGCTTCAGCTACAAGTCCGAGGAAACGGTCCTGCAGATCGGATCCGTGAAGGCCACCGCGGAAACCGAGAAGTCGGTTCCCATCCCGACGTGGGCAGGCATTGCCGCGATCGTGGCGGGTGTGGTCGCGATCGGCGTGGGCATGCGTCGTTGATCCGCGCCGGCCGCAAGGCCGGCCGTGTGCCATCGAAAGGCATGAAGAGGGCGGTCGCATTGCGGCCGCCCTTTGTCTTGGCACGAGCGGTCGCACGATCCGCGGCCACAAAAAAAAGCGGCCCGGCTCAATAAAGAGTCGGGCCGGTACGGGAGCACACAATGCCGCGTCATAAAAGGCTCGCGGGGAACGCGGCATCGGTGTCAGAAGAGCAACCCTGCAATCGTCTGACAGGGGGATCAATCGTCAGGCAATCTTGCGCAAGGCCGTAATCTGAGCGCTCAGTCTACTGGCGCCGGTCTGACATGGTCCTGAAAGTGCGAATAAAAAAAAGCTCCCATAAGGAGCTTTTGAAAGGCCGGGCAGGCGCAGCAGTCCCGCCCGGCGGGGGATGGTCTATCAGGCGTTGATGTCGTTGTCCTTGGATTCGCGCACGAACAGCGTGCCGATGACCAGGGTCATGACCGCGATGATGATCGGATACCAGAGGCCGTCGTAGATGTTGCCGGTGGCAGCCACCACTGCGAACGCGACGGGAGGCAGGAAGCCGCCGAACCAGCCGTTGCCGATGTGGTAGGGCAGGCTCATCGACGTGTAGCGGATGCGCGTCGGGAACATTTCCACCAGCATGGCGGCGATCGGGCCGTACACCATGGTCACGTACAGCACCAGGATCGTCAGCAGCACCACGACCATCACGTTGTTGGTCTGGGCCGGATCGGCCTTGGCCGGGTAGCCGTGGCTGCGGATGGAGGCGGTCAGCGTCTTGTCGAGTTCAGCAACCTTGGCCTTGAACTCGGCGGGCGCCAGCGAGCGGCCGTCGAACGAGGTGAACTCTTCGTTGCCGATCTTGACGCGGGCCACCGAACCGGCCGGAGCTGCTTCGTTGCGGTAGTTCACCGAGTTGCGGGCCATGAACGACTTGATCACGTCGCAAGAGCTGGTGAACGACGCGGTGCCCACGGGGTTGAACTGGAACGAGCAAGTGCTGGGGTCCGCGATCACGGTGACCGGAGCGGACGCCTGCGCCTTTTCCAGCGCCGGGTTGGCGAAGTGCGTGAGGCCCTGGAAGATCGGGAAGTAGGTCGCGGCAGCGATCAGGCAGCCCGCCATGATGATGGGCTTGCGGCCGATCTTGTCCGACAGCGCGCCGAAGATCACGAAGAACGGCGTGCCCAGCAGCAGCGCGATGGCGATCAGGATGTTCGCGGTGTTGGCGTCGACCTTCAGCGTCTGCGTCAGGAAGAACAGGGCGTAGAACTGACCCGTGTACCAGACCACGGCCTGGCCGGCGGTCAGGCCCAGCAGCGCCAGGAGCACGACCTTCAGGTTCTTCCATTGGCCGAACGATTCGGCGATCGGCGCCTTCGAACCCTTGCCTTCTTCCTTCATGCGCTTGAAGGTGGGGGATTCGTTCAGCTGCAGCCGGATCCAGACCGAGATGCCCAAAAGCACGACCGAGATCAGGAACGGAATGCGCCAGCCCCAGGCCTTGAAGTCGTCTTCGCCCATGAACGTGCGGATGCCCAGGATGACCAGCAGCGACAGGAACAGACCCAGCGTCGCGGTGGTTTGAATCCAGGATGTATAGAAGCCGCGGCGGCCGTGCGGGGCGTGTTCGGCAACATAGGTTGCCGCGCCGCCGTACTCGCCGCCGAGCGCCAGGCCTTGCAAGAGGCGCAGGACGATCAGGATGGCGGGAGCGGCCAGGCCGATGCTCGCGTAGCTGGGCAGGATGCCGACGAGGAACGTGGACAGGCCCATGATCACGATCGTGACCAGGAAGGTGTATTTACGTCCGACCAGGTCGCCCAGCCGGCCAAACACCAGCGCGCCGAACGGCCGCACCGCGAAACCGGCCGCGAAGGCCAGCAGCGCGAAGATGAAGCCCGCGGTCGGGTTCACGCCGGAGAAAAAGTGTTGGGCAATGATGGCTGCGAGCGAGCCGTACAGATAGAAGTCATACCACTCGAACACCGTGCCGAGTGAAGACGCGAAGATGACCTTGCGCTCCTCCTTGGTCATCGGACGCGGATCCGCGGATGGACCGCGGCCTGCCATGGTAGTTGTGCTCATGATGTCTCCTCGTTTTTTAGGCCGGCGGTTTTCCGCCGTGCTTGACCCTCCGCCGGCGAGACCGACATCGAGCTATCGCCACATTGGGGGCCGAGGCTGACGAGGTTCTGACGTGACCCTTACTTGAATCTTAAAATTGAAACAAACAGTAAACGCGCCTGGGAAGGCTAGGGATAGTCCTTAGCTGTCGGACGTCTCGGGTGGCGGCGTGTAGAGGGGAAAAACGACACGGATGCGGGTGCCTGGCAAGTCGGAGTGTTCGGTGGGATGGTCGCCGATTTCGACGCTCGCCTGATGCTTCTGCGTGATTTCGCGCACGATGGCCAGGCCCAGGCCGCTGCCGTCGGATGACGTGCCCAGCACGCGGTAGAAGCGGTCGAACACGCGCTCGCGTTCGTCGGGCGCAATGCCCGGTCCGGAGTCCTCGACTTCCAGGATGCCTTGGCCGTCCGCTTGCAGCACGCGCACGGTGATATGGCCGCCGCGCGGGGTGTAGCGCAGCGCGTTGTCGACCAGGTTGTTCAGGAGCTCGGCCAGCAGCAGCGGATTGCCATTGATCTCGACAGGCGTGTCCGAGCCTTCGAACCCCAGATCCGTGCTGAGCGACAGCGCCAGCGGCACCCAGTGCATGGTCTGCTCGTAAGCGATGGCGTTGATGTCCGTGCGTGTCAGGCCGATCGCGCTGGGATTTTCAGCCCGGGCCAGCAGCAGCAGCTGATTGACGAGCCGGGTCGCGCGCTCAGAACCGGTCACGAGCTGGCGCAGGCTGGATTGCATTTCCTCGGGACTGGCGTCCCGCAGCGCCAATTCAGCCTGTGTGCGCAATCCCGCCAGGGGCGTCTTCAACTGGTGCGCCGCGTCGGCCACGAAACGGCGCTGCGCCTGCACGTTGGCGGACAGGCGGTCCAGCAGGTCGTTCATGGCCGCGACCAGCGGGGCAATCTCGGAAGGCGCGGCGCGTTCGTCGATGGGCGAGAGGTCGTCGGGCCGGCGTGCGCGCAGCCGCTGCTGCAGCGCGTTCAACGGCGCCACGCCGCGCGACAGGCCGAACCAGACGAGCAGCACGGCGATGGGCAGCACCACGAACTGCGGAATGATCACGCCCTTGATGATGTCGTTGGCGAGCTGCGTGCGCTTTTCCACGGTCTCGGCCACGATGAACAGCGCGGGCTGCGTGCCGGGCAGGTGCAGGTCCACCCAGGTGAAGGCCAGGCGGATGCCAAAGCCGCGCAGCGTGTCGTCTTCGTACTGGACTTCGCCGGGGCGGGGCTGGCCCACGGTGGTCGGCAACGGCAGCGCGCGGTCGCCGCCCAGGTATTCGCCGCGGCTGCCCAGCGCCAGCCAGAACACGCTGTCGGTCTCGTCGGCGCGCAGCACGTCGCGGGCGGCATCGGTCATCTTCAGCACCGCGCGGCCATCCTGCGCGTGAACCTGGCGCGTCAGCACGTGCAGGTTGTTGGCCAGCGCGCGATCGTAGGGAACGTTGGCGATGTTCTGCGCCACCACGTAGGTGATGGCGACACTCATGGGCCACAAAAGGAACAGCGGCGCCAGCATCCAGTCCAGGATCTCGCCCAGCAGCGACCGTTGCGGCGGCGCGAAACTCGGGCCCTTGGACCCGGCTTGCATGATGTCCAGGGCTTCCTGGTTGAGCGGCTCTGGGGCGGGCTCAGCTTGCGAGGTACGCCGCACCCTGGTCCCGCTCAAGACAGTAGCCCAGGCCGCGCACGGTGACGATCTTCACGCCGCTGGGCTCGAGCTTTTTGCGCAGGCGATGCACGTAGACCTCGATGGCGTTGGTGCTGACTTCCTCGCCCCATTCGCACAGGTGGTCCACGAGCTGGGTCTTGCTGACCATGCGGCCGCTGCGCGTCAGCAGGATCTCGAGCAGGCTGACCTCACGCGCCGACAGATCCAGCGTCTGGTCGTCGACGATGGCGACGCGGCCGGTCTGATCAAAGAGCAGCTTGCCATGCTTGAGCATGGTGCCGCCGCCTCCCGCGCCGCGTCGCGTCAACGCCCGCACGCGGGCCTCGAGCTCGGACAGCGCGAATGGCTTGGCCATATAGTCGTCGGCGCCCAGGTCCAGGCCCTTGACGCGCTGCTCGATGCTGTCGGCGGCGGTCAGGATGAGGACGGGCAGGGCGGAATTGCGGGCGCGCAGGCGGCGCAGCACTTCAAGTCCGGCCAGTTGCGGCAGGCCGAGGTCCAGGATGAGCAGGTCGAAAGCCTGGGCGGCCAGCGCGGAATCGGCGGAAAGACCATCGCGCACGGCATCCACGGCATAGCCGTTGTGGCGCAACGAGCGGGACAGGCCGTCGGCCAGGATGCTGTCGTCTTCGGCGATCAGGATACGCATGGGCTGCTGCTAGGAAGAAACACCGCGGCCCGGGGGCGGAAAAAGGGCAAAATACCGGGATCGCTCCGGATTCTGTCACACGCCGCCGGGCTTGCCACTCAGGGTATACGTGCAAAGAACTGGCACACTGGTTATTTGTCCAGTACAATCCGATGCCATAATCTGAACCTCATTGCCAGACCCGCAGTTTTCCGACTTCCAGATACGTTACAGACAGGACTCCTCATGGACGACAAAACCACCAAGGCCGCCGCTTCGGAAAAAGCCAAGGCGCTTGCCGCCGCACTTTCGCAGATCGAAAAGCAGTTCGGCAAGGGCTCGATCATGCGCTACGGCGACAACGAGGTCTCGCACGACATCCAGGTGGTTTCCACGGGCTCGCTCGGTCTGGACATCGCGCTGGGCGTCGGCGGCTTGCCGCGCGGCCGCGTCGTTGAAATCTACGGTCCGGAATCGTCGGGCAAGACCACGCTCACGCTGCAGGTCGTCGCCGAAATGCAAAAGCTGGGCGGCACCTGCGCCTTCGTCGACGCCGAACACGCCCTGGATGTCCAGTACGCCTCCAAGCTGGGCGTCAATCTGTCCGACCTGCTGATCTCGCAGCCGGACACGGGCGAACAGGCACTGGAAATCACCGACGCGCTGGTGCGCTCGGGCTCGGTCGACCTGATCGTCGTCGACTCGGTGGCCGCGCTGGTTCCCAAGGCTGAAATCGAAGGCGAAATGGGCGATTCGCTGCCCGGCCTGCAGGCCCGCCTGATGAGCCAGGCCCTGCGCAAGCTGACCGCCACCATCAAGAAGACCAACTGCATGGTCATCTTCATCAACCAGATCCGCATGAAGATCGGCGTCATGTTCGGCAACCCCGAAACCACCACCGGCGGCAATGCGCTCAAGTTCTACGCATCCGTGCGTCTGGACATCCGCCGCATCGGCTCCATCAAGAAGGGCGACGAGGTCGTCGGCAACGAAACCCGCGTCAAGGTTGTCAAGAACAAGGTGGCGCCGCCGTTCAAGCAGGCTGAGTTCGACATCATGTACGGCGCGGGCATCTCGCGCGAAGGCGAAATCATCGACCTGGGCGTGGCCGCCAACGTCGTCGACAAGTCGGGCGCCTGGTACAGCTACAACGGCAACCGCATTGGCCAGGGCAAGGACAACGTCCGCGAATACCTGAAAGAACACAAGGACATGGCCATCGAGATCGAAAACCGCGTCCGCGAAAACCAGGGCATTGTCAGCCGCGCCGCTGAATTCGTGCCCACGGCGGAAGACACCGCCGAGTAATCTCGGGCATCCGACTGGGCTCGCCGCGGTTCGGGCTAGCCCCTTCGCCGGCCCGTCTGGGCTGGGAAACGCGGCAGGCGCCACTTGGGCCTGCCGTTTTTTTCTTGGGCCTGCCGTTTTTCCCTTGGGCCTGCCGTTTTGTTTAGCAAGCAGGAAAGCGCATGAGCTGGAAATCGACTCCCGCATCTGCCGAGCGCCAACGCGCCAGGTTGGACGACGAATTCGAAACGGTCGCCAAGCCGCAAGGCTTGCGGCGCACGTCCGATGCGCGGGTGGCCCGCGAGGCCGCGGCGCCTGACGATTCGGCCGATGGCGTCGAACCCGCCGGCCTGTGGCAGCGCAGTTCCGAGCAACGTAGTTCCGCTCAACGCGGCGCCGCGCGCGGCCGGCGCGCCGACCCTGCCGACAGCGCTGGCGAGGCAACCACGTCTGATGGCAAGCCGGCCCGCAAGGGGCCGTCGCTGAAGATGCGGGCAGTGGGGTATCTATCGCGGCGCGAACACGCGCGCGAAGAACTGGCGCGCAAGCTGGCCGCTTATGCCGAAGACGCAGCCGAAGTCGAATCCGTGCTCGACGCGCTCGAGAAAGAGGGCTGGCTGTCCACCGAGCGCTTCGCCCAAAGCCTGGTCCATCGACGCGCCTCACGGCAGGGTGCGGCGCGCATCGTGCAGGAACTGCGCCAGCACGGCGTGGACGACAATCAGGTGGCGGAATTGCGCGACCAGCTTCGCGCCACCGAATACGACCGGGCGCTTGAGGTCTGGAAAAAGCGCTTCAGCGCCAAGCCCGAAGATCGCACCGTCTATGCAAAGCAGGCGCGCTTTCTGGCCAGCCGCGGTTTCGCGCACGACGTCATCCGGCGCATCCTGGGCGAGGGCGACGAAGACTGACGCGGGGAGCGGCGGGCGTTGTTCCCGCGGGCGTCGGCCCAGCCGGCGCCGCTGCAGTCGCCGCTGTCCCTTACGTGATCACTTCGCCGACTTGATGCCCGACAGCGTCTTGAAGCAGACGTCGCGGGTAATGGTCAGAAATTCATCGATGTAAGAGGCGTCCGTGTCTTCGCTGCGCACCGTCGCATACAGCGTGCGCCACACGCCTTGCGGGCCCAGGCGGCAAAGCCGCAGCCATCCCTGATTCATGTATTCCGTCAGCGCCCAATTGGGCAGGGCTGCCACGCCGCGATTGCTCGCCACCAGTTGCGCAATGATCGGCGTCAGCTCGGCCTTGCGGATGGCGGCCGGCTCCACGTCCGCCGGGTCCAGGAAGGCGGTAAAGACGTCCAGGCGCTGCTTGTCCACCGGATAGGTGATCAGCGTCTGGTCCGCCAACTGCTCCGGCATGACGAATTTGTTGCCGGCAAGCGGGTTGGATTCGGACACGGCCAGCACCAGTTCATATTTGAATAGCGGCAGGTAGTCCACTGCGTCCAGCGGCTGCGGGTCCGACGTGATGACCAGGTCCAGGTCGCCGCGCACCAGCGCGGGCAGGGGGGCGAAGGAGAACGCCGCGGACAGGTCCAGCGCCACATCCGGCCATTGCACGCGGAAGGCGTCCAGCGCCGGCATCAGCCACTGAAAGCAGGAATGGCAGTCGATCGCCAGGTGCAGCCGGCCGGTGCGTCCTGCAGCCAGGCGCTGCAAATCGCGCTCCGTGGCGCGGATGCGCGGCAAGACCTCGTCGGCCAGCGCCAGTACCCGCAAGCCCGCCGTCGTCAGCCGGGCCGGCCGCGTGCGGCGATTCAACAGGGGCGTACCCAGCCGGGTTTCCAGGTCCCGCAATTGATGCGACAGCGCCGATTGAGTCAGGTGCAGGCGCTCTGCAGCTTCCTGCAGGCTGCCGCCGTCACGGATGGCGGTCAGTGTTTCAAGGTGGCGAATTTCCAGCATCGGGGCGGCTTCATACAAGACGAAACTACAAGGGCATCCCGGCGACGAATCTAGCTTCCCGGGACCAAGCCGACATTCTATGAGGTTTCTTCATCTTATGAATGTAGACATTGATTTTGATTCATTTTGATTTGGCGTCAGAATGCTCGTCACTTGAACAAATTTTGTGGGATGGCGAGTTCACATGACTACGATTCATAATTTGGGATTCCCCCGCATTGGCGCCCAACGCGAGCTCAAGCGGGCCGTTGAAGGCTATTGGGCCGGCAAGCAAACCGCCGCAGCATTGGAGGAAACGGGCCGCGAACTGCGCGCCCGCCATTGGCGCCTTCAGGCGGCGGCGGGCGTCAAGCTTGTGCCCGTGGGCGATTTCGCGTGGTACGACCAGATCCTCGAATGGACGACCCTGCTCGGCGCGGTGCCCGCGCGCTTCGGTCAGAAGGACAATGAGCCGGTCTCGCTGGACACGCTCTTTCGCATGGGCCGCGGACGCGCGCCGTCGGGCAAGCCCGCCGCCGCCTGCGAAATGACGAAGTGGTTCGATACCAACTACCACTACATCGTCCCCGAGCTGGTGCCCGGCCAGACCTTCCGCGTTGCCCGCGACACCCTGTTTGAACAGGTCAAGGAAGCGCAGGCGCAGGGTCTGCAGGTCAAGCCGGTCATTCCCGGCCCGCTGACCTGGCTGTTCCTGGGCAAGGGCGACGCATTCGCCGACGGTCCCGCCGATGCCGGCAAGCTGCAGCTTCTGACGGCGCTGCTGCCGGTCTATCAGGACGTGTTGACGCGCTTTGCCAAGCTGGGCGTCGAGTGGGTGCAGATCGACGAGCCCATCCTGGCGCTCGATCTGCCGCAAGCCTGGCGCGACGCGTTCAAACAGGTTTACGAAACGCTGTCCGCCAACCCGGTCAAGCTGCTCGTCGCGACCTACTTCGACGGTCTGAAGGACAACCTGCCGACGGCGCAGGCCTTGCCGGTGGCCGGTTTGCACGTGGATCTGGTGCGCGCGCCGGAGCAGCTGGCCGCGGTGGTCGCCGGCCTGAATGACGGGCAGGTGCTGTCCGCGGGCATCATCAATGGCCGCAACATCTGGCGCACCGACCTGGACGCCGCCATCGCCACGCTGGCTCCGGTCGCGCGTCAATTGGGCGACCGCCTGTGGCTGGCGCCGTCTTGCTCGTTGCTGCACGTGCCGGTCGACCTGGAAAACGAAACGGATCTGGACGCCGAACTCAAGAGCTGGCTGTCCTTTGCCGCCCAGAAGCTGGATGAGCTGAGCCTGCTGGGCCGCGCGCTCGACAGCGCCACGGACCCGACCGTGCAGGACGGGCTGGCCACGCAACGCGCTGCACTGGCCGCGCGACGCGCTTCGGTGCGCATTCACAATCCGGCCGTGGCCCAGCGCATGGCTGCCGCCCCGGGCGTGTCGCGCGACCGCGCGCCGTTCGCCGGCCGCATCGCGCGCCAACAGCAGCAGCTGGGGCTGCCCGCCTATCCCACCACGACCATCGGCTCGTTCCCGCAAACCGCCGAAATCCGCGCGCTGCGCCGCGACTGGAAGGCCGGCGCCCTGACGGATTCCGCGTACGAAGCCGCCATCCGCAAGGAGATCGAGGAAGTCATCCGCTTCCAGGAAAAAGTGGGCCTGGACGTACTGGTGCACGGCGAGCCCGAGCGCAACGACATGGTGGAGTATTTCGGCGAGCTGCTGGCCGGCTTTGCCTTCACGAAGAACGGCTGGGTGCAGAGCTACGGCTCGCGCTGCGTGAAACCGCCGATCATCTTCGGCGACGTGGCGCGCCCCGCGCCCATGACGGTCGGCTGGTCGTCCTACGCGCAGTCGCTGACCGATAAGCCGGTCAAGGGCATGCTGACGGGCCCGGTCACCATCCTGCAATGGTCGTTCGTGCGCGATGACCAGCCGCGCGAACAGACCTGCCGCCAGCTTGCGCTGGCCCTGCGCGACGAGGTCGTGGACCTGGAAGCGGCCGGCATCAACGTCATCCAGATCGACGAGCCCGCCATCCGCGAAGGCCTGCCGCTGCGCCGCGCCGACTGGCAGGCGTACCTGGACTGGGCCGTGGACTGCTTCCGCCTGTCGACCGCCGGCGTGCGCGACGAGACGCAGATCCACACCCATATGTGCTATTCGGAGTTCAACGACATCATCGAATCCATCGCGGCCATGGACGCTGACGTGATCACGATCGAAACGTCGCGGTCCAATATGGAACTGCTCAAGGCGTTCGAGGATTTCCGTTACCCGAACGACATCGGCCCCGGTGTGTACGACATCCACTCGCCCAACGTGCCCGAGGTGGACTGGATGGTGGACCTGATGAACAAGGCTGCCGCGCGCCTGCCCAAGGAGCGCCTGTGGGTGAACCCCGATTGCGGCCTGAAGACGCGTGCCTGGCCGGAAACCGAGGCGGCACTGATCGGCATGGTCCAGGCGGCCCGCGCGCTGCGCGACGCGGCCTGAAGCCATGGTCCGTCCCCGGCGCGCGGGCGCCGGGGCGCCGCATCCGCCAACCCGGCCGTGCCCCTCCCGCGCGCCGGGTTTTTTGCCGTCCGCCGACAGCGAATCCAGGGCCGATCTGGCGCCAGCCCCGCGCGTGCCGGTGCCGCCGCGCATGCCAGCGTGTGGGATAGCGGGCCATCCCCCGGCCAATTAATACGATTGCGGCAAGCCGCCTGCGCTATACTTTGAAGGTTTTGTTGCCGCGCACCATTACGCGCTGGCCGTCTCTGCCCCGCAGGCCCCACGCATGCCCTTGCCACCGCCGGATTGTCCTCGTCAGCCGCTGCATACGCGTTCCATACGTGTGCAGTCGTACGCGCGCGACGACGGCAACTGGGACCTGGAAGCCGAGCTTATCGACGTCAAGGCGTACGATTTTCCCAAGCGCGACGGCGAGATGTTCAAGGCGGGGCAACCCATCCACCATATGCACCTGCGCATCACCATCGACGAACAATTCTCGATCGTGGCGGCTCAGGCCGTCTATGACGCGGCGCCTTACGGCGAGCATTGCAAGGCCATCGAGCCGGCGTACACTGACCTGATCGGCATGAACCTGCTCAAGGGGTTCCGTCGCCAGGTCAAAGAGCGGTTCGGGCATGTGGAAGGCTGTACGCACATGACCGAACTGTCGCAGGTGCTTCCCACCGCGGCGGTCCAGACGATGGCCAACCGCCGGCGGCAGGAACCCAACCCGAACCGGCGTCCATTCCAACTGGACGGCTGCCATGCGCTCAGCACTGGCGGCCCTGTGGTGGCTGAGCATTATCCCGAGTGGTACACCGGGGGTAGCGCTGAGGCATCGGCCGAGTCGTCCTCCGATTCACCTTCTTTTTCTCATACGTCCTGACAGGTAACACATGAAAATCCACGAGTATCAAGGCAAGGAACTGCTGAAGCAATTTGGCGTCCCCGTGCCGCGCGGGATCCCCGCTCTTTCCGTCGACGAGGCCGTGGCTGCCGCTGAAAAGCTGGGTGGACCGGTTTGGGTCGTCAAGGCACAAATCCACGCGGGTGGCCGCGGCAAGGGCGGCGGCGTCAAGCTGGCCCGCTCGCTGGACGACGTCCGCAAGCTGGCCTCCGAAATCCTGGGCATGCAGCTCATCACGCACCAGACCGGCCCCGAAGGCCAGAAGGTCCGCCGCCTGTACATCGAAGACGGCGCCGACATCCAGAAGGAATACTACGTGTCGCTGGTCACCGACCGCGCCACGCAGAATGTCGCTTTCATCGCTTCCAGCGAAGGCGGCATGGACATCGAGGAAGTGGCTCACTCCACGCCCGAAAAGATCATCACCGAATACATCGACCCGCTGACCGGCCTGTCCGCCGAGCAAGCCACCAAGATCGCCAACGCGATCGGCCTGCCCGCCGACTCGACCGCCCAGGCCGTTGACGTGTTCCAGAAGCTCTACAAGTGCTACATGGACACCGACGCCTCCCTGGTCGAAATCAACCCCCTGAACCGCGACAGCAAGGGCAACATCATCGCCCTGGACGCCAAGTTCAACTTCGACTCCAACGCCCTGTTCCGTCACCCGGAAATCGTCGCCTACCGCGACCTGGACGAAGAAGATCCCGCTGAAATCGAAGCCAGCAAGTTCGACCTGGCCTACATCCAGCTTGACGGCAACATCGGCTGCCTGGTGAACGGCGCCGGCCTGGCCATGGCCACGATGGACACCATCAAGCTGTTCGGCGGCGAGCCGGCCAACTTCCTGGACGTCGGTGGCGGCGCCACGGCCGAGAAGGTCACCGAAGCCTTCAAGATCATGCTGGCCAACAAGAGCGTCAAGGCCATCCTGGTCAACATCTTCGGCGGCATCATGCGCTGCGACGTCATCGCCGAAGGCGTGATCGCTGCTTGCAAGGCCGTCAACCTGAACGTGCCGCTGGTCGTCCGCATGAAGGGCACCAACGAAGAGCTCGGCAAGAAGATGCTGGCTGAATCGGGTCTGCCCATCATCAGCGCCGACACGATGGCCGAAGCTGCCACCCGCGTCGTAGCCGCCGTCAAGTAAAGAGAAAATCAAGGATTCACAATGTCGATTCTGATCAACAAGGACACCAAGGTCATCACCCAGGGCATCACGGGCAAGACGGGCCAGTTCCACACCCGCATGTGCCGTGAGTACGCCAATGGCAAGGCCGCCTTTGTGGCCGGCGTGAACCCCAAGAAGGCGGGTGAAGACTTCGAAGGCGTGCCGATCTTCGCATCGGTCAAGGACGCCAAGGCTGACACCGGCGCCACCGTGTCGGTCATCTACGTGCCGCCCGCCGGCGCCGCTGCCGCCATCTGGGAAGCCGTCGAAGCCGAGCTGGAACTGGTCATCTGCATCACCGAAGGCATCCCGGTCCGCGACATGCTCGAAGTCAAGAACCGCATGAAGGCCAAGGGCAGCAAGACGCTGCTGCTGGGCCCGAACTGCCCCGGCCTGATCACCCCGGACGAAATCAAGATCGGCATCATGCCCGGTCACATCCACCGCAAGGGCCGCATCGGCATCGTCAGCCGTTCGGGCACCCTGACGTACGAAGCCGTGGCGCAAGTCACCGAACTGGGCCTGGGCCAATCCAGCGCTGTCGGTATCGGTGGCGACCCCATCAACGGCCTGAAGCACGTCGACGTGCTCAAGCTGTTCAATGACGATCCCGACACCGACGCCGTCATCATGATCGGCGAAATCGGCGGTCCGGACGAAGTCAACGCCGCGCAGTGGGCCAAGGACAACATGAAGAAGCCGGTCGTCGGCTTCATCGCTGGCGTCACCGCCCCTCCCGGAAAGCGCATGGGCCACGCCGGCGCGCTGATCTCCGGCGGCGCCGACACGGCCGACGCCAAGCTGGAAGTCATGGAAGCCTGCGGCATCCGCACCACGCGCAACCCCTCCGAAATGGGCAAGCTGCTCAAGTCGGTGCTGTAAGTCTCAGCATTGCGCAATAAAAAGCCCGCTTCGGCGGGCTTTTTTTCGTCCATCTTTTTGGTGATTTCTTAGGGTAATCCCGCGTCCAGGAAGCGGTCGGGGCAATCATACGGAAAGCTGAACGAAACTATAATGAAAGAAATTTTGCGCGTACCAGCAAGAATGCCGTCGGGCTCGCACCAAGACGGTCAGTACGTTTCTCCGTTCAAATTCATCCATTAATTTGGTTTTCTCCTAGGGGGATCACACCTAGGAAAGAGAGGCATGGAACTCAGTTCAGCGGCATTCTGGATCGCGTTGCTCCAGATCATTTGGGTCAACATTCTGCTATCAGGCGACAACGCCGTGGTTATTGCGCTGGCGGCGCGTTCACTGCCTCCGGCACAACAGAAAAAAGCGATCGTGGTCGGTTCCGCCGCTGCGATCATCATGCGTATCGTGCTGACGCTCGTGGCGGCCAAGTTGCTGCTGCTGCCGTGGCTCAAGCTGATCGGCGCAGTGCTTCTGATCTACATCGGCGTGACGCTGCTGCTGCCGGAAGGCGAAGAAGACGGCGCCGGCAAGACGCAGGGCAATCTTTTCACCGCCATCCGCACCATCATGATCGCCGACCTGGTCATGAGCCTGGACAACGTGGTGGCCGTCGCTGCCGCGGCAATGGGCGATACGACGTTGCTGGTGCTCGGCCTGGCCATCAGTATTCCCCTGGTCATCTTTGGCAGCACGCTGCTCCTGAAGGTCATCGAACGTTTCCCGCTCATTGTCTGGGTCGGCGCGGCGTTGTTGGGCTTCATCGCGGGCGAACTGCTGGTGGGCGATCCGGCTTTGCAAGAGCCCGTTGCGCGTATTGACGCCGCGCTGGGTGTGACGCAGCATAGCTTCGCGCTGATGTCGGGCGCACTCGGTGCAGTGCTGGTGCTGCTGATTGGTAAAGTTTTACTGATGCGCCAGAAAGCTGACTGAAAGCTGAACTACAATAATATGTTTTTCTAAATAAACCTGCCGCGCGAAGGCGCGCGGCAGGGCGGCCGGGCCGGGACCGGCCATTCTTTTCATAAATGCCTTCGGGGGTTCAAAGTGCTTGAGTTTTTTCAGACGCTGAGTTGGGCAGCGGTATTTCAAATCATCCTTATCGACATCCTGCTTGGCGGCGATAACGCTGTCGTGATCGCGCTGGCGTGTCGCAACCTGGCGCCCAAGCAACGGATGCAAGGCATTTTGTGGGGCACCGCAGGGGCAATCATTCTGCGCGTCGTGCTGATCGCCTTCGCAATGCAGCTTCTGAACATCCCGTTCCTGAAGGTCGTGGGCGCGCTGCTGCTCGTCTGGATCGGCGTCAAGCTTCTGGTTCCCGAAGACGATGCGCATGGCGACATCAAGGGCGGCACATCCATCGTCGCGGCCATCAAGACCATCATCATCGCTGACTTCGTGATGAGCCTGGACAACGTGATCGCCATCGCCGGCGCCGCGCAGAATGCGCATGCCGACCATCAGCTGGGTCTGGTCATCTTCGGCCTGGTCGTCAGTGTGCCGATCATCATCTGGGGCAGCACGCTGGTGCTCAAGCTCATTGACCGCTATCCGCTGGTCGTCACCTTCGGCGCGGGCCTGTTGGGCTGGATCGCCGGCGGCATGCTGGTCACCGATGTTATTGTCGAGCGTCAATTTGGCGTTCAGCCGACTACGGTTAAAATCGCCGCTGAAATTATTGGCGCCTTGCTCGTTGTTGTCCTTGGACGGTGGCTTGCAAGCCGCAAGAACGCTTCCAAGGAATCAGCACATGAGTCTGCGTAGATCCACCGATCCCCAGCAATCCGAATCGGGCCTGAGCCTTCTTCAGGGTCTGTTCGTGCTGGCCATCCTCGGCGTAGTCGCGACGATCATCGTCTCCAACTTCGTTTGATGGCATCACGTGTCTCTGCCGCAACGTCTGGTCATTGCGACCCGCGCCAGCCGGCTTGCCCTGTGGCAAGCCGAGCATGTGCGCGATCGGCTGCGCACGCTGTACCCAGCGTGCGCAGTTGAACTTCTTACCCTGACGACCCGAGGCGACCAGATCCTCGACCGCACGCTGTCCAAGGTGGGCGGCAAGGGTCTGTTCGTCAAGGAACTCGAAAACGCGCTGCTCGACGGGCGCGCCGATCTCGCCGTCCACTCCCTCAAGGACGTGCCGGTGGATCTGCAAGCCCCGTTCGAGCTTTGCGCCGTCCTCGATCGCGCGGATCCGCGCGATGCCTTCGTGTCCAACCGGTATGCCTCGCTGGCGGACTTGCCCGCGGGCGCCGTGGTCGGCACGTCCAGTCTGCGCCGCGAATCCCAGATCCGTGCCCGGTTTCCCGCCCTGGTGGTCAAGCCCCTGCGCGGCAACCTGGATACGCGCCTCGGCAAGCTCGACAAAGGCGACTACGCCGCTATCGTGCTGGCGGCGGCGGGTCTGGAACGTCTTGGCATGGGCGAGCGCATTCGCAGCCTGCTCGACCCGGCCGACAGCCTGCCGGCCGCAGGGCAGGGCGCTCTTGGCATCGAAATCCGCGACGATCGCGACGACATGCGTGCGTGGCTCGCGCCGCTGGTCAGCGCAGATACCACCGCCTGCGTGCTCGCGGAGCGCGCTGTGTCTCGCAAGCTGGGCGGCTCCTGCCAGGTTCCTCTGGCCGCGTTTGCCCAGATCGCCGGCGACACACTGTCGCTGCGCGCGCTGGTCGCGTCGCCCGACGGCACCCGCATCGTTCACGCCACGCACACCGGTCCGGTGGATCAGGCCGAAGCCATCGGCGAAGCCGCCGCCTCCGAATTGCTGGACGCGGGCGCCGCGGCGATCCTCCGCGAACTCCTGCACAACGAGCCGCACTGATGGATCCGGCGTTTGCAGCCGCCGAAGGGCCGCGCATCGCCATCCTGACGCGGCCCGCGGGGCGCAACGAAGCGCTGGCTGGCCGCCTGCAGGGCGCCGGTTGGCAGCCTTGCATCCTGCCCGCGCTTGAAATCCATCCCATCTCCGTCGCATCCGAAGACCTGCCCCGGCCTTCGGCGTTCGACCTCGTCGTGTTCGTCAGCGGCAATGCGGCCCGCCAGTACCTGAACCAGCTTTCCCAGGCTGAAGGCGCCGCCGATTGGCCCGCGGGCGTGGCCGCGGCCACGGTCGGGCCCGCCAGCGCACAGGCGCTGCGCGAGACGGGCTTTTTTGGCGCGAATACAACAGTTCTGCATCCGGACGAGTCCGCACCCACCCACGATTCCGAGGCGCTGTGGCGAGTGCTCGAGGCCCAGCCTACGCTGCCCGCGCGCGTGCTGGTGGTGCGTGGCACCCAGGGACGCGATTGGCTCGGCGACAAACTCGAGGCCCATGGCGTCCACGTAACGCGTCACGCCGCCTACCAGCGGCGCGCGGCTGACTGGACCTCTGACCAGCTTGGCGCACTGCGGCGCTGGGCCGAAGCGGACGTCTCTGCCACTTGGCTGCTCACCAGCGGGGAGGGTGCAGACGCCGTCCAGAATCAGCTTCACGCAGCAGGTCTGACTGACTGGTGGCTGCGCTGCCGCTTTGTGATCACGCACCCCTCGCTGGTGCGCCGCCTGCCACCGTCCTGTCATGGCGCGTCCGGAGCGGCGATGGTAAAAATCTGCGTGCCGAACGACGAGTCGATATTCCAGGCTTTTGTTGCTGCTTGATTCGTTGGTTCGGACTGACACCGAATACAATCGCGTCATGACAGATAAGACTCCCGCTACCGATTCGGCCGTTCATCCGGCCGCCCCGGACGCAAGTGCGTCCGCATCGGCCCCGGCCGACTCCGTCAAGGCCCGTCCGGCCAAGCGCGGCAGTGGCCCCTTGGTCACCGCCCTGATAATCGTCATCCTGCTGGCCGTTGGCCTGGGTTATGCGCTGTGGAAGCAACGCACCCAGTTCGTCTCCGCCGGCCGCGAAGTCGCAACGCGCCTGGATACGCTCGGCGCCGACGTCGCGCAAGCCCGCAAGGACACCCGCGAAGCCCTCGCTCTGGCGCAGGCGCAGTCGGGCCGCGTCGCCGAACTCGAAGACACGCTGCGCGAGACGCAAAGCCAGTACAACGCCCTGCAGCAGGCTTGGCAGAACTTCAACGACAGCGCCAGCGATGAACTGCTGGCCAACGACGTCGAGCGTCTGCTGACGATCGCCAACCAGCAATTGCGTCTGGCGGGCAATGTCTCCAACGCGATCGTTGCGCTGGAAACCGCCCAATCGCGCCTTGCGCGCGCCGACCGTCCGCGTTTCTCCAGCCTGCAGCAATCGATCAACGGCGACCTGGACCGCCTGCGCGCCGTGTCCACCGTCGATATCCCCGCCCAGTCGGGCCGCATCGAGCGCCTGGTCGCGCTGATCGGCAAGGCGCCGCTGCTGGTGCCGGACACCGTGTCGCCCGGCGTGGCGCCGGTAGGCCAGGCCCAGCCTCCCGCGCCGGCCCCCGTCGTTGATCCGCAGGCAGGGCTCCCCGCCGACGCGCCCTGGTGGCAGCGCTGGCGCGCCGAAGTCGCCTCGTGGCCTGGCCGCGCGGGCTCCGCGCTGGCCCATGAACTTGGCGGACTCATCACCATCCAGCGCGTGGATGAACCCGCCGCGCTGTTGTTGTCGCCCGAGCAAGCCGATCAGGTGCGCGGCACGCTGCGCCAGCGGCTGCTGACGGCGCAATTGGCAATGCTGATGCGCCAGCCGTCCGTCTGGAAGAGCGAGCTCGATAACGTCGGTTCGACGCTGTCCAAATACTTCGATGGCCGTTCGCCCGACACCGTCGCCGCGCAAACCCTCGCGCGCGAGCTGGCCCAGACCGACATCGCCGTGCGCATGCCGGACGTGGCGGACAGCCTGAATGCCGTCGCGGCCTTGCGCGCCGCGGGCTTCAAGACCAGCGAGCAGGACTGAGCTCATGCGTACCTGGTTCTGGACCCTGCTGCTCGCCGTCGTCGCCGTCGCCTTGGCGGTGGTTCTGCGCTCGCATTCGGGCAACGTGCTGCTTCTGGTGTGGCCGTGGCGCATCGAGATGTCGCTGACGCTCGCCGTCCTGCTCATCGTCGCGACGTTCATCATCCTGTATGTCGGCCTGCGCCTGCTGGCATGGCTGCTCGCCATTCCCGATCGCGTCCGGGCCTGGCGCGGCAAGCGTGCCCAGGCGCGCGACCATGAATTGCTGGAACGTGGCTGGATTGGTCTTCTCGAAGGCCGCTATTCCCATGCCGAAAAAGACCTGACGAAGCTTCTGGACCAGACCAAGGTCCGTACGCGCCGCGTCCTGGCCGCGCTGTCGGCCGCCCGTGCCGCGCATGGCCTCGGTGAATTCGACCGGCGCGATCGCCTGCTTGCCAACGCGCAGGAACAGGCCGGCACGGATCCCGGCCTGCTTGAAGCCACGGCCACGGTTTCCGCCGATATGCTGCTGGATCAGGGCCGCGCCGAGCGGGCCTTGACCGTGCTGGGGCCACTGGCCGACGGTGGCGCGCGCCATCTGCACACCATGCGCCTGCTGCTGCGCGCACATACGGCCTTGAATCACCAGGAGCAGGTATTCACGCTGGCGCGCGGTCTTCTGCGCCGCAATGCATTGGGCCGCCCTGAAGCCGACGTGCTGATCGACGCGGCCGGCGCCGCGCGCCTGCGGGCTGCGGCAGGCCAGGATGCCTGGCGCCCCATCTGGAAAGACCTCAAGGCCGAAGAGCGCCTGCTGCCTGAAATCGCCCTGGCGGGCGCGGCGGCTTTCGAAGCCGCTGGCGAACCCAACGAAGCCGCCCGTGTGCTGGAGTCGGCCATCGCCGTCAAGTTCAATCCCGCCCTGGTGGCGGCCTACGCCCGCTGCGACGCCGAACACGTGTCGCGCCGCCTGGCCAAGGCCGAAACCTGGCTGCATCAACGTCCTACCGATCCCGACCTGCTGACTGCGCTGGGCATGCTGTGCCTGAACGGCCAGCTTTGGGGCCAGGCCGAACGCTATCTGCTGCGCAGCCTCGCGCGACGCAGCGATGCGCAAACGCATGCATTGCTGGGCAGTCTCTACGATCGCCTGGATCGCCCGGTCGACGCTGTGCGCCACTGGCGCCTGGCGACGGCCGCCAGCATGGCTCTGCCCGTGCTGGCCTCGGATGCAGCGCTTCCCGCCGCGGACACCGGTTCGGATCCCTACCGCGTGGACGCCGAAGGCGGCTATGCCGTCGGCCTGTCGGACACCGACAGCGACACGGACGTCGGCGGCGATTACCCGGCCTTGCCCGCCGGTGCCGCGGCAGCGCCCGTCGCCGCGTCGGCCTCGGACTACGTGCTGGACCCGGACGCGCGCGTCAGCAAGGCACAGCACGACCGCGCCCTCGCGCCCGAAGATGCGCCGCTGGCACGCGGCACGTCCGACATTGATGAATACTTCGACAGCGCGCCGATCCCGGCTGCCGCTTTCGACGAGCCGGTGCCCACCTACGCGCCAATGCCGGCGCCCGCTGCGCCCGCCGCCAAGCCGGCGCCGCCCGCGGCGCCCGTGCCGACCACCAAGCCGCCGTTCAAGGACGACGGCTCGATTTGAATATCTTTTCAGACAAACAAGGTTGAACCATGAGTCTTGATCGCGTCTCCCCTGGCAAGAAGCTGCCCGAAGACTTCAACGTCATCATCGAAATCCCCATGAACGCCGACCCGGTGAAGTACGAGGTCGACAAGGATTCCGGTGCGATCTTCGTTGACCGCTTCATGCTGACGGCCATGCACTACCCGTGCAACTACGGCTACATCCCCCAGACCCTGTCCGAAGACGGTGACCCCGCCGACGTGCTGGTCCTGACGCCGTTCCCGATCCAGATCGGCGCCGTCGTGCGCTGCCGCGCCATCGGCGTGCTGGAAATGGACGACGAGTCGGGCGGCGACGCCAAGCTGCTGGCCGTGCCGATCGAAAAGCTGTACCCCCCGTACCGCAATATCAAGTCCTACGAAGATCTGCCGACGGAAGACATCTCCCGCATCCAGCACTTCTTCGAGCACTACAAGGACCTGGAAAAGGGCAAGTGGGTCAAGGTCAAGGGCTGGAAGGGCGTGGACGCCGCACACGAGGAAATCGTGCGCAGCGCCGAGCGCTACACCAAGGGCTGATCGGGCTATCGGCCAGCCGGCATCATCGCGCTGGCTGGCACTTTCCTGCGGCGCGGCCGCGACGGCTGCGGCCAGTCGCAGCCGCGCCGTTGTCTTGTGGGCTTCCGATCCATCCGGCACTCGCTTTGGCCGCAGAAAGGGCTACACTCGCGAGTGCTTTTTCAAACGCCCGGCCGCCCAACAACAACACCGCCCCATCGCGGGGTCACAGGGCAAGCCAAGCGCGCGCGCGTCGGGGTAATATTTTTCCCGGTTTTTCCGGTCACGTATTTGTCATAGGTTGATAGCTCATGGACTACGTTTTGCCTCCCCAGCCGCCCGTCGCGGTTCCCGTTGCCGGCAGCGCCGCGCTGTTCCCCGTGCGCCGCGTGTATTGCGTCGGCCGCAATTACGCCGAACACGCCAAGGAAATGGGTTTCACCGGCCGTGAAGATCCGTTCTTCTTCTGCAAGCCCGCCGACGCGGTGCTGTTCGTGGCCGATGGCGAAACCGGCAAGATGCCGTACCCACCCAAGACGTCCAACCTGCACTACGAAATGGAGCTGGTCGTGGTGCTGGGCAAGGGCGGCCGCGACATCCCCGTCGATCAGGCCAACGAATGCGTGTGGGGCTATGCGCTGGGTCTGGACATGACCCGCCGTGACCTGCAAGGCGAAATGAAGAAGCAGGGCCGTCCCTGGGAAATCGGCAAGGCGTTCGACCAGTCCGCGCCGCTGGGTCCCATCCACCCGCGCAGCGTGGTCGGCACGCTCGACAAGGGCGCCATCTGGCTGGACGTCAACGGCGAGCGCAAGCAATCCAGCGACATTTCGCAGATGCTGTGGAACATTCCGGAAAGCATTTCTTATCTGTCGGGCCTGTTTGAACTGCAGCCCGGCGACATCATCTTCACCGGTACGCCTGAAGGCGTGGGCGCCGTGCGCCAAGGTGACGTGATCACTGGCGGCGTCGAAGGCCTGGGCGAACTGCGCGTGCAGATCGCCTGAGCATAGGCGCTTTCATCTTTTCATTTTGGAGTTAGAGCATGCGCGGCAAGTTTGTGCTGACTGCCTTTGTCGTATTCGGCTTCGTGCTGGCCGGTTGCAATACCGTTGCCGGCATGGGCAAGGATGTGTCCCGGGCGGGCAATGCCATCACCAACGCCGCCGACAAATAATCGGCGCGCGGCGGTAAAAAAAGCCCCTTGAGCAATCAAGGGGCTTTTTTGTTGCGCGCGAAGAAGAACTACAGCACGTCGCCCGCGTAGTCGGCCAGACGCGAACGTTCGCCGCGTTGCAACGTGACGTGGCCAGAGTGCGGCCAGCCCTTGAAGCGGTCGACCACGAACGTCAGGCCGGAGCTGCCTTCGGTCAGGTAGGGGGTGTCGATCTGGGCGACGTTGCCCAGGCAGATCACCTTGGTGCCGGGACCCGCGCGGGTGACCAGCGTCTTCATCTGCTTGGGCGTCAGGTTCTGCGCTTCGTCAATGATGAGGTACTTGTTCAGGAAGGTGCGGCCACGCATGAAGTTCAGGGACTTCACCTTGATGCGCGAGCGGATGAGGTCCATGGTAGCCGCGCGGCCCCAGTCCCCGTTGCCTTCGCCATCACCCATGTTCAGCACGTCGAGGTTGTCTTCCAGCGCGCCCATCCAGGGCAGCATCTTTTCCTCTTCGGTGCCAGGCAGGAAACCGATGTCTTCACCGACAGGCACCGTGACGCGCGTCATGATGATCTCGGTATAGCGCTTGGTTTCGAGCACCTGCGTGATGCCCGCCGCCAAGGCCAGCAGCGTCTTGCCGGTGCCCGCCTGGCCCAGCAGCGACACGAAGTCGCATTCCGGGTTCATCAGCAGGTTCATGGCGAAGTTCTGCTCGCGGTTGCGCGCCGTGATGCCCCAGACATTGTTCTTGCCGTGGGTGTAGTCGCGCAGGGTGGCCAGCACCGCCATCTTGCCGCTGACTTCGCGTACCTGCGCATACAGCGGCATCTGGCCTTCAAAGTAGACGAACTGATTGACGACGAACTGCGAACACAGCGGGCCGTGAATGCGGTAGAAGGTGGTGCCGCCCTGCTGCCAGGATTCGACGTCCTTGCCGTGCTTGTTCCAGAAGTCTTCAGGCAACTGCATCACGCCCGAATACATCAGGTCCGAGTCTTCAAGGACGTGGTCGTTGAAGTAGTCTTCGGCGGCCATGCCCAGCGCGCGCGCCTTCAGGCGCATGTTGATGTCCTTGGACACCAGCACGACCTCGCGCTGCGGGTACTTTTCCTGCAGGGCGCGCACCACGCCCAGGATCTGGTTGTCGGCCTTGCCCATCGGCAGGTCCGAGGGCAGGGTGCTGTGGATGGCGGTCGTCTGGAACATCAGACGGCCGGTGGCGTCCTTGTTGCCCAGCTTTGCCAGTTCCAGCCCTTCGTCAAGGTGTGTGGCGTCCTGCACCAGCGAGTCCAGCGAACGGCTGACCTGACGCGCATTGCGCGCCACCTCGGACATGCCCTTCTTCTGGTGATCCAGTTCTTCCAGCGTCATCATCGGCAGGAAGATGTCGTGTTCTTCAAAGCGGAACAGCGAGCTGGGGTCGTGCAGCAGCACGTTCGTGTCCAGCACGAACAACTTGCGCGGGGCGTTTTCGGCGCGCGCCTTGCTGCGCTTGGCCGGCGCGGGCGTGGCCTTGGCCTGGCGCGCTGGGGCGCGGGCGGCGGGCGCGGCCGGGGCGGGCGGTGGCGTTTCGTGGGCAGGGGACGGCGTGTGGGCCTTGCGCGCCGGCGCCGCCAGGCCATCAAGTTCTGGCTGGACCAGCAGCTCGTCCTCGTCGTCGGCGAGGGCAGCCTGGGTGTTGGACCGCGCAGCGGCAGTCTTGGTCGTGCGGGCCTGCGCCCGGGCGGATTCGCCCGAGGGGAAGGTCAGGATGGCTGCGGGGCGGGTAGGCAACTTCGGAAGCGGCATATGCGTCACTCTCCTGTTTGGGCCGGCTATAGCGCCTGACGGGTTTCCTGTGCGGCTAACCGATGCTCTTGGCGGCTTGCAGGACTTCCTTCGCGTGGTTCGGGACCTTCACCCCGCGCCACTCCTGCACCAGCACGCCATAGGCGTCGATCAAGAAGGTGCTGCGTTCGATGCCGCGCACCTGCTTTCCATACATGTTCTTCTGCTTGATGACGCCGAACAGGTTGCAGACGGTTTCGTCGGCGTCGGAGATGAGAGGGAAAGGAAGCTCGTACTTGGCCTTGAAATTCTCGTGCGACTTCAGGGAGTCGCGCGAGATGCCGATCACGATCGCACTGGCCGACAGGAAGTCGCCATGCAGATCGCGGAAATCCTGGCTTTCGGTGGTGCAGCCGGGCGTGTTGTCCTTGGGGTAGAAATACAGGATCACGGCCCGCCCCTGGCATTGTTCAAGGCTGATGGGGCCTATCGTGCTTTCGGCGGTGAACAGCGGGGCGGGTTTGCCTATGCTCGGCGTCATTGACTGGTAGCTCCATTGGGCGGGATGAGGGCGACGACCACGCGCCGTCCCTCAGCCATCAGGATGTTGTAGGTGCGCGAGGCGGCGTGGGTGTCCATCGTTTCCACGCCAATGCCCACGGCCAAAAGGGGACGCAATACTTCAGGGCGCAGGAACAGCTGCTTGCCGCCGGTGCCCACCAGCAGGACTTCGGGCGCGTTGGCCGGCCGGCTGGGCGCGGCTTCCGGGGCATCCAGAAAATCCAGGGGATTGCGGGCGGGCTCGGACAATCCGGCTGCCTGGAGCAAGAGGGAGGAGGTAATGTCGGCCGGCGACTCAACGGGCCAGATGGTCACTTCGCCTTCGGGGCCGAAAGCGACCGAGGAGGAAAAACGTACCTGGTTGACCTCGATATAGCCATCGCCGTAAGCGGTGACAGTGTTAAGAGCGGCCGTCGCAGGATCGGTATGCAGCTTCAATAAAAACTCCGGCTATACGTGCTTGATAATAGCGCATCGGACACGGCGCATGTTGCAACGTATCCACGAGGGAAAAGGGGCTTTTTTTTCCCATTTGCCCCTCAGGCGTCGTTGCGCTAGATTACAGGGTTTTGCTGCGCTGCAATCGTGTGCTGGCGCGGTTCTAAGCCCCCTTTCCCCTTCGCGCGACCGCGCCCTGGTCTTTTTGCCTTTTTCGCCCCTAAGGATTCCCATCATGAGGAAGTTCTCTCGCATCGAGCGTTTGCCCCCGTACGTTTTCAACATTACCGGCGAGCTCAAGATGGCGGCGCGTCGGCGTGGCGAAGACATCATCGACATGTCGATGGGCAATCCGGATGGGGCGACGCCCAAGCACATCGTCGACAAGATGGTCGAGGCGACCAGCCGTCCCACCACCCACGGCTACTCGGTGTCCAAGGGCATCCCGCGTCTGCGCAAGGCGATCTGTGACTGGTATCAGCGCCGCTACGCGGTCGAGTTCGATCCGGACTCCGAAGCCATCGTCACCATCGGTTCCAAGGAAGGCCTGGCCCACCTGATGCTGGCCACGCTGGACCGCGGCGACACCGTGCTGGTGCCCAATCCCAGCTACCCGATCCACATCTATGGCGCCGTCATCGCCGGCGCCAACATCCGTTCCGTGCGCATGACGCCGGGCGTGGACTTCTTCGAGGAACTGGAACGCGCCGTGCGCGAATCCATCCCGAAGCCCAAGATGATGGTGCTGGGCTTTCCCAGCAACCCGACCGCGCAGTGCGTCGACCTGTCGTTCTTCGAGCGCGTGGTCGCGCTGGCCAAGGAACACGACATCCTCGTCGTGCATGATCTGGCCTACGCCGACATCACGTTCGACGGCTACGTGGCCCCGTCCATCATGCAGGTGCCCGGCGCGCGCGACGTCGCCGTCGAGTTCTTCACGATGAGCAAGAGCTACAACATGGCAGGCTGGCGCATCGGCTACATGGTCGGCAACCGCGAGCTCGTGAACGCGCTCGCGCGCATCAAGAGCTATCACGACTACGGTACGTTCACGCCGATCCAGGTGGCGTCCATCGCCGCGCTGGACGGTCCGCAGGACTGCGTGAACGAAATCGTGGCGCAGTATCAAAGCCGCCGCGACGTGCTCGTGCGCGGCCTGCATGAAGCAGGTTGGAATGTGGAAATTCCCAAGGCGTCCATGTACATCTGGGCGCAGATCCCCGAACCCTACCGGGCGATGGGCTCTTTGGAATTTGCCAAGCGTGTCCTGTCGGATGCGAAAGTGGCCGTGTCCCCCGGGATCGGCTTCGGCGAGTATGGCGACGAATACGTGCGCTTCGCTCTTATCGAAAACGAGCAGCGTACCCGCCAGGCGGTGCGCGGCATCAAAGATATGTTCCGCAAGGACGGTCTGCTGAAGTGATGGGTGCCCACCCCCGCAGCGCTGCGCGCTTCCCCCTCTGAAGGGGCATGCCTGCGGACCGGCGGAGCCGGATCCGCGGCATCGCGATCGGGTGGCAACAGCTTCATGCACAGGATTATGGAGAAGTGAAATGAATTCCCCTCAACGCCCGCCCGCAGAGGGCGGCGCGATGAAACCCATGAAGGTGGGTCTGCTGGGTCTTGGCGTGGTTGGCGGCGGCACGTGGACCGTGCTGTCCCGCAACGCCGAGGAAATCGCGCGCCGCGCCGGCCGCCGCATTGAAGTCGTCCGCGCCGCCGTGCGCGACGTGGAAAAGGCCCGCGCCCGCGTGGGCGATTCCATCGTGGTTGATACGGACGGTCACGCGCTGGTGCGCGATCCTGAGATCGACATCGTCGTCGAGCTCATCGGCGGCGACACGCTGGCCCGCGAGCTGGTGCTGGAAGCCATCGCCAACGGCAAGCATGTGGTCACGGCCAACAAGGCGCTGCTGGCCAAGCATGGCAACGAGATCTTCGCCGCCGCCTCTGAGCGCGGCGTGATGGTGAACTTTGAAGCCGCCGTCGCCGGTGGCATCCCCATCATCAAGGCGATCCGCGAAGGCCTGACCGCCAACCGCATCCAGTGGGTGGCCGGCATCATCAACGGCACCACCAATTTCATCCTGTCCGAAATGCGTTCGCGCGGCCTGCCGTTCGCCGACGTGCTGGCCGAAGCCCAGCGCCTGGGTTACGCCGAAGCCGATCCCACGTTCGACGTGGAAGGCGTGGACGCCGCGCACAAGCTCACGCTGCTTGCCTCGCTGGCATTCGGCGTGCCCGTGCAGTTCGACCGCGCCCACATCGAAGGCATCTCGCAACTGGCAGCCGAAGACATCGAGCACGCCGAGCGTCTGGGTTACCGCATCAAACTGCTTGGCATCACCAAGCGCCGCCCCGACGGCATCGAACTGCGCGTGCACCCGGCGCTGGTGCCGTCCGAGCGTCTGCTGGCCAACGTCGAAGGCGCGATGAACGCGGTGCTGGTCAAGGGCGACGCCGTCGGCCCCACGCTGTATTACGGGCAGGGCGCGGGCGAAGAGCCCACCGCCTCGGCCGTCGTGGCCGACCTGGTCGACGTCACGCGCCTGCACACCGCCGATCCGGGCAACCGCGTGCCGCATCTGGCCTTCCAGCCGGACGCCATGTCGGACACGCCCATCCTGCCGATTGAACAGGTCAGCACGTCCTACTACTTGCGCCTGCGCGTCGACGATCAGCCGGGCGTGTTGGCGGACATCGCCCGCATCCTGGCCGACCGCGGCATTTCCATCGGTTCGATGATCCAGCAACCGTCGCACATCGGCGGCGCGGACATCATCTTCCTCACGCACGAGGCCATGGAAGGCAACGTCAACCAGGCCATCGAGCGCATCGAGTCGCTGCCGTTCGTGCGGTCCAAGGTGACGCGTCTGCGCGTGGAGAACCTGACCTGATGAAGCCTGGCTCCCTCGCCAGGGAGTCCGGCCCATCGAGGAGCCATTGATATGAAATACATCTCGACGCGCGGGGGCATGGCCCCGCTCGAATTCTCCGACATCCTGCTCGAAGGCCTGGCGCCCGACGGCGGGCTGGCCGTGCCGCAGACGCTGCCCCAGGTCTCCGCTGAAACGCTGGAATCCTGGCGCGGCCTGTCGTATGCCGACCTGGCATTCGAAGTGCTGTCGCTGTTCGCCACGGACATTCCTGCGGACGACCTGCGCCGTCTGACTCGCGCCGCCTACACGCCGCAAATCTTCAGCAGCGAGGACATCGTGCCGCTGCGTCCGCTCGACGGCGGGCTGTCGTTGCTGGGCTTGTCGGAAGGGCCGACGCTGGCGTTCAAGGACATGGCCATGCAGTTTCTTGGCCAGGTTTTCGAATACGTGCTGGAAAAGCGCGGCACCACGCTGAACATCGTGGGCGCCACCTCCGGCGACACGGGCTCGGCGGCGGAATACGCGCTTCGCGGCAAGAAGGGCGTGGCGGTGTTCATGCTGTCGCCGCACGGCCGCATGAGCGCCTTCCAGCGCGCGCAGATGTATTCGCTGCAAGACGAGAACATCCACAACATCGCCGTGCGCGGCGTGTTCGACCAGGCGCAAGACATCGTCAAGTCGCTGGCCGGCGACCTGGACTTCAAGAACCGGTATCGCCTGGGCGCCGTGAACTCGATCAACTGGGCGCGCATTGCCGCCCAGGTCGTCTACTACTTCCACGGCTGGCTGCGCGCCACCGAACGCGCCGGACAGCAAGTGTCCTTTGCCGTGCCGTCGGGCAACTTCGGCAACATCCTGTCGGGTCACATTGCCCGCCGCATGGGCTTGCCGATCCGCCGCCTCGTGCTCGCCACGAACGAGAACAACGTGCTGGAAGAGTTTTTCCGTACCGGCGTGTATCGTCCGCGTCCCGCCGAGCAGACGTACGCCACCTCCAGCCCGTCGATGGATATCTCGCGCGCCTCCAACTTCGAGCGCTTCGTGTTCGATCTGGTGGGCCGCGATACCGATCGCGTGAAGGCGCTGTGGACGGCGCTGCCGCGGGATGGCGCGTTCGATCTGTCCGACATGAAGGATCAGTTCGAGTCGCAGTATGGCTTCGTGTCGGGCGCCAGCTCGCATGTGGACCGTCTGGCGACGATTCGCGCCTTGTACGACGCTACTGGCGTGCTGGTTGACCCGCACACCGCGGATGGCGTGAAGGTCGCGCGCGAATTCGTCGAGCCGGGCATTCCCATGCTCGTGCTGGAAACCGCGCTGCCGGCCAAGTTCTCCGAGACCATCGAGGAAGCGCTTGGCCGTCCCGCGACGCCGCCCGGCAACCTCGCCGATCTTGAATCGCTGCCGCAGCGCGTCGAAGTGATGGACTGCGACGAAGCGTCCGTACGCCGTTTCATCGAGGCGCACGCCAAGGTGTAAGCACGCTTGCCGCTTGTATACGGTTGCAACCCCTCTCAGGCGCGCCCTTAGAGGGGTTTTTCTTTATTGGGGCCGGGTCCGATTACGTTCTTAAGCATTTTGCGCACAACCCGACACGATTTTAGGGGTCGATTCGGCTAGAGTGAAATCACTATTCAACACTCGGAGAACACGACCATGAACCTGAAGACCATGACGTTGGCCCTGGTGATGACCGGCGTTGGAGTACTGGCCGGATGCTCGTCGCCTTCGGTTATCAACCAACGCGACGGATCTTCGACCGTAGCGCCCGACGAGCCCGAATACGACAAGAAGTCGGGCATGTATGAATACGAACAGAACGGCAAGAAGGTTCAGATCAACAAGGACGACGTGAAGTCGATCGAAGAGGTCAAGTAAGCCAGCCTGACTCTTTAGTGTCTGCACCAAGCAAAAGCCCCGGCTGTCATGGCCGGGGCTTTTGTTTTGCTGCGCGACGAACGGACGCTGTTTACTTGCCCGCGTCCTCGGCGTGGTAGCGGCCCACGCGTTCGACTTCGTTCTTGGAACCCAGGATCACGCTCACGCGCTGGTGCAGCTTTTCAGGCTGGATGTCCATGATGCGCTGCGTGCCGTTGATGGCCGCGCCGCCCGCCTGTTCGATCAGGAAGCTCATGGGGTTGGCTTCGTACATCAGGCGCAGCTTGCCGGCCTTGCCGGGTTCGCGCGCGTCCCACGGGTACATGAAGATGCCGCCGCGGGTCAGGATGCGATGCACGTCCGCCACCATCGAGGCGATCCAGCGCATGTTGAAATCCTTGCCCAACGGGCCGGTGGAGCCAGCCAGGCAGTCGTCGATGTAGCGCTTGACCGGCGGGGCCCAGTGCCGCATGTTCGACATGTTGATGGCGAATTCCTTGGTGTCTTCCGGCACGCGGATGTTCTCGTGCGTCAGCACCCACGATCCCATTTCGCGATCCAGCGTGAAGCCCACGACGCCGTTGCCGATGGTCAGCACCAGCATCGTCTGGGGACCGTAGACGGCGTAGCCGGCCACCACCTGCTTGTTGCCCGGCTGCAGGAAGTCGTCTTCGCAGACGGGGGCGCCCGACACATCATGCGGCGCGTGCAGCACCGAAAAGATGGTGCCGATGGAGACGTTCACGTCGATGTTCGACGAGCCATCCAGGGGATCAAACAGCAGCAGGTATTCGCCCTTGGGGTAGCGGTTCGGGATCAGATGGATGGTTTCCATTTCTTCCGAGGCCATGGCCGCCAGGTGGCCGCCCCATTCGTTGGCTTCTAGCAGGATCTCGTTGGACAGCACGTCCAGCTTCTTCTGGACTTCGCCCTGGACGTTTTCGCTTTCCAGGCTGCCAAGCACGCCGCCCAGCGCGCCCTTGCTGACCGCATGGCTGATGGCCTTGCAGGCGCGCGCCACCACTTCGATGAGCAGCCGGACTTCCGGCGCCAGGGCTTGGGCGGAGCGTTGCTGCTCCACCAGGTATTGAGTCAGTGTTTTACGTTTCAAAAGGATCTCCCTATGCGGCGAATTCTAAAGCCTTGGATACGATTTCCTGCACGTTGCGCGACAGGCCGTCGTGCTGGCGCACTTGTTCAAGCGCGGCCTGCATGGGCACGCGCAGCGTGGGGACGAAGCGCGACCAGTTGTCCAGCGCACGTGCCAGGCGCGCGGCGATTTCCGGGTTCAGCGCGTCCAGCGCCAGCACCTGCTCGGCCCAGAAGGCATAGCCCGAGCCGTCCGGATGGTGCATGCCGCGGGCGTTGTTGAGGCAGAACTGGAAAATCAGCGCGCGGGCGCGATTGGGGTTGCGCAGCGTGAAGGCCGGGTGCTTCATCAGCTCGCGGGCGGTCTGCACGGTTGTCGAGCGGGCGGCCGCCTGCAACGCGAACCACTTGTCCACCACCAGCGGATTGGCGCTCCATTTCGTATAGAAAGCGGCCAGGGCCTGCTGCGGGAAGTCGCCTTGTCCGAAATTGATCAGGGCAGTCAGCGCGGCCATGCTGTCGGTCATGTTGCCCGCATTGGCGTACTGTTGTTCGGCCAGGCGCTGAGGTTCGGGCTCGCCGGCCGCCATCAGGTGGCTGAGCGCCAGATTCTTCAGGGCGCGCATGCCGGCGGGAATCGGGGCAGGGCTGTACTCGCCCGGCGTCTGGTTCTCGTCGAAGGCGCGGCGGAACTCGGCCCGGAGTTGACGGCCCAGTTCGGCGCGCAGGAAGTCGCGTGCCACGGCCAGAGCGGGCGGATCCACCTGCTGCATGCGTTCGGCCAGTGTCTTTTCCGACGGCAGCGCCAAGGCGCGCGCACGGTAGGCGGCATCCAGTGCGGGATCGGTGAGCAACGCGCGCCAGGCGTCGATGAAAGCCGCCTCGGCGTGCAGCGTACGGCCCGCCTGGCGGGCGTCCGCCAGCGCCAGAATCTGGCGGGTGGCCAGTTCCTGGCCGGCTTCCCACCGCGCGAACGGATTGCCATCGTGTGCGGACAGCAGCGCCAGTTCTTCGTTGGACCAGTCGTAATCCACGATGACCGGCGCGGAGAAGTCGCGCAGCAGCGAAGGCACGGGCCGTTCGGCGATATCTTCGAACACCCATTGCTGGCTTTGCGTGGTCAGTTCCAACAGTGCGGTGTCCACGACGGCGCCCTCGTGGCGCAGCGGCAGCGCGTTGCCATCGCGGTCCAGCAGGCCGATCGCAAAGGGAATGTGGAAGGGCGCTTTGACGTAGTCGGGGCCGGCCTTCTTTTCGACGCCGACGGGCGGGCACGACTGGGTAAGTGTCACGGTGCAACAGCGCGCGGCGGCGTCGTGATCGAGCCTGACCGAAACGCGGGGCGTGCCGGCCTGCCGGTACCAGCGGCGAAACACTGACAGGTCGCGGCCGGGATGCTGTTTGACGTAAACCGATTCCATAGCGGCGACGAAATCGTCGCACGTGACGGCCTGGCCGTCGTGGCGGCGGAAGTATTCGTCCATGCCCGCGCGGAAGCCGGTTTCGCCCAGCAGCGTGTGCTGCATGCGGATGACCTCTGCGCCTTTTTCATACACGGTGGCCGTGTAGAAGTTGCCGATCTCCTGGTAGCTTTCCGGACGGATCGGATGCGCCATGGGGCCGGCGTCTTCGGGGAACTGCGCGGCGCGCAGCGCCACGACGTCATCGATGCGCTTGACGGCGCGCGCGCTGGCCGCGGCTGCGGCGTCCATGTCGCGCGCCATCATGTCAGCGCTGAATTCCTGGTCGCGGAAGACTGTCAGGCCTTCTTTCAGGCTCAGTTGGAACCAGTCGCGGCAGGTGACGCGGTTGCCGGTCCAGTTGTGGAAGTATTCATGCCCAATGACCGATTCGATACCTTCGTAGTTCGCGTCGGTGGCCGTCTGCGGATCGGCCAGCACGTAAGCCGCGTTGAAGATATTCAGGCCTTTGTTTTCCATGGCTCCCATATTGAAGTCATGGACGGCCACGATCATGAAGCGGTCCAGGTCCAGTTCAAGCCCGAAGCGGCTTTCGTCCCAGCGCAGCGAACGCACCAGCGAATCCAGCGCCCATTCGGTCTTGGTTTCGGAGCCGGGGTCGCTGTAGACCTGCAGCAGCACATCGCGGCCACTGACCGTCTTGACTGTGGTTTCGCGATGCGTGAGGTTGCCCGCCACCAGCGCGAACAGATAGCAGGGCTTGGGGAACGGATCTTCCCATTCGACCTCGTTGCGGCCGTCGGGCAGCTGGCGCGAGGCGATCAGGTTGCCGTTGGACAGCAGCACGGGATACTCGGGCTGCGCGCGCAGCGTCACGCGATAACGCGACATGACGTCGGGGCGGTCAGCAAACCACGTAATGCGGCGGAAGCCTTCGGCCTCGCATTGCGTGAAGAAATTGCCGCCCGACACGTACAAACCCATCAGGGTGGAGTTGGCGGACGGCTTGCAGCGGCTGACGATTTCAACCGTGGCGTCGGCGGGCAGGCCACGCAGCGTGAGGGTGTGCTCGGACAGCTGGTAGCTGGCGGCGGGCAGCGGCTCGCCATTCACGCCTACCGACACGAGTTCCAACTCTTCTCCGTCCAGGATCAGGGCGGCGTCTGCGCTGGCCTCAGGCCTGCGCTGCACGTGCATCGTGCAGCGCACTTCGGTCGCGTCGGGCGCGAGGTCGAAGGCGAGGGCGACTTCGGGAATTTCGTAGGGGTAGGGCTGGTAATCCTTGCGGTAAACGGTAACGGGCGTGTCGGTGCGCATGGGATTTGCAGTCCTGTATGAACAAGAAGGCTATTGTAGTGGCTGGCCGATGAGCGGAACCTTGGGCTTACGGGCTAGCCTGAAAACTTTTGGCAAGCGCTTATGTCAAAGCTCGTTATGATGGCGCCGTCGTGCGCTGAAGGAGTTGCAAATGTCCAGGTCGTCTTGGTTCAGCAGTCTTGGCCGGTGGGCCGGTATTCTTGCCGTCCTGGGGGCGATGACGTTGACGGGCTGCGCCGCGCCGACCGTCTCGGCCCGCGTGACGTCGTTTCAGCAATGGCCGGCGGCTGTCGAAGGCCAGACCTATCAGTTTGTTCCCGCCGACCCATCCCAAATCAATAATCTGGAATATCAGTCGTTCCAGGACATGGTGCGCGCGGGTATCGGCGCTACGGGTCTGGTCGAAGCCCGCCAAGGCGTAAAGGCCCGCTTCGAGGTGTCGTTCCGTTATGGCACCACACAGACGCAGGTGATGGTGCGCCGTCCGTACGATCCGTATTTCTATGGCGGCTATGGCAGTTTTTATGGGCCAGGACCGTGGGGCATGGGCGCGGGTTTCTGGGGGCCGGACTGGGTCGACGTGCCCATGGTGGTCCAGCGCAATTCGCTGTCGCTCTTCATACGGGATACCCAGCAGGGCGGTGCCGAGGTATACCGTTCGACCGCCTTCATATTGAGCGAGCGCGACGATTTGCTTCGCACCATGCCCTATCTGGTGCGCGCCATATTCGACAATTTCCCCGGCAATAACGGCGCTGAACGCGAGATTCAATTCCCCGCGCGTTGAGCCGGGAAGGTTCTCGGCGGTGGTTTCCTAAAATAAAAACGGCGCACCATGATGGTGCGCCGTTTTTATTTCTTACTGAGGAATAGGTTTTATTCCTTGATAAGAAAACTCTCGCGGGTTGCGCCGCCGGCTTCTTCGGCAGCGAGCCAGCGCGGCGCCTTGCCGCGGCCGCTCCAGGTTTCTCCGGTTTGCGGGTGGCGATACTTGGGCGCCACCGCGCGCTTCGCGGCGCCGCCTGCGCGGGCGGGGGCGCCGGCCTTGCGGCGGCCACCCGTGGCAGCGCGGGCGGGCTTGCCGGCGCCGTACGCGGCGATGATTTCTTCAGGCGTGATGTCGTACTCGCGCATCGACGTGATGATGGACGTGATCACCGGCTTGCGGCGCTTCGTCTGGAGGACTTCGGCCTTCTTTTGGAGCTTGTTGATTTCCTTTTCGATCTTTGCTTGCAGAGCTGCGTAGGTTTCTCGGGCCATGGTTTATTCCTGATTATGGAACTGCTTTAATCGCCGGCGAAGTTATTTATTTGTTGTGCTTCGCATAATACAGAATTTAAGTCGGGGTATCGTCATTCTCAGACTAATTACTTTGTATCAAAAGCGCGGGAAGACTTATCGCTTGCGGGTCGCCGCAATTTTCACAACATAGGAAGCAATATCTTAAATTTGGGACAAACTGAAACAACCGGCTGCTTGGCTAACGGGTTTGCATTGGGATCGTTGATTGTCGGACAACCCCAAGAATGGCTTGCAGGCTGACGAAATCGTCCGTCTGCAAGCCAGCGCGGGGAACTATCGATGCGAGTCTGGCGTCAATAACCGAGCGCTCGCTGCGTGCTGAATTTGTCGCAAACGCACGCGTTATACATTATGGCTTTGTGACCCCCCTGCGTTGGTATACCCCTGGAACAACGGTGTTCCGTCCCTCGGATTTCATTTTGTTGTCAGGTCGTACGACAAGATCGAAATCGTCTGATAGGCAATGCGGTCCGGGCGCAATTGCTTAACTTGATACTTAACTTGATGCCCAGTATGCCGCCCCCATCTGTATGGGCAAGATAATGCGAGATCATTTTGTCCCGCATGGCGTGCCGCATTTGCCACTACGGCGCACCGCGACTTTTGGTCTCCGGCGCGACGCCGGTCCTTGTCGGCGGTACGATACGGTCTTGAGCGCCATGACGCGCATGCGCGGCCCCGGTGCCGTTCCTGAACTGAGCCTATGAAAATCATCGATCCCGCCATTGCTTCCCTGGCCACTGCCAAATCCCTTCTGCTCGACCCCTGGGGTCTGACCGAAGCGGACATGGCGCGGGCACTGGGTGAAATCTTCACCCACAAGGTCGATTACGCCGACCTGTATTTCCAGTACACGCGCAGCGAAGGCTGGAGTCTTGAAGAAGGGATTGTGAAGACGGGCAGTTTCTCCATCAGCCAGGGCGTGGGTGTCCGGGCCGTCAGCGGGGAAAAGACCGCATTCGCCTATTCGGATTCCCTGTCGCCCGACGCGCTGCTGTCGTCGGCGCACGCCGTGCGCGGCATCGCGCGCCGCGGCGCCGGCAAGGTCAAGGTCGCCGCTCACGTCGAGGCCGAGATGGGCCGTAGCCTGTATGCGGACATCGACCCCGTCGCCAGCCTCAGCGCGCCCGAAAAGGTCGCACTGCTCGAGCGCATCGAGCGCATGGCGCGGGCGCGCGATCCCCACGTGATCCAGGTCATGGCCGGACTGGGCGCGGAATATGACGTGGTGCTGGTCGCGGGCAGCGACGGCCGCCTGGCCGCAGACGTGCGTCCCCTGGTGCGCCTGTCGCTCACCGTGATTGCCGAACGCAATGGCCGTCGCGAAATGGGTCACGCCGGCGGCGGTGGCCGGCTGGGCCTGGCCTACTTCACCGACGAGATGCTGCAGGGCTATGTCGAGCGCGCGGTGCACGAAGCCATGGTCAACCTCGAGGCGCGTCCCGCACCGGCCGGCGAAATGACGGTTGTCCTGGGCTCGGGCTGGCCCGGCATCCTGCTGCACGAAGCCGTCGGCCATGGCCTGGAAGGCGACTTCAACCGCAAGGGATCCAGCGTGTTCTCCGGCCGCATCGGCGAGCGCGTGGCGTCCAAGGGCGTCACCGTGATCGACGACGGCACGATTCCCGACCGCCGCGGTTCGCTCAACATCGACGACGAAGGCAATGCCACGCAACGCAATGTCCTGATCGAAGACGGCATTCTGCGCGGCTACATGCAGGACACGCTGAATGCGCGCCTGATGAAGACCGCCGCCACCGGCAACGGCCGCCGCGAATCCTTCGCGCACCTGCCCATGCCGCGCATGACCAACACGTACATGCTGGCCGGCGACAAGCCCGCCGACGAAATCGTCGCCTCGGTCAAGCGGGGCCTGTATGCCGTCAACTTTGGCGGCGGCCAGGTCGACATCACCAACGGCAAGTTTGTGTTCTCGGCCTCCGAGGCCTACATGATCGAAGACGGCAAGGTCACGTATCCGGTCAAGGGCGCCACGCTCATCGGCAATGGCCCCGACGCCATGAACCGCGTCACCATGATCGGCAACGACCTGCAGCTGGACTCTGGCGTGGGCACCTGCGGCAAGGACGGCCAGAGCGTGCCCGTCGGTGTCGGCATGCCGACGGTCCGCATGGAAGGCCTGACGGTCGGCGGCACGGCCTGATGCCATAAATGGGGGCGGCATCCGGCAAAAATCCGGCGTGACGCCCTCAAAAAACTGTGCTAGAGTCGGTCCCCATGAAATTCGCGTCCCCCGCCTTTTATTTTTATTTTTTTGGTTTTCTGAAGCCGCTGGCGGAGGAAGGGACGCGCTCAATCTGAAGTTTGGACAGAATCCCCCCAAAAAAGCCGCCAGCAAATCTGGCGGCTTTTTTTTATGCCGCCGTGGCGGGCAACCCAGGAGCAGTACCGTGTCGCACAACACCGATGACCTTCGTATTCGAGAAATCAAGGAACTGAATCCGCCCTCGCACGTGATGCGCGAGTTCGCGTGCACCAAGGAGGCGTCCGAGACCGTCTTCGCCGCGCGGCAAGGCATGCACCGCATCCTGCACGGCATGGACGATCGCATGATCGTCGTGATCGGTCCGTGTTCCATCCACGACACGCGCGCCGCCATCGAATACGCCAAGCGTCTGAAGCCCGTGCGCGACCGCCTGAGCGCGGACCTGGAAATCGTGATGCGCGTGTACTTCGAGAAGCCGCGCACGACCGTGGGCTGGAAAGGCCTGATCAACGATCCCGACCTGGACGGCAGCTTCGACATCAACAAGGGCGTGCGCGTCGCCCGCGAACTGCTGCTGGACATCAACAGCATGGGCTTGCCGGCGGGATGCGAGTTCCTGGACATGATTACGCCGCAGTACATCGCGGATCTGGTCTCCTGGGGGGCGATCGGGGCGCGCACGACGGAGAGCCAGGTGCACCGCGAGCTGGCGTCGGGCCTGTCGTGTCCGGTGGGATTCAAGAACGGCACGGACGGCAACGTGAAGATCGCCGTCGATGCGATCAAGGCGGCCTCGCAGCCGCACCATTTCCTGTCGGTGACCAAGGGCGGCCATTCGGCCATCGTGTCCACGGCGGGCAACGAGGACTGCCACGTCATCCTGCGCGGCGGCAAGACGCCGAATTACGACGCGGCCAGCGTGGACGCCGCTTGCCAGGACGTGTCCAAGGCCGGTCTCGCGCAGCGCATCATGGTCGACGCCAGCCACGCCAACAGCAGCAAGAAGCCGGAGAATCAGCCGCTCGTCGTCGAAGATGTGGCGCGCCAGATGGAAGCCGGCGATGCGCGCCTGGTCGGCGTCATGGTCGAAAGCCATCTGCTGGGCGGCCGCCAGGACATGGTGCCGGGGCAGCCGCTGGTGTACGGCCAGAGCATTACCGACGGCTGCATCGACTGGGATGCGTCCGTGGCCGTGCTGGAGCGCCTGGCGCAAGCCGTGCGCGAACGCCGCCGCGTGGCGCTGACCTCTGGCAAGTAAATCCGGCAAGTAAATCCGGCAAGTGATTCCGGCAAGCGATTCCGGCAAGCGATTCCGGAAAATGAGGGGGATTCACGCCGCGCACCCTCAGCCTGGGACGGTGTGCGGCGCAGCACGCGAGGCGGCGTAGAATATTCGGATTATCGAACCCGGGAAACCACGAGATCATGAACGCTCCCTTGCACGCCGAATCGTTGCGCCGCGCGGTTCCGGCCGCCTGTCTGGATGCCTTGCGTGCGCACTTTGGCGACCGCCTGTCGGAATCGGCTGCCGTGCGCGAACACCATGGCCGCGACGAATCGCCTTACCCCGCCATGCTGCCCGACGCCGTGGTCTTCGCGCACTCGACGGAAGATGTGGCATTCGTCGCCAAGGTGTGCAACGAGCACCGCGTTCCCTTGATCCCGTACGGCGCCGGCTCGTCGCTCGAAGGCCACATTCTTGCGATCCAGGGCGGCATCAGCCTGGACCTGTCGCAGATGAACAAGGTCCTCGCCATCAACGCCGAAGACCTCACCGCCACGGTGCAGGCCGGCGTGCTGCGCAAGCAGCTTAACGAAGAGATCCGCAGCACCGGTCTGTTCTTTCCGATTGACCCGGGCGCTGACGCCAGCCTGGGCGGCATGGCCGCCACCCGCGCGTCGGGCACCAACGCCGTGCGCTACGGCACGATGCGCGAAAACGTCATGTCGCTGACCGTCGTCACCGCGGACGGCCGCATCATCCGCACCGCGGGCCGCGCCCGCAAGTCGTCGGCCGGCTACGACCTGACGCGCATTTTCGTGGGCAGCGAGGGCACGCTCGGCATCATCACCGAAGTGACCGTGCGCTTGTATCCACAGCCCGAAGCCGTGTCCGCCGCCGTCTGCAATTTCCCGACGCTGGACGCCGCCGTGCAGAGCGTGATCGAGATCATCCAGATGGGCGTGCCGATCGCGCGCGTCGAGTTCATGGACGCCGCCAGCGTGCGTGCCGTCAACCTGCACAGCAAGCTGACCCTGCGCGAAACGCCGCTGCTGGTATTTGAGTTTCACGGCAGCCCCGCCGGCGTGCAGGAGCAGGCCGAAACCGTGCAGGCCATCACGGCCGAACACGGCGGCATGGACTTTGAATGGGCCGAGCGTCCCGAAGACCGCAGCCGCCTCTGGACTGCGCGCCACAACGCGTATTTTGCGGGCCTGCAGTTGCGTCCCGGCTGCCGCGCCAGCACCACCGACGTCTGCGTGCCGATTTCGCGTTTGGCCGACTGCGTGCGCGACACCGTCGAGGAACTGGACCGCGCAAGCTTCCCGTACACGATCGTCGGCCACGTGGGCGACGGCAACTTCCATGTGCTGATGCTGCTGGACGCTGACAACGCGCAGGAATGGCAGGAATCGGAAGCGATCAATCACAACCTCGTGCGCCGCGCCATCGCTGCCGATGGCACCTGCACGGGCGAGCACGGCGTCGGCCTGCACAAGATGCAGTTCATGGCGGAAGAACACGGCGAAGACGCGCTGGATCTGATGCGCAGTCTGAAGCACGCGTTTGACCCGAACAACATCCTGAATCCAGGCAAGATCGTGTCCTGGTAATCAACAGGGGGAGGCTGCAAACGCCTCCCTCGATCCGTCAGCGCCTGCTGCTTTTACGCGACAGGCTGCTTCACGGTTTACGGCCGGTTACGTATGAACTGGCCGCAAATGCCGGTAAATGCGTCAGGTGCGGGTAAATCCCGGCCTGATTAACATGGGCACACGCGCTATTGTTGCGCTCATGAATTCACTGGTCGAAACCGGCCTGGCACAAGTGCAGGCGCCTTATTCGCAGCAGCAGCTCATCGAGGCGTTGTCGGCCGCGTTGCCCGCGCACTGTGTGCTTTATCGCGAAGAAGACACCCGTCCTTACGAATGCGATGGCCTATCCCTTTACCGCTCGATTCCCGCGGTCGTCGCCCTGCCCGAAACGGAAGCGCAGGTGCAGGCCATCATGCGCATCTGCAAGCGCCTGAACGCGCCTATTGTCGCGCGCGGCGCCGGAACGGGATTGTCGGGCGGCGCCATGCCGCACAGCCAAGGCGTGTTGCTTGGGCTGTCCAAATTCAATCGGATCAAGCATATCGACCTGGCCAGCACGACCGCGATCGTCGAGCCGGGCGTGCGCAATCTTGCGATCTCCGAAGCCGTGTCGCCGTATGGGCTGTATTACGCGCCGGACCCATCGAGCCAGATCGCGTGCTCCATCGGCGGCAACGTCGCGGAAAATTCTGGCGGCGTGCATTGCCTGAAATACGGCCTGACTGTGCACAACGTGCTGCGCGTGCGTGTGGTCACAATCGACGGCGACGTGGTCGAACTGGGATCGCACGCGCCGGACGCGCCCGGACTGGACCTGTTGTCCGTGTTCGTCGGGTCAGAGGGCATGCTGGGCGTCGTGACCGAAGTGACCGTCAAGCTCATCCCCAAGCCGGCCTGCCAGCAGGTCGTCATGGCCAGTTTTTCCAGCGTCGAGGCGGCAGGCAATGCGGTCACGCAGGTGATCGCGGCAGGCATGATTCCGGCGGGTCTTGAAATGATGGACCGGCGCGCCACCCACATGGTCGAGCCGTTTGTCCGCGCGGGCTACGACATGGACGCGCAGGCCATCCTGCTGTGCGAATCGGACGGCACGCCCGAAGAGGTGGCGCACGAGATCGCGCGCATGGAGGCCGTGTTCCGGCAAGCCGGCGCCACGCGCTGCCAGGTGTCGGCATCCGAGGCGGAACGCTTGAAATTCTGGGCGGGGCGCAAGAACGCGTTTCCCGCTGCCGGGCGCGTGTCGCCCGATTACTACTGCATGGACGGCACGATACCGCGCCGTCATCTGGCGCGCGTACTGGGCGCCATTGAACAGATGGAAGACGAATTCGGCCTGCGATGCGCCAACGTCTTTCATGCTGGCGACGGCAATCTGCATCCGCTGATCCTGTTCGATTCGAATAAGCCGGACGAGGTGGAGCGCGCCGAGAAATTCGGTGCGGCCATCCTTGAGCTGTGCGTGCAAGTGGGAGGAACCGTGACCGGAGAGCACGGTGTGGGAATGGAGAAGATAAATCAAATGTGCGTGCAATTCTCTCGCGAAGAACTCGACGCGTTCCTGGCAGTCAAGCGGGCCTTTGATCCGCCGTGCCTGCTGAATCCTGAAAAGGTCATCCCCACGCTGGCACGCTGCGCCGAATACGGCAAGATGCACGTCCATGCGGGAGAACTGCGCTTCCCCGATCTCGCCCGTTTCTAGGACGTATCCCTTATGGATTTTGTCCTGTCGGAATTGTGCGACCAGGTCATGACGGCCCGTGCCGGCCACAAACCCCTGTTCGTGATGGGCGGCGGCAGCAAGCGGTTCTACGGTAACTACCGTCCCGTGCGGCCGCAGGATGGCCATTGCCTGCTGGATATGACGCCGTACCGCGGCATCGTCAGCTACCACCCATCCGAACTCGTCGTCACGGTGCGCGCCGGCACGCCGCTGGCCGAACTGGAGGCCGCGCTTGCCGAGCACGGCCAGATGCTGGCTTTCGAGCCGCCGCATTTTGCGCCGACCGCGACGGTGGGCGGCTGCGTCGCGGCCGGCCTGTCGGGCCCGCGCCGCATGAGCGCCGGCGCCTTGAAGGATTTCGTGCTCGGTGCGCAACTGCTGGATTCGGAAGGACGTATCCTTTCCTTCGGTGGCGAGGTCATGAAGAACGTGGCGGGCTATGACGTGTCGCGCCTCCTGGCCGGCTCGCACGGCATCTTCGGCGCCATCCTGGAGGTGTCGCTGAAGGTCGTGCCCAAGCCGATGGAAGAGATGACGCTGGCGTTGCCCGCGACGCAGGCGCAGGCACTGGCCAACTTTGCCTTCTGGCGGGGCAAGCCGCTGCCGATCTCGGCATCGAGCTGGTCAAGCGATGCCGACGGCGCGGACGGCATGACGATGGTGCGCCTGTCGGGCGCGCCGCCCGCGCTGGCCAGCGCGCGAGCGCTGATCGGCGGCGATGTACTGGCGCCGGATGCGGCCGACGCATGGTGGCGGTCGTTGCGCGAGCAGACGCACCCGTTCTTTGCGCCAGACCGGCCATTGTGGCGGCTGGCCCTGCCGCCAACCACCGTCGATCTGGAACTGGGGCCGACGCTGGTGGAGTGGGGCGGTGGCCAGCGTTGGCTGAGCGGTCCGCGCGATGCCGCTGAACTACGCGAGACGGCGGCCCGCCACGGCGGCCACGCGACGCTGTTCCGGCCCGCCGATACCCCGCCGCCCGCCGATGGCGTGTTCCATCCGCTTGCGCCGGGTGTCGGCGCAATCACCCGCAGGCTGAAGCAGGAACTCGATCCCGCCGGCCTCTTCAACCCCGGCCGCCTGGTCCTGGAGCTGTAGGACATCATGCAAACCAATCTGGCCTCCTGGGCGAGCGGCACCGATCTGGGCAACGAGGCGGACGCGATTCTGCGCCGCTGCGTGCATTGCGGTTTTTGCACGGCCACCTGTCCCACGTATCAGGTTCTGGGCGACGAACTGGACAGCCCGCGCGGACGCATCTATCTCATCAAGCAGGTGCTGGAGGGCAAGGAGCCCACGCAATCCACGCAGCAGCATCTGGACCGCTGCCTGACCTGCCGCAATTGCGAGACCACCTGCCCGTCCGGCGTCGAGTACGGCCACCTCGTCGACATCGGCCGCAAGATCGTGGACGAGCGCGTGGAGCGGTCGTGGGGCGACAAGACCAGGCGCACGCTGCTGCGCAAGGCAATGCTGTCGCCGATGTTCGCGCCGGCCATGCGTCTGGGTCAGAGCCTGCGCGGCATCCTGCCCCAGGCCCTGCGGCGCAAGGTGCCGGAACGCCGCGACGCCGGACCGCTACCGCAGGTGGCGCGACACGATCGTCAGGTCCTGATGCTGGCGGGCTGCGTGCAGCCGGCCATGATGCCCACCATCGACGCCGCCACCATCCGCGTGTTGGATGCGGTCGGCATCGGCGCGCGCATCGCGCCGGGCGCCGGTTGCTGCGGCGCGGTCAGTTTCCACCTGGACGCGCAGGACGAAGCCGTGGCGCAGATGCGCGGCAACGTCGACGCGTGGTGGCCGCTGGTGCAGGACGGCAAGGTCGAGGCCATCGTCATGAATGCGTCGGGCTGCGGCGCCATGGTCAAGGAGTACGCGCACCATCTGCGTCACGACCCGGCGTATGCGCAGAAAGCCGCCGACATCGTGGCGCTGGTGAAGGACGTGGCGGAGATCGTCGCGCCGCACGCCGACATGTTGCGGTCGCGTCTGCCGGCCGGTACGCGGGCATCGTTTCACCCGCCGTGCACGTTGCAGCACTGGCAAGGGCTGCGGCCGTTGTCAGAGCAATTGCTGGTCGATCTGGGATTTGAGCTGCAGCCGTTCGCGGACAAGCATCTGTGCTGCGGATCGGCGGGCGCGTATTCGGTATTGAATCCGGACATCGCGCTGGAACTGCGCGACCGCAAGCTGGGCGCCATCGCGGTGGGCAGTCCCGATGTGATCCTGTCGGCCAACATCGGGTGCATCGGCCATCTGCAAAGCGGCACCGATACGCCGGTGCGTCATTGGGTCGAAGTGGTCGACGAGCAGTTGCGCCGCGCTGCGCAGGGCTAGCCGCCCGCGCAGCGCCTGGCGTTGGGGTTACTCCACGGCCTTGACCATGTCTTCGAGCACCTTCTTGGCGTCGCCGAAGACCATCATCGTGCGGTCCATGTAGAACAGTTCGTTGTCCAGCCCGGCATAGCCTGAGGCCATGGAGCGCTTGTTCACGATGACCGTGCGCGCCTTGTAGGCCTCGAGGATGGGCATGCCGGCGATGGGTGACTTGGGATCGTTCTTGGCGGCCGGGTTGACCACGTCGTTCGCGCCCAGCACCAGCACCACGTCGGTCTGGCCGAACTCGCTGTTGATGTCTTCCATCTCGAAGACCTGGTCGTAAGGCACTTCGGCCTCGGCCAGCAGCACGTTCATGTGGCCGGGCATGCGGCCGGCCACCGGATGGATCGCGTACTTCACGGTCACGCCCCGCGCGGTCAGCTTTTCGGCCAGTTCCTTCAGCGCATGCTGGGCCCGCGCGACAGCCAGGCCGTAGCCCGGCACGATGGTGACGCTTTCGGCGTTGGTCATCAGGAACGCCGCGTCGTCCGGGCTGCCCGACTTGACGCTGCGCTGCTGCGCATCGCCTGCCGCCGCGCCGCCGCCCGCTTGCCCGCCAAAGCCGCCCAGGATCACGTTGAAGAACGACCGGTTCATCGCCTTGCACATGATGTAGGACAGGATGGCGCCCGACGAGCCCACCAGCGAGCCGGCGATGATCAGCATGGGGTTGTTCAGCGAAAAGCCGATGCCCGCCGCCGCCCAGCCCGAATAGCTGTTCAGCATCGACACCACCACCGGCATGTCCGCGCCGCCGATCGGGATGATGATCAGCACGCCCAGCACGAAGGCGATGAGCGTCATGATGATGAACGGCGTCCATTCCTGCGTGAGCATGAACCAGAGGCCGCAACCCAGCATCGCCAGCGCCAGCGCCAGATTCAGCATGTGCTGGCCGGGGAACACCACGGGCGCGCCCTGGAACAACCGGAACTTGTACTTGCCGGACAGCTTGCCGAAGGCGATGACCGAACCCGAGAACGTGATGGCGCCCACGAACGTGCCGATGAAGAGCTCGAAGCGGTTGCCGGTCGGGATGGCCATGCCGGGCGGCGCGATGCCGAAGGCGTGCGGCTCGGCCACGACGGCCACGGCGATCGCGACCGCCGCCAGGCCGATCATGCTGTGCATGAAGGCGACCAGCTCGGGCATCTTGGTCATCTCGACGCGCTTGGCCATCAGCGTACCGATGGAGCCGCCGACCAGCAGCCCCAGCACGACCCAGCCCAGCCCGATCGTGGCCGTGCCGCTGCGCGCCAGCCCAATGATGAGCGCCGCGGTGGTCACCACGGCGATCGCCATGCCGGCCATGCCGAAGGCGTTGCCCAGACGCGAGGTAGTGGGATGCGACAGGCCCTTGAGCGCCTGGATGAAGCAGACCGAGGCAATCAGGTAGAGCAGGGTGACGAGGTTCAGCGAGATCATTTCGCTTCCTCCTTGCCCGGCTTGCGGTCCTTCTTCTTGAACATTTCAAGCATGCGCCGCGTCACGAGAAAACCGCCAAAGACGTTGACGGCGGCCAGCGCCACCGCGAATACGCCCATGCCGCGCGCCAGTCCGCCTTCGGTCAGCGCTGCGGCCAGCATCGCGCCGACGATGATGATCGCGGAAATGGCATTGGTGACCGCCATGAGCGGCGTGTGCAGCGCGGGCGTGACGTTCCAGACCACGTGGTAGCCGACATAGATGGCCAGCACGAAGATGATCAGATTCATCAGGGTGGGGTTGATCGCTTCCATGGTCACGTCCTCCGCGTCACATTGCCGCCTTCGCACACCAGGCAGGCTGCCACGATTTCATCGTCGCGCTGGATCGCCAGCGCGCCGTCCGCATTGATGATGAGCTTCAGGAAATCCAGGATGTTGCGCGCGTAGAGCGCCGAGGCGTCGGTCGCGACCAGGCCGGGCAGGTTGGTCAGCCCGATGATCGTCACGCCGTGCTTTTCGACGATTTGCCCTTTTTCCGACAGCGGGCAGTTGCCGCCACGTTCGACGGCAAGATCCACCAGCACCGAGCCCGGCTTCATGGCCGCGACCGTGTCCGCCGAAACCAGCGTGGGGGCGGGGCGTCCCGGGATCAGCGCGGTGGTGATGACGATGTCCGCCTGCTTGCAGCGTTCGGACACCAGCGCGGCCTGGCGCGCCATCCAGGCGGGCGGCATGGACCGCGCGTAGCCGCCCGTGCCTTGCGCGATCTCGCGCTCTTCGTCGGTCTCGAACGGCACATCGATGAACTTGGCGCCTAGCGATTCGACTTGTTCACGGGCGGCGGGCCGCACGTCGGAGGCTTCGACCACTGCGCCCAGCCGCTTGGCGGTGGCGATCGCCTGCAGGCCGGCCACGCCAGTGCCCAGGACGACGGCGCGCGCGGCTTTCAGGGTGCCGGCGGCGGTCATCATCATGGGGATCAGCCGGCCGTAGTGATGGGCCGCAAGCAGCACGGCCTTGTAGCCGGCCAGGTTGGCCTGCGACGACAGCACGTCCAGGCTTTGCGCGCGGGTGATGCGCGGCGCGGCTTCCAGCGCGAAGCCGGTCAGGCCCGCGGCGGCCATTTGCGCCAGACCTTCGGCGTCGAAGGGGTCGAGCATGCCCACGACCACGGCGCCCGGCTTCATGTGGGCCAACTCTTCGGGGGCGGGCGCGCGAACCTTCATGACCAGTTCGGCGCCCAGGGCATCCTGGGCTGAACCGAGCGTGGCGCCCGCGGCGACATAGGCATCATCGAGATAGCGGGCGGCGGCGCCGGCTCCACTTTCCACAACGACGGTGTGCCTGCCGCCCACGTACTTCTTGACGGTCTCCGGTGTTGCTGCGACACGGGTTTCCCCGTCTCGGGTTTCCTTAGGTATCCCGATGTGCATCGACGCCTCTCCTCAGAAGGTTCGCCGTAGTTATACACGGAATGTGCGCTCTCACGCCTCCCCCGTTTTGGCCGCTTGCGCGCGGCCAAAAAAAAACCCCATGGCGAACCATGGGGCGGGGGTCTTGCAACCCGGCGTGCGGACGGGCGGCGTTGCTTATGCCGTCTGCGCGCGGGTCCACGTGATCAGCGCGGCGGTGAGGTCGCGCAGATCGGCCTTCAGCCGGCCGTAGTTGTCGGTCGGACGAAGCGACACTTCGTCCATGTAGAGCTTGCGGTTGATCTCGATCTGCAGGCTGTGGCGGCCTTCTTGCGGGCGGCCGAACGCGCGCACCAGTTCCACGCCCTTGTAGGGATCGTTCACGGTGACGTTGTAGCCGCGCTCGCGCAGCCAGGCGGCGATGAATTCGCGGAAGGCTGGATCGCTGGTGCTGCCGTCGCGGTCGCCCAGCACAAAGTCGGGATGGACCAGGCCCGGGCGATCGGTGGCGAAGGCGCCGGCCACGCTGGGCATCGAGTGGCAGTTGATGTGCCAGACCTTGCCGAACTTGCGGTGGGCGTTGTCCAGCACCTGACCAAGCGCGGCGTGATAGGGCTTCCAGCAGGCATCGATGCGGTGGCGCACTTCGTCCACCGTGAGCTTGCGGTTGTACAGCGGGGTGCCGTCATCGAGCATGCGCCAGATCAGACCCTTGCCCAGCTTGACCTTGGGCGAGGGGTTGATTGCGTCGGGCCATGCCGCGTCCAGCAGCAATTCGTCGATCTCGTCGGCGGCGCGGTTGGCGTCGATATAGGCGCGCGGGAACGCCGCGGCGATCATCGGCACGCCCATCTCGATGGCGTCGCCCCACAGATCGTCAACCCAGGTGTCCTCGGCCGTGCGCAAGGCGCCAAAGTCCACCGCGGCGGCGAAATCGGGGGGGTAGGTCGTGCCGCTGTGCGGGGAATCCAGCACGAGAGGGACCGAGATTTCCGAATCGGGATAGTGCTGCGGGAGGTCGAAGCGGTAGGACAGGGGCTGGGTAAGTCGCATATGGGGGTACTGCGTTCGTGAATCGGAGGTCCTCGCGCGCCACGGGCACGCGAGGACCGAAGACCGGTTAGTCGATCTTCACGTTGGCTTCTTTGGCGATGCGCTTGTTCTTGGCGATTTCAGCCGAGATCTGCGCGCCGAATTCGGCCGGGGTGTTGGCAGCGGGCGAGGCACCGAGGGCGGCAAGGCGGCTCTTGACGTCTTCTTCGGCGCTGACCTTCTGGACGGCGGCGTTCAGCTTGGCCAGCACGGGGGCGGGCAGCTTGGCCGGGGCGACCAGACCGAACCACGAGGCGTCGTTCACGGCCGGCAGGCCGGCTTCGGCGAACGTGGGCACGTTGGGCAGCGAGGCGACGCGCTGCGGCGAGGCGACGGCCATGGCGATCAGGCGGCCGGACTGGACGTGCGGCAGCGTGGAGGGCAGGTTGTCATACATGACGTCGACCTGGCCGGCCAGCGCGTCGTTCAGCGCGGGGCCCACGCCACGGTACGGCACGTGCATCAGGTCGGTGCCCGAGGCCATCTTGAACAGTTCGCCCATCATGTGCGAGACCGAACCGTTGCCGGCCGACGCGTACGTCAGCTTGCCGGGCTGGCTCTTGGCCAGCGTGATGAATTCGGCGATGGTCTTGGCCTGGACCTTCGGGTTGATGGTCATGATGTTCGGCACGGCAGCCAGGTTCGAGACGGGCGTGAAGTCCTTCTCGCCATCGAACGGCAGGTTCGGGTAGATGGCCGGGTTGATACCGTGCGTGCTGACGGTGGCGATGCCCAGGACGTAGCCGTCGGGCGCGCTGCTGGCGACGAAGGCGCTGCCGATCGAGCCGCCGGCGCCGCCGCGGTTTTCCACGACGACGGTCTGGCCCAGTTCCTTGCCGAGCTTGTCGGCGAACAGGCGGCCGACGATGTCGGTGGTGCCGCCGGGCGGGAAGGGAACGATCAGGCGGATGGGCTTGCTGGGATACGCATCTTCAGCGTGCGCGATACCCGAGGTCAGCGGCGTGGCCAGGGTCGCGGCGGCGACACACAGGCTCAGGACTACATTACGGCGTTGCATGAATTCCCCTACTAATGAATGAACAGCGGATGCGCAAAGGCAGACGCAAACCCGACGATTCTTTCCTGGCGGCCAGGTTTGCGCAAACGAAAGATTCTCCGTAAGCTATGACTTTTTTTCATACCTCTTTTCGGCAGGCCGTCGCCAGCGTTACTTTTTTGTAACATTCGTCGCGTCGGCCTTTGCCGTCATCATGCCCGCAGGGCAAGGGAGCCCCACATTCGGTGGGGGCTGCAGATGAGGCGTTTCTGTCCCTCTTTAACGGATCTCCAGGCGTTCGAAGTTGCCGCCCGGCACAGCAGTTTCACGCGCGCCGCGCAGGAATTGTGCGTGACACAGGGGGCCGTGAGTAAACAGGTGAAACATCTGGAAGAGTTCGTCGGCGTTGAGCTATTCCTACGAATCAGGCAAGGCCTGGTTCTGACCGAAGCAGGCCGCAGCTATCTGGCCAAGATCCAGGCCGGTCTCGGCCAGATCGAAGCGGCCACCGTCGAGCTGATCGCGCACCAGGGGCGCGGCGGCACGCTCAACCTGACCTGTATGCCGACGTTTGGCGCGCGGTGGCTGATTCCGCGGCTGACAGCCTTCATGCGCCTGCGGCCCGACATCCACGTGGAATTCCTGCCGCACCGCCAGGGCTACGACTTCTCCACACCCGAATTGGACGCCGCCGTGCGCTTCGGCGAGGGGCTGTGGCCCGGCAGCGGCGCGGACTACATCGTGGGCCGCGAGATCCTGCCGGTCTGTAGTCCCCGCCTGATCGCGGGCGGGTGCCAGTCGCCCGAAGACCTGCTGGCATATCCGCTGCTGCACCATACGTCGGCCCTGGAAGGCTGGCGCGACTGGTTCGAGCAGGCCGGCTGCGATACGCGGCGCAGCCTGGAAGGCGCCCGGTTCGATCAGTACGCGCTGCTGTCGCAGGCCGCCGCGGCGGGCTTCGGCGTGGCGCTGATCCCGCGCTGCCTGATCGAGGACGAGCTGCGCGACGGCAAGCTGGCCATCGCGATGCAGTTGCCGATCCGCGCGCGGATGGGCTATTACCTGTGCTACCCCGAGCAGAAAGCCAATCTGCCCACCCTGCAGGCCTTCCGCGCCTGGCTGATGGAAGTGTCGCGCGCCGCCGAACCGCAGCCGCGGGAAGACGCCTTGTCCGATCTAAAATAGCCGCATCATGAGTCAAACATCCACCAAGAAAGGCCGCGTTGTCGTCGGCATGTCCGGCGGGGTCGATTCTTCGGTCACCGCCTGGCTGCTCAAACAGCAAGGCTACGAGGTCGTCGGCCTGTTCATGAAGAACTGGGAAGACGACGACGATTCCGAATACTGCTCCACCCGCCAGGATCTCCTGGACGCCGCCAGCGTCGCCGACCTGGTCGGCGTCGAGTTCGAATACGTCAACTTCGCCGCCGAATACAAGGACCGCGTGTTCGCGGATTTCCTGCGCGAATACTCCGCGGGCCGTACGCCCAACCCCGACGTCCTGTGCAATGCCGAGATCAAGTTCAAGGCGTTCCTCGACCACGCCATGGCGCTGGGCGCAGAACACATCGCGACCGGCCATTACGCCCGCGTTCGTGAAGTACCCGCTGAGGGCGGCGGCTCGCAGTTCCAGTTGCTGAAGGCGCTGGACGCATCCAAGGACCAGAGCTACTTCCTGCATCGCCTGAACCAGGCGCAGTTGTCGCGCACGCTGTTTCCGCTGGGCGAGATCCACAAGACCGAAGTGCGGCGCATCGCGCACGAGATAGGCCTGCACAACGCCGCCAAGAAGGATTCCACCGGGATCTGCTTCATCGGCGAGCGGCCGTTCCGGGAATTTCTGAACCGTTACCTGCCCACCGAGCCCGGTCCCATCCTGACGCCCGAAGGGCAGAAGGTCGGCCGCCACGAAGGGCTTTCGTTCTACACGCTGGGCCAGCGCAAGGGGCTGGGCGTGGGCGGTGTCAAGGGCCGCCAGCGGGACGACGGCACGGCCGAGGCCTGGTACGTGGCGCGCAAGGATCTGGAACGCAACGTGCTGTACGTCGTGCAGGGGCATGACCATCCTTGGCTGCTGTCCGGCGATCTGAAGGCGCAGGACGCGAGCTGGGTGGCCGGCCACTCGCCGGCAGCGGGCGCCTACGGCGCCAAGACCCGCTATCGGCAAGCCGACGCGGCCTGCCGCCTGGGCGATGCGGCGCCCGAGACGTTTTCGCTGGATTTCACCGAGCCGCAATGGGCGGTGACGCCCGGGCAGTCGGCCGTGCTATACGATGGCGAGGTTTGCCTGGGTGGCGGGATCATTATTTAAGCAGTCCCCGCTGCACGTAACCAAGGCCCCCCGGAGCCATGCCCGCGGGGCCTTGTTCATGACAATAAAACTGAGGAGACGGTTGTGGATGTGACGATGGTGATCTGCCTGCTGGTGTTGGGCGGAGTGGTCGGCTTTGCCGCGGGCCTGCTGGGCATTGGCGGCGGCATGCTGCTGGTTCCCTTTTTGACAATGCTGTTTACCTGGCAGGGCATGCCGGCCGACCTGGTGGTGCACGCCGCGATCGCCACGTCCATGACGTCGATCCTCTTTACCTCCATTTCCAGCGTGCGCGCTCACCAGCAGCGGGGCACCATCAAGTGGCGCATCGTCGCGGCGATGGCGCCGGGCATCATCATCGGCGGGCTGCTGTCGGGCGGCGCAGTGTTTGCCGCGCTGAGCACGCTGTGGCTGTCGCTGTTCTTCGCGTTGTTCGTGGGCTACTCCGGCTGGAGCATGCTGCGCAACAAGAAGCCCAAGCCCACGCGCCAGATGCCGGGCGTGGTCGGCACCAGTGCGGCGGGGGCGGGCATCGGCTTCCTGTCGGGCCTGGTCGGTGCCGGGGGCGGCTTTCTGTCGGTGCCGTTCATGGTCTGGTGCAACGTGGCCCTGCACAATGCGGTGTCGACCTCGGCGGCGCTGGGCTTTCCCATCGCGCTGGCCAACAGCGTGGGTTATATCGTTTCGGGCCTGAACGAAGCCCAGACCTATCCGGGGATGCTCGGCTTCATCTACTGGCCGGCATTGCTGGCGCTGGTCTGCACCAGCGTCCTGACGGCGCCGCTGGGGGCGCGCATGGCCCATCGCCTGCCGGTGCAGACGCTCAAGCGCGTGTTCGCCGCGCTGCTGTTCGCGCTGGCGGCGTACATGCTGTTCAAGGCCTGGCAGACCTGGACGGTTTGATCGATATACGGAAAACCGGCCGCGGAAAGCGGCCGGACGAAAAAACGCCCGGTCGAGCCGGGCGTTTTTGCGGGCATTTCTGGCCGGCCGTCAGGCCGTCTTGGGCACCGTGTCGATGAACGACTGGCGCTGGGACAGCTTGTCGTACAGGCGGGCCAGATTGGGCTGGCCGGTGCGCCAGTCCAGGGTGGCAAAGCGCAGGTCCAGGTAGCCCAGGGCACAGCCGACCGCGATGTCCGCGAGGCTGTAGTTGATGCCCATGCAATGGGCGTTGTCGCCCAGGCTTTTGTTCATGGCGTCCAGGCTGGCGTGGATCTTGCCGTATTGGCGTTCGATCCATTCGGGGCTGCGCTGGGCCTCGGGGCGCTGGTTTTCCTTGACGATGGTCACGCAGGCGTCCAGGACGCCATCGGCGATGGCTTCCCAGCATTTGACGGCTGCGCGATCGCGCCCTTGCTGAGGAATCAGCCGGGCGACGGGAGACAAGGTGTCCACGTATTCGACGATGACGCGCGAATCGAACAGGGCGCCGCCGTCTTCCATCACCAGGCAGGGGACCTTGCCCAGCGGGTTGTACGTTTGGATCTGCGTGTCGGCGGACCAGACGTTTTCGAGTTCAAGCCGGTAGTCCAGCTTTTTCTCGGCCATGACGATACGCACTTTGCGCACGTAGGGACTGGTAAGCGAGCCGATCAGTTTCATGGAGTCACAAGCGGAGTCGGAAAGCGGCCGAAGTATAGCAGGCTGTATGACGGCCGGAATTGTCCGCAGGGCGGAATCTTCGTCAGTTTGCCACAATGTCAGGCGGCCCCGGATGATAAAATCGCCGGGTTTTCCCATCCGTCGCTTTTTCCCTACCAGACCATGCAAATCGCCGATCAGCTGAGCCAACTTAATGCCCTTTCGCCACTGGATGGCCGCTACGCTTCCCGGGGCGACGCACTGCGCGGTCTGCTGTCCGAAGCCGGCTTCATGGCGCACCGCGTCGAAGTCGAGGTCGCCTGGCTGATCGCCTTGTCCGACGCCGGTCTGCCCGAGCTGCCGGCCTTCTCCGAGGCCGCCCGCGCGCGCCTGGCCCAGTTGGTCGCCAACTTCTCCGAGGCGGACGCCGGCCGCATCAAGGATATCGAGCGCGTCACCAACCACGACGTGAAGGCCGTCGAGTACTGGCTGAAAGAAAAGGTTGCCGATGACGCCGAACTGGCCCGCGCCGCAGAATTCATCCACTTCGCCTGCACGTCCGAAGACATCAACAACACCTCGCACGCGCTGATGCTGTCGCGCGCCCGCGACCAGGTCGTGGTGCCGCGCCTGCGCGAAGTCGCCGCCAAGCTGAACGACCTGGCCGTCGCCAACGCCGATCAACCGCTGCTGTCGCGCACCCACGGCCAGCCCGCCAGCCCGACCACGCTGGGCAAGGAATTCGCCAACGTGGCCGCGCGCCTGAACCGCGCCATCGCCGCCGTTGTGGCCGTCGAGCCCCTGGCCAAGCTGAACGGCGCAACGGGCAACTACAACGCCCACCTGTCCGCCTATCCCGAAATCAACTGGCCAGAGTTCAGCAAGCGCGTGCTGACCGGCCTGGGCCTGACCCAGAACCGCCACACCATCCAGATCGAACCGCATGACTGGATGTCCGCGCTGTTCGACGCGATTACCCGCGCCAACATCATCATCCTGGACCTGGATCGCGACATCTGGGGCTACGTGGCGCTGGGCTACTTCAAGCAGCGCCTGAAGGAAGGCGAGGTCGGTTCGTCGACCATGCCGCACAAGGTCAACCCGATCGACTTCGAAAACTCCGAAGGCAACCTGGGTCTGGCCAACGCCGTGCTGCGCCATCTGGCCGACAAGCTGCCGATCTCCCGCTGGCAGCGCGACCTGACCGATTCCACCGTCCTGCGCAACCTCGGCGTGGGCCTGGGCTACTGCCTGGTGGCGTGGGATGCCTGCATGCGCGGCCTGGGCAAGCTCGAAGTCAACACGGCTGCCATCGACGCAGATATCGACGCCTGCTGGGAAGTGCTGGCCGAGCCGGTGCAGACCGTCATGCGCCGCTATGGTCTGCCGCAGCCGTACGAGCAGCTCAAGGCCTTGACGCGCGGCAAGGGCATCACCGAAGAGGCTCTGCGAGAATTCATCCAGGGCCTGGCGCTGCCTGAAGAGCCCAAGGCCCGCCTCCTGGCGATGACCCCGCGCTCGTACATTGGTCTGGCTGCCGAGCTGGCCCGGGCGGTATAGTCGCCGTGCCGCGCGCGTCACGCGCGCGGCTTTCACGTTGTACCTACGGGAGAAATCAATGAAGAAGTTGTCCACGCTCGCTGCGCTGGCCTGTATGACGGTGGGTCCGCTGCTGGCAACGTCCGCCTCCGCGCAATTCGCCAAGCCCGAAGATGCCGTCAAGTACCGCCAGTCGGCGCTTGCACTGATCGGCTCGCACTTCGGCCGCATGGCGCCGGTGGTCAAGGGCCAGGCGCCCTATGACGCCGCGCAGATCAAGGCCAACGTCGATGTGCTGAAGACGCTGTCGGCGTTGCCGTGGGCGGGTTTCGGCCCGGGTACGGAAGGCGGTGACGCCCGTCCCGAAATCTGGAGCGACGCGGCTGGCTTCAAGCAGAAGCAGCAGGCGTTCCAGGACAACATCGTGAAACTGTCGGCAGCCGCCGATGCCGGCGATCTGGACAAGCTGCGCGCGGCCTTCGGTGACGTCGGCGCCAGCTGCAAAGCCTGCCACGATTCGTACCGCAAGAAGAAATAAGGCATCGGGCCGTTGTCAGATCCGGCCCGTCGTCCTGGCAAGCAAAAAGCCCCGTCAAGGGGCTTTTTTCATGGGCTGTTGGCTTGGGCAGGGTCAGGAGAACGACATGTCGGACACGACCTCGAGCGATCGTATCCACAGCACCAGCCCGGTCACGCAGGCGCCCAGCAACAGCGCGCGCAGCCAGATGGCCAGGCCATCCTGAGCGGGCGGCGTGCCGGCGGGCACGTCCTTGGCGTCGACGTTGCCGGTGATGATGGCGCGCACCAGACGCTTGCGGCGCACTACCACGTACCAGGTGACGGCCAGCAGGTGCAGGGCGACCAGGCCGATGATGACCCATTCATTGAGCTTGTGCCAGGACGTCATGGCGCTGGCGGTGGCTTCGGATACGTGCCCGAACAGCGGACCCTGCGTCATGATGTCGTCGGTGGTGAACAGGCCGCTGACCGCCTGAAAGCCCACGACCAGCAGCAATGCCATGACCGACAGGGCGCCCAGCGGATTGTGGCCGGCGGGCGCGGCGGCGCCCTTCAGGTAGCGGGCCACCGCGCCGGGGCCGCGAACGAAATGCGCGAACCTGGCATAGCGCGGTCCGGCAAAGCCCCACAGCACGCGGAAGATAATGAGGCCCAGCGCCGTACAGCCGAAGCGCACGTGCCAGTCCATGTACAGGCCGCCCAGCTTCACGCTGACGAACGCGCCGACGATGCAGACGACAAGTCCCCAGTGAAAGAGGCGGGTGGGAAGGTCCCAGATGCGGACCGCAAGACGATTGTTCTGCATGGTGAGATCAGCGGGCTGAAGTTGCAGGGAATTTATCACGCACAAAGCAAACCGCCGCGGGGTAAGCGCGGCGGTGTCGGGTCTGCTTAGCGAGCGTTGCGGCGCACCGGTTCGATGCGATGCACGTGTTCGTGGCGGAACCGGATGCGCTGGGCGGGCGTCTTTTGCGCGGGCGCGCCGCACGGCACGACTTCGGTGGTGTAGGTGGTGGTGCCGTTGATCGGCGCGTTGAAGATGACCGTGGCGCGGATCTCGGGGCCGTTGGCCGGCTTCAGGTAGACGATGTCGCCGATGTGGATGGGCATGTCGTCAAGCTGCGTATGGGCCGGGCGGCGGATCAGTTCGGTGGTGGTGAAACGAGTATTCATGTTGTGTTCTCTTTAGGTTCTAGTTATTGGAAAAGCTGCGTCTTGTCATGGTGCGCGCAGGGCGGGCAAATGCAGGGCACTGGCCGGACCTTCGCGAAGCGCCTTGTCCGCCGGATGTATTGGACAGGCGTTACATGACACTAACGCATTGCTGCTGCCGTTCTTTTGCGCATTCTCATGTTTTTTGCGCGCCGGGCCGGCGGGGTGATGCCTTCGTCCAGTCCTGGCGGGCATCGGTCGGGCTGCAGGGCGCAGGCGCGCCATACACAGGCATGGTTGCCGGCGCGGTAGCGTGCGCCGATGCAGCCCTGGGTGCGCACAGAGTGGGTTGGCTCTGGCGCTCGCGGTGGTTGGACCGCGGCATGCGTCGCTGCTTCCGGAAAAGCAACGTGTTGTTTGGGTGTATCTGCTTCAGGCCGATCCGGACTGGCGGATGGGCGAAGGCGTGTGGTTTCCGATGGTGCTCTGGGTTTGCGTATTTTGCGTTGTACTTCGCAAGGACGCAGAGCTTACGGTAGTGGATCTGATTGTGGCAGCGGCTTTTTGCGGCCAGCCTGGGGTGAGCCTTGGTGTGAGCAGTTCGTGGCGGACATGGCGTACCGGGGTACGACTGCGCAGATCCAACGGGCGATATTATCGGAGAATACGCGATTATGCAAGCATTTTCGGCCGGATAGGCATCCGGCCGAGCAAACGCGCGTTAGTGCGCCGCGGGACGGGCCTGGCGTTGGGCCTCGATGATCAGGCCTTCCAGGCGCGGCGACATGCGCAGCGCCACTTGGGCGCTGGTCGTGCCGTCGGGCTGCGGCAAGGTTTCCAGCGCCAGTTCGATGCGCTCGTCGTCAAAGGCCTCGGGCGCCGCCTGAATCTCCACATAGCGTTCCAGCAGCGCGTCCACGGCTTTTTGGGCGTCCGCCAGCGCTTCTTCCGACAGCTTGCCGTGGCCGAGGTACTGGTTGACCACCCGCGCCAGGTCGTTCATGAAAAGGAGCAAGGAGTTCGCGCCGCGGCAATCCGGGAGCGTGAAACCCCAGGGCAGGGGAGAAGCGTTCTGAGTCATGGGGGCAGCCAGTGTGTGTTGCGGGCGGCCGAACGCCGCCGAATCCGTGATTTTAGAGGACGCCGGCGCCGCGGGCATGCGCGCCGCTCTCCCTGTGTCAACTCGCTTCGATGGCAACAAATTTCGCCCCATTCGGATCCAAGCTCGGGGCTACCGGATAATCTTCCCGTAATCTGCAGAATCGGAGTGCAAAAGGATGCGCATGGGTTGGGTTCGCGCGTGGGTGGCGGGCATGGCGGCGGTTTCGATGCTGTTGCTGGCGGCCTGCGTCAACAAGGAGCCGCAGGAGCGCGCCGCGTTCATACAGGTTTTGCAAGTCCGCATGAACAACGTGACGCTCTTGCCGATCGGCCTGTTGAGCAAGCAGGAAAAGGACGCGATCGGGGATTACGACGACGCCTATGAAGTAATGACGGATTTCCAGGACGCCATGGCCAAGGCGGCCGCGCCGCTGCGCGAAGTGCTGTCCGTGGAGACGATCCGGTCGGTAAGTGAGATCGTGGAGCGCAAGGCCAGCCTGCAGGCGGCGCGCAAGACGCTGGCAGACAGCGCCGCGCAGGTCCAGGCGGCGCGAAGCAAGGCCGACAAGGCGCGCGCGGCCTTGACATTGCCCGCCGATCTGGCGCCCGTGTATGACGGCGTCTACGACGAGGCGGTGACAGCGCCGGCTGCCGACATGATGGAGGCCGCGGCCAGGATGGACTCGGTCGCCCGCGACGCGCTGGGCATTGCGGACTTCGTGGCTGCCAATGGCGCGGACGTCACCTTCGAGGATGGGCAGACGAAGGTGGCGAAACCGACGTTGCAACAGGAACTGAACCTGCGTCTGCAAGCGCTGAATGCGCAGTCCGACGGTCTTGAAGCCGCCCGCGCCACGCTGCTGCAGGCAGCGAGCGCCGGCTCGAAGGCGCCATAGCCGTGGATCAGCCTCGTCCCGATGCAAGCGGCGCCAGGCGGCGCTTTGTACAATGCGGCTCTCGCGGCGCATGCCGTGCCTTGGACACACCATGAGCGAATCTTCAGGCGTGCATTACAGAACCTTCGTGCTTTTGCTGGTGGTGGTCACCATCGCGTTCGGCTGGCTGTTGTGGCCTTTCTATGGGGCCGTGTTCTGGGGCACCATTCTGGCCATTCTTTTCGCGCCCTTGCAGCGCCGCCTGGTGGTGCGCATTGGCGGCCGGCGCAATCTCGCCGCGCTCATCACGCTGCTGCTGGTGCTGCTGCTGGTGATTCTTCCGTTGGTCGTGATCAGCGGCTCGCTGGTGAGCGAAGGCGCGAGCCTCTATCAAAGCATCAAGTCAGGCCAGATCAACTTTGGCGCGTACTTCCAACAGGCAATGGACGCCTTGCCGCCGTCGGTGCATGCGCTGCTGGCGCGCTTCGACCTGGCCGACATTCCCAGCCTGCAGGACAAGCTGAGCGCCGGCGCGATGCAGGCAAGCCAGTTCCTGGCGACCCAAGCCCTGAACATCGGACAGGACACGTTCCAGTTCGTGGTCAGCTTCGGCATCATGCTGTATCTGCTCTTCTTCCTGCTGCGTGACGGGCCCCAGCTTTCGGCGCGGCTGCGGCGCGCGGTGCCGCTGAGCGACATGCACAAGCAGCACCTGTTCCGCAAATTCACGACCGTCGTGCGCGCCACCGTAAAGGGCAACGTCGCGGTGGCGGCGGCGCAGGGCGCGCTGGGCGGCATCATCTTCTCAATCCTGTCGATCCAGGGCGCGTTGCTTTGGGGCGTGATCATGGCGTTCCTGTCGCTGCTTCCGGCGATTGGCGCGGGACTGATCTGGGCGCCGGTGGCCGTGTATTTCCTGCTGACGGGCTCCGTGGTCAAGGGCGCCGTGCTCATCGCGTTCGGCGTGCTGGTCATCGGCATGGTCGACAACATCCTGCGCCCCATTCTCGTGGGCAAGGATACGAAGATGCCCGACTACGTGATCCTGATCTCCACGCTTGGCGGGATGGCGCTGTTCGGCCTGAACGGCTTTGTCATCGGTCCGCTGATCGCGGCGCTGTTCATGGCAAGCTGGGATCTGTTCTCGCCCGCGGCAAGTGATCCGACGGTCGTCCCCGCAGCGAGCGCGCCGTTGCCGGGCAACCCCGTCGCCGGCACGCCGGCGGCAGCGGGCGGCGCCACTGCCGGTACGCAGGCCGCGCTGGCCCGGGATCGCCAGTCCCGCGACGATTGACCGAGCCGGGCGCCCATGTGCGCCCGGCCGGGTGTATGGTGTAGCAGCGCCGGTCATTGCGGCCGGCCTTTCGTGTCAACTTCGCCAAACAGGAGCGCGTTGGATATGGAATGGAAACTGCATCGGTCGGGCTGGATCGAAGAACGCAACTTTGACATCGAATTTGCCGAAACGCCTGAGGGGTACCACACCCGCGTGCGCGTCTTCGGCTTTCCCATCCTGGAAGACACCAAGCACGTGTTCCCCAACGAGGCGCTGGCCGAAAAAGGTGCGCTGACGCTGCTCAAGAGCCAATTTACCGGCACGCCGGATCTGGAAGAGACGTAGGCCGCAAAAGGCGGCAGCGGGCGCGTTCTGCAATAATCTCTGAGTTTCCATCCAGGCCCGGCGGGGGTGCCGGGAGGGCGTACGGGGAGGCGCATGAGCCCACGGGTGTTGTTTAGGTCGAACGTCCGCGCAATGCGGAACCTGAGTGGCGAGGCGCGCCATGTCTGACGGCGAAACGCGTGCGGGCGTGCGCCGCCGCCAGGCGCGCCGCTACTCCATGCGCACGGGCCTGCTGGCCCTTGTCTTTGCCTGTATCACCCCCGCGCTCATCGTGGCGACGGTCGCGGTCTACGAAAGCTACGTCATCCAGAAGGAACGCATCTTTCGCGACACCATCTTTCTGGCGCGCAATCTCACGGCAATCCTCGATCGCGAGCTCACGGGCGTCGAAGCCGGCTTGCAGATGCTGGCGTCATCGCCGGACCTGGTCGAAGGAGACCTTGCCGGTTTTCATCGCCGTGCGCGCGAGTCCGTGCGGTTCCAGATCGTCGACAGCTACGTCCTGACCAACAAGGAAGGGCGCCAGATCATCAACACGCAAGTGCCCTACGGCACGGCGTTACCGTCCACCGGCGCGCCAGATGAGCTGCTTCGCGTCTTCCAATCGCGCATGCCGGTGCTGACGGGGTTGTTCACCGGCGGTCTGACCAAGGATCCCACCATCGCGCTCGGCGTGCCGGTCGTGCGAGGCGGGGAGGTGGTCTACAGCCTGAATGTGGGGCTGTCGCCCGAACGCATCGGCAATGTGTTGGGCCGCCGCGCCTTGCCCGAGGGCTGGGTGGCTGCCGTGCTGGACGACGCCGGAACCATCGTCGCCCGCACCCGCGACACGTCGAAATTCGTTGGCCAGAAGGCGGTGCCCGCGCTGGCCCGCGCCGTGCAGCAGGAAGGCGAGGGGTCGCTCGAAACGATCACCAAGGAAGGCACGCCGGTCTACACCGCGTTCAGCCGGTCGGCACTGTCGGGCTGGACGGTTGCCGCCGGCGCGCCGATGCAATTGCTGACCACGGACCTTTATCGTTCCATTGCGTGGATCGGCATGGGCACGTTGTTCGCGTTCGGCCTGGGGCTGTGGCTGGCGATCAGGCTGGCGAGCCGGCTGACGTCGGCCGTGCAGGGGCTCGTCGCGCCGGCGTTGGCGCTGGGCGAGGGCCGTACCGTGGAACTGCCTGCCACACGCATCAAGGAAGCCCAGGAAGTGGGCGCCGCCATGCTGCAGGCGTCGCGCATGCTGGCGCGCGCGCAGCATCTGGCGCACTACGATCCGCTGACTGGTCTGTGCAACCGGGTGCTGTTCGGCGAACTCGTGCTGCGTGAGCTGGCGGTCGCGCAGCGCAGCGGCGAGGCGTTCTCGATCCTGGCCATCGACCTGGACGGCTTCAAGGCCGTCAACGATATGCATGGCCATGCCGCGGGCGATACGGTGCTGAAAGAGGCCGCCGACCGCATGGCAAGCGCCATCCGGGTTTCCGACGTGGCGGCACGCCTGGGCGGTGACGAGTTTGCCGTGTTGTTGCTGGGCGCCAACCAGGAGAACGCGCGGCTGGTTGCCGAGGCGCTGGTCGAGAGCCTGTCGCTGCCGTATCCCAACGTGCGCGTCGCGGTGTCGGCGAGCATCGGCATCGCCGTGTATCCGCAATCTGGCACCACCATGCTGCAGTTGCTCGAGCGCGCGGACGTGGCGTTGTATCGGGCCAAGGGTCTGGGCAAGCGGCGGGTGGCGCTGGATCAGTAAGCCCGCCGCGGGTCTGGGCGTGTCAGGTGTCGTGGCGCGGCGCCAGCGCAGTCAGGACCTCGCCGGATCCCAGACGATACCGCTTGTCGTCCAGCGCGATGACGGCGTCACCTTCGGATGTTCTGAATATGTAGCGCCCGCCGGTTCGCGGCAGGATGCCGGCGCCCGCATCCTCCGCCCGCAAGAACACTTCAATGCGGTAAAGCCGCCCTGAATCCGTGCTTGCCAGCACGTCGCTCATCCTGCGTGTCGAAATAGCCATGCCGCGATTTCTCCGTTCGGTTTTCGCTAAACTTGCCGCCTTGGCGCCGGGCCAGCCCAGTTCTCGTACAGGCCCGGCGCGCAATCGGAATCGGTAATGCAATTGAGTCCTGGCCGGAATGCGGCCACTTCCCTCGGCTTGCTGGCGATCCTGCTATGGGGCACGGTCGTCGGACTGATTCGTGGCGTCAGTGAAAACTTTGGCCCGATCGGCGGCGCCGCGCTCATCTATACGGTGGGTTCGATCTTCCTGGTGTTGTTGCTGGGCTTCCCGAAGCTGCGCACGTTTCCCCGGTCCTATCTCATCGCGGGCAGCATGCTGTTCGTCGCTTACGAGATCTGCCTGTCGCTGTCGCTGGGATTCGCGGCCGATCGGGGGCAAGCCATCGAGTTGGGCATCGTCAACTATCTGTGGCCGTGTCTGACGGTCGTGTTTGCCATGCTCATCAATGGCCAGCGGGCAAGCATCTGGGTAGCGCCGGGCATCTTGTTGTCGGTGTGCGGCATCGTGTGGGTCGTTGGCGGAGCCGGCGGGCTGTCGTATGAACGCACCGTGGCCAATGTGTCGAGCAATCCTCTCAGTTATGGGTTGGCGTTCAGCGGCGCCATCATCTGGGCCGTGTATTGCAACGTGACCAAACGCTTTGCCGACGGCAAGAACGGCGTCGCGCTGTTTTTCGTGCTGACCGCTGTTGTCCTGTGGATCAAATACGCGATCAGCGCGGAACCCGCGCTTGCGTTCACGGCGCCCGCCACGATCGAGCTATGCGCGGCCGGCGGCGCAATGGCCAGCGGCTACGCATTCTGGAACGTGGGGATACTGCGAGGCAACCTAACCTTGCTGGCCACCGCGTCGTACTTCACGCCGGTCTTCTCCACCTTCTTTGCCGCGCTCTGGTTGGCGACGCCGCTCACCCTGTCGTTCTGGCAGGGCGTGGCGATGGTCACCGCCGGTTCATTGTTGTGTTGGGCGGCAACCCGCGGCAGACCGGCCCGCAACGGATAGTCCGGGCTTGGTCTACGTTGGGGGAGACTACTCGACGAGCATCGTCAGGGCCACGGCGAACCCCAACGGGACCAGCATCAGCGATGCAAAGGTGGAACTGACAATCGCCGCCGATATCTTCAGCCAGGGCTCGGGCCCCGCGCTTCGTATCGTTTGAATCACCAACGCGACGATACCCATAACCATCAAACAGCTCATGAAAACTGCCAAGTAAGTCATGTTGTCTCCGTCCTCGCCTGATTTAGGGGATTCGGCGCCGCTTTGCGGTCTTATGTTTGAGACGATTGTGCGCCTGTATTGCAGGACTGCACCCTAGGGTTTTCCTTGCAGGCAGGGCGCTTTGTGGCGGATTAGCCGCGCAGTCTGCAGCATGAAAATCGTGTGCAAGCGCAGCATTTTTCACGCGCCGCGTCCGTCCGTGGCGGGCCCCCGCGATTGCGCTACGATGGCGTCATCGAAACACGGAAGAGGCCGCCAGATGCCGCAAGAACTACGTCCCGGCACGCGCGCCACCTTGCAGGTCCGGCAGCTTGCGCCAGGTGAATTCGCATGGATCATCACGCTGCTTGATCCTGAATCTGGAAATGTGCGCAGCACCAATTACTCGGACAAGCGATACACCAGCCAGGATGAGGCCTCTGCCGCCGGCAAGGCCGCGGTCGTTGCTTTTCTTGCGGGCGAGACGCCCGATCGCGGGGCCGTGCCCGCCGGCAATCGGCGCAAGGACTGACGGCGCTTACGTTTTCGCTGATGGTGTTGAAACCCTGATGGGGGCCGGGCACGTCACTTGCTGATGCTCATCCGAGGCGCATCTTGCGCTGCTTGAAGGAGAGGCAATCATGTCCCAGATCCCGCATCGAGAACCCGGACAGCCGGACGATCTCACGCCGGACGATCCGGCGCTTCCGGGTACCGCCCCTGCGGACGATCCGCGTCCGGACCCGGGTCGTCCCACCGACAATCCCGACGTCATCGACCCAACGCCGCCCGCGCCGGACCCCCGTGCTCCGGGCACCATCGACCTGGCCTGATTGCGGCCGGCGTCACTTCATCCATATCCATTTATCGAAGCAAGGAGGTTTCCATGCGCTCCATCCTGTTGTGGCTGCTTGGCGTGCCCATTCCCATCATCATTCTGCTGGCGCTGTTCTGGCACTGAAGGCCGGTTCGTCATTTCCGCTTTGGCACCCGCGTCAGCGCGGTTGCGTAAGACTCTGGACAAGGATCGATCATGCAAAATACGTCTTCATTGAGCCAACCCTATGCCGATGGCGTGCCTCCACGTGAGTCCGCCATTTCGGCCGTGTCGTGGGCGGCGGTCTTCGCCGGCGCGGTGATTGCCGCCGCGCTTTCGCTCGCATTGTTTGCCGGTGGCACCGGCCTGGGTTTCCTGTCCGTATCGCCGTGGGGCGACGAGGGCGTGTCGGCCCCGACCATCGGTATTGGCATCATTGTCTGGATGCTGCTCACTCAGATCCTCTCGTACGGCATTGGCGGCTATGTCGCTGGACGCCTGCGCACCAAGTGGGTCGACGTGCACTCGGATGAGGTCTACTTCCGCGACACCGCGCATGGCTTTCTGGTCTGGGCGCTGAGCGCCGTGGTCAGCGCCGCGCTGTTGGGGTCGGCCCTGGCGTCCATGGCATCGGGCGTGGCCAAGGCCGGCGCATCGGTGGCGGCCACTGCCGGCACCGCGGCAACTGCGGCCGCGACGGCCGGCGCGGCGGGTGCAGGCAGCAACGGTGGCATGGAACGCGCCACCGACTATCTCACCGACACCCTGATGCGCTCGGAACGTCCCGAGGCCAACACTGACCCGGAAGCGGCACGTGCCGAAGTGGGCCGCATCGTTGCCATGAGCATCACCCGTGGCGAGATGACGCCCGCTGATCGCGATTACGTGGTGAAGGTCGTGGCCGCGCAGGCCGGCGTTGAGCCCGCCGTGGCGCAACGCCGCGTCGACGAGGCGATCCAGAACGCCAAGAAGACCGCGGAAGAAGCCAAGGTAAAGGCCAAGGAAGCCGCGGACGCGGCGCGCAAGGCCGCTGCGGCATTCGCGTTGTGGGGCTTTGCGTCGATGCTGATCGGCGCGTTCGTGGCAAGCCTGGCGGCGACGTGGGGCGGCCGCCGGCGCGATACGGTGTATCGGACTTGATGGGCTGACGCCTGTATTGTCCGAATGAAAATGGCCCGCACGGTGTGCGGGCCATTTTGTTCTTAACGTTCGGTACTTTCGGTTCAGCTCGTCATCAACGGATTATGAGTCCGTTGCGGGGACAAGTTTGAAATGACGCTTCGGAAGAAGCGCGCTTCGACGAAAAGTTTATCGGGAGCAGGCGATGTTGCCAAAAGCGGCGGCGTCAACATTCGGCCGATTAGCGGCGGCTGCGCGCAAAGAAATTCCCAACGCTCCCATGACCTTGAGAATCGTCGCGAAATCGGGGGACCGCTCACCAGATAGCGCCTTATACAAGCTCTCGCGCGACATGCCCGTGTCCTTTGCGATCTTCGTCATCCCTTGCGCACGGGCGATATCGCCGAGCGCCTTTGCAATGAACGCCGCGTCTCCATCACTCTCCTCGATGCAAGCGTCCAGATAAAGCGCCATCTCTTCGGCGGTACGGAGCCGCTCAGCGATGTCGTATTTTTTTGTTTGAAGCTTTGCCATGTTTCTGCTCCTATGCGTATGGAGCCTGATTACCAAGGCGTGATTGCCACTAGTGCAATCACGCCGCATCGTCGCTCAAAGGCAAGAGATCAAAGGCTTGTAGCCAATCGGTAAGCTCTTGCAATGTCAGCTTGTTGCGTGGACTTGTTGCCTCCTGCGAGGAGGATCACAAGCGTCCCATCCTGCCGCTGCGTGTAATAGACCCTGTATCCCGGGCCGATATCAATCCGAAGTTCCGATACGCCTTTCTCGAGATTTCGGTGGTCACCCGGATTGCCGGCACGCAGCCGTTGAATTCGTGCCTGGATTTTTGCGCGAGCCCGCAGATCTTTTAAATCTGCTTCGAACTCGTCATAGTCTTCGGTGCTTTCCAGGTCTTTCATCCCTGGCGCCTAACATCTTCAACACCCCTACTGACTGGTCGCGGATGATGCACTGTATCCTCGCGGATACGTAAAGTCAATCGATAGTATCCTTTGGGATACATACGGACCGGGCGGGTAAAGTGAGGCACTGATCCGGCTGATGGGTACTAGCGCGATGGATAGTGAACCTAAGATGAAGCAGCGTTGAACGCCGTCAACGAAAAAGGCCCGCACAATGTGCGGGCCTTTTGAATTCTTTGGTGGCGCATCCCTGATTCGAACAGGGGACCTGCGGATTATGATTCCGTCGCTCTAACCGGCTGAGCTAATGCGCCATCCCTTTTGCTGAACAGTTTGCGTTGCAAGTGCTGCTCAACGAAGAACGAAATTCTAGCACGAAGTTTTTTTGCAGTGCAAGCGAACCGGCGCCAATTTTTTCACGCCCGGCCTATCCGGTGTTCCAAACGGCTCGCCAGCGGCGCAAATCCCCTCATTCATCCCGAGCCAGCCGGATCCCGGAGAACTGCCACCGCGCCTCGGGCGGAAAGAAGTTACGGTAGCTCGGCCGGATGTGATCACGAGGCGTGGCGCAGGAGCCGCCTCGAAGCACGTACTGGTTGCACATGAATTTGCCGTTGTACTCGCCGACCGCGCCAGCGCTGGGCTTGAAGCCGGGGTAGGCGTCGTAGCCGCTCGACGTCCATTCCCACGCGTCGCCGAACAGCTGCACCGGACCGCGCTGGCCGTTGCGTTCGGGGGCGGGGCGCGTGTCGAGGTGGCCGTTTTCAAGCAGGTTGGCTCGGGCCGAGTAGGTGTCTTCGGACATCTGCCGGGCGGCGTGTTCCCATTCGGCTTCTCGCGGCAGGCGTGCGCCCGCCCATCGCGCATAGGCGTCGGCTTCGAAATAGCTGACGTGCGTGACGGGCGCCTCCAGTTCCAGCGCCTGCATGCCGCGCAATGTGAAGACGCGCCAGCCATCGTCGTCGCTTTCCCAATACAGCGGGGCGCGCCAGCCTTGCGCGCACACCATGTCCCAACCCATGGACAGCCACAGTTCGGGCCGCTCATAGCCGCCGTCGTTGATGAAGTCCAGGAATTCCCGCTGGGTCACGAGACGATCAGAAAGAGAGAAGGGCGTCAGCAGGACGTCGTGAGCGGGGCCTTCGTTGTCGAACGCAAAGCCGCGTCCGTCGTGGCCGATGCGCGTGATGCCGCCCTCGTAGCGGGTCCAGCCGGCGTCCGTGGCGGGCGGCTGTGCGGGTTGGCCGGGCGCCACGTAGGCGGGTTTGAGCGGATTGGCCGACAGCATGTGCTTGAGATCGGTGAGGATCAATTCCTGGTGCTGCTGCTCGTGGTTCAGGCCAAGTTCGAGCAGGGCGTCGAAGTCGGCATCGTTGCCGCCCAGCCGCGAAATCAGCGCGTGCATCGCTTCGTCGACGTATTGGCGGTACCGCAGCACCTCAGCGAGCGGCGGGCGCGACAGGAGGCCTCGCTGCGGCCGCGGATGCTTTGCGCCGACAGCGTTGTAGTAGGAATTGAACAGCATCCGGTATTGCGGATGGAAGGGCGGCGTCGATGTGTCGAAGCGCGCCAGCAGGAACGTCTCGAAGAACCAGGTGGTGTGGGCCAGATGCCATTTGACGGGGCTGCAGTCCGGCATGGATTGGACCTGGCAGTCTTCGGGGCTCAGTGGCGCGGCCAGCGCGGTTGTGGTCGAGCGCACGGCGTCGTAGCGGTCGTGCGGTCCAGCCTGTCCGCTCGCGTAGGGCGCGATGGCGGGATGGGTCAGCAGGCAAGCGGGGTCCATGGCGATCCTCCGGGGGGCGTCGTGGGTGGTCCCGCGTCAGGCGCGGGCGCTGAAAACAGAAAACCAGTCTCGGGCATCCGACCAGTGTTCGACATTGCCAAAGCCTGCGCGATGGAGCAGGTCGCTGAAGGCCTGTGGCGTGAACTTGTACGAGTTCTCCGTATGGATGCGCTCGCCGCGCTTGAAGTCGCGATGGCCGTCAGGCCAGGTCACGCGCAATGCGCGCTGCGCTTCCAGGTGCATCTCGACCCGCGAGCGTTCGCTATTGAAGATGGCCACATGGCGCCAGTCGTCGACATTGAAATCGCTGCCCAGCACCGCATTAACGTGGCGCAGCAGATTCAGATTGAACGCGGCGGTCAGATGCAACGCGTCGTCGTACGCGGGTTCAAGCACGCTTCTGGGCTTGACGCGGTCAACGCCGATCAGCAGCCCGCCGCCGGGACACGCTTCGCGAATCCTCCGCAGCATGGCGTACGCGCTGTCGGGACCCAGGTTGCCGATGCTGGAGCCCGGATAAAAGAAGAGGCGCTGCTGCATCGGGATGTCGGCCGGCAACGCAAGTTCATGCGAGAAATCCTGCCCCACGGCCGTGATCCGCATGTCGGGATAGGACAGCTTTAGCCGGCGGACAGCCGCCTGCAGATAGTCGGCAGAAATGTCGACCGGCACATAGTGGCTGGGACGAAGGCTTGAAAACAGCCGCTCGGCCTTGACGCAGTCGCCGGCGCCCAGATCGATCATGGCCTGCACCGGACCGACGTGGCGGGCGATATCCGCGCCATGGCGGCGGAAGATTTCGTCCTCGCAGCGCGTCGGGTAGTACTCGGGCAGCTGCGTGATGGCCGTAAAAAGCGACGAGCCGAGGGCATCGTACAGAAACTTGGGGTCGATGTGGGCCGGGCTGTCCAACAACCCGTCGTGCAATTCGATCTGCTCGGCGCTTTGATGCTGCGGTTCTTGCGCGACGAATTCAGGAGAAACGGCGGCAAGGAGTGCGGAAGGGGAAACCATGCGTTCAGTTCCTTTTTGGGGCGGTTGAAGCGCATTGCGAAGACCTATTGTGGCGGCCGAGGGGGTTCGGGTGTCAAGCGCCAAGCCTCTGAATGCAATGGACTTTTACGAAATCGAAAACGCGTTTGGCCGGAAGCGACAAGGTGTTTGCCTCACCTTGGGCACGGGCCAGACAGCCCCATCAGCAAGTTTCGCGCCGCTGAAATATCGGTTTACGGCTGGTTGCGAAAGCTCGGGCAGTTATGGCCGTTGCTATGGACAATGGGGCTTCGGCCATGCGGAACGATGTGTCCCGCAGTCCTGGCGATGCTGCGTTGCATCAGGCAATGGCGGTGTCGCGGGTACGGTCCAAAAAAAACAAGGAGCTACCATGAATCGAAAGCACCAGCGCGCTGAAATGGCTTTGCATCGTGAACGCGTGAATGACAGCTTCCACGAGCTGCTCGCCGGAACGGAGGACCTCTTGCGTTCGACTGCGTCGTATACGGGCTCCGAAATCGAATCGGCGCGTGCGCGCCTGAAGCGCCAACTCGCCGATGCGCGTGAATCCGCGGGCGGCTGGGAAGTCGTCGCGCGCGAACGGGCCCGCCGGGCCACCGCTTACGCGGACGAGTACGTGCATGAGAATGCGTGGAAGTCGGTCGGCGTGGCGGCGCTGGTGGGCGCCGTGCTCGGCTGCATTTTCGTGGCAGGCAACCGACGCTAGAGGCGCATGATGAGCCCATTACCGGCCGAGAGCCGGGGTGGGCCGCACAATACCTTGCACAAACTGACGGTCGACGCGCGCCGATGGGCGCGCGCCGTGCTGTTTGCGTGCGTGGCGTCCGTGCTCGCCGCCTGCGCCAGCGTCCCCGACGCGCAGGAACGGCACGCGCGCGCCTCGCAGGCGGGCCTGTCCGCGGATGCCGCGCAGGACAGTTACCGTCGCGGGCAAGGCATTGCTGCGGACCCTCAAACACCGAAGGACGACTTCCTTGCCAGGCACCTGGCAGTGGAACAGGCGGTCAGCGGCGCGCCGCTGGTCAAAGGCAACCGAGTGCGCCTTCTGGCTGATGGTCCCAGCACGTACAAGGCGATGCTGCAGTCCATTGGTCAGGCGCGCCGCTACGTCCACATGGAAACCTACATCTTCGAGGACGACGCCGAAGGCCAGCGCTTTGCCGAGGCGTTGATTGCGGCGCGCAACCGCGGCGCCGAGGTCTCGTTGATGGTGGACGCGGTCGGGACGATCAAGACGCCCGATGCGTTGTTCCAGCGGATGCGCGATGCGGGCGTGCAGGTGGCCGTCTTCAATCCCGTCAATCCGGTCAACGCCCGGGCTGGCTGGTCGCCGAACCAGCGCAATCACCGCAAGGTGCTGGTCGTTGACGGCAAGGTAGGCTACCTGGGCGGCATCAACGTCAGCAGCGTGTACGAGTCGTCGTCGTTCTCCGGCGGGGGCGGCTCGGGCTCGGGTGGCGGCTCGGGGGGCGGCTCTGGCGATAAGGCGGGCGACCCGCCGGAAGACGCCGATTCCGCGCCCTGGCGCGACACGCATTTGCGCATCGAAGGCCCGGCGGTCGCCGAACTGGAGCAGGTGTTGCAGGCGGGTTGGGCGTCGCAGGCGAAGGAGCCCATCAAGGGCGGCGATTCGCAGGTCGCGCCGCCCGTCGGCAACACCACGGTCCGCATCCTGGCCAACCAGCCCGATCGCAGCGACGGCTATACGGTCTATCTGACGCTGATGTCCGCGTTCGAAAGTGCGCAGAAATCCATCCACATCACGATGGCGTACTTCGTGCCGGACCCCGCGTTCATCGAGGTGTTGCAGTCGGCGGCGCGGCGGGGCGTGGACGTGGTGCTGGTGCTGCCGGGATTCAGCGATTCGTCGCTGGTGTTCCACGCGGGACGGTCGCACTACACCGATCTGCTGCGCGCCGGCGTGAAGATCTACGAACGGCGCGACGCGCTGCTGCACGCCAAGACGGCGGTGGTCGACGGCGTCTGGTCGACCGTCGGTTCCAGCAACATGGATTGGCGCAGCTTTGCGCTGAACTATGAGATCAACGCGGTGGTGCTGGGCCCCGAGTTCGCGGCCGAGATGGAAGCGCTGTTCCAGCGCGACGTGGCCGATGCCGTGCAGATCACGCCCGAGGCCTGGAAGGAGCGCGGCCTGGACGACCGCTTCATGGAGTCGTTCTCGCGCATGTTCGAGCGCTGGCTGTAGCGAACGCGGCAGGCGGGCTTGGCGCGATGTGCTGCGACAGGCCCGCCCGCCGCGCCGCTCAGGAATTGCCGGCTGCGGCGGCTTGGGCGGCGTGCTCGCGCGCGAGCGCGGTGGTGATGTCGTGCGTGGGCTGGAACGACTGCGCCTGCGCCATCGCCCAGCCTGCGCGAAAGACCTGATGCCGGAATTCACCGCGCAGCAGTTCGCCGGGCGCCAGTTCCGGAAACAGCGCGGACAGAAGGCGGATCTCGCTGGGCGAGATGCGGCGCGCGATATGGTGAGGACGCAGTTGGCTGGGGTGGGTCAGGCCTGCCGCAGCCAGCAGTTCGGCAAGCGCGTGCAGCGTGTTCTTGTGGAAGTTCGCCACGCGCTGGGCCTTGTCCGGCACGACCAGCGCGCGTTGCCGCAACGGATCCTGCGTGGTGACGCCGGTGGGGCACTTGCCGGTGTGGCAGGCCTGGGCCTGGATGCAGCCGATGGCGAACATGAAGCCGCGCGCGGCGTTGCACCAATCCGCGCCCATAGCCATCACGCGCGCCATGTCGAAGGCGGTGATGATCTTGCCCGACGCGCCGAGTTTGATGCGGTCGCGCAGGTTCACGCCGATCAGCGTGTTGTGCACCAGGCGCAGCGCCTCGCGCAGCGGCGTGCCGACGTGATCCACGAATTCGACGGGCGCCGCGCCCGTGCCGCCTTCCGCGCCGTCCACCACGATGAAATCGGGCGTGATACCGGTTTCCAGCATGGCCTTGACGATGGCGAACCATTCCCAGGGATGCCCCACGCAGAACTTGAAGCCGACCGGCTTGCCGCCCGAAAGCTCGCGCAGGCGCGCCACGAACTTCATGAGGCCGATGGGGCTGTCGAACGCGGAATGGCTGGCCGGCGAGTTGCAGTCCTGCCAGGGCGCCACGCCGCGCGCTTCGGCGATCTCGATCGTCACCTTGCCCGCCGGCAGGATGCCGCCGTGGCCGGGCTTGGCGCCTTGCGACAGCTTGATCTCGATCATCTTGACCTGCGGCGTACAGGCGTTGCGCACGAAGGCTTCTTCCGAGAACGCGCCGTGCTCGTCGCGGCATCCGAAGTAGCCCGAACCGATGTTCCACACCAGGCTGCCGCCGGGCTGGCGATGGTAGCGGCTGATGCCGCCTTCGCCAGTGTCGTGCGCGAAGTCGCCTTGCCGTGCGCCTTCGTTCAGGGCCAGCACCGCGTTGGCCGACAGCGCGCCAAAGCTCATGGCCGATACGTTGAACACCGACATGGAATAAGGCTGCGTGCAATCGGGCCCGCCGACGGTCACGCGAAAGTCGGTGTCGTTGATGTGCGAGGGCGACATGGAATGGTTGATCCATTCGTAGCGGTCGCCGTAGACGTCTTCCTGGGTGCCGAAAGGGCGCTTGTCGATCTCGCGCTTGGCGCGCTGATACACGATGGAGCGTTGCGCGCGCGAGAACGGCGAGGCCTGGGTGTCGTCTTCCAGGAAATACTGGCGGATCTCGGGGCGGATGAATTCGAACAGAAAGCGCAGGTTGCCCAGCACCGGATAGTTGCGGCGAATGGCGTGGCGCGGCTGGATCAGGTCGTACACGCCCAATGCGCCCAGCAGCGCCAGCGGCACTGCTGCGGCAAGCCACCACAAGGATGCGGTGGCGGCCAGGACCGCGGTGATCACCGCGCCGGCCAATGTCAGGAAAAAGGCCGTGAAGCGGCCGGCTATCCAGTTCATGTGCATCTCCGTATTTCGGAATGGAGCCACCATACACCAGCGCAGCCGTCTGGCGGATGAATGGCGCGCCCCACATGCGCGCGGTGCCGCGGGTCTCGCGCAGCCTTGCGGCGCGCCGGAACCCGCATGGCTGCTGGCGTTACGGCGAGCCAAAAAAAATGGCCTCCTGCATCAGGAGGCCATTGTTGGAACACAGTTTCTCAGCAACTGGACGCCGAGGGCGTCTTCTCGACGGCCAGGCCGAACAGCGGACGCAGGCGCACGCCCAGCGCGCTGCCGGCGAAGGCGGCAGGCAGCCACAGCCAGGCATGCAGGCTGCCCGACAGGATGCCGCTGAAGTAGGCGCCGATGTTGCAGCCGAAGGCCAGGCGCGCACCGTAGCCGAGCAGCAGGCCGCCGATTACCGCACCGGCGAGCGAACGCGCCGGCACCTTCCAGACGGGCGCGAACTTGCCCGCCGCGCTGGCGGCGGCCAGTGCGCCCAGCATGAGGCCGATGTCCATGACGGTCGTGACGTCCTGGCGCAGCGGCGCGGCCAGGGACGGCTGCTTGGCCCAATAGGCCCAGGTGGCGACGTCGCCGCCCGCCGCATCCAGCGCCTTGGCGCCCCACAACGCGAATGCCGACGTGATGCCCCACGGACGACCGGCCAGCGCCAGCGTCGCGAAGTTCAGCACGACCAGCGCCACGCCGCCCCAGATGAGCGGCCACGGGCCCTGGAGCAACGAGGCCGGGCGAGCGGTGCGCGATGCAAAGGAAATGACGTGGCCGTGGCGGCGCTTTTCCAGCACGGTGGCGATCCATGCGATCAGGGCAAAGACGGCCAGGTTGGCGAGGATGGCGGGCGCCAGGCCCCAGGTCTTGATGAGCGAGGTGGGCGCCAGTGCGGGCAGGCTGGACCACCAGCCGAAGTTGGCTGTGGCGATGACCGAACCGACGATGAAGAACAGCAGCGTGACTACCATGCGGGTGTTGCCACCGCCTACCGCGAAGAGGGTGCCCGACGCGCAGCCGCCGCCCAATTGCATGCCGATGCCGAACAGGAATGCGCCCAGCACGACCGACACGCCCGGGGGCGACACGAAGCCGTTGACCGGCTGGCCGAACAGCGTGCCGGCGGCCAGGAAGGGGAAAAACAGCAGCACGCCCGCGGCCAGCATCAGCATCTGCGCGCGCAGGCCCGCGCCGCGGCGGTCCGACACGAACACGCGCCAGGCTTGCGTGAAGCCAAACGAGGCGTGGTACAGCGTGACGCCGAGCAGCGCGCCGATCACCCACAGCGCGCCTTGGCGCCAGCTGACGGTCTGGTTGAGATACAGCGCGCCGGCCAGCACCAGCAGCAGCGCGATCCACAGCGGCTTGCGGTTGATCTGGATGGGCGGCAGGGCCGGGGACAGGGGCAGGGAGGAAGCGTTGGCGCTCATGGAAAATCCCGAGGATCAAGACGTAAATGCAAACGGGTGCGTAGTCGCACCCGTGGGAATAGCCGTCAGTCTAGTCCTGTCGTTAAATTTCTCAAACGAAGGAATTGTGCTTTAACGATAACTTAAAGTTATATAAAGTGCTCGCGCGTTCACGAGACGGGATGCGCGCTGATCCACGCCACAAGCAGGCTGACCGTCAGCACCGACGCCACGGTGCTGACGAGAATGGCGCGCGACGTGACGCGGGCATCGCGCCCATACATCTTGGCCAGCATGAAGGGGCCGGTGCCGATAGGCAGCGCGCTCATCAGAACGGCAGTCCAGGCCCACAGCGGCGGCATCGAGAACACGTAGAACGCCAGCACCGCCGTCGCAGCCGGCTGCAGCAGCAGCTTGCCCATCACCAGGCGCAACACGCCGGGACCGGAACTGGCGGTTTCGGTCTGCGCGAGAAAAAGGCCGATGGTCACCAGCGCGCACGGGCTGGCCGATGCGCCCAGCAAGGCCACATAGCGGTCGACGCCTTCGGGCAGCGCCAAGCCGGTGGCGGCCCAGCCAAGACCCAGAACCGGGGCGGCGAGCAGCGGATTGCGTACCAGCGCGCGACCCACCTTGAGCAGCGTCGCAGGGAGATTGGGTGTCTGCTGGCGGTCGAACTCGATCAGCGCGATGGCAAAGCCGAAGAGCACGCTGGCGGTCAGCAAGGTGGTGAACGTGGCGGGCGCCAGGCTGTCGGCGCCCAGCAGCGCAAGGCATAGCGGAATGCCCATGTAGCCGGCGTTGGCGTAGGACGCCGCCAGGCCTTCGATGCTGCGGTCGGTCAGCGACTGCGGTCCGCGCTTGCGCGGCAGAAAGGACACCAGGAACGTGATGGCGACGCCGCCCGCGAACGCGCCAACGAATCCCCAGTGGGCCATGTGCGCCAGATCCACCTGCGTCATGGCGCGGAACAGCAGCGCGGGCAAGGACAGGTACACCACGTAGCGGTTCAGGGCGTCGGTCGCATTGGTGCCCAGGATGCGCCAGCGGGCGGCCAGCCACCCGGTCAATATCAACGCAAAGACCGGCAGGGCGGCGGTGACGACGGCGTTCATGGGCGAGGGCGCGAAGGCGGAAAGGCGCTCATTCTACTTGCCGCCGTCGCCGGTCTTACCCGTTTTGCGCGTGACCAGCAGGATGCCCAGCGCGGCCAGCGCCATGCCGGGCCAGGCCAGCGGCGGGATGGGTTCGCGCAGGATCAGCAGCGCGATGATCGCCGTGCAGGGCGGCACCAGGAAAAACAGCGCGGACACGCGCGATGCTTCGCCATGGCGGATCATGGCCAGCAGCAAGGTAATGGCGACGAGCGAATTGCCGACCACCAGATACGCCAGCGAACCCAGCAACGGGCCCGTCCAGTCGATGTGCATCGGTTCCAGCCAAAATGCCAGCGGCGCGGACACGGCAAGTCCGACGCCGTACTGGACAAAGTTGGACTCGACCGGATGGATCTGGGCGCCGAAGCGCTTTTCGTAGAGCGTGCCGCCGGTCAGGCAAAGCAAGGCCCCGATCGCGAAAGTCAGTCCCAATGGCGCCAGCACATCGATCGAGGCCTTGGCCACGATCACCAGCGCGGCGCCCGTCACGCCCAGCGCCAATCCGGCCCAGCGCCGCGCGTCGACGCGTTCATGCGCGAGTGCCGGCGCCAGCAGTCCGATCAAAATGGGTTGAAGCGAAGTGATGAGGGCCACCCCGCCCGCCGACATGCCCTGCTTGAGCGACAGGTAGGTAAAGCAGAAGTAGCCGGCCTGCAACAGCAAACCGACCATGGCCAGATGACCCCATGCGCTGGCGCGGGTGGGGAGCGGCGGGCGAAGGGCGAGCAGCAGGGGGGTCAGGATCAGCAGCACGCAGGCGTAGCGCAGCGCCAGAAACGTGAGCGGATCGGCGTAGGCCAGGCCCACCTTCAATACGACGAAGCCGCTGGACCACAGCACGAGAAAGAGCGCGGGTGCGGCTTTCAACCAGGCAGGGGGTGCGGCAGGCGTCATGGCGGACCAGGGGCGGCAAGGGCAAGCCGCGATCGTACCCCTTTTCGCGCGTTCTTCATCCCTGCCAAAATGCGGCGTAGGATTCAGTTATTCATTTGCTGCAACGTAGGGGGAAGGACATGTCGGCCAATAGACAAACAACGGTGCGTATCGCGCTGGGGACCTGGGATCGCTTGCGCGACGATGCATATTCGGTGCGCCATGCGGTGTTCGTGGTCGAGCAGAACGTACCGCCGGAAATCGAGATGGACGACGACGATGCCGTGTCCGTGCACGCCGTGGCTTACGGGCCCGATGGCACGCCGATGGGCACGGGGCGTCTCTTGCCCGACGGTCACATCGGCCGGATGGCGGTTCACAAGCGTGCGCGCGGCATGGGGGTGGGCGGACAGTTGCTCGATGCGCTGATCGGCCAGGGCCACGGCGACGGCCATCGCATGCTGGTGCTGCATGCGCAGACGCATGCTGCAGGCTTTTACGAGGCGCATGGCTTCAAGGCCGAAGGCGAGGAATTTGTCGAGGCGGGCATTCCGCACGTGGTGATGACGCGCACGTTGAAGTAGGGCGCTGCACGATCATGCACCGCAGCCGATGGGCTGCGGTGCAGTCCGCGAACAGCGAAAGGCCGCGCCTGCGAAACAACGAACCGCGCCAAAGAACCGTGCCAAAGACCTGCGCACGCAAAACAAAAACGCGCGCACAAAGCAAAAACCCCGAACGCTTTCGCATTCGGGGTTTTTCTTTTGGCGCATCACGACAGGTACCTCGTGATGTAGTAATTGGTGCCCAGGAGAGGACTCGAACCTCCACACCTTGCGGCACACGGACCTGAACCGTGCGCGTCTACCAATTCCGCCACCTGGGCGCTGTTGCTTCACATGTTGCGTCGCTTTCGCTTCGTTTCGTGTTCAGCAGCAGAGGAACGAGATTATGCACACTTTTTTTGATGTGTGCAAGTCGTGCTGCTTTTTTTTCACTTTTTTTTGGGCGGGCCGCGAACAGGCCGCTTTCGATATAGTGTCGCCCATGTCTCGAGCCCTCTGTACGCGCTGCCTGCGCCCACTGTCGCATTGCCTTTGCGCGTTGATTCCATCGTTGTCTTGCCGTACTCGCGTGGTGGTGCTGCAGCATCCCAGCGAAGCGCGCCACGCGTTGAACACGGCGCGTCTTGCGGTGCTGGGTCTGGCGGGGGCGCGCCGTGTGGTGGGCGAGTACTTTTCGGAGTCTGAATGGGCAGTGCCGGGTCATGCGCCGCGCCTGCTGTTTCCCGGAGAGGGCGCCGAGGTGCTGACGCCGGGTTATGGCCAGGACCTGGGCATGCCCGTCCGGCTGATCGTGCCTGACGGCACATGGGGGCATGCGCGCAAGCTGCTGCACATCAATCCGGCGCTTGCCGCGCTGCCTCGCGTGATGCTGCCGCCGGGGTTGACGACACGCTATCGGGTGCGCCACGCCGACGTGCCAGGCGCGCTGTCCACCATCGAAGCGGTGACGCACGCACTGAACGCCATCGAGGCGCCGCGCAACTTTGACGCGCTGCTTGCACCGTTCGAGGCGTTGATCGATGGGCAGATCGACGGCATGGGCGCCGATCTTTATGCGCGTCATCATTTGAATCGCAAGGTGCCCTGGCGATAACCGAAGCGAGGGCGGTGCGGCGCTGATATCTGGCGTGCGCAGATTCCGGCAAGCGATCACAGAAAGAAAACACAAAAGCAAAAGCCCCGGAAACCTTTCGATTTCCGGGGCCTTTTAGCCTTATTTCACCAAGCCAGTTGAAAACTGCCTTGATTAGAATTCCGTGGTGCCCAGGAGAGGACTCGAACCTCCACACCTTGCGGCACACGGACCTGAACCGTGCGCGTCTACCAATTCCGCCACCTGGGCACTGAAAGATACTGTCAGAACTATGTGCTACGCTGCGTTCCAGTCACTTGGGTTGGTTTTAAGCGTTGACCTAATCAGCCAGCTTTGAACTAATCCATGCGTCTGAATGCAGTTGGTTTTACAATCGGTTTTTTCAAACCCGGTTTTCTTAAAACCGTTCTGACCATTTCTGCTTCAGTGTTCAGCCTTGGGCGAACCACAGAAGCTGCGCATTATATACGGAAAATTTAGCTTTGGCAAAACGATCGAATAACGAATCCAATAAGAACAGATCAACACCCTTGCCCGAAGCGCCGCCGGACTTCGACCCTGATGTTCCGTCCCGTGAAGCCATCCTGACAGCGCTGCGCGCCGCAGGTTCGCCGTTGTCTCCGGCAGAGCTGGCTGAGCGTATGGGCGTCGAGCGCGAGGCGACGTTGGTGGGGTTTGAACGCCGCCTGGGCGCCATGGAGCGCGACGGGCAGTTGCTGCCCAACCGCAAGGGGGTGCTGCTGCTGGCGACCAAGCTCGACTTCGTGGCGGGCAAGGTGCTGGGTCATCGCGACGGCTTCGGTTTCCTGCTGCGCGACGACGGCGGTCCGGATCTGTTCCTGTCCCCTCGCGAAATGCTCAAGGTGCTGCATGGCGACCGCGTGCTGGTCAAGCCGGGCGGCGAGTACCGGGGCAAGCCGGAAGGCACCATCGTCGAAGTCATCGAGCGCCGCACCAATAAGCTGGTGGGGCGCTTTCTGCACGAACATGGCCTGTCCATCGTCGTGCCCGAAGACCAGCGCATCAAGCACGACATCCTGATTCCGCCCAGCGACACCAATGGCGCCCAGCACGGGCAGGTGGTCGCGGTGGAAATCATGGCGCAGCCCACGCGCCATACGCAGCCGCTGGGCCGCGTGGCCGAGGTGCTGGGCGAGATCGACGATCCCGGCATGGAAATCGAAATTGCCGTGCGCAAATTCGATGTGCCGGTCGACTTCACCGATGGCGCCTTGAAGCAGGCCGCGCGCCTGCCTGACACGGTCCGCAAATCCGACCTGAAAGACCGGGTCGATCTGCGCGACGTGCCGCTCATCACCATCGACGGCGAAGACGCCCGCGATTTCGACGACGCGGTGTATTGCGAGCCGGTGGAGCTGGGCACGGGCCAGCGCAAGCGTCCGGGGTGGCGCCTGCTGGTGGCCATTGCCGACGTCAGCCATTACGTCCGTCCGGGCGATGCGCTGGACGACGATGCGATCGAACGCGGCACCAGCGTGTATTTCCCGCGCCGGGTCATTCCGATGCTGCCCGAGTCGCTGTCCAACGGCCTGTGTTCGCTGAATCCGGACGTCGACCGCCTGGTGCTGGTGTGCGACATGGTCATTCCGGCCAGCGGCGCCAAGGCCGGCACCGTCACGGCGTACCAGTTCTACAACGCGGTCATGCACTCGCACGCCCGCACCACCTACACGAACATCTGGGCGGCCCTGCAGCAGCCGGGCGGACCGGCCGCGCATGCGATGCGCAGCGTGATGCCGCAGGTCCAGCATCTGTACGAGCTTTTCCAGCTGCTGTCGCAAGGCCGCAAGAAGCGCGGCGCCATTGATTTCGATACTGTCGAAACCAAGATCGTCTGCAACGAGCTGGGCCGCATCGAACAGATCGTGCCGTCCGTGCGCAACGACGCGCACAAGCTCATCGAAGAGTGCATGTTGGCCGCCAACACCTGCGCGGCGGACTTCATGACGCGCAGCAAGCATCCCGGCCTGTACCGCATCCACGAAGGCCCCACGCCGGAACGCCTGCAATCGCTGCGCGAATTCCTGCGCACGATGGGGCTGTCGCTGGGCGGGGGCGACACGCCCACCGCCAAGGACTACGGCGATTTCCTGGATTCCGTGCGCGGGCGCCCCGACTACCAGCTGCTGCAGACCATGTGCCTGCGCTCGATGCAGCAGGCGGTGTACAGCCCCGACAACATGGGTCACTTCGGCCTGTCCTATCCGGGCTACAGCCACTTCACCTCGCCGATCCGCCGGTATCCCGACCTGCTCACGCACCGCGTGATCAAGGCGCTGCTGGCGGGGCAGCGGTATGTGCCCAGCCTGGACGACCACGCCGTCGTCATCGGCCGCACGCAGCGCGAACACGAACACGCCATCTGGGAAAAGATGGGTCTGGTGCTGTCCGCCAGCGAGCGCCGCGCCGACGAGGCCTCGCGCGATGTCGAGGCCTGGCTCAAGTGCTGGTTCGTCAAGGAGCGCGTGGGCGAAGACTTCAGCGGCACCGTCACCGGCGTGGCAAGCTTCGGCATCTTCGTCACCCTGGACACGCTGCACGTCGAGGGCCTGGTGCACGTCTCGGAGCTGGGCGGCGAGTACTTCCAGTTCAACGACGCCTTGCACGAACTGCGCGGCGAACGCACCGGCATGCGCTACCGCCTGACGGACAAGGTGCAGGTGCAGGTGTCCCGCGTGGACCTGGAAGCGCGCCGCATCGAGTTCCGGCTGGTGCAGGGCACGAGTTTCGACGCGCTGCGCAAGGCGGCGGCGCGCGGCCCCGATGAGCCCATGCGCCGCGTCAAGAAGGCGGCGTCCCCCAAGCCCGCGGGCCTGAAGGGTCAAACTGCCAAGGAACGGCGCGCCGCGGCCAAAAAGGCCAGCAAGCCGCCCAAGGCCACTCAGCGGGCCGCGCCCGCCAAGAAGGCCACCCGCAAGCGCCACTGAGCGACGGCGGGGATCCTTATGGCCATGCCGTCGTTTGGCGGTGTGGCTGTAAGGGGTAACATTGCGGTTATTGCCGGTCCTGTCCGGTGGCCCGCCCCCTCTGGGGCGGGTATTCGTTTATCTAAAGGTATTGTTTTATGGCGTCGACCCAAGTCCTGGCCGGGTTTCACGCGGTTGTTGCGCGGCTGCGCCACGCGCCCGAGTCGATCAAGGATATCTACGTCGAGGCCTCGCGCCGCGACAAGCGCATGCAGACATTCATCGAGCAGGCCGAGCGGGCTGGCTGCCGTCTGCACCCGGTTCCCATGGAGCGCCTGGACGGCCTGTCGCGCGGCACCCGTCACCAGGGCGTCGTGGCGCTGGCCGACGAGCGCCAGTTGGCGGTGGATGTCGACGAAGTGCTCGACGTGGTCGAAGGGCCGCCGCTGCTGCTGATTCTTGATGGCGTGACCGACCCCCACAATCTGGGCGCGTGCCTGCGTACCGCCGACGCGGCGGGCGTGCATGCGGTGATCGCGCCGCGTGATCGCGCCGTTGGACTGAACGCCACCGTGCAGCGCGTTGCGTGCGGCGCGGCGGATACGGTTCCGTATTTGATGGTGACCAACCTGGCGCGCACCATGCGCAGCCTGAAGGATCGCGGCGTGTGGCTCGTCGGCACGGACGATCAGGCCACCGACAGCATGCACAAGATCGACGCGCGCCAGCCGATGGCCTGGGTCATGGGCGCCGAAGGCGAGGGCATGCGCCGCCTCACGCGTGAAACCTGCGACCAGCTCGTCAACATCCCGATGCTGGGTTCGGTGGAAAGCCTGAACGTCAGCGTCGCCAGCGCCGTCTGCCTGTACGAGACCGTGCGCCAGCGTCAATCGTGATCCGTCTAATCCTGTAGATACCCTTATTTCTTGCGTCTGCCCATCATGCACCAGAACGGCTTTACCACCACGATCCTCCATTCCGACCGCAATCAATCCGTCGAGCACGGAGCGGTGCACAAGCCGATGCATCCGTCGTCCGAGTTTGCCTACGACGACGCGCGCGAGCTGGCTGCCGTGTTCCAGGGCAAGGCGGGCTTCACGTATGCGCGCCAGGGCACGCCGACCACGACCGCGCTGGAAGCCAAGATCAGCCAGATGGAAGGCGGCAAGGGCACGGTCAGTTTCTCGACCGGCATGGCTGCGTTGGCCGCCATTTTCACCACGCTGCTGCGCCGGGGCGACCACCTGGTGTCCAGCCAGTTCGTGTTCGGCAACACCAACAGCCTGTTCGGCACGCTGCAGGAACTGGGCGTGGAGATCACCTTTGTCGACGCGACGGATTCGTCGCAGGTGCGCGCCGCCATCCAGCCCAATACGCGCATGGTCTTTACCGAGACCATCGCCAACCCGGGCACGCAGGTGGCCGACCTGGCCGTGATCGGCGAGATCTGCCGCGAAAAGGGGCTGGTCTATGTGGTGGACAACACGCTGACCTCGCCGTGGATGTTCCGGCCTGCTTCCGTGGGCGCATCGCTGGTGATGAACTCGCTGTCCAAGTACATCGGCGGTCATGGCAACGCGCTGGGTGGCGCCGTGACCGACACGGGCCTGTATGACTGGGCCGGCAACGAGAATATCTACGAGGCCTATCGCAAGGGGGCGTCGACCGGTTGGGGTCTCACGCAGATCAAGAAAAAGGGCCTGCGCGACATGGGCGGCACGCTGGCCGCCGAGCCGGCGCACCGCATTGCGGTGGGCGCCGAGACGCTGGCGCTGCGCATGGCCAAGCACTGCGCGAATGCGCTGGCGCTGGCGCGCTTTCTGGAAGAGCACCCGGGCGTGGCGAAGGTGCATTACCCGGGCCTGGCAAGCCATCCGCAACACGCGCGCGCCGCGGCGCTCTTCGGCTCGCGGTTCGGCGGCCTGCTGGGCGTCGAGCTGGCAGATGGCGTCGATTGCTTCGACTTCCTGAATCGGCTGCGTGTCGTGCTGATGGCGACGCACCTGGGTGACACGCGCAGTCTGGCGCTGCCGGCCGCCCACACCATCTATTACGAGATGGGCGCGGAGCGCCGTCAGCAGATGGGCATTGCGGACAGCCTGATTCGCGTGTCGGTGGGCATCGAAGACGAAGCCGATTTGCTGTTTGATTTCGATCAGGCGCTCAATGGTTGCCTGAAGGGATAATGCGGCAGGCGCGGCTCCCGCCAGGGCCGCGCTAGCAACGCAATCGGGTAGGAACCCATGCTTATACAGATCGCAGAAGTCTTCACGCCGCAAGAGGCGGCCGACATCCGCCAGCGGCTGGATGCCGCGGACTGGGTAGACGGCAAGGTCACCGCCGGCCATCAATCGGGGCAGGTCAAGCACAACCGGCAATTGCCCGAACAGCATCCCCTGGCGCAAGAGCTCGGCACGCTGATCCTGCAGCGCCTGTCGGGCAACAATCTCTTCATGTCGGCTGCGTTGCCGCGCAAGATCTTCCCGCCGCTGTTTAATCGCTACGAAGGCGGCGAGGCCTTCGGCTATCACGTCGACAACGCCGTGCGCGGCATCGCGGGTTCACCGGAGCGCGTGCGCACCGACCTGTCCGCGACGCTGTTCTTCTCGGATCCCGACAGCTACGACGGCGGCGAGCTCGTCATCGACGACACCTATGGTCCGCGCGCCGTAAAACTGCCGGCAGGGCATATGGTGCTGTATCCGGGCACCAGCCTGCACAAGGTCAATCCCGTGACGCGCGGCGCGCGCGTCAGTTCGTTCTTCTGGATGCAGAGCCTGGTGCGCGAAGACAGCCAGCGCGCATTGCTGCTGGACATGGACGTGGCTATCCAGCGCTTGAACCAGGATGTGGCGGGGCATGCGTCGATCGTGCAGCTCACCGGCATTTATCACAATCTGCTGCGTCGCTGGGCCGACGTTTGATGAAGCTTAAAGTGTTTATTTGGGGTGTCGTGCAAACCCCGAAATTCGCGTTTTTGTTTATTGCGAAAACGGCTAAAAGCTAGTATTGACGCGGGTTGCGGTCAGGTTTTCTCTTGACAGCCGCTCTACGCCAAGGCCTAATACACCTCTGCGTCGCTGACGGTTTGCAGGCAAAAAGCCAGCAAATCCTAAGCGGCGCAGCAGTTTAAAAGTTGTGCTTTGCAGCGCAAGAAAAAAGTTTATCCACTGTCTGTTCGTCGTTTGCCTGGTCTCGCGTCCATTTGTGGCATCCATCCTGACGGCCATGAACTTCGCCCCCCGGCAGACTCCACACCTTGTGAGGGGTACACCTGCATGAACAAAACCGAACTCATCGATCACATCGCCAGCAAGGCCGATATCTCCAAGGCTGCTGCCGGCCGTTCGCTCGACGCCCTGATCGGTGCCGTGAAGACCACGCTGAAGAAGGGCGGTACGGTCACGCTGGTCGGTTTCGGCACGTTTGCCGTGTCGGCTCGCGCCGCGCGCACTGGCCGTAACCCGCGCACCGGCGAAACCATCAAGATCAAGAAGGCCAAGGTGCCGAAGTTCCGTCCGGGCAAGGCCCTGAAGGACGCCGTCAACTGATTGACGGCAGCGGATCGCAAGGCGCCTGGCGCTGCGATTTGCCCACAAGTACGCGGTCCGGTATACTCCGGCCCGCGTATTGCTTTTGAGTACCCCAAATTGGTAATTCCCGCGTGCTAATCGCGCCGGGCAATTGCACTGAAATGGGTGCTTAGCTCAGTTGGTAGAGCGGCGCCTTTACACGGCGTAGGTCACAGGTTCGACCCCTGTAGCACCCACCAGAAGCACACGATCCCGGATGGGCAGGCACACCGCGCCACGTTCCGGATCCGCATCTAGCCCGCACACGGCGACGTGGCGGGTTTTTTGTTTTTCCGGTGGGCGTTTTCAGTGCCGCTACGCGCGAGCGTCCGCCTTTTTTCGTAAGCGTTTATTGATTCCGCTTTGATCTCCATCAGCGGTGTTACGCTGTTCCATTCGAAATACAACGTGCGAATCATTCGCATTTAAGATACTATGTCGGGCTTGTACCGGTCAGCCGGCGTCGCCGTTTTGTGCGCGTCATTTCTCTGGCTGGCCGGAAAAGTCAATGCACCCTGGCTGATTCATGCCTAGTCTTCAACCCGGTTGGAATTCTTCTTCGCGGTCTTCTTTTGGTATACGCGCAGGCGCTGGCCTGGCGGTCGTCGCGCTTCACGCAGCGGTGATCGGCGCCATCTTCATGGCGCCGGAAAGTCGTCCTGAATTGGAGGAACCCGAGGCAATCATGGTGAGCGTGGTGGATGCCCCCATCCCCCAGATCGCCAAAGCCGAACCCACTCCCGAAGTGCCGCAGCCGGTGACCGAGACGCCGCCCGAGCCTGAACCCGAGATCGAGCCCGAACCCGAGCCCGAACCCGAGTTGAAGCCCGAGCCGGAGCCGGAACCCGAGCCCGAACCGGTGGTGGAAAAGCCGCCGATGCCGGCGCCCAAGCCGCCTCCGCCCAAACCCAAGCCCAAACCCAAGCCAAAGCCTAAGCAGGAAGTCAAACCCGAGCCCAAGCCTGAAACGCCGCCGCAGCCGACGCCGCCCAGTGGTGCGCCCGAAGGCACGCAGGCGCCGCAGGGCCCGACGCAGGGACCACCTCCCGATCAGCCCGTGCTGGTCTCGAGCATCGAGTTCCAGGGCGCGCGTCCGATGCCCAACTATCCGATGGCGTCGCGCCGCATGCGGGAAGAGGGCCGGGTCGTGGTGCTGGTGGAAATCAATACCCAGGGCTTGGTCGAGCGGGCAACCATCGATGCTTCGTCGGGCTTTCCGCGCCTGGACGAATCGGCGCTGGCAGCCGCCCGCAAAGGCCGCTTCAAGCCGTATACCCGTAATGGCGTGGCTTATCCCGCCAAAGCAAAAATTCCGTTCGATTTCGTAATGAGGAACTGAGATGTCCAACGCACTGCATAGCGCCACTCTGGTGGCGCAGGCGACCACCAGCCCGGCAGCGCCGGCTGCAGGCGCCGCGGCCGCACCCGCAGTCCAGCAAGCCGCCACGACGGGCGGCGACGTAGTCCAGCAGGCTGCTGGCGCCGTTCAGCAATCGGCCGACGCGCTGCACAGCGCCGCGGCGGCGCTGCCGGCCGCGCCTGCGCCCGCGCCCGTCCCCGACATGGGCTTCCTGCACTTCGTCGCCCAGAGCGACTTCGTGGGCAAGAGCCTGTTCGTCATCCTGATCCTCATGTCGCTCGTGACCTGGTATCTCATCCTGGTCAAGGCAGGCAGCAACGTCAGCATGCGCAAGCGTTCGGCAGACTTCCTGAACAAGTTCTGGAATGCCAGCTCGCTGGAACAGGTCGAACACGAAATCAACACGCACGGCGCGCGCGATCCGTTCTCGCATCTGGCCAGCCACGCGATGCACGCGCAGGCGCACCACAACAAATTCGGCGCCACCAAGCTGGAAGAGTCGGGCAGCAATTCGGATTTCGTCACGCGCACCATGCGCAAGGTCATCGACGAAGAAACGGCCAAGCTGGAAAACGGCCTGACCGTGCTGGCCTCGGTGGGTTCGACGGCGCCGTTCGTCGGCCTGTTCGGCACGGTGTGGGGCGTGTATCACGCGCTGGTCGGCATCGGCCTGTCCGATGGCGTGACCATCAACCGTATCGCCGGTCCGGTGGGCGAAGCCCTCATCATGACGGGCCTGGGCCTGGCGGTGGCTATTCCGGCCGTGCTGGCGTACAACACCTTCGTGCGCAACAACCGCGTGTACTTGTCGCGCCTGGATGCCTTTGCACATGACCTGTTTGCGTTCCTGACCACCGGCCAGCAAGTTGCGCTGTCCGACGGCAAGGTGCGCGCGCTGCGTCGCCAGAACGGCCACGCGGCTCAACGCGGGAGCGAATAATGGCCTTTGGCAGCTTTGAGGGTAAAGGATCCGGAAGCCATGCGGTGTCCGAGATCAACATGGTGCCCCTGATCGACGTCATGCTGGTGCTGCTGGTGATCTTCATCATCACGGCGCCGCTCCTGGCGCACTCGATCAAGATCAACATGCCCCAAGTGGCTGCCGAGCAGATCGAGGAAGAACCCAAGACCGTGGACCTGGCGATCGACGCCGCGGGCGCACTGTTCTGGGACGAGAAGCCGGTCAATATCGACGACCTGCCCAATCGCTTCAAGTCGATCGCCGGCACCAAGCCGCAACCCGAGATCCGCATCCGCGCCGATCAGAACACCCGTTACGAAACGCTGGCCAAGGTCATGGCCTCGGCGCGCCGCTCGGGCATGACACGTATCGGTTTCGTCACGACGCCGCCCTCGGGTGGCGCTACGGCGGCGGGTGCTCCCGCTTCGGGCGCACCTGCCGCGGCTCCGGCCCCGGCACCGTCCGGCCGGTGAACGAATCCAGGAAGGGGGCGCATTTCGCGCCCCTTTTTTTTTGGATCGCGCTAGAATCGCGGCATGCGAGTTCTGGTAATCGAAGACGACACCACCCTGGGCCATGCGCTCCAGGAATTCCTGGCCGACCAGGGTTATGCGGTCGACTGGCTGACTGAGGGCGACCGGGTTCTGGGCGCGCTGGCGGGCCAGCCGTATGACCTCATGCTGCTCGACCTCAATCTTCCCGGCATGAGCGGCCTGGACGTGCTGCGGCAACTGCGGCAGGACGGCAATCAGGTTCCCGTGCTCATCCTCACCGCTCGCGATGGCATCGAAGACCGCGTTGCCGGTTTGGACGCCGGAGCGGACGACTACGTCACCAAACCCTTCGAACTGCCCGAGCTGGCCGCGCGTGTGCGCGCCTTCGGCCGCCGCCGTGCCGGCCAGGCCCAGCCGCTCATCGAAGTCGGCCCGCTGGTGTTCGACACCGTCGGCCGCGAAGTCCGGGCCAATGGCCAGCGCCTGTCGCTGTCGGTGCGTGAACTTTCCGTCCTCGAAATGCTGATGGCCCGCGTGGGCCGCGTCGTGACCAAGCGCCAGATCGTCAATTCCCTGTCCGCCTGGGACGCGGATTTCAGCGAGAACGCCGTCGAAGTCTACGTGTACCGCTTGCGCAAGCGCCTGGAAGGCACGGGCGCCAGCATCCAGACGGTACGTGGCTTTGGCTACATGCTGGATGTGGAAACGGCCTGACGGGCCGGCCGCGGCCGGCGATCGCCGTCCGCGCGTTTTCATCCGCCTCATCGAGGGCTTCGCGCCATGACGCAGGAACGCACCCCCCAACCGTCTCCGGCTGCGCGCCCCCCCATGCTTCCCTCCCGATCGCTTGCCCGGCATCTCGTCATCCGGTTGATGCCGCCCATTCTGCTGCTCGTCCTGCTGGATCTGGCGGCAACCTGGGTCATCACCCACAAGATCGACATGTCGCTGTGGATGCTGGAAGACTTCTTCTGGCTGATGGTCGTGGGCCAGGTGGCGTTGATCGCGCTGTTTGCATGGGTGGTGATGCAGGGTGTGCGATCCGGCCTGCGGTCGGTGAACCATCTGTCTGAAGAAATCCGGCAGCGTTCCATCGACGACATGCAGCCGCTGGAGGTTGCAGGTGTGCCGGTGGAGATCGAACCGCTGGTCACGCACACCAATGATCTGCTGCTGCGGCTGGATGCGTCGCTGGCCGCGCAGCGGCGCTTCATTGGCCACGCCGCGCATCAGTTGCGCACGCCGCTGTCGGGCCTGCGGCTGGAATCCGAACTCATGCTGGCGCGCCCCTTGCCGGACGACGTGCGGGCCCGTGCAGAGCGCATCAAGGCCGTCAGCGACCGCATGATCCGGCTGGGCCAGCAGCTGCTGGTGCTGGCCCGCGCCGATCCCAATGCGCGCCCACAGGACAGCTTTGTGCGCATCGACCTGTGCGAGTGGGTGCGGGTGCATGGCGCCGAATGGTTTCCGCGGGTGCGCGAGGCGCACTATGAGCTGGATCTGGCCGCGCCCGAAACGCCCATCTGGATCGACGCGGACCCCTTGCTGCTCGCGGAGCTGCTGGGCAACCTGATCGATAACGCGCTGCGCTATGGCAACCCGACGGGGCGCATCACGCTGATCGTGGGCGCCAATCCGCCCTCGCTGACCGTCGAAGACGACGGGCCCGGCATTCCGCCCGAAGAGCGCGACCGCGTGTTCGAGGCGTTCTACCGGTCGCCCACCGCGACGGCCGGCGGTTCGGGCCTGGGACTGGCCATCGTGCGAGAAATCGCGCACGCGCACGGCGCGTGGTGGAAGCTCACCAGCCGGCCCGATTTTTCCGGGACGCGGCTGTCCGTCGTATTTCCCGGCCCTCGCAAGGGGGCTCAACTCACTCGCCAAGAACCCGCATCATGAGCCAAGGCACGGTCAGCGCTGCTTCTTTGCCCCCAGGTCACCCGGGCGGCGCCCACGCCCCATCGTCGCGTGCGGCGCTGGTCCTGGGCGCGCTGGGCGTGGTGTACGGCGACATCGGCACCAGCCCGCTTTACACGCTGCGCGCCTGTCTGACCGGCCTGAGCGTGCATACCGACCTGGAGCCGGCCCATCTGCTGGGCGTGCTGTCCATCCTGTTCTGGATGCTGATGGTGGTGGTGTCCCTGAAATATGTGATGCTGGTGCTGCGCGCGGACAACCGCGGCGAGGGTGGCACGCTGGCGCTGCTGGAACTGGCGGTGCGCGCGCGCGAGGGCAAGCTGCGCTGGGTGCTGATTGTGCTGGGTATCTTCGGCGCGGCGCTGTTCTACGGCGATAGCATGATCACGCCGGCGATTTCGGTGTTGTCGGCGCTGGAAGGCATCGGCATCGTGTCGCATACGCTGGACCACTGGGTGGTGCCGATCGCGCTGGTCGTGCTGATCGCATTGTTTGCGATCCAGTCGCATGGCACGGCCGCCATGGGCAAGCTGTTCGGTCCGGTGATGTTCCTGTGGTTCGCCACGCTGGCGGCCCTGGGCGGCTGGCAGATCTGGCAGACGCCCGAGGTGCTGGCCGCGTTGAACCCGATGTGGGGGCTGCGCTTCATCGTCGAAGCGCCGTGGGTCAGCTTCGTGTTGCTGGGCGCGGTGGTGCTGGCGCTGACCGGGGCCGAGGCCCTGTATGCCGACATGGGCCACTTTGGCCGCCCGGCGATCCGCCGGGCCTGGTTCAGCATGGTGCTGCCGGCGCTGACGCTGTGCTACTTCGGCCAAGGGGCGCTGCTGCTGCGCGATCCCACCGCCATCCGCAATCCGTTCTTCCTGATGGCGCCGGAATGGGGGCTTGCCCCGCTGGTCGCGCTGGCCACCATCGCCACCATCGTGGCGTCGCAGGCCGTGATTTCGGGCGCCTATTCGGTGACGCGCCAGGCAGTGCAGCTGGGCTTCTGGCCCCGCATGCAGATCCTGCACACGTCCGCGATCGAGAAGGGCCAGATCTATCTGCCGCAGGTCAACGCGCTGCTGCTGTGCGCGGTGCTGATCCTGGTGCTGTGGTTCCGTAATTCCGACAACCTGGCCGCGGCCTACGGGTTTGCGGTGACGGGCACGATGTTCACGACGTCGGTGCTGGCGTTTGCGGTGCTGCCGCGCGGCAGCACGGGCATCAAGCGCATGATGTGGTTCCTGGTGCTGGGCCTGTTGCTGCTGCTGGACGTGCTGCTGTTTTCGGCCAACGTCTTCAAGATCCACGAAGGCGGCTGGCTGCCGCTGGTGGTGGCGATCGTGGTGTTCACGCTGATGATGACGTGGCGGCGCGGCCGTCGTCTCTTGTCCGACATGCAGCAGCGCGACCGCCAGCCGCTCAAGGAATTCATGGAGCAGCTCGAGCAGTATCCGCCGTCGCGCGTGCCGGGCACCGCCATCTTCATGACGATGAATTCGGGCAACGTGCCGCCGGCGTTGCTGCACAACCTGAAGCACAACAAGGTGCTGCACGACCACGTGCTGTTCCTGTCGATCCAGTCGGCCGACGTGCCGTATATCGCACCGGAAGAGCGCTTCGAGGTGAACAAGCTCAGCGCATCGAGCTGGGCTGCGACGGTCACCTACGGCTTCAAGGAAGATCCGGACGTGCCGGAGGCGCTGCGCCTGATTGCCGAAGCGTATCCGGAGCTGGATCTGGAACCGATGCGCACGTCGTTCTTCCTGTCGCGCCAGACGGTCGTGGCGGCCAGGAAGCCCGCCTTGTCGCGGTGGCGGCGCGCGGTGTTTTCGTTCATGGCGCGCAATTCGACCCGCAGCACGAAGTTCTTCAAGATTCCGGCGAACCGGGTTGTGGAGATGGGCATGCAGGTCGAGCTGTAGCCGCCACGCTGACCGCGTCGCGGCCTCGCCGCGCCACAACTGCCAGGCGAAAAAAAACCCTCGGTGTGAAAACCGAGGGTTTTTGTTTGGCCTTGAAGAATTACTTCTTCGAGGTCGTGTCCTTCAGTTGGGGCAGCGACGTGCCGCTGGAGGCGAGCAGGCCGGTCTTGACGTACGTGAACAGCTTTTCGCGCGTGTCGACGATGTCGAGGTTGCGCATGGTGAGCTGGCCGATGCGGTCCGCCGGCGTGAAGGGGGCATTTTCCACCTTCTCCATGGACAGACGCTCGGGCGCGTACGTGAGGTTGGGCGACACGGTGTTCAGCAGCGAATAGTCGTTGCCGCGGCGCAGTTCGATGGTGACTTCGCCAGTGACGGCGCGGGCCACCCAGCGCTGGGCGGTTTCGCGCAGCATGATGGCTTGCGGGTCGAACCAGCGGCCCTGGTACAGCAGGCGGCCCAGCTTGCGGCCGTTTTCGCGGTACTGCTCGATCGTGTCTTCGTTGTGGATGCCGGTGACCAGGCGCTCGTAGGCGATGAAGAGCAGGGCCAGGCCCGGGGCTTCGTAGATGCCGCGGCTCTTGGCTTCGATGATGCGGTTTTCGATCTGGTCGCTCATGCCCAGGCCGTGACGGCCGCCGATGCGGTTGGCTTCGAGCAGCAGTTCAACGGGATCAGCGTATTCGACGCCGTTCAGGGCGACGGGCTGGCCTTCTTCGAAGCGGACCGTGACTTCCTCGGCCTTGACGGCGACGTCGTCGCGCCAGAACGCCACGCCCATGATGGGCTTGACGATGCGGATGCCGGAATTCAGGTGTTCCAGGTCCTTGGCTTCGTGCGTGGCGCCGAGCAGGTTGGAGTCGGTGGAGTAGGCCTTTTCAGCCGACATCTTGTAGTCGAAACCGGCTTGGCGCATGTATTCGGACATTTCCGAACGGCCGCCGAGCTCGTCGATGAAGCGCTGGTCGAGCCAGGGCTTGTAGATCTTGAGTTCCGGGTTGGTGAGCAGGCCGTAGCGGTAGAAACGCTCGATGTCGTTGCCCTTGAACGTGCTGCCGTCGCCCCAGATGTTGACGTTGTCTTCCTTCATGGCGGCGACCAGCATCGTGCCGGTGACGGCGCGGCCGATGGGCGTCGTGTTGAAGTACGTGATGCCAGCGGTCGAGATGTGGAACGCGCCCGACTGCAGGGCGGCGATGCCTTCGGCCACGAGCTGCGCGCGGCAGTCGATCAGGCGGGCGTTTTCGGCGCCGTAGGCCAGGGCCTTGCGGGGAATCTCGTCGTAGTCGGATTCGTCGGGCTGGCCCAGGTTGGCGGTGTAGGCGTAGGGGATGGCGCCGTTGTTGCGCATCCAGAGGAGCGCAGCGCTGGTGTCCAGGCCGCCGGAAAAGGCGATGCCGACTTTCTGGCCGGTGGGCAGGTTCGGGAGGATAGTGGTCATTGTTTGAGGTGAGACGCCAACAGGACTTTGACAGCAACGAGCCGCCAAACAAGAAAATAGCCCGCTATTTTAACTCTTTTGAGGGGGGCTGGCCGCCGGGGTTGCGGCGCGGGGGGCGCCTGGTGCGAACAGCTCGGCAAGCCGCAGGCCGCGGATCAGCTCGCCCGTGGCCGCGGCCAGCCGGGTGGCTGGGCGATGGCGGGCGCTGGCCAGCACCAGGTTGTTGGTGATCGTCGGGGAGCCAATGGCGCACAGGGACAGTTCATGTTCGGCGGCCGGACCGCGCGCCGCCGAGCGCGGCAGGATGGCGTAGGCGTCGCCCTGCGCCGCCAGTTCCACGATGGTCTGCACGGCGTCGACCTCGGCCGCGACCTTGAGCCGCACACCCTGCGCACGGCAGACGCTTTCAACGAGGGTGCGGATGGCGTTGGGCAGGCTGGGCAGCACCAGCGGATAGTCGCCCAGCCGCGCGACCGGCGCGCGGGCGGGCAGGGGCGGCTGATGGCCCGCGGCCGCGGCCAGGACGAGGTCTTCGCGAAAGAGTGACTCGTAGACCAGTTGCGGGGAAGGGGCGGGATCGTACAGCAAGGCCAGGTCCACCCGGCCGGCGAGCAGCCATTCGCGCACCTGGGCGCTCAGGCCTTCGGCCACCGCGATGGAGGCATCGGGGAAATTCTGGCGGAACGCCTGCACCAGCGGCGGCGTGAGCACGCGCGCGATGCGGGGCGGCAGGCCGATCATGACCTTGCCGGTGGGCGTTTCGCGCAGCGTCTGCAGATCCTCCTTCGCGCGCTCGGCCAACGCGAGCAAGGCGCGGGCGTGCTCGAGAAAGCGCAGTCCCGCTTCCGTGGGCTCGGCGCCGCGCCCGTTGCGGTAGAGCAGATGCTGGCCCAGCTCCAGTTCCAGCAGCCGCACCTGACGGCTGAGTGTGGGCTGCGCGACGTCCAGCATTTCAGCGGCGCGCGAGAAGCTGCGTCGCTCGGCCACGCGCACGAAGTACTCGATCTGCTTGAGATCCATCGGGATATTAGGTTTTTCGATATCAGAAATATACGGTATAGCATTGTTCGCCCTCCGGCATTCCGCGACCATGGCGCTTTCCATGCAGGAAGTCCCCGTGCCCGATTGCCGTCCGCCGCTTGCCTCGCCCTCCCGTCCCCGCCACGCGCTGCCGCCGGGCGCGTGCGATGCGCATTGCCACGTCTTCGGACCGGGCGATGTGTTTCCGTATGCCGAAGGCCGGTCGTACACGCCGCCGGACGCGTCGTTCACCAGCATGGCGGCGCTGCATGCCCATCTGGGCATCGAGCGCGCGGTCGTGGTGCAGGCCAACTGCCACGGATCGGACCACCGCGCATTGCTGGATGCGCTGGCGCGCAGCGAAGGGCGTTATCGCGGCGTGGCGCTGCTGGGCGCGGACGCCACTGCTGCCAGCGTCAAGGCGCTGCACGAAGGCGGCGTGCGGGCCGCGCGGTTCAACTTCGTGCCGCATCTGGGCGGCGCGCCCGAGCCGGCGGTGTTCGACCACGTGGTCAAGCTGATCGCGCCGTTGGGATGGCACCTGTGCCTGCACGTGGACGGCGCGATGCTGCCCGAACTGCTGCCGCGACTGCTCACGCTGCCGGTGCCGTTCGTCGTGGACCACATGGGCAGGCTGAAGGCGGCCGATGGGCTGGATTCACCGGCGATGCGCGCGTTGCTAAGCCTGGCGGACGTAGGCCAGGCGTGGGTCAAGGTGTCCGGCATCGACCGGATCGCCGCCGGCCGCCGCCCCTTTGCGGAAGGCATTCCCTTCGTGCGCGCGCTGGTTGAGGCCCTGCCGGACCGCACCTTGTGGGGCACGGACTGGCCGCATCCGAATGTGGCCGGCGATATGCCGGACGACGGTGAACTGGTCGACACGTTTTTCGAAGCGTGCCCGGACGCCGGACTGCGCCAGCGCGTGCTGGTGGACAACCCGGCGCGGCTTTACGGATTTCAGTAGCACAGAGAAAGCGGAACGAGGGCCAGGAAGCCCCCGCCGCAAGCACATCCCCATCAACGAGGAGACACCATGTTCAAGAAAATCATCTCGGCCGCCGTGCTGAGCCTGGCCGCCGCTGGCGCGGCCCACGCCGACGGTCCCGTGCGCCTGATCATCGCGTTCCCGCCGGGCGGCCCCGTGGATCTGGTGGGTCGCGTGCTGGCCGAGCAGCTGGGCAAGGAGCTCAAGCAGAACGTCATCGTCGAAAACAAGGCGGGCGCCAACGGCAACATCGCGGCCGCCTACGTGGCCAAGGCGCCGGCCGACGGCTCGGTGCTGTTCCTGACCAGCGTGGGCGCGGTGGCAATCAGCCCGGCGCTGTACAAGGACCTGCCGTATGACCCCGCGCGCGATTTCGCGCCGGTCTCGCGCGTGGTGAACAACGCCACGGTGTTCGTGGTGAATCCGTCCAACCCGGCGACGGACGCCGCCGACTTCGTGAAGAAGTCGCAGGCCGCGTCGCAGTCGGTCGCCATCGGCTCGTCGGGCATCGGCAGCATTCCGCATCTGACGCTGGAAATGTTTGCCGATTCCAGCAAGGCCAAGGTGCTGCACGTGCCTTACAAGGGCGCGGCGCCCGTCATCAACGACGTGATGGGCAATCAGGTGTCCGGTTTCTTCGGCGACGTGCCCGGCCTGATCGGCCATATCCAGGGCGGCAAGCTCAAGCCGTTGGGCCTGGCCGCGCCGACACGCCATCCGCTGCTGCCCGACGTGAAGACGATGGCCGAGCTGGGCATCCCCGGCGTCGAATCGAACAACTGGTACGGCCTGGTCGCACCCGCGGCCACGCCCGCCGCCACCGTCGACAAGCTGAACCAGGCTGTGCGCGCCGCGCTGGCCAACGAGGCCGTCCGCGCCCGCCTGGAGAAGTTTGGCGCCGAGGCCGCGCCCAGCACGCCGCAGGAACTGGGCGCGCTGATCGCCGCCGACCGCGAAAAATGGACCGCGCTGATCCAGCGCAAGAACATCCGTCCGGAGTAAGCATGAGCGCCCGCCGAATCGAACCCGTGGTGCCGGGCACCCGCCCGGAGCTGGCCGTGCTGGAGGCGCGCATCGCCGCCGCGCGCGGCCGCATCTCGCCGCTGTACCAGGTGCTGCTGAACAGCCCGGCGGTGGTCGAGGGCTGGGAAGCCATGCTGACCGCGATCCGGCAGAAGACGTCGCTGGCGCCGCGGTTGCGCGAGCTGATCATCCTGCGCGTGGCGACGTTGAACAATGCGCCCTACGAGTTCGAGGCGCACGTGCCGCACGCGCTGGCGGGCGGCATGCCGCAGACCGTCATCGACGTGCTGCGCGGCAACCCCGCGCCGGATCAGGTGCAGGGCCTGGAACCGGGAGAGGCCGAGGTGCTGGCGCTGACCGACGCCATGACCCGTGACATCGAGGTGCCGGACGCGGTGTTCGCGCCCCTGCGCGAACGCTACGATGATGCGCAACTGGTGGAACTGACCGCAACGGTGGGCGCCTACAACATGGTGTCGCGCTTCCTGGTCGCCTTGCGCGTCGGACATTGAAGGAGAGGGCTGTGCAGGAAACGATGTTGCTGGTGTCGCTGGGCGAACGGTTTGACGAGGCGCGCGCCCGTGATCTGGCCGAGCGCCTTGCGGACGGGCTGGCGGATGTGAAGATCAGCGCCTTTGCCGCGCTGGAAGCCGAGGAGACCTACGTAACCGTGCGCGGGGCCCGTGCCTTGCCGGAGATCCAGGCCCGTCTTGACGAACTGGCGCCCGGCGCGCATGCGCGTGTGTTGCACCAGACGCTGGATCTGCCTGGCGCGTCGGCTGGGCAGGCGGCGCCGTGGCATTACATCGTCGAAACCGATGTGTTGCCCGAGGCCGAGGCCGACCTGAACGCCTGGTACGACCAGGAGCATCTGCCAGGGCTGGCGTCGGTGCCCGGCACGGTGCGCGCGCAGCGTTGGGAATGCCGCGACGAATCGCCGCGCTACCTGGCCTGCTACGACCTGCATACGCAGGAGACCTTTGGCAGCCCGCCGTGGCTGGCGGTGCGCGCGACTGACTGGAGCAGCCGCGTGCGGCCGTCGTTCCGCAACACGCGGCGCACGATGTTCAGGAAGATCCTGTAGCACCAAGCGGTTTAGAAAGCAGAAGGGCCCGGGCGTCGCAGGATGCCCGGGCCCTTCTCATGCGTGCAGCACAGGTTTAGTCGACCTGACCCAGCAGCAGGAATTCCATCAGCGCCTTCTGCACGTGCAGGCGGTTTTCGGCTTCGTCCCAGACCACGCTCTGCGGCCCATCGATGACTTCGCCGGTGACTTCCTCGCCGCGGTGGGCGGGCAGGCAGTGCATGAAGACGGCCTGCGGGTCGGCCGCGGCCATCATCTCGGCGTCCACGCACCAGTCGGCGAACGCGGCGCGGCGCTCTTCGTTCTCGGCCTCGTAGCCCATGCTGGTCCACACGTCGGTGGTGACCAGGTGCGCGCCCTTGCAGGCTTCCATGGGGTCCTTGAACTGGCGCAGCACCTTGTCGGACGGCGTGCCGATGCGCGAGGCTTCGAGTTCGTAGCCGGCCGGCGTGGACACATGCAGCGTGAAGCCCAGCATTTCGGCCGCGTGCAGCCACGTGTAGGCCATGTTGTTGGCATCGCCCACCCAGGCGACCGTCTTGCCGGCGATGGGGCCGCGGTGCTCGATGTAGGTGAAGATGTCCGCCAGGATCTGGCAGGGGTGGAATTCGTTGGTCAGGCCGTTGATCACGGGCACGCGCGAATGCGACGCGAAGCGCTCGATGCGGGTCTGCTCGAACGTGCGGATCATGACGATGTCGACCATGCGCGAGATCACGCGCGCGGTGTCCTCGATGGGCTCGGAGCGGCCGAGCTGCGAGTCGTTGGACGTCAGGTTGATGACCGAGCCGCCCATCTGGTACATGCCGGCCTCGAATGACACGCGGGTGCGCGTGCTGGCCTTTTCGAACACCATTGCCAGCGTGCGGTCGTGCAGCGGCATGTGGGGCTCATAGCGTTTGAACTTTTCCTTGATCAGGCGCGCGCGGTCCAGCACGTAGGCGATCTCGGCGGACGAGAAGTCCTTGAACTGCAGAAAGTGCCGCAGCGGGCCGTTTTGAGTCGTGGGAGGAGTCATGTTGATGTCGCAGGTCATTGGGCCCCGCCAGGCTCGTGGCCCGGCAGGGACGTTGATTATGGTTTTTCGGCCAGGAACTGTTGAATGAGCGGCACCAGCAGGGCGACGATCTGGTCGGCCTCCTGGCGCGTCAGGATCAGCGGCGGCAGCATGCGGATGACGCGGTCGCGCGTGACGTTGATGAGCAGGCCTGCTTCCATGGCGCGCAGCGCAAGGACGCCGCAGGGGCGGGCCAGCTCGATGCCCAGCATGAGGCCGCGGCCGCGGATGTCGGTCACGCCGGGCGTGCCGGCCAGCGCGCTGGCCAGGCGGTCTTTCAGGTATTCGCCCACGTCATGGGCGTTTTCAAGCAGGTTTTCGGATTCCAGCGCATCGAGCACTGCAAGGCCTGCCGCGCACACGAGCGGCCCGCCGCCGAACGTGGTGCCATGGCTGCCCGGCGTAAACACACCTGCGGCCGGCCCGGCGGCCAGCATCGCGCCGATGGGCACTCCGCCCGCCAGGCCCTTGGCCAGCGTCATGACGTCGGGGCGGATGTCGGCCCATTGGTGCGCGAACCACTTGCCGGTGCGGCCGATGCCGGACTGCACTTCGTCGATCATCAGCAGCCAGCCGCGCTCGGTGCAGAGTTGGCGCAGCGCCTGCAGGTAGGCGATGTCGGACGGGCGGATGCCGCCTTCGCCCTGCAGGACTTCCAGCAGCACGGCGGTGGTGCGCGGCTCGGCGTCGCCGGCGGCACGCACCGCGTCCAGGTTGTTGTACGGCACCTGGATGAAGCCGCTGGGCAGGGGCTCGAAGCCTTTGCGCGCCTTGTCGCTGCCGGTAGCCGCCAGCGTGGCCAGCGTGCGGCCATGCCAGGACGAATCCATGGTGATGATGTGGGCGTGCTTGTTGCCGCGCTGGTAGGCGTAGTAGCGGGCGAGCTTGATGGCCGCTTCGTTGGCCTCGGAGCCGCTGTTGTTGAACGCGACTTCCTGCATGCCGGACAGCGCCGTCAGCCGGGCGGCAAGCTCGGTCTGCTGCGGGATGTCGTAGATATTGGAGGTATGGATGACGCGGGCCGCCTGCTCGGCGATGGCGGCGACCAGCATCGGATGGGCATGGCCCAGGCAGGAGACGCCGATGCCGGCCAGGGCATCCAGGTACTTGCGGCCGCCTGCGTCCCACAGCCAGACACCCTGGCCGTGCGTGAACGATACCGGCAGCCGGGCATAGATATTGGCCAGAGGCGAGCTCATCGCGGATCCTCCTGGGGGAATGGCATCGACAGCGTGCCCGCTTGCTAGGGCGAATCAGGGGCGAATCGCGGTTCGAAAGAGGGCAAAGGATCAATCATATACAATTCGCGGCGCGGCACGCATGTTTGATCACGCCGAAGATCCGGCTTTCGTGAAAGGCGTCCCGCAGTGAAGAACACATGGCAACTCGCGTCAGACAATTCGTAATTCATGGCGTTACCGAAAGCGGTAGCCGCTTCCGCCCCAGCGATTGGGCAGAACGGCTCGCCGGCGTAATGGCACAGTTCCGGCCCGCCGGCTGTGCTGGTAACCACCTCACTTATTCGCCTTATGTGCTGCCCGTCGTGATCGATGGCGTGCGCGGGATCGTTGTCGACCTGCGCCTGCGCGACCTGGAGCCGCTGGCCTACAAGTTCGTGGTGGATTTCGCCCGCGACAACAACCTCAAGACGGAAGAACGCGAAATCTAGGCCCCCAGAACGAAAAAGCGCCCCAACCGGGCGCTTTTCTCATTCTGCGATCCCTGCACGCCGGTCAGGCGGGCCGGGCGCTACCCGCCGCACGGACAGTTTGCCCGCGCGGCGGCGACGCACATCATTTCGCGTACACCAGATCACGCAGCCCCAGCGACAGCCCCGGCCAGTAGGTGATGACCAGCAGGCACAGGATCACCACGCCGACGAAGGGCACCAGGGGTTTGATCAGGCGCTCAAGCGGCAGCTTGGCCACCGCGCACGCGGCAAACAGGTTCACCCCGAACGGCGGCGTGATCATGCCCAGCGCCAGGTTGACCACCATGATGATGCCGAAATGCACCGGGTCCACGCCGAACTGCAGCGCCACCGGCAGCAGCAAGGGGGCCAGCACGACGATCGACGCCGAGGTCTCGATGAACATGCCGATCACGAACAGCGCAGCGTTCACGCCCATCAGGAAGCCGAACTTGGTGTCGAAGATCTGGGCGAGCCACGTGCCCAGCGCGTCCGGAATGCCGGCGCGGTTGAGCAGGAAGCTGAAGATGCCCGCGTTGGCGATCACGAACATGATGACTGCGGTCGACACGACCGATTTGTGCAGCGTGTCCGACAGCTGACGGAACGTAAGGCGGCGGTAGATGAACTTGCCCACGAAGACGGCGTACATCACTGCCACGACCGACGCTTCGGTCGGCGTGAAGACACCGCCGTAGATGCCGCCCAGGATGATGACGGGCATCAGCAGCGCCAGCCAGGCGCGCTTGAACGCGGGCCACAGCGGCAGGCGGCCTTCGCCGTCGCGCTTGCCCAGGTTGTTGCGCTTGGCGTAGAGCCAGACGTAGAACATCAGCGCAACGCCGATCAGGATGCCCGGCATGACGCCGGCAATGAAGAGTTCGCCGGTGGACGTGTCGGTGGACACGGCAAACAGGATCATCGGAATGGACGGCGGGATGATGACCCCGAGTTCCGCCGCGCTGGCCTGCAATGACGCCGCAAAGGGGGCCGGATAGCCGTGCCGGATCATGGCGGGGATCAGGATGGCGCCCACCGCGAAGGTCGTGGCCACGCTGGAGCCCGCGACCGCCGCGAAGATCATGCAGGTCAGCACGCAGGTGCAGGCCAGGCCGCCCTGGATGCCGCCGACCACGCTCTTGGCGAACTCCACCATGCGCTCGGAGATGCCGCCGGCTTCCATCAGGTTGCCGGCCAGGATGAAGAAGGGGATGGCCACGAGCGGGTACTTGTCCAGCGCGGCAAACAGCTGCTGCGCGACGACCAGCCAGGGCAGGCCCGAGGCGCCGACGCCCGCCAGGCTGGCCAGCCCGATCGACACGGCGACCGGCACGGACAGCCCGAAGAAAATCAGCATCGAGACAATCATTAATTGGGACATGGCGATTTTTGCTGCTCAGGTTCGATAGGGGGCGGCTCAGCCTTGCGCGTCGTTGCGCACGGGCACGTCGTCTTCTTCGCCGGCGCACCAGCGGGCCAGCACGGCGATGGCCGCCAGCGTGGCGCCCACGGGGATGGCCAGATAAATCCAGGAAATCGAGATGTCCAGGCTCGGCACGTTCTGGAAACGCACGCGATAGGTCATGTTGCCGCCGATCCAGGCCAGAAAGCCGAGAAAGCCCGCGCAGATCAGGCCGATGATGGCTTCCAATACCCGGCGTCGCTTGCCGCCCAGCATGTTGCGCAGCAGTTCCACGCTGATCATGGCGCCGTGGCGGAATGCCAGCGCCACGCCCAACAGCACGGTCCAGATCAGAAGCGCGCGGGTGAGGACCTCGCTCCAGTCGGCGGGTGAATGCAGCACGAACCGGGCGATGACCTGATAGAACGCGGCCGCCGCGGCGGCGACCAAGAGGAGTTGGGCGAATGCCGAGACCAGCTTGAACAGGCCGCGGTCGAAGGCGCAGAGCAAACGCATGGTGAATTCCGTTGGCGATGGACGCGGAAAAGTGGGGCGGGCGCGCGGCGCAGGCCGGTCCCGCCGCCAGGCAAACGGCCCCGCGATGGGGGCCGTGCCGGCTTACTTGGTGTCGCGGATCGAGTCGATCAGCTTCTTGTCGAACTTCTTGTAGTACTCGGGGTAGGCGGGTTCCACGGCGGCGGCAAAGGCGGCGCGGTCCACTTCGGACACCTGCATGCCTTCCTTCTTGAGCTGCTCGACGCCCGTCTTTTCAATGTTGTCGACATAGGCGCGCATGGCCTGGGCCGATTCCTTGCCGGCCTTGTCGAAGTTGGCCTTGTCGGCGGCCGACAGGCCTTCATAGACGTTGGCGGACATCAGCACCAGAGCCGGGCCGTACACGTGCCCGGTCAGCGACAGGTACTTCTGCATCTGCGACAGCTTGGCCGACGTGATCACGGACAGCGGATTTTCCTGGCCGTCGATGGTGCCCTGCTGCAGCGCGGTGGCCACTTCGGGCCAGGCCATCGGCGTGGGCAGGATGCCGATCTGGCGGAAGGCCGTGATGTGGATCGGGTTTTCGGTGGTGCGGATCTTCAGGCCCTTGGCGTCCGCCGGGGTCTTGACCGGGCGCACGTTGTTGGTCAGGTGGCGAAAGCCCTGTTCGCCCCACGCCAGCGCCACGATGCCGCGGCTGGGGAACTTGGCCAGCATGTCCTGGCCGATCTTGCTGTCCAGCACCGCGCGGGCGTGCGGCAGGTCGCGCAGCAGGAACGGGATGTCGAAAACGCCGGTCTCGGGAACAAAATTCAGGGTTGCACCGGTCGAAACGATCGCGAGATCGATGGTGCCGATCTGCAGGCCTTCGATCACTTCACGTTCGCCGCCCAGCGCGCTGTTGGCAAACTGCTGGACCTTGAACTTGCCGTTGGTGGAACCCTCGATGGATTTGGCCATCGCGTCGGCGCCGGCGCCGTAGTGCGACGACGTCGACAGGGCGTAGGCCATCTTCAGGGTGGTCTGCGCTGCCGAGGGCAGCGAGGTGGCGGCCGCGCAGGCGGCCAGAATCGTGGCCGCAAGCCAGGTTTTACGCATTGTCTTCTCCGGAATTGGTTATCTTTATGGGCGGCTTTGCCTCCCGCCCCGGGATGATATCGGGATTCGGACGCCCTACAGGCGCTTAGTTAACATGGACGAATGATGGATTTCCCTGATATGTCACAGGCCAGGCGCCCTGGTTTCTGGTCAACCTTGCGCCTGGGCGCCCGGATGATGATGCGCGATGCGCGCGCCGGCGAGCTCCGTTTGCTGGTCCTGGCGCTGGTCGTGGCGGTGGCCGCCGTTACCAGCGTGGGCTTTCTGGCCGACCGCGTCGGCCGCGCGCTGGAACGCGACGCCGGCCAGATGCTGGGCGCCGATCTGGTGCTGGATGCCGACGAACCCGTACCCGCCGCCTTCAAGGATCAGGCGCGCGAGCGCGGTCTGACCGTTTCCGGCACGTGGCAGTTTCCCTCCATGGTGGGCGCCGGGGACGGCGCGCAGCTCGCGGCATTGAAAGCGGTGGAGCCCGGCTATCCGCTGCGCGGGGCCTTGCGGGTGGCGGAGGCGCCGTTCGCGCCCGATGCGCCCACGCGCGACATCCCGCCCGAAGGCGCGGTGTGGGTAGACGCGCAGTTGCTGGCGCTCTTGAACCTGAAGGTGGGCGATACGCTGAACGTGGGCGACGCCCACATGCGCATCGACCGCGTCATCACCTATGAGCCGGACAAGGGCATGCAGTTCGTCAACGTCGCCCCGCGCGTGCTGCTGCGCGCCAGCGACCTGCCAGCCACGGGCCTCATCGCGCCGGGCAGCCGCATCGGCTATGCCATGCTGGTCGCCGGCCAGCCCGACGCCGTGGCTGGATATTCCGCCTGGCTGAACCAGAATCTGAAGCGCGGCCAGAAGATCGCCACCCTGGAATCGGGCCGCCCGGAAGTGCGCCGCACGCTGGACCGCGCGCAGCGTTTTCTGTCGCTGGTCGCGCTGCTGGCCGTGCTGATCTCGGCCGTGGCCGTGGCGCTGGCGGCGGGACGTTACATGACGCGGCATCGTGATGGCATCGCGGTCATGCGCTGCCTGGGCGCCGTGCAATCGCAAGTCGCGCGCATGCTGACGCTGGAATTCACACTGGTTGGGCTGTTCTCGTCCGCCGCCGGCTGCCTGCTGGGGTTTGGTGTGCATCAGGTGCTCGTCATGCTACTGGACTCGCTGATCGACACGACCTTGCCGGCCCCGTCTGCCATTCCGGCGTTGCAGGGCGTCCTGACCGGATTGCTGCTGCTTCTGGGATTCGCGCTGCCCGCGCTGGCGCAATTGCGCCACGTGCCGCCCGCCCGCGTCCTGCGGCGTGATGCGGACACGATCAGCGCGCGTAGCGCGTTCGGCTACGTGCTGGGTGCGGCGGGTTTTGCGCTGCTGATCTGGTGGTTCGCGGGCGATGCCAAGCTGGGCGGCGTGGTGGCGGGCGGCTTTCTGGGCGCCTTTGGCGTGTTCGCGCTGGTCGCCTGGCTGTGCATCCTGGGCCTGGCGCGCGTGCGCCGGCTGGCTGCCGGCCTGCCCGCGCTGCGCTTTGCGCTGGCGGGCGTGGTGCGCCGCCGGGCCGCCACGATCACCCAGGTCTGCGCACTGGCGGTCGGCTTGATGGCGCTGCTGCTGTTGACGATGACGCGCACCGATCTTATCCAGGGCTGGCAACGCACCATGCCGCCGGACGCGCCCAACCGCTTCCTGATCAACGTGCAGCCGGACCAGCGCCAGGCCGTGACCGACGCGCTGACGCGCGAAGGCCTGGGCCGCATCACGCTGTCGCCGATGGTCCGCGGGCGGCTGATTGCCGTCAATGGCAAGCCGGTGGGACCGGACGATTATGAAGAGCCGCGCGCCAAGCGCCTGGTGGACCGCGAATTCAACCTGTCCTATGGCGACGAGATGCCGTCGTCCAATCGTATCGAGCAGGGCCGCTGGCTGACGCCGGGTTCCGCGGAGGTCTCGCTGGAGGCCGGGCTGGCGCAGTCGCTGCGCATCGGGCTGGGCGACAAGATGACGTTCGACGTGGCCGGCCAGCAGGTCGAGGTGGCGGTGTCGAGCATCCGCCGGGTGGATTGGGATACGATGCGCGTCAATTTTTTCGCCATCCTGACCCCCGCCGCACTGGCCGACATGCCCCAGAGCTGGATCACGTCCTTCTACCTGCCGCCCGAAAAGGCGGCGGTGTTGCCCGCCCTGGTGCGGGAGTTTCCGAACCTGACGGTGTTCGACGTGGGCGCCATCCTGCAGCAGTTGCAGTCCGTGCTGAATGAAGTGGGCCGCGCCGTGCAGCTGCTGTTCCTGTTTACGCTTGCCGCCGGCGTGCTGGTGCTGTCCGCGGCGCTGACCGCCACGCGCGACGAGCGCATGCGCGAGGCGGCGGTGCTGCGCGCGCTGGGCGCCACGCGCCGTCAGCTTGCCCGTTCGCAGCGCATCGAGCTGTGGGCCGTGGGCGGGTTGGCAGGCCTTCTTGCGGCGGCCGGCGCGACCGCGATCGCTTGGGCTTTATCAACCCAGGTGTTCGACTTCACCATTACCCTCAGCCTCTGGCCGTGGCTGGCCGGCATCGGCACCGGCATGCTGGGCGCCTGGGCGGGCGGCGCGCTTGCCCTGCGCGGCGTCCTGCGTACGCCGCCGCTCGTCACCCTCCGAGAAACCTGATGACGTCCCGCGTCCACACCATTACAGAACCCGTGGAAAACTCCCGCACCATGTTTGACCTTCTTGGCGGCGAAGCCGGCGTGCGCGCCCTCGTCGACCGCTTCTATGACCTGATGGACATGGAGCCCGACCTCAAGGAACTGCGCGCCGCCCACGGCCCCAGCCTGGACGAGGCGCGCGACAAGCTCTTCTGGTTCCTCTGCGGCTATTTCGGCGGTCCGGACCACTACATCGAACGCTTCGGCCATCCCCGCCTGCGGGCGCGTCATCTGCCGTTCTCCATCGGCGAGGTCGAGCGCGACCAATGGGTGACCTGTATCGGCCGCGCAATGGAAGACGAGGGCATCGATCCCGTCCTGGTCGAGCGTCTGCTCGAATCGTTCTACGGCGTGGCCGACTGGATGCGCAATCGTGAAGGCTGACGATCAATCCGGCGCGCGGCGCACCACCTGGGATGGCCCGCTGGCCGGCGCCATGCTCAGCGATGCCCGGCGCCTTGCCGACGCGGGCCCCGAAGTCTTCAACCCCGGTCACTATGGCGACCGGGCGCGGCCGGTGGACGCCGGCGGACGCCAGGCCGCGTGGTTCGTGGAGGGGCAGGGCTGGCAGGGTGTGCTGCGGCGCTACCGCCGCGGCGGCATGATCGCCCGCATCAGCCGCGACGCGTATCTGTGGAACGGCGAGTCGCGCACGCGCAGCTTTCGCGAATACCGGCTGCTGGCCGCCCTGCGCGCGCAAGGGCTGCCGGTGCCGGCGCCGCTGGCGGCCGCCTACTGGCGCCAGGGCCCAATCTACCGCGCCGCCATCGTGGTCGAGCGCATTCCCGGCGTGCGGCCCTTGGCGCAGGCGCTTTCCGAGCCCCTGTGGCAGCCGGTGGCCGATGCCATCGTGCGCATGCACCGGGCGGGCGTCTGGCATGCCGATCTGAACGTGTTCAACATCCTTATCGGCAACGATGGCCGGGTCTGGCTCATCGACTTTGACCGCGGCACGCAGGGCGGGCTGTCGGAGCGGCAGCGCCAGGCCAATCTCGACCGCCTGCGCCGGTCGCTGCGCAAGGTGGCCGGCGAGGCCGGCGACCGGTTCTGGATGCGCCTGCGCGACAGTTACTGGACGGCCTGGGGCATCGGAATCCAGCCCTGACCGCTGGCCCGCCCGCCGCGGCCCGCCAAGGCGGCAATTGCGCCAATTACCCCCCAAAGTTGGGCAGGTCATCGCAAAATGGCTTTATCATTTCGCCTTTTGGTACTCCTGTCATAAACGGCATAGAGCAAGGGGGCTGGACATAATGGAACTGAAGGCGGGAATGCGCTGGGCGCTCGGGGCGGTGCTGGTCGCGGTGGCCACGTCGGCTGCGATGGCGCAGAACAAGGTCGTCAACGTCTACAACTGGGCCGAATACACGGCCCCGGACACGATCCCGGGTTTTGAAAAGGAAACCGGCATCAAGGTCCGCTATGACGTCTACGACAGCAACGACGCATTGCAGGCCAAGCTGCTGGCCGGCAAGTCGGGTTACGACGTCGTTGTCCCGTCCACCCATTACGCCTCGCGCCAGATCGAAGCCGGCCTGTTCCAGAAGCTGGACAAATCCAAGATCCCCAACTGGAAGTACCTGGATCCCGAAGTCATGGCGCTGGTCGCCACGGTGGATCCCGGCAACGAACACGCCATTCCGTGGGGCTACGGCACCAATGGCCTGGGCTACAACGTCACCAAGGTCAAGCAGATCATGGGCGACGACGTGGACCTGGCCAGCTGGGACATGATCTTCAAGCCCGAGAACGCCGCCAAGCTGAAGGAATGCGGCATTTCCATGCTGGACGAAGCCGCGCAGGTGTTCCCGGCCGTGCTCAAGTACCTGGGCAAGGACCCCAACAGCACCAACAGCGCCGACTACCAGGCCGCGATGGAAGTGCTGAAGAAGATCCGTCCGTACATCCGCCAGTTCAGCTCGTCGGGCTACATCGACGAACTGGCCGTGGGCGACCTGTGCATGGTCTACGGTTTCTCCGGCGACGTCATGATTGCCCGCAAGCGCGCGCAGGACGCCAAGAAGCCTTATGAAGTGAACTACTTCATTCCGAAGGGCGGCGCGCCGGCGTGGTTCGACCTGATGGTCATCCCCAAGGATGCGCCGCATCCCGAAGAGGCCCACGCGTTCATCAACTACATCGAAACGCCGAAGGTCCACGCAGCCATCACCAACACCATGTTCTACCCGAACGCCAACAAGGAAGCGCGGCAGTTCGTGAACAAGGATGTGGCTGAAAATCCCATGATCTACCCGCCCGCCGAGGTCTCCAAGACCCTGTACGTGATCAAGGCGTTGCCCTTGAACATTTCACGGCTGCAGAACAAGTTGTGGTCCGAGCTGAAGTTGGGAAATTAGTCATCATGAACGATAGCCGTTACTCGGCGCAGCAGGCGGACCCGGACGAGTTCGTCCGGGTCTCCGATGTTGTAAAGATCTTTGGCGACGTGGTGGCCGTGCGTTCGGTCAACCTGTCCGTCAAGCGAAACGAAATCTTCGCGCTGCTGGGCAGCTCGGGCAGCGGCAAGTCCACCTTGCTGCGCATGCTGGCGGGCTTCGAGGAAGTGACTTCGGGCCAGATCCTGCTGGACGGCGAGGACATCACCAGCGTGCCGCCGTACCGCCGGCCCGTGAACATGATGTTCCAGTCGTACGCGCTGTTCCCGCACATGACGGTCGAGGCCAACGTGGCCTTCGGCCTGAAGCAGGAAGGCGTGGACCGCGCCGAAATCCATGACCGCGTGTTCGAGGCGCTGGACCTGGTGCAGATGGCGGGCTATTCGCGCCGCAAGCCCAACCAGCTTTCGGGCGGGCAGCAGCAGCGCGTGGCGCTGGCGCGCAGCCTGGTCAAGCGTCCCAAGCTGCTTTTGCTTGACGAACCCATGTCGGCGCTGGACAAGCAGATCCGCCAGAAGACGCAGATCGAACTCGTGAAGATCCTGGAACAGGTCGGCGTGACCTGCATCATGGTCACCCACGACCAGGAAGAAGCCATGACCATGGCGCACCGCCTGGCCGTCATGACCGAAGGCCAGATCGTCCAGTGCGGCACGCCGCAGGACGTGTATGCCTTCCCGAACTCGCGCTTTGTCGCCAGCTTCATCGGGTCGACCAACATGTTCACGGGCACCATCGTCGTCGACGAGCCCGATCATGTGGCCATTGAATGCGACGAACTGACCCGTCCGCTCTTCGTGAACCACGGGGTCAGCGAACCCCTGGGCATGGAAGTGCACGTCTCCATCCGGCCCGAGCGCCTGCTGGTCTCGCGTGAACAACCGGACGGCGAATACAACTGGGCCCACGGCATGGTCAGCCACATGGCCTGGATGGGCAGCTATGCCCTCTATCAGATCCGCCTGGACTCCGGCAAGACGGTCGAGGCCAGCGTGCCCAGCCGCCTGTTGGCCCAGATGGACGCGCCGGGCATCGACGAAGAAATCTTCGTGAGCTGGGACGCCGACAGCGCGACGGTGCTTGCGTCATGATCCGCTTTTCGCCCCGCGAGTGGCTCCCGTCGGGCAGGGCGCTGGCGGTGGTGCCGCCGTTCGCCTGGCTGGTGCTGTTTCTGCTGCTGCCGTTCCTCCTGGTGCTGAAGATCAGCTTTGCCGAAATGAAGTTCGGCATTCCGCCGTACACGTCGCTGGCGCAGTTTCAGGACGAGGCGATCCAGTTCAGCCTGCACCTGCGCGGCTACATCCTGCTGTTCACGGAAAACCAGTATTTCCGCACGTACCTCAGCTCGGTGAAGATCGCCGGCATCACCACGCTCGTCTGCGTGCTGATGGGTTACCCCATTGCGTACTACATCGCCCGGTCGTCGGCGCGCGTGCGCAACCTGCTGCTGCTGGCGGTGATCCTGCCGTTCTGGACGTCGCTGCTTTTGCGCGTGTATGCCTGGGTGGGCATCCTGCGCAACGACGGCCTGCTGAACAACCTGCTGCAGGGCCTGGGCCTGATCTCCAGTCCGCTCGAGATCTACCGCACCGACCTGGCCGTGTACATCGGCATGGTCTATGCCTACCTGCCGTTCTTCATCCTGCCGCTGTACGCGACGCTGGTGAAGATGGACCTGCGCCTGCTCGAAGCCGCCTATGACCTGGGCGCCCGGCCGTGGCAGGCGTTCTGGCAGATCACGGTGCCGATGTCGCGCCAGGGCGTGATCGCGGGCGCGATGCTCGTGTTCATTCCGGCCGTCGGTGAATACGTGATCCCCGAAATGCTGGGCGGCGCGAATACGCTGATGATAGGCCGCGTGATGTGGAATGAATTCTTCAACAACGCCGACTGGCCGATGGCGTCGGCCGTGACGTGCGTGATGGTGTTGCTGCTGCTCGTGCCCTTGGTGTACTTCCAGTACAGCCAGGTCAAGCAGCAGGGCGGAGACCGCAAATGAACGGTCCGAACAAGACGCTGCGCGCCGTGGTGCTGGGGCTGGGCTACTTCTTTCTGTACGTGCCCATCCTCAGCCTGATGGTGTTTTCGTTCAACGAGTCGCCCTCGGTCACGTCGTGGACCGGGTTTTCGTTCCGCTGGTATCACTCGCTGGTCAATGACGACGCGCTGTTGCGCGCCGCCTGGCTGTCGTTCCGCATTGCCGTGCTGACGGCCACCGCGGCCGTCGTCATCGGCACCTGGGCGGGCTATGTGCTGGGACGCATGGGCCGGTTCCGCGGCTTTGCGCTGTACGTCGGCATGCTGAGCGCGCCGCTGGTGATTCCCGAAGTTGTGCTGGGCATCTCGCTGCTGCTGATGTTCGTCGAGGTGCGCGGTGCGCTGGGCTGGCCCGAGCAGAACGGCATGTTCACGATCTGGGTGGGGCACGTGACGCTGTGCATGGCGTTCGTGGCCGTCGTCATCCAGACCCGCATCCGCGACCTGGACCGCTCGCTGGAAGAAGCCGCGCTGGACCTGGGCGCCACGCCGATCACCGTGTTCTTCAAGATCACGCTGCCGCTGATTGCGCCGGCGCTGGCGTCGGCCTGGCTGCTGTCCTTCACGTTGTCGCTGGACGACGTCGTCATCGCGTCGTTCCTGTCCGGCCCCGGCTCGAGCACGCTGCCCATGGAGGTCTTCTCCCGGGTGCGGCTGGGCCTCAAGCCCGAGATCAACGCGCTGGCCACCCTGTTCATCCTGGCGGTGGGCACGTGCGTGATCCTCGCCAACCGCATGCAATGGCGCAAGGAGTCCGAAGCCAAATGACGCAAACCACCCTGTATGGCCTGACCAAGTGCAGCACCTGCGTGAAGGCGCGCGACTGGCTGACCGAGCATGGCGTTGACCACGCCTTCGTCGATTACCGCGACGAGCCGGTGCCGGCCGCGACGCTCAAGTCCTGGTCCGAGCAGGTCGGCGGTTGGGAAAAGCTGGTCAACCGCGCCTCCATGACGTGGCGCAACCTGCCCGAGGACCGCAAGACCGCCCATACCGACGCCCAGTGGACCAAGCTGATCGCTGAGTACCCGGCCCTGGTGCGCCGTCCGGTCACCGTCACGCCGGATGGCGAGGTGAGTGTTGGTTTCAGTGAAAAGCGCTACGGCGAACGTTTCGCCTGAGGCCCGCGGCGGGGCCGGACAGGCCTTGCCGGACGCCTTCTTTGACCGCGACGCGGCTCAGCTGGCGCGCGAGTTGCCCGGCAAGGTGATCCGCCACCGGGTCGGCGGCCTGTGGCTGTCGGCGCGCATCATCGAAACCGAGGCCTACTACCTGGAAGAGCGGGGCAGCCATGCCTCGCTGGGGTACACCCACAAGCGCCGCGCCCTGTTCATGGACGGCGGCACCATCTACATGTACTACGCCCGCGGGGGCGATTCGCTGAACTTCAGTGCGGGCGGCCCCGGCAATGCGGTGCTGATCAAATCGGCTTATCCGTGGACCGACGCGCTGTCCGGCCCCGAGTCGCTTGAACGGATGCGCGAACTGAACCCCGATGCGCAAGGCCGGCCCCGGGCGCTGGGCGCGCTTTGCGCGGGCCAGACGCTGCTGTGCCGGTCGCTGGGCCTGAAAGTGCCTGAATGGGATGCCCGCCGTTTCGATCCCGGCGCCCTGTACGTGGAAGACGTGGGCGAGTCGCCGCCGTATCTCATCTGCACCACGCGGCTGGGCATTCCGGCGGGGCGCGACGAACACCTGAGCTACCGTTTCGTGGACCCGGCCTACGCCGCGTTCTGCACGCGTAACCCGCTGCGGCGCGGGCAGCGCGCGGGACAGGATTACGTGTGGGTGGACCGGCAGGGCAGCGTGCTGCCCGAGGCGCCGGCCGGCGGCTAGACGCCGGCTTCGCGCATGCGCCGGGCCAGCGATTCGCGCAGTTCGGCGTACTTGCGCTGCAGGCGGCGGCGGTTCAGGCGCTTGCTCCATGCATACAGCGGGATCAGCGGCAGCACGCCGAAGCCGTCGATCAGGTACAGGCCCTTCTTGCCGTCGGCGTTCAGGCCCACGGCGATATTGCTGGTCGACATGTCGTGCACCACGACGTGCGCATCGGCCAGATCATCGAAGAACGCATCGAGCTGCGCTTTCAGCGCATCGTCGAGCAGGCCATTCATGGCCAGATCGGTCACGGTCGGCGCCATGTTGCCGGCTTCGTCGGTGATCTTTTCGACCACCAGCCCCAGGCCCAGCGAGGTCTGCGCCACCCCGACGATGCGCGCCATGGGCACCTGCCACACGCCGGACGGGCGCGTCGTGGTGGTGACGTATTCCGATATCTCGTTCAGGTACACGCGGTAGGCGCTTTCGCGCTGATATTGCTTGTACCAGCGTTTGAACGGCCGCGCTTCCAGGTAGATCGCCCGCGCGCGCATGTCCATGACCTTGACGAGCAGGGCGGGCGAGTGCGGGTGCTGGAAAATGTGCCGGTCTCCGCCCGTGGCAAGCGGTGTTGCCGAATCCAGGTTCAGCGGTCCGAACACGGACTGGAATGAGACGGCAGGCGTGCAGGCGGAGCGGTCGGCGGAGTTCAAAGAAGCGAGGGTATCCATGCAGATGGCCGCCAGTTTAATCCTCTTGCTCCCGCCGCGCCTTCACGCTGGCGGAGCAGGCTGGAAAGGGGGGCGGAATGGGACCTACAATTCGCGCTTTGGAGACGCCTTTCTTGAACGATATTCTGCTTTGGGTCGTCGCCGGCGGCGCCGTGCTGGCCTTCGTGGCCGCCGTGCTGGCCTGGCTGCGCCCGTCCGCCACCGATCCCCGACTGGACGCCCTGCTGGAAGGACTGGAGCGCACCGAGCGCGCGCTGCGCGCCGACATCGCCGAAGGCCAGCGCGGCCTGCGCAGCGAGTTTTCCGAATCCACACGCGCGCTGCGGCAGGAACTGGCGCAGTCGCACGGCGATCTGCGTGCCGGCCTGTCGCGCGATGCGCAGGCCGCCCGGGCCGAATCCGCCGAATCGCTGTCGCGCTTTGCCGCCGGCTTCTCGGAACAATTGCAGGGCCTCATCCAGATCAACGAGCGGCGCCTGATGGAAGTGCGCGCCACGGTGGATCAGCGCCTGCAATCGCTGCAGTCGGACAACAGCGCCAAGCTCGACGAAATGCGCCGCACCGTGGACGAGAAGCTGCATGCCACGCTGGAGCAGCGGCTGGGCGAGTCCTTCAAGCTAGTGTCCGACCGCCTGGAAGCCGTGCACAAGGGGCTGGGTGAAATGCAGGCGCTGGCCGCCGGGGTGGGCGACCTGAAGCGCGTGCTGACCAACGTGAAGTCCCGCGGCACGTGGGGCGAAGTGCAACTGGCGCGCCTGATCGAAGACAACATGACGCCCGATCAGTACGCCAGCAACGTCAAGCCGGTGCCGGGCAGCGACGCGGCCGTGGAATTTGCCATCCGGCTGCCGGGGCGTGGCGACGGCGGCGATCCGGTCTGGCTGCCGATCGACGCCAAGTTCCCCAAGGAAGAATACGAGCGCCTGATGGACGCGCAGGAAGCGGCCGACGCCGAGGGCGTCAAGGTGGCCGGGGCCGCACTGGGCCGCGCGGTCGAGGTCCAGGCGCGGCTGATTGCCGGCAAGTACATCGCGCCGCCCCACACGACCGACTTCGCCATCATGTTCCTGCCCACGGAAAGCCTGTATGCCGAGGTGCTGCGCCGCCCCGGCCTGCTGGACAAGCTGCACGACCTGCGCGTCAACGTGGCGGGCCCGAGCAATCTGGCCGCGCTGCTGAACAGCCTGCAGATGGGATTCCGCACGCTGGCGATCGAACAGCGTTCCTCCGAGGTGTGGCAGGTGCTGCGGGCCGTCAAGACCGAGTTCGGCAAGTTCGGCGAATCGCTGGCCAGCGTCAAGAAGACGCTGGACACCGCCAGCAACAAGATCGGCCAGACCGAGGTGCGCACCCGCGCCATGCTGCGCAACCTGAAGGGCGTTGAAGCGCTGCCGGAAGCCGATGCGCTGCGCCTGCTGGGCGGGGCGTCGGCGGACGCTGCCGATCCCGAGGACGACGACGCCGAGGAACCCCGCGCGCCGTCGGCCAGCGCCGTCTGAACAGGCAAGCTGGGGCGCGCCCGTCGCCGGGCGCGCTTGTTGGCCGCCTTGACTGCCGATATCCTCATGCATGCGGCACTTCGCCGTCGATACCTGGAGCATCGTCAGCATGAGCATCGCCGAACGCCATGATTCCTCTTCTCTCGACGCGACGGCGCTGGGCGCCGACATCGCCCAAGGCGCCACCACCGCGCTGACTGCCATGCAGCAGGCGGTCGAGCGCGTCGCAGCGCGCAATCCGTCCATCAATGCCGCCTGCGGCGTGCAGGCCGAAGCCGGGCTGCGGCTGGCCGAGTCCCTGGACGAAGAACTGGCGTCGCTGACGTCCGAGCAGCGCCTCGCGCTGCTGCGCGATCGGCCGTTCCTCGGCGTGCCGACCCTGCTCAAGGACCTCGCCACGGCGGCCATCGGCCTGCCCAGCGCGATGGGGTCCGTGCTGTACGGCCAGGTCACGTGGAACCTCGATGCCGACATCGTCAAACGTTACCGGCGCGCCGGGTTGATTCCGTTCGGCCGCACCACCAGCGCCGAGCTGGGCCTGAGCCCCACGACGGAGTCGCCCGTCTATGGCCCCGCCACGCAGAATCCCTGGAAAAAGGGCCACAGCGCGGGCGGCTCCAGCGGCGGCGCCGGGGCGGCGCTGGCCAGCGGCATGGTGCGCATCGCGCATGGCAGCGATGGCGGCGGATCGATCCGCATCCCGGCGTCGTGCTGCGGCGTGCTGGGCCTGAAGCCTTCGCGCGGCCTCATGCCGCTCGGTCCGCTTAAAGGTGAAGGCTGGGGCGGCCTGGCCACCGAACACATGATGACCCTGTCCGTGCGCGACTGCGCGGCGGCGCTGGACATCAGCGCGGGCGCCGACGTGGGTGCGCCCTATGCCGCGCCCGTCCCGCCCGCGGCGTCCTATCGCGGGGTGGTGGCCCGGGTTGCCGCGGATCCGAGCGCGGCGCCGCGCCGGCGCATTGCCTTCATCAACACCACCTACGAAGGCGAGGCCATTCATCCGGATGTTGCCGCGACGCTGGACGAGGCGGCCCGGTTCTTTGCCTCGCTGGGGCATGAATTGGTGCAGGAGGCGCCGCCCGTCGGCTCCGAGGAAGTCCTGTCGCCGATGCTGCCGCTGATCGCCAGCGCGGCCGCCAACGCCATCGACAGCTTCGTGGCCGCGCGCGGCAGGCGCCTGGCCGCTGACGAACTGCAGCCCACCACGCTCGGCGCGCGTGAATATGCCCGCGCGATCTCCGGTGCGCAGTATGTGGCCTGCGTTGACACCTGCCACGAGATCACCCGCCGCATCGGGCGTTTCCTGCATCGGGATGGCGCCCAGGGTTATGACCTGTTCCTGAGTCCGGTGCTGGCGTTGCCGCCCGCGCCCATCGGCCGCTACGCCATGGACAACGCCGATTATCTGGCCTACCGTCTGGGCAAGAAGGGCGTCATCGGCTATTCGCCCTTCGCGCCGTTGGCGAACCTGACCGGCATGCCCGCTATCTCAATTCCGTTTGGCATGTCCGCGGACGGGCTGCCCATCGGCATCCAGGTGATGGGACCGCTGGGCGCCGAGGCGCAGCTGCTGGAACTGGCGGCGCAGGTCGAAGCGCTGCGGCCCTGGCCCTTGACCGCGCCCATGGCCGGGTAGCGGCTGCGGGCAACCCGCGCCGCCGCGGCAGTTCGAACCAGGGAGACTCCATGTCATCGTTCGCGACGCATACCGTGTTCAACCAGGTGCCGCCCCTGGAAGACTATTCCCTGTACGACACCGATCCGGCGCTGCGCGAGGCCGTGCGCCGCGAGGGCGCCGAAGCGTGGGCGGGCGACCTCGCCGCGCATGGCGCCTGGCTGGGCCGCGCGCAGACGCTGGCCGCGGGCGCCGAGGCCAACCGCTGTCCGCCACGCCTGGTCAGTTACGACCGCGCCGGCCATCGGGTGGACCGCATCGACTTTCACCCCGCCTGGAACGTGCTGATGAGCGGCATCATGGCGCGCGGCCTGCATAGCCGCGCGTGGATGCAGCCCGCGCCGGGCGCGCAGGTGGCGCGCGCCGCCGCCTACTTGATGCAAGGCCAGGTCGAGGCCGGCACGCTCTGTCCCACCACCATGACCTTTGCCGCCGTTCCGCTCTTGCAACGCGAGCCTGCCGGCGTCGTGGACTTTGCGGGCCAGTGGCTGCCTGCGCTCTACGCGCGAGATTTCGATGGCAGCGATGCGCCGCTCACCGCCAAGTGCAGCGCGCTGATCGGCATGGGCATGACCGAAAAGCAGGGCGGCTCCGACCTGCGCGCCGTTACCACCCGTGCCTCGCCGCTGGGCGCGCCAGGGCGCGGCAGCGCCTATCAGCTGATCGGACACAAATGGTTCTTTTCGGTGCCGCAGGCCGACGCCCATCTGGTGCTGGCGCAGACCGATGAGGGGCTGAGCTGCTTTTTCGTCCCCCGCTGGATACCGGATGGCCCGCGTAATGCCGTGCGCGTGCGGCGTTTGAAGGACAAACTGGGCAACTGGAGCAACGCCAGTTCGGAAGTCGAATTCGAAGACGCCTGGGGCGTGATGGTCGGCGAACCCGGCCGCGGCCTGACGGTGCTGCTGGAAATGGCGGGCACCACGCGGCTCGATTGCGTGCTGGGCAGCGCGGCGCTGCTGCGCCAGGCGCTGGCGCAATCGGCGCATCATGCGCGGCATCGTCAGGCCTTTGGCAAACCGCTGATCGAACAGCCGCTGATGCGCATCGTGCTGGCCGACCTGGCGCTCGAAAGCGAAGCGGCCATGGTGCTGGCGCTACGTCTGGCGCGGGCTGTTGACGAACGCAGCGACGCGGCCGCGCGCGCGCTGGTGCGTGTCGGCACGCCGGCCGCCAAGCTGTGGGTCTGCAAGCGCGCGGTCGCCGCCGTGGCCGAGTGCATGGAGGTCTGGGGCGGCAACGGCTACGTCGAAGAAGGGCCGATGCCGCGCCTGTACCGGGAAACGCCCGTCAATTCCATCTGGGAAGGCTCGGGCAACGTCATGGCGCTGGACGTGCTGCGGGCGCTGCAGCGCGAGCCCGACGCGCTGCCGGCGCTGGACGCGGAATTCGCCCGCGCCGCCGGCCGGCACCGGGAGTTCGACGCGGCGCTGGCGCGTTGGCGCGCGCTGCTGGCCGATGGCGAGCAGGCGCCATTCCAGGCGCGTCGCATCGCCGCCGGTCTGGCGCGCCTGTGGCAGGCCGCCTTGCTCATCGAGCACGCGCCCGGCGCGGTGGCGCAGGCCTTCGTCGGCAGCCGCCTGCAGGAAGCGTCGGGCATCTTTGGCGAATTGGCCCCCGGCGTCGACACGCAGGCCATCCTGTCGCGCGCCTGGCCCGCCATCGCCGCGTGCTAAATTTCCCGGCTCAAGCAACTTTTCCGCACTTCTACCGCCATGCTCTCCCAGCAAGAACTCAAGCAGCAAGCCGCCGACGCGGCCCTGGAATTCGTCGAACAGGTCGCCGGCCCTGACGTCATCATCGGCGTGGGCACCGGTTCCACCGCCGACCTGTTCATCGATGGCCTGGCGCGATTCAAGGGCCGCATCGGCGGAACGGTCGCCAGCTCCGAGCGCAGCGCGGCGCGCCTGGCCGGCCACGGCCTGAAGGTGCTGGATCTGAACGACGTGTCCACGATGCCCATCTACGTGGACGGCGCCGACGAGATCAACGCCGATCTGCACATGATCAAGGGCGGCGGCGGCGCGCTCACGCGCGAGAAGATCGTGGCCTCGGTGGCCGAGCGCTTCATCTGCATCGCCGACGAATCCAAGCTGGTCCAGACGATGGGCAAGTTCCCGCTGCCGCTAGAAGTCATCCCGATGGCGCGTGAATCCGTGGCCCGCGCACTGACCGCGCTGGGCGGCCAGCCCCGCCTGCGCGAGGGCTTCGTCACCGACAACGGCAACATCATCCTGGACGTGTCGGGTCTTTCCATCACTGACGCGCCCGCGTTCGAGGCCATCGTCAACAACCTGCCGGGCGTCGTGACCTGCGGCCTGTTCGCGCTGTCCGGCGCCGACGTGGCGCTGCTGGCCACCCAGAACGGCATCCGCCGCCTGGACCGCCGCGCCTGAGTCCGGTTGTGATGCGGGTCCGCCGCTCCGTCTTGCGGGGCGCGAGGCCCGCATTCATAATCCTGTCACACTTGGGTCATAACCTTGCGGGTTGTGCAGGCCCATCTCGTAACCTCTCTACTTTCGGGGCAATGCAATGAGATCAACCACGCAGGGAGCCCGGATGACGGAGCATACAAACAAGCAGTTCGACGCCGATCTGGAAAGCGTCCGTTCGCAGTTCTTGCAAATGGGCGGCGTGGTGGAAGCCATGATCCAGGAAGCGATCGACGCGCTGGCCAGCGGCGACATGTCGCTGGTTGAAAAGGTTCGCGAGCGGGAAAAGGAAGTCAACCGCCACGAAGTCGAGATCGACGAAAGCATCAGCCGCATCCTGGCCCGGCACCAGCCCACCGCCATCGACCTGCGCATGCTGATGGCCGTGTCCAAGATGCTGACCGACATGGAACGTTCCGGCGACGAAGCCGAAAAGGTCGCTACCGTCGCCCGTCGCGTCCACGAAGGCGAACTGCGCCACATTCCGGTGATCGAACTGCGCCACATGGCCGCCAACGTGCGCAACATGCTGCACCAGGCGCTGGACGCGTTTGCCCGCCTCGACCCCATCCAGGCCGCCGCCGTCGTGCGCAGCGACAAGGAAGTCGACAAGGAATGGAAGGGCGCGCTGCGTCACCTGATCACGTACATGATCGAAGATCCGCGCACGATCTCACGCGCCATCGACATGATCTTCATCGCCCGCGCGCTTGAGCGCATCGGCGATCATGCCAAGAACATGTCCGAACGCGTGATCTACATGGTCAAGGGCGCCGACGTGCGTCACACCGGCGTGAAGAACACCGAGCGCCTGGCGCGCGGCGAAGAAGAAACCGAGGACACCTCGGAGCAGTAAACAGAAAGACCGGCTGCCGCTTCACAGCGGCAGCGCCGCTCCCTGGCACAGCCGGGGATCCGGCACCCCCGGCTTGCCCGCGTCGATGCGGCCCGCCAGCCGGCGTCCAAAGGCCGGCATCGCCGGCGCACCCACTTCCAGGTCGTACCAGCCCTCGCAGCCGGCGTATTTAAGCTCGACCGCGCCGCCCGCGGGCACGTGGGCCATCGCGCGCCAGCCATCGTTCATGCGCGACTCCACCCTGACCAGCTGCGGCATGTCGCCGCGGTTCACGAGCCGCAGGCGCAGGCCCGAGGTCACGGGCACCAACTGCGCTTCAAGCGTGCCCGCATCCTGCGCATCGCCGCGGAACGCCCGGTGAAAGCCATCCGGTCCCAACAGCCAGAGATCGTACGCGCCACCCGCGGCCAGCCTCCATCCGTCATCCAGACGCGCGCCCGCGCCCACCGTGTAGCGCCGGGGCGGATGCGCCAGCGCAAGGCGGTCGTAGACATGCAGCACGGCGCCCGCGCCGCCCGGGTTGCGCAGCGTCAGGCGGTAATGCTGGCCGTCGGCCGTGATCTTGCCTACGGCTTCCAGCACGTAGGGCAGAGGACACGCGTGGCGGTGGCTGTCGGGGTGATGCGAACATCTGTCGCCGGCAAAATCGAAGGCTGTCGTCAGGTCGCCCGCCACTGCGCGGCGCCAGGGGCTGATGTTGGGTTCGGCCACGCCAAAGCGCGCTTCCAGGAATCGGATGACCGACGTGTGGTCGAACACCTGCGAATTGACCCAGCCGCCGCGGCTCCAGGGCGAGACCACCAGCATCGGCACGCGCGGGCCCAGGCCGAAGGCGCGTCCGTACAACCCGGCCGGATCGTCGGCCGTGGACGCGCTGGGACCACGGCGCGCGTCGTGGTATTCGCCGTCCAGTTCCACGGTGGACAGGCCGCCCGACTCGCCGTCCGGGTGGCGCGCCGGCGGGGCGGGCGGGGGCACGTGGTCGAAGAAGCAATCGTTTTCGTCGTAGGTGACGAACAGGACGCAACGGCTCCACGTGTCGGGATGCGCCGTCAGAATGTCCAGCACGCGCTCGGTGTAGGCGCCGCCCTGGCGAGGGGACGAGACCTCGGGATGTTCCGAATCCGCCGTGGGCGCGATGATCCACGACACGGCCGGCAGCGTGCCGTCCGCGACGTCGCGCGCCAGATCGTCCAGTGTGCGCGTGGCCAGCGCGCGGTCGCGCAGCGGGGCGTTGCCCATGTTGCCCGCATGCTGCCGTCGGTACTGCTGAAAGCCCGCGAGCGGATTGTCGTTGTAGTTGTCCGCCATGTCCTGGTAGATGCACCAGGTCACGTCGGCGTCCTGCAGACGCTCGGGGTATGTAGTCCAGGAATAGCCTTCACCCGCCGGACCCAGCCGGTCGTAGGTGTTGACCAGCGCGGGGCCGCCGGCCGCGCCCTGCGGGTCGTTGGTGCCGGTCCACAGGAACAGCCGGTTGGGGTTGGTGCCGGCCTGGACCGAGCAGTGATAGGCATCGCACAACGTGAAGGCATTGGCCAGCGCGGTCTGAAACGGCACGTCGGCGCTGCGGTAGGCGCCCATGCCCAGCCGGCTCTTGGCGGACAGCCACTGATCCATGCGGCCGTCGTTCCAGGCGCGCTGCGAATCGTCCCAGGTGTGCGGCGTGATGTAGCCGACCGGCTTGTCGCTGGCGACCTCTGTCTGCAAGTCGTAGGGGCGGCAATGCGTGCTGCCATCGGTCTGCGTCAGCACCGTGCCCGCGCGCGTGGGCACGGCATGCGGATCGGCGAATCCGCGCACGCCGGGCAGCGTGCCGAAGTAATGGTCGAAGGACCGGTTCTCCTGCATCAGGATCACGACATGCCGCACATCCTGCAGCGTGCCGGTCTTGCGGTCGGGTTCGATCGCCAACGCGCGCGCAATGACAGGGGACGGGTCCGGGTGGAGGGGCGGGCGCGATTCTTCTTTCATGACAGCTTTAATACGGTCTGCAACCTTGAATCTTAAGGCCTTCGCCTGCACGCTGGCGGTGCGTATCGGCGCGCCGCAAAAACAAAGCCCCTCGCGTGCGAGGGGCTTTGCCGTGCCGCATGCCCGAAGGCGCGGCGGGGGCGGATCAGGCCGAGGGAGGAACGTAGCCGTCGGCTTCGACGCTGCCGTCTTCGAACAGGAAACGCTCCATCTGCTGCTGCAGGTATTTGCGTGCGCGGGCGTCGGCCAGGTTCAGGCGGTTTTCGTTCACCAGGCGGGTCTGCACGCCTTTCCAGTCTTCCCACGCTTCCTTGGAAATGCTCTGCCAGATGCGGGTGCCGACTTCGCCGGGGTAGGGCGGGTAGTCCAGCCCTTCGGCTTCACGTTTCAGTTTCACACAGTTGACGATACGGGCCATGGTTCGCTGCCGGAAAAATGAATAACGCCACATTTTAGCGGGCTTGGCGTGCGTCGGGCGCCAAGCCCCTCTTGCTTACCGCGGAATCGCGCCGCGGGCCGGTGTCAGAGCTTCTTGATGAACACCAGGCTGTTGCGGGAGCGGTTGTAGTTGTTCTGCTTTTCGCGGGGCAGGTCGGTGATGCCGCCCTGCACGAAACCGCGCTTCATGAACCAGTGCGAGGTACGCGTGGTCAGCACGAACAGCCGTTTGGCGCCCAGCGCGCGGGCGCGCGATTCCATGTGGCGCAGCAGAATCTCGCCTTCGCCGGAGCCTTGCCACTCGGGATGCACGATCAGGCAGGCCATTTCGGCCATCTGCTCGTCGTGGAAGTCATGCAGCGCCGCGCAGCCGTAGATGACGCCGTCGTGCTCCAGCACAGTGAAGTTTTCGACGTCGCGCTCGACCACGCTGCGCGGACGCGGCACCAGCGTGCCGTCGGCTTCCAGCGGCTCGATGAGGCTGAGAATGGCGCCCACGTCGTCGATGGTGGCGGGGCGCAGGTCATCCAGCGTGTCCTCGACCACCATGGTGCCCACGCCGTCGTGGGTGAAGATCTCGAGCAGCACGCTGCCGTCCAGCTCGAACGGCAGCAGGTGGGCGCGGGCCACGCCGCGCTTGACCGCGAGCGAGGCGTACTGCAGGAAGGAATGGGTCTCTTCGTCCAGCTCGCCGCCCGCCAGCAGCGCGTCAGCATCCACGCGCGCCAGTTCGGTGTCCAGCGTGCCATCGTCGTTCAGCACGCCCTGCGAGCTGGACAGGAAAATCAGCTTTTCGGCGCGCAGGCCCACGGCCACGCTGGTGGCCAGGTCTTCCATCGCCAGATTGAAGGCGTCGCCGGTGGGCGAGAACCCCAGCGGCGACAGCAGCACGACCGACGAGCCTTTCTCGATGGCGAACTTCAGCGCCTCGATGTCGATCTTGCGCACCTGGCCGGTGTGCTTGTAATCCACACCATCCAGCACGCCCGTGGGACGCGCGGTGACGAAATTGCCGGAGATCACGCGGATGTGCGCGTGCGACATGGGCGTGTTGGGCAGCCCCTGGCTGAAAGCGGCTTCGATGTCCAGACGGATCTCGCCGGCGGCTTCCTTGGCGCATTCCAGCGCGGCGGCGTCGGTAGGGGACAGGCCCCGGTCGAACTGCTGCGTGTAGCCCTTCAGGCGAAGTTGCTCGTTGACCTGGGGCCGCGAGCCGTGCACCAGCACCAGCCGGATGCCCAGCGACGACAGCAGGGACAGATCCTGGACCAGGGCGTTCAACGCGCCCGCCTGCACGAGTTCCCCGCCAAACGCCACCACGAAGGTCTTGCCTCGGAACGCGTGCACGTAGGGGGCCACGTCTCGGAACCATCGCACAAACTGCGCGGCGGCGAATTCAGGGGCTTCAAGGGCGGAGACGGTGTCTGGTTCCAGGTCGGGCATGGTGTGAGTTGCTTAACAATCCTATGGGTCGCGGGACGGCGCAGGCCGGCAGGCCGTGCGGAGAGCGCCGCCCTCAGGGGGCGGCGCTACGCGGAATTATAGGGCGCGCGCTGGCCCGGTCCGCGCGGTGCGCAGCACGCATTGTTGCGGGCGCCCCACAGGAAGTTCCAGGGGCGAGCCGGGGCCGCCGCACTGGCCGCCGCGCTGGCCGCCGCGCTAAAAGGGTCAATGCCGGGAAAGCTGCCGGTGTTCCAGCCGGCTGAGCAGCCGCACCACCGGCCACAGCAGCGCCAGGTAGAATAGCGCCGCCAGCACGATGGGCGACGGGTTGTAGACCAGCGACTGGGCGTCGCGCGCCACCCGCAGCAGTTCCGGTAGCGCCACGGCGCTGGCCAGCGTGGTCAGCTTGACCACTTCGAGCGTGTTGCTGATGAGATCCGGCATGACGTTGCGCGTGGCCTGCGGAATCTGCACGTGCCACATCGTCTGCCAGGCGGACAGGCCGGTTGAGCGCGCCGCCTCGATCTGCCCGCGCGGCACGCTTTCCAGCCCGGCACGGAAGACCTCGCCGTAATAGGACGAATTGTTCAGCATGAAGCCCACGGCCACCGCCAGCAGCTTGGGCAGGTCCAGGCCCAGGAACGGCGCCCCGAAGTAAATGAAGATCAGCAGCACCAGCGGCGGCAATGCGCGGAAGAAGTCGATGTAGATGGCCAGCAGCACGCGCGACCAGCGGGCTTTCAGCGTGACGGACAGCACGCCGATGAGCAGTCCCGAGGCCAGTCCCACCGGGATCACCATGGCCGACAGCATCAGCGTGCGCCCCAGCCCCTGCAAGAGGTACGGCGCGACGCTGACATAGATGTTCAGATTGAAGAAATTCTGCAGGATTTCGTCCATGCGGTTCCCCTGGGGCCCGTTCGGGGCTCCCTTGTTGTGCCGGGCGGGTGCGATCGGCCTTGCTTCCCGCCCGATATGTATTCGTAAAGATGCGTCCGGTCAGTGCTTCCCGTCAGTGTTTCCACTTGAAGCGCGTTTCAGTCCAGCGCCCCAGAATCACGACCGGCAAAAAGATCAGCAGGCACGCCACCGCAGCCAAGGTCAGCGGCGTGGCGTTGCCCGCGTTGCTGCTGGCCGATTGGGCGTTGTTGAGCACTTCGCTCAAACCCACGACCGAACCCAGCGCGGTGCTCTTCGTAATGGCGATGACCCGGTTGGTCAGCGGCGCGACCGTCAGCCGCATCGCCTGCGGCATCACGACATACACCATGCTCTGCAGCCAGTTCAGCCCGGTGGAGCGCGCCGCCTCGGCCTGGCCGCGCGGCACGGACAGAATGCCTGCCCAGAAGATTTCCTCGGCGAACGCGGCCAATACCAGCGACAGTGACAGCCAACACGCCATGAACGCCGACATCGACAGGTTGATGTACGGGAATGCGAAGAACAACACCATGATCACCACCAGCGGCGGCAGCGCGCGCAGGATGTCGGCAAAGCAGATGATCAGGAAGTTCACCGGCCGGATACGCAGCGCACGCACCACGGCTAGCACCAGGCCAAGCGCCACGCCGGTCGCGGCAACCGCCACGCCCAATTGCAGCGTGACCCACATGCCGGCCAGGATGTCGGGCAGGTAGCGCCAGGCGACCTCAGCGTTGAAAAACGAGAACAGCAGGGCATTCAGATCCATGGAGCGCTCTTCAAACCGCATTACGCGGCATGTTCCGCCATGCTGGCCAGAAAGGCCTGGGTGCGGGGTTGTCGGGGGGCGCCAAAGACGTCCTGCGGCGGGCCTTGCTCGACGATCACCCCGCCGTCCATGAACACCACCCGGTCGGCCGCCGCGCGGGCAAAGCCCATTTCGTGGCTGACCACCATCATCGTCATGCCGTCGCGCTTCAGTTCTCGCATCACGTTCAGCACGCTGCCCACCAGCTCCGGATCCAGCGCGCTGGTCGGCTCGTCGAACAGCACCACTTTGGGCCGCAGCGCCAGCGACCGCGCGATCCCCACTCGCTGCTGCTGGCCGCCGGACAACTGGTCGGGATAGGCGCTCGCCTTGTCGGCCAGTCCCACACGATCCAGCGCCTCCAAGCCGCGGCGGTCGGCTTCGGCGCGCGCCAGTTTCTGCACCTTGCGCAGCGCCAGCGTGATGTTCGACAGCACGGACATGTGGCGGTACAGGTTGAAGTGCTGGAACACCATGCCGATGTTCTGGCGGATGCGGTTCAACTCGGCCGACGGGGCGGTGATCTCCTCGCCGTCGACGTGGATGCTGCCGGCGGTCGGCTCCTCCAGCCGGTTGCAGCAGCGCAGGAGGCTGCTCTTGCCCGAGCCGGAAGGGCCGATCATGAAGACCAGCTCGCCGCGGCTCACGTCCAGGTCGATTCCCTTGAGGACCGCGTTGTCGCCATAGGACTTGTGCAGCCCGGCGATTTTCAGGATCGGCGTTTCCATCGAAAGCTCCTCAATGCGCGGGCAGGGGCCGCGTGGCGGCTCCTTACCCAGTCGTTGGCGGTGCGTCGGAAAATCAGCTGCAGCGCAGCTCGACCGGCTGGGCGTCGTAGCCCGGCAGATCCGGGACGCCCTGACCCGGCGTCACGGTGGCCGCCGCCGAACCGGCTGCGGGCGTGAAGCCGAACCACTTCTGCGCCAGCTTGGAGACCGTGCCGTCCTGCTTCAGGCACTTGAGCGCCATGGACACGCGGTCGCGGCCCGCCTTGTCGTCCAGCCGGAACGCCAGCGCCCAGACCAGGCCCGTCTTGATCGTGTAGCTGGTGCGCACGGCCGGATTCTGCTTGGCGGCCCAGGCCGCCACGGTGTTGCCCGCCAGGTTGGCGTCCGCGCGGCCGGCCTGCACTGCCTGCACCGCGTCGGCGTTGGAGGCGTACACGTCATAGGTGAAGCCGTACTTGGCTGCGTTGTCGCGCGCCCAGTTCTCGTAGGCCGACCCCTTGTTGACCGCCAGCTTCCTGCCCTTAAGATCATCCAGGCCCTTGATGTCCTTGCCGTTCTTGCCGATCACGAAGGTGTAGTCGGTGTTGAGGTACCCCTCGGAAAACAGCAGGGCGCGGGCGCGTTCCTCGGTGGCCGTGGTGGGCGCCAGCACGAAGTCGTATTTCTTGGCGTTCAGGCCCGGGATCAGCGCGGCGTACTCGGTGCCTTCGATCTTGATGGTGGTGCCCAGCTGCTTGGCGATGGCTTGGCCCAGTTCGATGTTGAAGCCGTCCAACCCGCCGCCTAGCTTGGGCATGGCGTGGGGGGCAAACGTGGCGTCCACGCCGGTCGTCAGCGGCTGGGCGGCCGCGGCCAGGCTGGCGCCGGCCAGGCACAGCGTGAGGCCGCAACGGCCGGCAAAAGTCAGGGTGCGGAGAAGGCGGGTCATGACAGGTCCTTTAGGGAAGAGGCGTCTTGCCCAGGGCGGGACCGGCCCCCACGCGCTCGAGAATCAAGCCGTAGTGTTCCGGACGCCGGTGGGCGGCGAAGTTGAAGATGTGCTGCTTGAAGGTGTCTCCCAGCGCCAGATCGGCCTGGCAGAAAATCACCTCGTCCTCCTCCCCCTGCGCCTGCGCCACGATCTCGCCCGTGGGCGCGACGATGGCCGATCCGGCGATCAGGTGGCTGCCGTCCTCGTTGCCGGCCTTGCCTGCGGCGGCCACCCAGACCGCGTTCTGGTACGCGGCCGCCTGCAGGCTGAGCAGGTGGTGGAACATGCGCAAATGGACCGGTTCGTTCCAGTGGATGTTCAATGACGGCGTGTTGTATCCCAGCGCCACGATCTCGGCGCCCTGCAGCGCCAGCACGCGCCAGGTCTCCGTCCAGCGGCGGTCGTTGCACAGGCACATGCCGATGCGCGTGCCCAGCGTTTCCCAGACGTTGAAGCCGTCGTTGCCGACTTCAAAGAACTTCTTTTCCAGGTGCTGGAACGGCGCCTCGGGCTTGTGGTCGCTGTGGCCCGGAAGATGGATCTTGCGGTAGCGCCCGACGATGCGCGCGTTGGCGTCGACCAGGATGCTGGTGTTGAAGCGCCGGCCGTCCGAGGCGATCTCGGCGTAGCCCAGGTAAAAGCCGATGCCCAGCTCCCGCGCGGTGTCGAACAGCACGCGGGTCTCGGGGCCGGGCATTTCCTTTTCGAAGTAGCGCGCCGTCGCTTCTTCTTCCGTCATCCAGTAACGGGGAAAGAAGGTGGTCAGCGCCAATTCCGGAAACACCACCAGGCGCGCGCCGCGTCCATGCGCCTCGCGCATCATCGCGAGCAGGCGCGCCACCGCCTGCCGGCGCGTCTCCTGCGGTTGCACCGGACCCATCTGCGCGACCGCCAGGCCGAAGGGACGTTTGCTCATGCTGTGATCCTTTCGCAATGACTCAGGCGGCGCTATCGGCCGAAAAATACTTGCGCACCAGCGCGTTGGGATTGCCGGTCAGGCGCTGGCGCAATACGGGCTCGGGCGTGCCGCGCTTGATGAAGCGGCCGCTGCCGCGTTCGACATGCAGCTGGCCGTTCTCAATAGCGATGCGGCCGCGGCTGATGACCACCTCGGGCCAGCCGCGCACCGTTCGGCCCTCGTAGGGCGTGTAGCCGACGTTGTCGTGCAGCATGGACGCGGAGATCGTGACCTCCCGTTCCGGATTCCAGATCGCGATGTCGGCGTCCGCGCCCACCGCGATAGTTCCCTTCTGCGGGTACAGGCCATACGTGCGGGCATGATTGGCGGCGGTCAGCGCGACGAAGCGTTCAATCGAAATGCGTCTGCCCAGCACGCCTTCGGAGAAGAGCAGCGGCATGCGCACTTCCAGTCCCGGCACGCCGTTGGCCACGTCCTTGAACGTGGTGGCGTCGCCCTTGGGCAGCTTGCCGCTGGCGTCGAAGCGGTAGGGCGCGTGGTCGGAGGAATAGATCTGCAGGGTGCCGTCGATCAGGCCCTGCCAGACGGCTTCCTGCGAGGCCGCATCGCGCGGGGGCGGGCTGCAGCAGAACTTGGCGCCTTCCAGGCCGGGCGCGTCGATGTCATCGGCCGTCAGGAACAGGTACTGCGGGCAGCTTTCAGCGTGAATCGGCAGCCCCAGCGCTTGCGACGAATGCACCACGCGCACTGCTTCGAGCCCCGCGACGTGAACGATCAGGATGGGCACGTCCATCATGCGGGCCAGCGTCACGGCACGATTCGTTGCCTCGCTTTCGGCCAGCGGCGTGTGCGCCACGGCGTGGTACTTCGGCGCCGTCATGCCGCGTTCGGCCAGGCGGCGGGCCACCCAGCGGATCATGTCGTTGTTTTCGGCATGCACCATCACCAGCGCGCCTTCACGGTCGGCGACCTCCAGCACGTCCAGCAACTGGTAATCGTCCAGTTTCAGGCGGTCGTACGTCATGAACACCTTGAAGGACGTTATGCCGTTCTTGATGAGTTCGGGCAGGTCGTGCTTGAGCGCCTGTTCCGTGGGGTCGGACAGGATCAGATGAAAGCCGTAGTCGATGACCGCCTTCTCTTCGGCGCGGCGGGCGTAGTCGGCCACCACTTCCGGCAACGCGTTGCCGCGGTGCTGGGCGGCGAACGGAATGATGGTGGTGGTGCCGCCGAATGCGGCCGAGACGGTCGCGCTGTAGAAGTCATCGGCGCACATGATGCCCATGCCCGACAGCTGCTCGACGTGGCAGTGGCTGTCGATGCCGCCCGGCAGCACCCACCGCCCCGCGGCGTCGATGTCCCGGGCGCCCGGCGGCAGGCCCTGTCCCAGTGCGACGATCACGCCGTCGCGCACGCCGATGTCGGCGTGGAAAGTGTCGTTGGCGGTGCTGATGCGGCCGTTGCGGATCGTCAGGTCAAATGCTGCGGTATCGGTCATGGGTAAGGGGTTCCGCGCAAGTAATGGGTCAGAGCGTTCCGGGATAGATGCCGCCGTCCAGCACCAGGTTCTGGCCTGTCATGTAGCCGGCGCGCGCGCCGCACAGGAAGGCGCAGGCGTCGCCGAATTCGGCGGGGTCGCCATAGCGTCCGGCAGGAATGCCCGCCAGCCGGGCGGCCAGCACGTCGTCCACCGTCTTGCCGCTGTCGCGCGCACCGCGTTCGGCGGTCTGGCGCAGGCGATCCGTCAGGAACGGGCCGGGCAGCAGGTTGTTGATCGTGACGCCATGTCGTACCGTCTGACGCGCCAGTCCCGCCACAAAGCCGGTCAGCCCGGCCCGCGCGCCGTTGGACAGGCCCAGGATATCGATCGGCATCTTCACGGCGGCGGACGTGATGTTGACGATGCGGCCAAAGCGGCGCGCGATCATGCCGTCCACCGTGGCGCGGATCAGTGCAATGGGCGTCAGCATGTTGGCGTCCAGCGCGGCAATCCAGTCTTCGCGCGACCACTCGCGAAAGTCCCCAGGCTTCGGCCCGCCCGCGTTGGTGACCAGGATGTCGGGTTCGGGGCAGGCCGCCAGCAGCGCCTGCCTGCCGGCCTCGGTGGTGACGTCGGCCGCCACCGTGACAACCGACGCGCCGGTCTCGCGTCGGATCGCGTCCGCCGCGGCGTCCAGCGTGGTCGTGGTTCGCGCGGCCATCACCAGATTCACGCCTTCGCGCGCCAGAGATAGTGCGCAGGCGTAGCCCAGGCCTTTGCTCGATGCGCACACCAGCGCGTGCTTGCCCTTGATTCCGAGGTCCATGCGTTTGCTCCTTTCAACCCTGCACGGGTTGGCGGCCGGTGACGCCCAGCGACAGCCCGACGCGCGCGACGGTCGCCTCCAGTTCGGCGGCGGTCACCGGATCGATCCGCATCCCGGGCGCGCGCAGCGCGTGGCTCTTGATGGCGCCGCGGCGCTGATAGACGTACTTGCGCAACGCCAGCCCGATCTTGGGCTGGAACTCGTAGCGGATCAGCGGGCAGTAGCGATCGAAGATCGCGGCAGCCCCGGCGTGGTCGCCACTGGCGTAGCGTTCGTAGATGGCGACCAGGATCTCCGGGAACGCAAAGCCGGTCATCGTGCCGACCGCGCCGCGCTGCAGCTCTTCCAGGAAGTACACGCCGCCCAAGCCGCCGAAGATGGCCATGTCGGCGTCGGGCACGAGTTCGCGGATGCGGCTGATCTTCTGCCCCACCGGCGGCTCTTCCATCTTGATCATGTGCACGCCGCCTTCGCGGCCCAGTCGCGCGACCACCTCGGGGCGGATCTCGGTGCCGAAGGAATCCGGAAAGTCGTGGATCACGACCGGAATCTTCACGGCGTCGGCCACGGCCTTGTAGTAGTCGAACAGCAGGGCATCGCTGGCGTTGTCCAGGGGCGCCGCGAACACGGCCGATGCGCCCAGCTCCTGCGCTTCGCGGGCCTGCTCGATGGCGCCGGCGATGCCATGGGCTCGCACGCCAACCCACACCGGCACGCGGCCGTTCGTGTGCTTGACGAAGGTGTCCAGCACCAGCCGGCGCTCGTCGTTGGACAGCTTGTGCAACTCGCCCAGAAAGCCCAGGATGGCCAGCCCGGTCACGCCGGTTTCAAGCAGGAAGTCGACCAGCGTGCGGATGCTGTCGGCATCGACCCGCAGGGCGTCGTCAAAGGGCGTGGGGCAAATGGTGAAGACGCCTTTGGCGTCGATGGAGGCTGCCATCTTTTCTCCGTCAGGATGCGTGAAAACCGAAATCGGAAGCGACGTTTCGATGTCATCCTAAAGCGGAAGTTTTAGAACTCCACTTGCTTTTTTATTGCCTTGGTATAACAGCGAGTTAAGTCAAGGTTTACCCTTGGCAGGGTTTGCCTGGACGTTTGCGGACAGCTCGAAACCCTGTTCGCAAAGCGTGTGGCGCAGCACGTCGACAAAGGCCTGCGCAAGCTGCGACAACGGTTCGAAGCGCGACTGCACCAGGCTTGCCGTCAGGATTTTTGCCTGGTCGATCGGGCGCACCACAAAGTCGCCTTGCGTGCGGCTCTTGACGGAGAATTCATCGACGATGGCGATGCCCGCACCGGCCTGCACCAGCGAGCACGCGTTCTGCGGCGAACTCACTTCCACCGCCAGCCGGCGGGCCTGTCCCGCCTCGTGGTACATCTGCTCGACCAGCATGCCGAACGGCGTGTCGCCGCCGTACGAAATCAGCGGGTAGGGCAACAGGTCGCCGATGGATAGCAGCGAGCGATGGGCAAGCGGATGGTTGTACGGGCAGATGCAGACCAGCCGTGCCTGGCCGATCGGCTGGGTCAGCAGATTCGGGTGCTGCACGGGCAGGATCACCACGCCCAGTTCGGCGCGGTTGTCGAGCAGCATCTGCGTCAGGGGCTGCTGCGTCAGCGGCTGAAAGGTGACCTTGACGTCGGGGTGCGTTTCGCGAAAGCGGGAGATGGTCAGGGGCACGAGCATGTGGCCGATGCTGGGGCTCGACACCAGATGCAGGATGCCGCTGCGGCGCTCGGACAATTCCGAAGCCAGTTCTTCCACGCGCCGCACGCCGGCATAGACCGTTTCCACTTCGCGAAAGAGCTGCCGGGATTCGGGCGTGGGATACAGCCGGCCCTTGATGCGCTCGAACAGCGCGAAGCCCAGCCGCTGTTCCGTGTGCGACAGCAACCGGCTGACCGCAGGCTGCGACACGAACAGCAGCTTGGCCGCCCCGCTGATCGAACCCGTGGTCATCACCGCCCGGAAAACTTCGATTTGCCGCAGATTCAGTTGCATGGCGCACCCGCTCCGAATTGACGCGACGAGCATAACAAAGGGTTAAGGGCAGCGCACAAATTGACAATACATGCTCAGGCCGCCCGCAGATAGACTGGCGCCGTACCTTGCCCCCGCCCGCGTCAGCGTGGCCCGGGCCCCGCCACCACCAGGACGGACGACCAGGACGGACGAATGGAACAGACCCTGTTTGTGATCAATCCCAATTCCACGCAAGCCGTGACGGACGCATTCGACGCGGCGCTGGAGCCGCTGCGCATGGCCGGCGGTCCGCGCATCCAATGCCTGACGCTGGCCGAAGGACCTGCGGGCGTCCAGACGCAGCTCGACGTCGAAAGCGTGACGTTGCCGCTCGCCGCGCTGGTGCGCAAGCTCGATGCGGAGCACGGCGCGGCCGCCGCAGGCTACGTCATCGCCTGCTTCAGCGATCCTGGCCTGCACGCGGTGCGCGAAACCACGCGCAAGCCCGTGCTGGGCATCAGCGAATGCGGCATGCTGACCGCGCTGACGCTGGGCCAGCGCGTCGGTGTGATTGCGATCCTGCGCCAATCGCTGCCGCGCCACGGACGCATGTTCGGCGCGATCGGCCTGTCGGGCCGCGTGGCGGCCGAGCTGCCGCTGGATCTGGGCGTGGTCGAACTGTCGGACGAGGCGCGTACCCGCGAGCGCCTTTTGCACGTGGGCGCGCGGTTGCGCGACGAGCATCAGGCCGACGTGCTGGTGCTGGGCTGCGCCGGCATGGCCGCGTATCGCGGCTGGCTGCAGGCCGAGCTGGGCCTGCCCGTCGTCGAGCCGACACAGGCTGCCGCGGCGATGGCGATCGGCCGCATCCGGCTGAACTGGCACGGCGCCTGAGGCCACCATGCGCAACCACGAACTGATCGAACGGCTGTCGCATCTGGTCGGCGACAACGGGCTGGTGCTGGACGCCGAGGGGCAGGGGCCCTACGTGCGCGACTGGCTGGGCAAGTGGCAGGGCAGCACGCCAGTGGTGGTGCGGCCACGCAACGCCACCGAGGTGTCGGCCGTCATGCGTCTATGCCATCAGACGCGCACGCCGGTGGTGCCGCAGGGCGGCAATACCGGAATGAGCGGGGGCGCCACGCCCGACGGCAGCGGCGCGCAGGTGATCCTGAGCTTGAACCGTATGAAACGCATCCGCGAGGTCGATCCGGTCAACAACACGCTGTGTGCGGACGCAGGCGTGCTGCTGGCCGACGTGCAGGCTGCCGCGCGCGAGGTCGGGCGGTTTTTCCCGCTGAGTCTGGGCGCGGAGGGCAGCTGCACCATCGGCGGCAATCTGGCCACCAATGCCGGCGGCACCGCGGTGCTGCGCTACGGCAACACGCGCGACCTGGCGCTGGGGCTGGAGGTGGTGCTGCCCGACGGCCGCGTCTGGAATGGCCTGCGCGGCCTGCGCAAGGACAACACCGGCTACGACCTCAAGAGTCTCTTCATCGGCTCGGAGGGCACGCTGGGCATCATCACCGGCGCGGTGCTCAAGCTGTACCCTGCGCCGGCGGGCCGCGTGGCGGCGTGGGTGGGGGCGGATACGCCCGCGCAAATCGTGGCGTTATTGAGCCGCATGCAGGGCGTCTGCGGCGAACGGCTGACCGCGTTCGAAATGATGTCGGCGCATTGCCTGGATCTGGTGGTGGCGCACGTCAGCGGCGCGGCCAGTCCGCTGGCCGCCCGCCATGCCTATCACGCGCTTCTGGAACTGTCGGACACCGAGCCCGCCGGCCTGCCCTCCTTGCTGGAAGCGGCGCTCGGCGCGGCGCTCGAGGACGGCGTCATCCAGGACTGCGTCGTCGCAATGAACGACACGCAGGTCCAGACGCTGTGGCGGCTGCGAGAAGGCATCTCGCAGGCGCAGGTGCGCGCGGGCAAGGCGGTCAAGCACGACATCGCGCTGCCCATCTCGCGCCTGGCCGCATTCGTCGAGGAAGCGGATCTGGCGCTGGTGTCGGATTTTCCGGGACTGCCCATCATCAACTTTGGCCACATCGGCGACGGCAACCTGCACTACAACGTGCTGCTGCCGCCGGACGTGGCGCCCGCCGAGTACGCCCGGCTGACCGCGGCGCTGAACCGCCGCGTGCACGACCTGGTGGCGCAGCGCGGCGGCAGCATCAGCGCCGAACACGGCGTGGGCCAATTGCGGCGCGACGAGCTGCGCCGCTACAAGTCGCCGGTTGAAATGGACCTGATGCTGATGATCAAGCGGGCGCTAGATCCCAATCAGCTCATGAATCCCGGCAAGCTGCTGTAGGAGCCCCGCGCGCGGGCAGCCAGGGGCCGCGCGCGCGAACTCCGCCAGAAATTTATAATGGCGGGCTAATCGGATAAATCCTACATGCCTGAATCCTCCAGCCCGCGGGCGCCGAAGAAGCCGGCGCCGCGCGCCACTGACCGGGAGCAGACCCCGGAAGACGCCCGGCAAAGTGCTCAGCCGGACCCTCGGCAAGCCGCCCGGCAAGCCCCCCGGGCCCGTCCCGAAGGCCGCCCCGCCGCGCCCCGTCCCGAACGGCCCATCCCGGCCGTCACCTACCCCGAAGACCTGCCCGTCAGCGCACGGCGGCAGGAGATCGCGCGCGCCATCGCCGGCCATCAGGTCGTGATCGTCAGCGGCGAAACCGGCTCGGGCAAGACCACGCAGCTTCCGAAGATCTGCCTGGAACTGGGCCGTGGCCGCCAGAAGATGATCGGCCACACGCAGCCGCGCCGCTTGGCGGCGACCTCGGTGGCCAAGCGCATCGCCGAGGAACTGAACACGCCCATGGGCGAAGTCGTCGGCTATCAGGTGCGGTTCAACGACCGCACCGGGCCCAACGCGTCCATCAAGCTGATGACGGACGGCATCCTGCTGGCCGAGTCGCAGCGCGATCCGCTGCTGCGCCGCTACGACACGATCATCATCGACGAAGCGCACGAACGCAGTCTGAACATCGACTTCCTGCTGGGCTACCTCAAGCAGCTCTTGCCGCGGCGTCCGGACCTCAAGCTCATCATCACGTCGGCCACCATCGACGCCGAGCGCTTCGCCAGGCACTTTGCCGCGTCGGAAGACAAGCCCGCGCCGGTCATCGAAGTCTCGGGGCGCCTGTATCCCGTGGAAGTGCGCTACCGGCCCGTGCGCGAAGAGCCCGCCGCCGACGACAACGCGCCGGCGCCCAACAAGGCCGGGCGCGACCGCGAGCGCATGTCGGGCGACGAAGAGCGCGACCTGATCGACGCCATCGTCGATGCGGTTGACGAATGCGCGCGGCATGGTCCGGGCGACGTGCTGGTGTTCCTGCCTGGCGAACGCGAAATCCGCGAATCGGCCGAAGCGCTGCGCAAGCGGCACCCGGCCGGCACCGAAGTCCTGCCGCTGTTCGCGCGCCTGTCGCAGGCCGAGCAGGAACAGATCTTCCGCCCGCGCGGCAACGCGCGCCGCATCGTGCTGGCCACCAACGTGGCGGAAACCTCGCTGACGGTGCCCGGCATCCGCTTCGTGGTCGACAGCGGCCTGGCCCGCATCAAGCGCTATTCGTGGCGCAACAAGGTCGAACAGCTGCGCATCGAGCCCATCAGCCGCGCCTCGGCCAACCAGCGCGCCGGCCGTTGCGGCCGGGTGGGGCCGGGCGTCTGCATCCGGCTCTACGACGAGCTGGATTTCAACAACCGCGCGGCCTTCACCGATCCCGAAGTGCTGCGCTCGTCGCTGGCGTCGGTCATCCTGCGGATGAAGTCGCTCAAGCTCGACGACATCGAACAATTCCCCTTCGTCGAGGCGCCGCCGGGACGGGCGGTGGCCGATGGCTACCACCTGCTGCAGGAACTGGGCGCCATTGAACTGGCGTCGGCGTCCGACGACGACACGGACGACGGGCGAACAGGCGCGTCTTTTGTCCTGACCCGCACCGGCGATGAACTGGCCAAGCTGCCCGTGGACCCGCGCATCGGCCGGATGATCCTGGCCGCGCGAGAACACCAGTGCCTGGCCGAAATGCTGATCATCGCCTCGGCGCTGTCCGTGCAGGATCCGCGTGATCGCCCCATGCAGGAGCGCGAGGCCGCCGAGGCCGCGCACGCCAAGTTCGGCGACGACAAGTCCGAGTTCATTTCTTTCCTGAAACTGTGGCGCTGGTATGGCGAGCAGGTGCAGCACAAGGCATCGCAGCGCAAGCTGGTGGGCCTGTTGCGGCAGAACTTCCTGTCGCCCATCCGCCTGCGCGAGTGGCACGACGTGCACACGCAGCTGTCGGCGCTGGTGGGCGAGCAGGGCTGGCGCGTCAATCAGTCCGAAGCCACGTACGAACAGCTGCACATGGCGCTGTTGTCGGGCCTTTTGGGCAACATCGGTTTCAAGAGCGACGAAGGCGGCAGCTACCAGGGCGCGCGCGAAATCCGCTTCCACATCCATCCGGGCTCGCGCCTGGTGAAAAAGGCCGGCCGCTGGATCATGGCGGCCGAACTGGTCGAGACCACGCGCCTGTACGCGCGCTGCGTGGCGCGCATCGACCCGGTGTGGCTCGAAAAGGTCGGCGCGCACCTGATCCGCAAGAACTGGTCGGACCCGCGCTGGGAAAAGAAGGCCGGGCAGGTCGTGGCCAACGAGCGGGCCACGCTTTACGGCCTGGCCATCTACACCGGCCGTCGCATTCATTACGGCCGCGTGAATCCCACCCATGCGCGCGAACTCTTCATCCGCCAGGCGCTGGTGCCCGGCGAGATCGACACGCGCCTGCCGTTCGTCGCGCACAACCGCAAGCTCATCGCGGGTATCGAAAAGCTTGAGCACCAGACGCGGCGGCCGGACATCCTGGTCGATGACGAGCTGATCTACGCGTTCTACGACCGGCAGCTTCCCGCCGACATTTCGCAGACCGCATCGCTGGAAAAGTGGGTGAGCGGCCTGGACAAGGCGGCCGCCGCCAAGCTGATGCTGACGCGCGACGAGCTGATGCGGCACGAGGCGGCCGGCGTCACGACCGATGTCTTTCCCAAGAAGGTGGAATGGCAGGGCGTGTCGATGGCGCTGGACTATCACTTCGAACCCGGCTCGCCGCGCGACGGCGTCACGCTGTCGGTGCCGCTGTTCGCGCTGAACCAGATCGATCCCGCGCGCTGCGAGTGGCTGGTGCCCGGCATGCTGAAGGAAAAGGTGCATCTGCTGCTCAAGTCGCTGCCGCAGAAGCTGCGCCGCCACTGCGTGCCGCTGCCCGACTACGCCGCGGGCTTCTACGACCGCTGGTTCGAGCGCCTGGCCGACCCGCAGACGGGGCTGGTGGATGCCATCATCGCCGACATGTGGGACCAGGTGCAGATCCGCCCGGCGGTGGGGGACTTCAAGCTGGAAACCCTGCCGGCGCATCTGTTCATGAACTTCCGCGTCGTGGACGAGCACGGCCGCATGCTGGCCGCCGGCCGCAATCTGGCGCAACTGCGCGCCGAATTCGGCAAGCAGGCTCAAGCCACCTTCCAGCAACTGGCGGCCAGCGACACGCAGGTCGCGCAGGCGCTGGCGCACGAAAACCTGACCTCCTGGTCGTTCGGGCCCTTGCCCGAGATCATGGAGATCAAGCGGCGCGGCCAGTCCGTCATCGGCTATCCGGCCCTGGTGGACCGAGGGGCGCATTGCGACCTGGACGTGTTCGACGATCCCGACGAGGCGCGCAAGCACCATCGCGCGGGCCTCTTGAAACTCTTCCGGCTGGGCCTGCGCGAGCAGGTCAAGTTCCTCGAAAAGAACCTTACCGACCTCACCAGGATCAGCATGCTGTACATGACGCTGGGCACGCAGGAAGAGCTGCGCGACCAGATCATCGACTGCGCGCTGGGGCAGGCGTGTCTTGCCGAGCCCTGGCCGGTGAACGAGCAGCAGTTCGAAGCCCGCCGCGCCGAGGGCAAGGGCCGCTTGGGTCTGCTGGCCCAGGAGGTCGCGCGGCTGGCCGGCGCGGTGCTGACGGAATATGCGGCGCTTCAACGCAAGCTGCCGCAGGCCAAGCCCCACGCGGCTGCGTACGCGGATCTGCAGCAGCAACTCGGTGCGTTGATGCCCAAGTGGTTCATCCGCGACACGCCGTACGCGCAGTTGTCGCACTTTCCGCGCTACCTGAAGGCGGCGGTTGCACGCATCGACAAGCTGCGCGCCGACCCGGCGCGGGACGCGAAGCTGGTGTCGGAAATGGCGCCGCTGGTCACGCAATACCAGCGTGCCCGCGCGGCGCTGAAAGGCGCGGCCGATCCCCGCCTGGACGAGTTCCGGTGGCTGCTCGAGGAATTGCGCGTCGCGCTCTTCGCCCAGGAGCTGCGCACGCCGATGCCGGTGTCGGTCAAGCGGCTGATGAAAAGCTGGGAATCGTTGCAACGCTAAGCGCTAGCTGACGCCGCATGCAAAACGGGCCGCAAATCGCTTTGCGGCCCGTTCTTTTGCGGCGTCTTTACAGCGCCAGGAACCCGACGATCACCAACGCGATCAGCCCGTACTTCGTGGCCTTGTACGCCGTGCGGTTCCACTTCTTGAACGCCTTGCGCTTCTGGTCGATCACCCAGTGCGCGTGCGTCAGCTTGTTGATGGCCCCCGTCTGGTCGCCGCCGTCGTTGGGCGAGCTGGCCGCCGACATGACTTTGCGGCCGAACCAGCGGTTGAAGGCCTCGGCCCAGCGCCACTTCAGCGGCCGCTCGACGTCGCAGAACAGAATGATCCGGTTCTCGCCCGTCTTGTTGTAGGCCTCGTGGACGTAGGTCTCGTCGAACACCACGCTTTCGCCATCGCGCCAGCTGTAGTGCTCGCCATCAACGATGATGTGGCAGCCGTCGTCGTTGGGCGTGACCAGTCCCAGGTGATAGCGCAGCGACCCGGCAAACGGATCACGGTGCGGATTGAGCTGGCCGCCCGGCGGCAGCTCGGCAAACATGGCGGCCTTGACCTTGGGCAGGCCCTTCAGGATGGCGACCGTCTTGGGGCAGAGTTCCTCGGCCGAGGGGTGGCGGGCGTCGTACCACTTCAGGTAGAACCGCTTCCAGCCATACTTGAAGAACGAGTTGAAACCGATGTCGTTGTGGGTGTCGGCCGCCTTGATCCGGCGAAGCTCGGCCATCTGCATGGCCTCTTCGCGGATCGTCTCCCAGTTGTCGTCCAGCACTTTCAGTTCGGCGATTTCGCTGGTCGTCAGGTACGGCGTCGTGGGCACGCGGGACGTCAGCACCATGAACGCGTTGATCGGCGCCAGCAGCACCGAATGGTCCAGGAATTGCCGTCCCAGGGGCAGTTTGACGCGGCCTCGGAAGTGCGCGAACAGGATGGCGGCCAGCCAGATCCCAGGTATTAACCATTTCATAGGTATGTCTCGTCGTGCGACGGGGTAGTGCGGTATGGGCGGTATTGTCCCACAAGCCTCCCGGGCGGATCCCGTCAGGGCGGGATGCAACTGGCGGATTCTGATGCAAGGATTGTTCTAGGGCGGTCGGCCGCTGGGTACAATTCCGCCATGTCCGAAGCCGTAACGACCCCGACCCCATTTGTTCACCTGCGCGTCCACTCCGAGTTCTCGGTCGTGGACGGTACGGTGCGTATCCCCGACCTCATCAAGCGCGTGGCCAAGCTGGGCCAGCCCGCCGTCGCCCTGACCGATCTGTCCAACCTGTTCGGACTGATCAAATTCTATAAGGGTGCACGCGGCGCGGGGGTCAAGCCCATCGCAGGCTGCGACGTCTGGATTTCCAACGACGAAGATCCGACGAAGCCCTTCCGCCTGCTGTTGCTCGTGCGCAACCACCAGGGTTACCTGAATCTGTGCGAACTGCTGTCCAAGGCGTTCCTGACGAACCAGGGCAAAGGCCGGGCCGAAATCCGCCGCGAATGGCTCCAAGGACAGGCTGGTCTCATCGCCCTGTCTGGCGGGCGCGCCGGCGACGTCGGGCAGGCGCTCGAGGCCGGCAACGCGGTGTCGGCGCTGGCCCTGGCGCGCCAGTGGGCGCTGATGTTCCCGGGCAGCTACTACGTCGAATTGCAGCGCGCCGGCATGGACGGCGACGAAGGCTACTGCCAGGCCGCCATGCGGCTGGCCTCGGAAGCCGGGCTGCCGGTGGTCGCCACCCATCCCGTGCAGTTCCTCGACGAATTCGAATTCCAGGCGCACGAGGCGCGCGTCTGCATCGCCGAAGGTGAAATCCTGGCCAACCCGCGCCGCGTGCGTCGGTTCTCGAAAGAGCAGTATCTGCTCAGCTCCGAGGAAATGGCGCGCCGCTTCGCCGACGTGCCGTCGGCGCTGGCCAACACGGTCGAAATCGCCAAGCGTTGCAACCTGAGCCTGGTGCTGGGCAAGCCGCGCCTGCCCAATTTCCCCACGCCCGACGGCGTGACGCTGGACGATTATCTGGTCCAGCTCTCCGAAGAGGGCCTCGAAAAGCGCATGGAGTTCCTGTTCCCGGACGTCGCCGAGCGCGAGTCCAAGCGCGAGCAGTACTACGAGCGGCTGCGCTGGGAGTGCAAGACCATCATCCAGATGGGCTTTCCCGGCTACTTCCTGATCGTTCAGGACTTCATCAACTGGGGCAAGAACAACGGAGTGCCGGTCGGCCCGGGCCGGGGCTCGGGCGCCGGTTCGCTGGTGGCCTACGCGCTGGGCATCACGGACCTCGACCCCATCCGCTATGACCTGCTGTTCGAGCGCTTCCTGAATCCCGAGCGGGTCTCCATGCCCGACTTCGATATCGACTTCTGCCAGGACAACCGCGAACGGGTCATCGACTACGTCAAGGAAAAATACGGCCGCGCCGCCGTCAGCCAGATCGCCACGTTCGGCACGCTGGGCGCCAAGGCCGTGGTGCGCGACGCCGGCCGTGTGCTGGACATGCCCTATATGTTCTGCGACGGCCTGTCCAAGCTGATCCCGTTCAATCCGATGGATCCGTGGACGCTGGAGCGCACGCTCAAGGACGAGCCCGCCTTCAAGGACCGCTACGAGCAGGAAGAAGAAGTCCGCGCGCTGGTCGACCTGGCCAAGCCGCTCGAAGGCCTGACCCGCAACATCGGCATGCACGCGGGCGGGGTGCTGATCGCGCCCGGCAAGCTCACCGACTTCTGCCCGCTGTATTGCCAGCCGGGCCAGGAAAACAGCGCGGTCTCGCAGTTCGACAAGGACGACGTCGAGGCGGCCGGCCTGGTGAAGTTCGACTTCCTGGGCCTGCGCAACCTGACCATCCTGGACTGGGCCGTGCGCTACGTGCGCCAGTTCAACGCCGAAAAGCGCGACTTCGACGTCATGGCGCTGTCGCTGGACGATCCGGCGGCCTACAAGATCCTGTGCGACGCGAACACCACCGCGGTGTTCCAGCTTGAATCGCGCGGCATGAAAGAGCTGCTCAAGAAGCTGCGGCCCAATACGTTCGAAGACATCATCGCCATGCTGGCCCTGTATCGTCCGGGGCCGCTGGAATCGGGCATGGTGGACGACTTCGTGAACCGCAAGCACGGGCGCGCGGCGGTCGATTATTTCCACCCGGACCTGGAAGCCACCCTCAAGAGCACCTACGGGGTCATCGTCTACCAGGAACAGGTGATGCTGATCTCCCAGATCATCGGGGGCTATTCGCTGGGCGGCGCCGACCTGCTGCGCCGGGCCATGGGCAAGAAAAAGCCCGAGGAAATGGCCAAGCACCGCGAACTGTTCGAACAGGGCGCCAAGGAAAAGGGCCACGATCCGGATCTGGCGGTCAAGCTCTTCGACCTGATGGAGAAGTTCGCGGGCTACGGCTTCAACAAGTCGCACTCGGCCGCGTACGCGCTGATCTCGTACCAGACCGCCTGGCTGAAGGCCTACCACCCGACCGAGTTCCTGGCCGCCACCATGTCTTCGGACATGGACGACACCGACAAGGTCCAGATCTTCTGCCGCGACGCCCAGGACAACGGCGTCGAGGTGCTGCCGCCCGACGTCAACCATTCTGGCTACCGGTTCGAACCCGTCGCTGACAAGCACACCGAAAAAGGCAAGCCGCCGCGCACCATGCGTTACGGCCTGGGCGCCGTCAAGGGCACCGGGCAGGGCGCCGTCGAGGACATCCTGCGTGCGCGCAAGGAAGGCGGCCCGTTCCTGAACCTGTTCGACTTCTGCCGCCGCGTCAGCAAGCAGGCCGTCAACCGCCGCACCATCGAGGCCCTGATCAAGGCCGGCGCGTTCGACACCATCGAGCCGAACCGCGCCGCGATGCTGGCCTCCGTGCCTACCGCCATGGAAGCGGCCGAGCAGGCCGCGCGCAGCGCCAACCAGGCCTCGCTTTTTGGCGACGACAGCGGCGACGTGGTCGCGGGCGAACTCGCCAAGGTCGCGCCGTGGGATCTGCACAAGAAACTGACCGAAGAAAAATCCGCGCTGGGCTATTACTACAGCGGCCACCTGTTCGATGCGTGGCGCGACGAAGTGCGCCGCATCGTGCCGATGCAGCTGGCCCGCATGGAGCCGCAGCGCGACCTGCAATGGATGTGCGGCGTGCTGGCCAGCGTGCGCGTCATGATGACCCGCCGCGGCAAGATGGTCTTTGCCGTGCTGGACGACGGCACGGCGCAGGTGGAAATCTCGGTCTTCAACGAACTCTTTGAAAAGCACCGCAATCGCCTGCGCGAAGACCAGCTCGTCATCGTGCAGGGCAAGGTCAGCAACGACGACTATTCCGGCGGCATGCGCATCGTTGCCGAGCAGCTCTATGACCTGCAGCTCGCGCGCGAAGCCCGCGCCAAGTCGCTGCGCGTCAAGCTCAACGGCAGCGCCGACGCGGCCCGTCTGCGCCAGATGCTCAACCCGTTCCGCGCCGAACCCGAGAACGGCATTCCAGGCGTGCCGGTCGACATCGTCTACACCAAGAACAATTTCCTGTGCACGGTCAGGCTAGGCGAAGAATGGCGCGTGCGCATGGCCGACACGCTGCTCGCCAACCTGAACGCCTGGACCAAACCGGACGGCGTGGAGGTTACGTACTGATGTCTTCAAGTCTACGTATCGTGCATTCGGAAGCCGCCACCGCCTTTGGTGGACAGGAAGGACGAATTTTCAAGGAAATGCATGCCATGCGGGCGCGCGGGCATCATGTCGAAGCGATCTGCCAGCCGCGCGCGCAACTGACTGAGCGTCTGCGGGATGCCGGTTTCACCGTGCATGCCGTCGATATGAAGGGGACGGTGGCCTATTTGAAGGGCGTCCCCGCCGTCCGCCAGATCCTGAAGGCGGGGCGCTTTGACGTGCTCAATACGCACAGCCGGCGCGACACGGTCATCGCCGCCCTGGCCGGGCGCATGGCAGGTACGCCCCTCATCGTGCGCACCCGCCACCTGTCCAACGTGGTCGGCTCGATGTGGTCTTACACCATCCTGCCGCACCGCGTCACCGCCGTCAGCGACCATGTGCGCGAATACCTGATCAGCCGCGGCGTCCCGGCCGAGAAGATCGCGACCGTGTATTCGCCCATCGTGCTGCCCGCGCCCGTCGAGCACTCCACCTTGCGTGACGAACTCGGCCTGGCCGACGACGACATCGTCGTGGGCTGTGTGGCCGTCATGCGCGCCACCAAGGGCCACAAGGACCTGATCGACGCCATGGCGCCGCTGATGGCCGTGCGTCCGAAGCTGCACCTGGTGTTCGTGGGCGCCGGTTCGCCGGTCTTCGAGCAGACGCAGGCGTACATTGCTCAGCGCGGCCTGCAAGACCGGATCCACCTGATGGGCACGCGGCGCGACGTCCCCAACCTGCTGGCGGGATTCGACCTCTTCGCGCTGGCCACCCAACAGGAAGCCTCCGGTACGGTCTATGTCGAGGCGCAGGCGAGCGGGCTGCCGGTCGTCGGCACGAACGTCGGCGGCGTATCCGAGATGTTCCGGGACGGCGTGACGGGCTTTCTGGTCCCGCCCAAGAACTCGCTCGCCTTGACCACCGCACTCGAGCGCCTGATCGACGACCCGGCCCTACGCCGCACCATGGGCGAGGCCGGCCGCAAGATGGTCTGGGAAGAGGGCGTGTTTTCTCCCGCGCGCCTTGCGGAAACCACGGAGGCGATCTATACGCGCTGGCTGGCGGAGCGCCGCAAATGAACGCGCCCAACGTTCCGGTGCTGATGTACCACCACATCACGCCGGCGGGTGGCATGATCGCCGCGACGCCCGACGTCTTCGAAACGCAGATCGCGCGCCTGGCGCGCGCCGGCTACCAGTCGCTCACCACCGCGCAGTTCGCCGCCTACCTGGCCGGCGGCAGCGTGCCCGAACGCTCTGTGCTCATCACCTTTGACGATGGCTACCTGAACAATTGGGTGCACGCGCATCCCGTCCTGGCCCGCCATGGCATGCGCGCGGTGCTGTTCACCATCACCGGCTGGATCGGCGACGGCCCCGTGCGGCCGCATGCGGGGCAGGGCGGCGCGTTGCCCCCGACCCCCGATCACCACGCCTGCAAGGAACTCGTGGCGTCGGGCCGCGCCGACGAGGCGATGCTGCGCTGGAGCGAAATCGAGGCCATGCAGGCCGCCGGCACCTTCGAGTTCCATTCCCATACCAACACGCACACCCGCTGGGACAAGGTCTGTGGCGCGGATGTGGCCGCCAAGCGCGAACGCATCGCGCAGGATCTGCACGATTCGCGCGACACCCTGATCCGCCGGCTTGGCGGCGTGAGCGATCACCTGTGCTGGCCGCAGGGTTATTTCGACGCCGACTACGTGGCCGCCGCGCGGCAGGCCGGTTTCCGGCACTTGTACACTACCGACCCTTTCGGCCAGAACCTGCCCGGCACGGATCCCGGCCATATCTATCGCTTCGCGGTGCGCAATCTGGGCGGGTCCTGGCTGAACCGCCGGATCTGGCTGTCGCGCGACCCGTTCTGGGGACCGCGCTATCACGCCTGGAAGGCCTGGAAAAAGCGTCTTAGGAATCGCGGATGAAGCTATCAGTCATCATCATCACCAAGAACGAAGCGGCAAATATTGCCGCCTGCCTGAAGTCCGTGTCGTTCGCCGACGAGTTCATCGTCGTGGATTCGGGCAGCACCGACGGCACCGTGGAACTGGCGCGGGCGCTTGGGGCCCGCGTTGAAGTCACCGCCGACTGGCCCGGTTTCGGTCCGCAAAAGAACCGCGCGCTGGATCTGGCGACGGGCGACTGGGTGCTGTCGATCGACGCGGACGAGCGCGTCACCCCCGAGTTGGCGCAGGAAATCCAGGACGTGCTGCGCGCGCCCCGCGCCGACGCCTACGAGATCGCGCGCCTGTCCAATTTCTGCGGCCGCGACATCCGCCACAGCGGCTGGTGGCCCGACTACGTGCTGCGCCTCTTCAAGCGCGGCACGGCGCGCTTCACCGACGCCGCCGTCCACGAGCGGGTGGTGCCAGCCAACGGCCGGCCCCTGCAGATGCGCGGCTACTTCAACCACTATCCGTACGACAACCTGGACGCGCTGATCAACAAGGTCAACCGTTACTCGTCCGACGCCGCGGCCATGATGTATGCCAAGGGCAAGCGCACCTCGGTCTTCGGGGCGCTGGGCCACGGCTTCTGGACCTTCGTGCGCATCTACCTGATCCGGCGCGGTTTCCTGGATGGCCGCCACGGACTCGTGCTGGCCGTCACCGCGGCGGCGGGCAGCTTCTTCCGCTACTCGAAGCTGATGTTCCTGGCAGAAAACAAAAAGTGAAGATCCTCTACACGAACTTCCACGCCGGCAACGGCGGGGGGCACGTCACCTACATCATCAACCTGGCCAAGGCGCTGGCCCGCGATCACGACATCACCGTGGCGGTGCCCGGCACCAGCCGTCTGTACCGCTACGCCAAGGCCATCCCCGGGGTGACGGTGGTGGACATGCGCTACACGACCCGCCCGTCGTCCTGGTTCAAGGACCGCGCCCGGCTGCAGCGCCTGATCGCCGAGGGTCGGTTCGACATCATCCACGCCAACGGCTCGGCCGACCACAAGCAGGTCATGCTGGCCACGCTGGGCATGCGGCGCCGTCCGCGCATCGTGTTCACCAAGCACAACGATCACCCGCTTTCCAGTTTTGGACACAAGCTGCGGGTGGCGCTGGCGACGGATCACGGCATCGCCGTCAGCGACTACATCCGCGGCATGATGGAGCACTCGCCGTACCGCAAGCGCCCCATCACCACCATCCGGCACGGCATCGATACCAATTTCTTCGCGCCGCCGCCGCCCGAAAGCCTGGACAAGCTGCGCGAACTCTTCTTCGGTCCGGATTGGCAAGGCAAGCTGCTGCTGGGCAGCGCCGGGGGCACCGACTACGACAAAGGCTGGCTGGACCTGGTGGCCGCCGCGGCCGCGCTGCCGCCGGCCGACAAGGCACGCATCTTGCTGATGGTGGCGGGCGATCCGCCCACCGAGGCCAAGCTTGCGCGGGTGCGCGAGCTCGGCATGATCGATCAGGTCAAGTTTCCGGGGCTGCTCGACGACGTGCGCGCGGCGCTGGCGTCCTGCCATGCGGGCTTCGTCCTTTCTTACCGCGAGGCGCTGTCGTTTGCCTGCCGCGAGATCATGGGATTGGGCCTGCCGGCGCTCGTCAGCGATGCCGGCGGCCTGCCGGAGAACGTAACGGACGGCGTGGACGGCTGGATCGTGCGGGCGCGCGACGTGCCCGCCATGACCGCCAAGCTCCGCTTCATGCTGGACAATCCGGAAGTCGTCCGACAGATGGGCAGCAAGGCGCGTGAAACAAGTTTGCGCGACTTCAACCTGGAGCGTTTCGCGCAGGCTACGGTGGATGTGTATCAGCGTACGCTTGGCGGACACTGACCCATATAATGTCGAGCTATGTCTATTCCAATCCTTATGTATCACCAGATCGGCGATCCCAACCCCAAGGGCACGCCGTTTCGCGGATTGACGGTACATCCTGATAGCTTTGCTCGGCAGATGCGCTGGATGCGCCGGCTCGGTTACCGCGGGCTGTCCATGCGCGAAGTCATGCCGTATGTCCGTGGCGAGCGCCAGGGCAAGGTATTCGGCATCACATTCGACGACGGTTTTCGCAACGTGCATCACAACGCGATGCCGGTATTGAGCGAATTGGGGTTCACCGCCACCAACTATTTCGTGGCTCGGCAGTTCGACGGCGGCAACGTGTGGGACCTCCAGAAGGGCATCCCGTTTTCGCCGCTGATGACCGTGCAGGAAATGCGGGAATGGGCGCAGGCGGGCAACGAAGTCGGTTCGCATACGCTTGACCACGTCCATCTTCCCGAGCTCTCGCCCGAAGAAGCGCGGCGCCAGATCGTCGAGTCCAAGGACGAGCTCGAACAGGCGCTCGGTGCGCCGGTCACCGCGTTCTGTTATCCGTACGGCGACCACGGCCCGGAGCACCAGGCCATGGCGCGCGAGGCTGGATACGACAATGCCACGCTCACCAAGCGCGGCCTGGCGGCGGCGTCCGACGATCCCTTCGGTCTGCCGCGGGTGACGGTGGCGCGCTCCACCAACATCATCCGTTTTCTCCAGAAATGCCTCACCCGGTATGAAGACAGCCGCCGGCGCCCATAATCGGCGGCTTCGCATTGCGCTGTTGGTGGACCGCTTCGGCAATCGTTTCGGAGGCGCAGAGGCGTATGGCGTCGAGCTGATGCGTGTGCTGGGCCAGCGGCACGACGTCACCGTGGTCGCCCGGGATTTCGACAGCGATCTGCCATTCGATTTCTTGCCCGTGCGGTTTCCCGCCTGGCTCCCAAGCTGGACCCGGGTGCTGTATTTTGCCTGGCGCGCTGACCGTCTCACGCGCGGCCGCTTCGACATCGTGCATTCGCACATGAACGGCTGGGCGGGCGAGATCCAGGTCATGCACGTGACGCCGGTCCGCTACAACCACGTCACCCGGGTCAAGCCGCTGCAGCGCCTGACCGCCTGGCTCAGTCCGCGCCTTGCCACCTATCTGACGCTGGAATGGCTGCGCGTGCGCAAGACCCCCCGGCGCCGCGTGGTCGCGGTGTCCGGCCTCATCATGGACCAGCTCCACCGCAGCTACGGCGAGCAGCTTCCCGTGGACATCATCGCTCCGGGCGTCAAACTGCCGGCCCCGGATGGCAACGACGCCCGCGCCGCCCTGCGGGCGCGGCTGGGCTGGGATGCCGACACGATCGGCTGTCTGCTGGTGGCGCGCAATCCGCTGCGCAAAGGCCTGCCGGCGCTGCTGGATGCGCTGGCGCTGCTGCCACCCCAATACAAGCTGCTGGTCGTAGGCGCCGACGGACCCACGCGCGATCGAGTCCGCGCCGCGGGCGACGTCGCCTCCCGTGTCACCTTGATCGATCCTACGTCGGACGTCGGCCAGTATTTCAACGCAGCCGACATCTACGCCCATCCGACGCTGAACGACAGCTACGGCATGGCGCCGCTGGAAGCCATGTCGCATGGCCTGCCGGTCATTGTCAGCTCCCCGGTCTATTGCGGATTCGCGCAGTATCTGGCTGCGGGCACTGACGCACTCATCCTGTCGGACCCGCGTGATGGCGCCCAGCTGGCGCAGGCGCTGGAAAGCCTGGGGGCGAACCCCGAGCTGCGCGCAGCGCTCACGACGCGCGGCCTGGAAATCGCCCGGGACCAAAGCTGGGAGACCGTAGCGTCGCGCTTCGAGGCGCTGTACGAACAGGTGCTGCTTGAGCGCAACTGAAAAAAAACGGGGCTGCGAGCCCCGTTTTCAGTGGTGCGGCGCTGTCGCCCGTTCCAGGTCGGCCAGCCAGCGGATGGCGTGTTCGCGGTCCGAGCCGCACATCTCGTGTTCCGGCTGCAGTCCGCCGCAGAAGTCCGGGCGGGAAGGGTCCCCAAAGATGGCGCACCGCATGTCCGGCAGCAACTGAATACAGGGCACGCCCGCGGGCTTGCCGTGCGGCATGCCCGGAATGGGCCGCGTGATCGACGGCGCGATGCAGCAGGCGCCGCATCCCGCGCGGCATTCCAGCGCGGCGGCGGCCAAGCTCATACCCATCCGCGCAACCAATAGACAAAGAGCCCGGCGTATTCCTTCACGATCGAGCGGCTGGCATCGAACGTACGTTCGTCGGGCAGCCACAACGACAGCGAGCCGTCAGCCGGCGCCACGATCTGCGGCGGCGCGGGGGCGGCAATCACTTCCACGCCCTGCTTGGAAAAGGCCGCCATCGCGCGGGGCATGTGCAACGCGGACGTGACCAGGAGTACCTTGCCGATGCCGCGGGACTTGAGCTGGTCCTCGGTCAGCGTGGCGTTTTCGTAAGTGGTGCGGCTGGCGTTTTCCAGGATGAGCGCCGACTCCGGCACCCCTTGCTGGCGGATCGCGTGCGCCATCCCGCGAGCTTCGCTGACGTCGCCTTCCAGGGCGCCGCCCGACAGCAGGACCTTGGGCGCGCGGCCCGCCAGATACAGCTGGGCGGCCGCGTCCACGCGTACGATCGCCGTGTCCTTGTCATAGGGCAGGAACCAGTTGGCGCGGCCGTTTGCCGTGTTGCCGCCCAGCACCACGATCGCGTCTGCCGTTGGCATTTCGGTGGGCGGTTTGTGCGGATACCGGTTCTCCAGGGCGCCGCCGGCCCATAGCGACGTGGCGGGCAAGGACCAGGCCAAGGCCCAGAGCAGACCCGCGGCAACGAGGGTCAAGCCGATCTTGCGAAGCCGGAACAGTCCCAGCACCAGGCCAAGGACCACCAGAGTGATGCACAAGTTGAAGGGAATGATCAGATTCGTGAGATAGCTGGAAAAGGTCATTTCGAGACTGTCCTGATTACTACGTACCATCCAGCAGGCGCTCGGCCTGCCGTGTCACTTCTTCCTGCGACGGCCACGCCTGGTCGGAGCCGACGCACACCGCGCGCGGGGACCAGGGGCCGGTGCGCTGCGGTTGCGTCACGCCGAACAGCGTGAGCTGCCGGGCCGATGCCGCCGCCGCCACGTGCGACACGCCGGAATCGTTACAGATCACCAGCGTGGCCCGCGCGGTCAAGGCCGCAAAGGCGCCCAGTCCCAACGGGGGCAGCAACTGCGCCGTGGGCGCACTGCGCCGGGCTTCGTCGGTTTCGGCCGGAGGGGGGCACATTACCACGGTATGGCCGCGGGCCTGCAGGGCGCGCGTCAGTGTATCGAATCCCGGCCAGACCTTGATCCGGCCCTTGTGCAGGCCGGTGGCGGTCGGCGCGATCAGGACGAAGGGCCGGCCGTCCAGCCCGGCCTGGACCAGCGCCTCGCCGGCCGCGCGCTCGTGCGCCGCCGTCAGCGGCAGGTCCAGCGTCGGCCCCGGCTTGGCCGGACCGCTCGGCAGATTCCACCGGGTCAGGGCTTCGCAGGTGAGGTGATGCCAGGACTCGACGGCGTGCATCGGCTGGGCGGGCTTGGCGAACGGCCAGCGCAGCAGGAAGCTGCGGCCATCGTCGCGGTATCCCGCCGACGGCACGCCGGCCAGGCGGAACACCAGCGCGCTGGACAGGGAATCCGGCAGCAGCAGGCCGCGGGCGCGGCGGCCTTGTGCACCCAGCCCCCGGCGGTGCGCGCTGACGGCCGCCCGGTCCGGGCCCACCTTGCCTCGCATGGGAATGAAATCCAGCTTGTCCACGCCATCGAGCAGATCGCGGGCCCAGGGACGGGCGCAGAGGACCAGGGGGAGACCGCTTGCGGCCAGGGCGCGCAGGCTGGGCAGGCTCATGCAGACATCGCCCACCCAGTTGGGCAGGCGGACATACAGGCAACTGATATCGGACATGGAAGGGCGCACGGGCGCGGATAGGGCTAAGGGGGCGGGGACGGCGCGCACGCGCGCAGCCGGTACAATCCTGGGCACAATTGTATAAAAGCGAGTGATCCCTTTGAATTCTGCCGCACGGAATGCGCCAGCGGGCTCCCAACCCGTCAAATCCGAACTCTGGTCCCGGATCTACAGCCGCGTGGGTTCCTATTGGAAGGGTTTGTTGGCGGCTGTCCTGCTGATGGCGGGCGCCGCAGCCACGCAGCCTGTGCTGGCGGTCATCATGAAGCCCCTGCTCGATGGCGGTTTCTCGGGCGCCAAACCGTATTACGTCTGGGCGCTGCCGCTGGCGGTCGTCGGCCTGATCCTGCTGCGCGGCATCTGCAACTTCTTCAGCGACTACCTGCTGGCCTGGGTGGCCAACAACGTGCTGCTCGGCATGCGGCGCGACATGTTCGAGCGCCTGCTGGGCCTGCCCGACGCGGACTTCAAGCGCGGCGACACCGGCCGCCTCCTGAACCGCTTCACCATCGACGCCGGCAATGTTACTGGTTACGCCACCGACGTCATCACGGTGCTGGTGCGCGAAACCCTGGTGGTCATCGCCCTGATCTGCGTCCTGCTCTATATGTCGTGGGTGCTGACGCTGATCATCCTGGTCATGCTGCCGGTCTCGGTCATGATCTCGCGCTTTTTCATCAAGCGGCTGCGCCGCATCAACCGTGAAACCGTCAACATGAATGCCGAGCTGACCCGCGTGGTCGGCGAAGGCATCGACGGCCAGCGCGTCATCAAGCTGTTCGACGGCTACGACGTCGAACGCGGCCGTTTCGATTTCGTCAGCCGACGCCTGCGCCGCTTCGCCATGCGCACGGCCACCGCCGACGCGGCCCTGACCCCGCTGACCCAGGTCTGCATCTCCATCTCGGTGGGCGCGGTCATCGCCGTGGCGCTCAGTCAGGCCAATAGCGGTTCGCTCACCGTGGGCAGCTTCGCCTCGTTCATGGCCGCGCTTGCCCAGATCTTCGACCCCATCAAGCGCCTCACGAACGTGGCCGCCCGCATGCAGAAGATGCTGGTGTCGGCCGAAAGCGTGTTCACGCTGATTGACCAGGTGCCGGAAAACGACACCGGCACCAAGGAACTGCCCGAGCCCGTCCGCGGCAAGGTCGAATTCCGCAACGTGTCGCATCGCTTTCCCGATGCCGACCGCGACACGGTCAACGACATTTCCTTCGTGGTCGAACCCGGCCAGACCGTCGCCCTTGTGGGCCGGTCCGGCAGCGGCAAGACCACGCTGGTCAACATGCTGCCTCGCTTCGTGCTGGCCGATAGTGGCCAGATCCTCGTGGACGACGTGCCCGTCGACGACCTGACGCTGCGCAGCCTGCGCTCGCACCTGTCGCTGGTCAGCCAGGACGTCGTGCTGTTCGACGACACCATCGCGGCTAACGTCGGCTACGGCGCGCTGGGCAAGTCCAGCGAGCAGAAGGTGCGCGACGCGCTCGCCGCCGCCAACCTGCTCGAGTTCGTTGAAGGCCTGCCGCAGGGCATCAACACGCCGGTGGGCGAAAACGCCGCGCGCCTGTCCGGGGGCCAGCGCCAGCGCCTGGCGATCGCGCGCGCGCTCATCAAGAACGCACCCATCCTGATCCTGGACGAAGCCACGTCCGCGCTCGACAACGAATCCGAACGCCAGGTGCAGGCCTCGCTGGAGCGCCTGATGAAGGGCCGCACCACGCTGGTCATCGCGCACCGCCTGTCCACCGTGCAGAACGCCGACCGCATCATCGTGCTGGACGCCGGACGGATCGTCGAACAGGGGCCGCACGCCGAACTCCTGGCAGCCGACGGCCTGTACGCCTCGCTGTACAAGATGCAGTTCCGGGAAGACTGAGCCGTCGCGCGTCGTTCCCCAGCCGCCGCCCTTCGGGGCGGTTTTTCATTGCCGAAGTTCCTGTTTGCCAATCCCGTGGTTTGCCGGAAAATGGTCCCAGCCCGTGCGTAGCGGGCTGGGCGGCGTCCCAGGCGCTTCGGCCCGCCATGCAACCAGGAGCGCTCCATGGCCCTGCCTTCCGAAGGCAATCAAGTCCTTAACGTCGTCGTTCTGCTCGGCGCAGCGGTGATTGCCGTCCCCTTGTTCAAGCGCCTCGGGCTGGGCTCGGTCCTGGGCTATCTGGCCGCCGGTCTGGCGATCGGCCCCTTCGGCATCGGCTTTTTCTCCGATCCCAAATCCATCCTGCACGTCGCGGAACTTGGCGTGGTGATGTTTCTGTTCATCATTGGCCTGGAAATGCAGCCGTCGCGCCTATGGAAGTTGCGCGGCGAGATCTTCGGGCTGGGCGTCGCGCAGGTCCTGGTCTGCGGCGCGCTGCTCACGGGCGTGGGCTTGCTGGCCGGCCTGTCGGGCGCCGCCGCGTTCATGGCGGCAATGGGCTTTGTGCTGTCGTCCACGGCCATCGTGATGCAGATCCTGGCCGAGCGCGACGAGACCACCAGCGCGCAGGGCCAGCGCATCGTCTCCATCCTGCTGCTCGAAGATCTGGCGATCGTCCCGCTGCTGGCGCTGGCTGCCTTGCTGGCGCCCGCGGGCAGCGGCAGCGATGGCGATCCCTGGTTGCAGGCGGCCATCGCGGTCGGCTGCATTCTGGCGCTGCTGGCCGCCGGCCGGTGGCTGCTCAATCCGCTGTTTCGCCTACTGGCCGCGGCGCACGCGCGCGAAGTCATGACCGCGGCGGCATTACTCGTCGTGCTGGGCGCGGCGCTGCTGATGGAACTGGGCGGACTTTCCATGGCCATGGGCGCATTCCTGGCGGGCGTCCTGCTGTCCGAGTCCACGTTCCGCCATCAGCTCGAGGCAGAGATCGAACCCTTTCGCGGCATCCTCCTGGGCCTTTTCTTCCTGGGCGTGGGCATGTCGCTGGACCTGTTGGCCGTGGCGCGCGAATGGCCGCTCATCCTGGCGGGCGTCGTCGTCTTCATGGCCGTCAAGTCCGTGGGCGTGTATGTCGTGGCGCGGCTGCTTCGCGCGACGCATGCCGAAGCGATCACCCGGTGCGCGTTGCTGGCGCAAGGCGGCGAATTCGCCTTCGTGCTCTACAGCGCGGCGGCGGAAAAAGGCATCTTCGATGCGCATACCGGCGCGGTGCTGACAGCGGTCGTCATCATTTCCATGGCGCTCACGCCGCTCTGCGTCCTGGCGTTGCGTTGGCTGTTGCCCAAGCCCGTGCCCTCCATGGACGGCGTGGACGTGGCCCGGGACTTGGACGGTTGCGCGCTGATCGTGGGTTTTGGCCGTTTCGGCCAGATCGTGACCCAGGCGATGCTGGCCCGCGGGGTCAAGGTATCCATCCTCGACACCGATACCGACGCGATTCGCGCTGCGGCGAAATGGGGCGTCAAGGTGTATTACGGGGACGGTACGCGTGCCGACATGCTGCGTTCGGCGGGCGCCGAGAATGCCTGCGCCATCCTCGTGTGCATCAACGACCCGCGAGCCGCCACGCATATGGTGCAACTCATCAAGTCCGAGTTTCCGCTGGTGCGCCTGGTGGTGCGGGCCTACGACCGCATTCATTCACTGGCGCTTGCCCGCGAGGGCGTGGATTTCCAGGTCCGCGAAACGCTGGAGTCGGCGCTGGTGTTCGGCGAAGCGGCGTTGCGCGCCATCGGCGTGCCCCCGGACGAGGCCGAGGAGGTCATCCAGGACGTCCGGCAACGCGACACCGAACGCTTCGACCTCGAGGTGGCGGGCGGGCTGTTCGCCGGCCGCTCATTGCTCTACGGAAATATGACTGGTCAACCGGATGGCATAAATGACCGGCCGGACCGCGAAACCGGCGACGCCGCCGCAAGTCCATCCGCCTGACGGTTGTTTTTCGGCGCGCATTTCGGCTTCTTTGCATTACTTTACGCATCATTTCACGCGCAAAATCAAACGGCTAGGGTAGATTAATCCGCATGACGCTTCACTCAGGAAGCGCTTTTTGCCAGGGGGCTGCCATGCTGCAAACGGACCGTAATTCGACCACGTCGCACGTCATCGGAATCGAGCTTGCCCGGCGTCAGGCCATGACGCTTCGCTGCGGGTTCTCGGGCGTGCTGACGCGCCAGTTGATGGCGCAGGCCGGCGCGGTGGGGCCCGCATGGGCCATCAACGCCCACCGCGAAACCGACAAGGCGCGCGGCGCCAAGGCCTTCCCCTTCCGCATCGCCGCCGCAGTCTCCTGAAATTCGGCTCGGGCGCGCCGCGCCCGTCACCAGCTTCGCGCCGCGCCCGTCACCAGCTTCGCGCCGCGCCCGTCTCCAGGTTCGCGCCGCGCCCGTCGCCAGCTTTGCGCCGCGTCACCTGCGGCCCCGTCCCGCCATCAATACCGCCACCCGCGCTGATCGCCGCCCACGGTTCCGTGCCCCGGGCGGCGATGCCTTGCGCCCGGCATCGGACACCGGCATCATCATGCAGAACTTGCAGATGAACTACGCCACCCCGAACGCCATCGCGAAGGAGCGCCGTATTGAAATCCCGCGGGATCGTGCACCGCACGCTGTACGCGCTGGCCGGCCTCGTCGCCATCGGTATCTGTGCAGCGGCCATTTCCCTGTTATGGATGGATCGCCGCGTCACGTGGGAAGCCGCCTACGTATCGGCCCGCAACCTGGCCAGCGTGCTCGCCGCGGACATCGGCCGCACGTTGCACGTCTACGACCTTTCGCTGCAAGGCGTGGTCGAGCGCCTGCAAGACCCCGGCATTGCCGACCTCGACCCGCAATCGCTGCACCGGTTCCTCTTCGACCGTTCAGCCACGGCCGCGTATCTGGGCGCCATCGTCGTGCTCGACGCCCAAGGCAACATACGCTACGACTCGCTGGCCTTGACGCCGCCCAAGCTCAATTTCGCTGACCGCGATTACTTCCAGGTCCACCGGGACGCCGACGACACGGGACTCTTCGTCAGCCGGCCGTATAACAGCCGCTTGCGCGGCGGCGATGAAAGCATCGCCATCAGCCGGCGCATCACCAACCCCGATGGCAGTTTCGGCGGCGTGGTGGCCGGGTCCCTGCGTACGGCATATTTCCGCGACCGCTTTGCCGAAGTGTCCATCGGTCCGCACGATGCCATCACGGTCTTTCGCAACGACGGCGCCGTTCTCTTGCGCAATCCGTATTCCAGCGCCGACGCCGGCAGCGGCATCGACGTGCCGCTCGACTTCCAGCAATACCTGATCGGCCGCGAGGGCGCATTTGTCGGCGTGCTGTCGCACGACGGCGTCAATCGGCTCTATGCGTTCGACGCCATCGAGCGCACGCCGCTCGTGATCGACGTTGCGCTGGCCGTCGATGACCTGCTTGAACCGTGGGTCCGGCGCGCCGCGCTGATCGTGCCGATCACGCTGGCGCTCTTTGCCTCGGTCACGGCGCAGATCGTCCTCTTCAGGCGCGAGATGCGCTGGCGGCAGGCATTCGAAGCACAGTTGGCGCGTCAGGCGCAGACAGACGGGCTGACCGGCATCGCCAACCGGCGCACCTTCGACGACACACTGCAAGTGGAATGGGCGGCCGCGCGGCGCGATCGCACGCCGTTGTCATTGCTGTTTCTGGATGCCGATCACTTCAAGCGCTACAACGATCGGTATGGCCACCAGGAAGGCGACGTGCTGCTCCGGACGCTGGCCCTCACATTCCAGAAAATGGCCCGCCGCCCGCGCGACCTGGCGGCCCGTTACGGGGGCGAGGAATTCGTGGTGCTGCTGCCCGATACCGGCCTCGAACAAGCACAGGACATTGCCGAAGGCATCCGGCGCGCGGTCGCGGAGCTGGCCGTTGCGCATGAGGACAACGAAGGCGGCATCGTCACCGTCAGCATCGGCGTGGCCACGGCCTTGCCACACGGAGACGACGGTTCGGCGGCGCTTGTGGAAGCCGCCGACGCCGCGGTGTACCAGGCGAAGGCATCCGGCCGCAACCGCGTGGCTGCGGCGTCCGGCGTGATAACCGCGCCGGCATGAAAAAGCCCCGCCGCACCTTCAGGTGGCGGCGGGGCGATGCGCAGTGTCGGGTATTGAAGCGGCCTTTAGCGGCCCATCACCACGGCCTGCAAACGGGTCTGGGCCTGCTGCACATTCTTGGCCTGTGTATTCATCTCTTGCAGCAGCTTGTTCAGCTCGGCCTGCACGGCAGGGTCCGTCACGGACACGCTGTTGCCGGAGATCTCGATCTTCGACTTGTTCGCTTCGACGTAATCGGCAACCTTCAGGGCGACGTCGTAGGTGGCGTTGATCTGCGGCAGCACATCGGCAAACGTATCAGCCGGCAGGGTGATGGTCTTCTCGTAAGCCTTGTCGTACACGACCTTCAGGTCTTCAGGTTGCTTGAGCTGGGCGCGCGCCGCGTCAGCCTTGGCACGGTGTTCCTTCAGCGCCGCATTCATGTCGTTCAGACCGGCACGAACCGTCTTCAGGTCCTCGCGACGCGACACGATATCGTTCACCGAGCGCACCTGACCCTTCTGCAGGATCCCCGACAACGGCTTGACCGAAGCGTCCATGCCCGCGTTGAAGTCGGTGATCACCGCGTATTGGGCCGCGTAATCGCCAAACGACTTCTTTTCTTCATCCGTCAGTTTCGGCACGCGCACGCCCGGCTTGTCCACGATGCGCGTTTGCAGGAACTGCGTGAACGCGGCGCGCTGTTCGGGCTCCTTGTCGCCGCAGGCGGCCAGCACCAGCGGCAGGGCCGCGATCAGCACCAGGAACGGACGGAATAGGGACTTCATTGCAATGACCTCCGATTGACTAGGGAAAAGCGCCGAGGCGGTTACCCACCCGGCAAAGCGCCCGCAGCTTATCGATAACCCTTAGTCGCCGCCATCGGTTTCAGAATTCATTGCAAACGAAGCGTTAAGTCACAAAATCCATACATATCGAGTTGAAGCGTATGGGTGAATCAGGTAGGCCTCGTCACATTCGCCATCGCATTGCACGGGCAACGCGGTGAAGAACGGCTCGCCGTGCGGTTCACGGCCCGGCTCGCCGGCCAGGATGTGGTGTTCAACGGCGTCACGTTTGTGCCGCGTGACCTCTTGGATCTCGTGAAGCAAGAAATAAAAAAGCCGCGCAAACGTGCGCGGCTCTTCATTTGGTCCGATGACTAGGCATTCATCTGATGCTGTCATACCAGGATGATGTCGTATTTCTCCTGAGAGTACGTCGCTTCCACTTCCAGCGACACCCGCTTGCCCACGAAGTCACCCAGCATCGCCAGGTGCTGGCTTTCCTCTTCCAGAAAAAGGTCGACCACTTCCTGCGAAGCCAGAATGCGAAACTCCTTCGGGTTGAACTGCCGTGCTTCTCGCAGAATCTCCCGCAGGATTTCGTAGCAGACCGTGCGCGGCGTGCGCACATTGCCGCGCGACTCGCACATGGGGCAGGGCTCACAAAGCTGATGCGCCAGCGAATCGCGCGTGCGCTTGCGCGTCATTTCAACCAGACCCAGCTGCGTAAAGCCATTGACCGTCATGCGGGTCCGATCGCGTGACAGCGCCTTCTTCAGTTCCGCCAGCACCGTGTCACGGTGTTCCTGTTCCTCCATGTCAATGAAGTCCAGGATCACGATGCCACCCAGGTTCCGCAAACGCAGCTGGCGCGCGATCGCCTGCGCAGCCTCGAGGTTGGTCTTGAAGATCGTGTCGTCGAAATTGCGGCCGCCCACAAAGCCGCCGGTGTTCACGTCCACCGTCGTCAACGCTTCCGTCTGGTCAATGATCAGATAGCCGCCCGATTTCAGATCGACCCTGCGCGACAGCGCGCGCGCAATCTCATCGTCCACATTCGCCGTATCGAACAAGGGCCGCTCGCCGCTGTAATGTTGGATGCGGTCCACCACCGATGGCGTGTACACACGCGCCCATTCCAGCATCGCGGCCGTGGTCGTCCGCGAATCCACCAGGATCGACCCGGTATCGGGGCCGACCATGTCACGCAGCACGCGCTGCGCAAGCGTCAGGTCCTGGTGCAGCAGCGCGGGGGCGGGCTGCGTGCGGGCAGCCGCCTGCACGCTCGTCCACAGCTTGCGCAGATATTCCACGTCGGCAGTCAGCTCAGCGTCGTTGGCGCCCTCGGCCTGCGTGCGCACGATGAACCCGCCTTTCTCTTCTGACGGCATCAACGCCTGCAGACGCTCCCGGAGCTGGATGCGTTCCGACTCCGAATCGATCTTCTGAGAAATCCCGATATGCGGATCGTGCGGCAGGTACACCAGCATCCGCCCCGCCATGCTGATCTGCGTGGAGAGCCGCGCGCCTTTGGTGCCAAGCGGATCCTTGACCACCTGCACCATGAGGGTCTGTCCCTCAAAAATCAGCTTCTCGATCGGCGTCGGCGTCAACCCTTGGCTGCGCTCCGCACGATTCTCACGAAGATCCGCAATATGGATGAACGCGGCACGCTCCAGCCCGATGTCGATAAAGGCGCTCTGCATCCCAGGCAGCACCCGGACCACCCGGCCCAGATAAATGTTGCCAACATGGCCCCGCTGAATGCTTCGTTCGACGTGCAGTTCCTGGACCGAACCTTGTTCCACCAGCGCAACGCGGGTTTCGAACGGGGTAACGTTGATCAGGATGTCTTCGCTCATGGCGATCGCAGGGGGCATAACGTGTCTGTCTCCAATGAGATGCGGCGTACATGCGAATAGTAAACGTACATACTAGTCCCGCTAACAGGGGCTGCCGCCATCTATATATATAGGGAAGACCGTTCGCAAGCCATGCCGCACCCGGCGGAGCAGGGCGGATCAGCGGGGAAGCTGCCGATGCCAACAATAATTTTGCGACGCCGCCATGACAGCGCAAAATTCTGTGCTATAGTCTCGCTCCTTCGCAGCTCAGACAGTTTTGAGACGCGAAGCGAAGCAAGTGCAACAGGCGACGCGGGGCAACTCACCATCACCTGCCGCAACAGCAATCAGAAATGAGCGCTTGGCGGTTATTGCAAAGATCGACGCAAATCAGGCAGAAGCCAGTTGCAAGATCCGCAAAAATTGTGCTATAGTTTCGGGCTTGGCAGTTACTGAAGGGTTAGGGTTTTTCCTGATACTTCAATAGCTGCTGGGGCAGGACGAAAGTCCTGGCGAGACCAGAAGAGGTCGCCGCAAGAAAGCAAAGCAAAGCAAAATGCGAAGCTGACTTGACAAGCGATAAAAACTTCTTCATAATCTCGTTTCTCTGCTGCAACGACAGCGACGACGCGAAAGCGAAGTTAGCCGAAGTTGAAGGCAGAAACCAGTAGTACAGAATTTAGCAGTGCCGCTCTTTAACAAT